>NZ_JBHUYV010000007.1:0-321616 GCF_042667905.1 Streptomyces sp. NPDC057287 | reverse complement strand
CCGGCCAAACCCCCACGCCCCCCCCGCCAACCGGCAACCACCGCGGGCGGGGCCCCGGGCACACCCCGGGGCCCCGGCCCTCTGCCTGCCGACGGCTACGCGCTCAGCGAGCGCGAAGCGATCAGTTGTCGTCCTCGTCGATCAGGAACCCGCGCATCGGCGACGGCGCCTGCTGCATCGGCTGCGGCGCCTGCGGCCGCACCGGTGCCATCGGCTGCGTCATCGCGGGCGACATCTGCTGCTGGCCGCCACCGTACGACGGGCCACCGCCCATCGACTGGTTGCCGCCGCCCATCTGCTGGTTGCCGTGGCCGCCGTGGTTGCCGCCCATGGTGTGCCCCATCGCACCCGCACCGGCCGGAGCCAGCGAGGGCGACGGCGGCAGCGAGGCCGCGGCGGGGGTACGCGGCGGAGCCAGCGAGTCGTCGGCCTGGGTCTCCAGCTGACGCAGCTGGCTCTCCAGGTAGGACTTCAGACGGGTCCGGTACTCGCGCTCGAAGCCACGCAGGTCCTCGACCTTGCGTTCCAGCGTCGCGCGGGCCGACTCCAGCGAGCCCATCGCCACGCGGTGCTTCTCCTGCGCGTCCCGCTCGAGGGCGTCCGCCTTGGCGCGGGCGTCACGCTCGAGACCCTCGGCACGGCTGCGCGCCTCGCCGACGATCTTGTTGGCCTCGGAACGGGCCTCCGCGATCGCCTGGTCGGCGGTCTGCTGAGCAAGGGAGAGGACACGGGCGGCACTGTCGCCGCCGGGGCCCTGACCGGGCTGCTGCATCTGCTGCTGCTGCTGCATCTGCTGCATCTGCTGCTGCTGGGGGGCGTGACCGCCCATGGGGCCGCCCATCGGGCCACCCATGGGACCGCCCTGCATCGGGCCGGGGCCGTGCGGGCCCTGCGGACCGGGACCGTGGCCACCCTGGGGGCCATGGCCGCTGGGACCGGCAGGCAGCTGGGGAGCGCCACCGGGCAGCTGGGGGGGACCCATCTGCGGGGGCTGCTGCTGCTGTACCGGTGGACCAGATATGGCGGCGGGCACCGGGGCCCCTGGCCGTTCCTGCTGCTCCGGCGGTTTACGCATTCCCTGCTGCTGCTGGTTCTGCGCGGCCGCACGCGTGGCGGCGGCCAGCTTGGCGCGCAGGTCCTCGTTCTCGCGGAGCAGGCGCGTCAGTTCCGATTCGACCTCGTCGAGGAAGGCATCGACCTCGTCCTCGTCATAGCCTTCTCGGAGGCGGACCGTCGTGAACTGCTTGTTCCGCACGTCCTCGGGGGTCAGCGGCATCTCTTCTTCACCTCTACGTAGTCGTCGGCAGTCGGCAAGACCGTATCGTTCACACGCTGCTCGCAAGCTTGCCCACAAGGCTGAGCAGAATGTAGACGATGATCATCAGAACGAAGAAGGACAGGTCAAGTGCCACGCCCCCGAGACGCAACGGCGGTATGAACCGCCGCAGAAGCTTCAGTGGTGGATCCGTGACAGTGTAAGTGCCCTCGAGAACGACCACCATCGCCTTGCCTGGCTGCCATGAACGTGCGAACTGGAAGACATAGTCCATGACCAGCCGGAAGATCAGCACGATGAGGAAACACATCAGCGCGATATAGACCACATCCAGTGCGACGCCCATGTCCCGCGCTTCCCTCTCCCCTGGCTCTCGTAGCCCCCGGCCTCCCGGCCGGGCTTGTTCCCGGTGTTCTCAGCTCTGGTTGAAGAACCCGCCCTCTGCGATGCGGGCCTTGTCCTCCGCCGTGACATCGACGTTAGCAGGCGACAACAGGAACACCTTCTGCGTCACACGCTCAATGCTGCCATGGAGACCGAAGACGAGTCCCGCGGCAAAGTCGACAAGTCGCTTCGCATCCGTGTCGTCCATCTCCGTGAGATTCATGATCACCGGAGTGCCCTCACGGAAGTGTTCCCCGATGGTACGGGCCTCGTTATAGGTCCTGGGGTGCAGCGTGGTGATCCGGTAGGGCTCCCGCTCGGACACGACCTTGGGCATGATCACCGGTGCGTTCTTCTCCATGTTCGGGCGGTCAGGTGTGATGGATGCCACGGGTGCGATTCGGGCGGGTCGTCCGCTTTCCGCCGGGAGCTGAACCGGCTCCCGCGGAGCGGGGGGCTGCACCGCTCGTACCGGTTCGTCCCGTTCCCGCTCGACCGGATGCGCGGGCTGATGCCGCCGCCGGTCGCGCTCGGGCTCCGGCTCGGGTTCGAATTCGTCGTCGGGGTCGAACCCCGGACCGTCGTACCCATCGTCCTCCACGAGGCCGAGGTAGACCGCCATCTTGCGCATCGCGCCGGCCATGCTCCGAGTCCTCCGCTCTGTGGTGGATCGGCATTCGTGTCACCAAGTGCCCGAGATCCACTCCGGCCCACCCGCATCAAGCGGGAATGACCATATTTTCTGCTGTGGTCCGACTTGCTTCGCGACGTTACCCGAGCCGGGGTCGGACTCCGAGTACCGCCGTACCGACGCGTACATGTGTCGCTCCGGCCGCGACCGCGTCCTCGAGATCCGCGCTCATCCCAGCAGAGACCATGTTCGCAGCCGGATGGTTCCTGCGCAGGCGGGATGAGAATTCCATCAGGCGGTCGAACGCGGCCCGTTGCCGTCCGGCGTAAGGGCCGGCGAGCGGGGCGACCGTCATCAGGCCGTCCAGCCTGAGCCCTTCGGCCGATGCGACCGACGCGGCCAACTCCTCGATCGCGTCCGGCGCGACGCCGCCCCGGTCTCCGCGTTCGCCGCTCTCCGCGTCCAGGGCGACCTGGATGAGGCAGCCGAGCTCACGCGCGTCCCTGACGGCCGCCGCGGACAGGGCGGTGACGAGCTTCACCCGGTCGACGGACTGCACCACGTCGGAATATCCGGCCACGGAACGGACCTTGTTGGTCTGCAACTGTCCGACAAAGTGCCATGTGAGAGACAGATCCGCACATGCCGCGGCTTTTGGCGCCGCGTCCTGGTCACGGTTCTCCGCGACATGGCGCACACCGAGTCCGTGCAGAATGCGCACGTCACTCGCGGGGTAGGTCTTGGTGACCACGATGAGGGTCACTTCTTCCCGCTTGCGGCCGGCCGAGAGACAGGCGGAGGCAATGCGTTCCTCCACCTGCGCCAGGTTCGCCGCGAGTTCAGTCCTGCGATCCGTCATGCCCTATCAGTCCAACCAGACATATCCGGCGAGCCGACCCGTGGTGCGGTCGCGACGGTAGGAGAAGTGGTCGCCGGATTCCAGGGTGCAGGACGGCGAGCTGTGCCGGTCCGTGACGCCGAGCTCGTCGAGCTGGGCGTGGACTCCGGCCGTGACGTCCACCGCCGGGGTGCCCCAGCTGGTCTCCGACCACGATGCCGGGACCACCTCGGCGACCTCCGCGCGCATCCGCTCCGGGACCTCGTAGCACCGCCCGCACACGGCGGGTCCGGTGTGGGCGACGATCCGGGACGGTTCGGCACCGAGCGTGATCATGGCCTCGACCGCGGCGGGAACGATCCCGGCGACCAGGCCGGGCCGCCCCGCATGGGCGGCGGCGACCACACCCGCCACCGGGTCGGCGAGCAGTACGGGGGTGCAGTCCGCGGTGAGCACAGCGAGCGGGAGTCCCCGCCGCGTCGTCACCACGGCGTCCACGGCGGGAATGCCCGAGGTGGCGGAGGCATCGGCCCAGGGGCCGTCGACCACGGCCACGTCCCGCCCGTGCACCTGGTTCATCCAGACCACGCGGTCCGGGTCGAGGCCGAGGGAACGGGCCGCACGCGCACGGTTCGTGCCGACGGCGGCGGGGTCGTCGCCGACCGCACCGCCGAGGTTGAGCTCCTCGTACGGAACGGCGCTCACTCCGCCCCACCTGTCGGTGAAGGCGAAGTGGGCGCCGCCCGCCGAAGACTCCGCGGCTTTCGCCGCGTGCTGCGGACCTATCACTTCAAGAAGTCCGGTACGTCCAGCTCTTCGGCCTGGTTGTCCTGGTAGGGACGGGCCGTCGGGACGTGCGGCGGGGAGACCTGCGGCAGCGAGGTCTCGTTGGCCACCGGCGTCGGCTCGGCCGGCGCCTGGGACTCCTCACGCGGAGGCACGGAGCCCAGTCCGCCGGACTGGCGCGCCGGCTCGGCGGTCCGGGCCGGCGGAGCCGGCTCCTCACGCTTGCCGGAGCTCGCCCCGAGGACGGTCTCCCGGCGGGCCGGCGGCTGTCCCCCGTCGAAGCCCGCGGCGATGACGGTGACCCGCACCTCGTCGCCCAGGGCGTCGTCGATGACCGCGCCGAAGATGATGTTCGCCTCCGGGTGGGCCGCCTCGCTCACCAGCTGTGCGGCCTCGTTGATCTCGAAGAGACCGAGGTCGCTGCCGCCGGAGATGGAGAGCAGGACACCGCGGGCGCCGTCGATGGACGCCTCCAGGAGCGGCGAGGAGATCGCCATCTCCGCGGCGGCCACCGCGCGGTCGTCGCCGCGGGCGGAGCCGATGCCCATGAGCGCCGATCCGGCCTCGGACATGACCGACTTGACGTCGGCGAAGTCGAGGTTGATCAGGCCGGGTGTGGTGATGAGGTCGGTGATGCCCTGGACGCCCGAGAGCAGCACCTGGTCGGCCGACTTGAACGCGTCGAGCACGCTGACCTGGCGGTCCGAGATGGACAGCAGCCGGTCGTTGGGAATGACGATGAGGGTGTCGACCTCTTCGCGGAGCTCGGCGATGCCGTCCTCCGCCTGGTTCGCGCGTCGCCGGCCCTCGAAGGTGAACGGGCGGGTGACCACACCGATCGTCAGGGCGCCCAGTGAGCGCGCGATGTTGGCGACGACGGGTGCGCCGCCGGTGCCGGTGCCGCCGCCTTCTCCGGCGGTGACGAAGACCATGTCGGCCCCCTTGAGGACCTCCTCGATCTCCTCACGGTGGTCCTCTGCCGCCTTACGACCGACGGCCGGGTTCGCCCCGGCGCCGAGGCCACGGGTGAGTTCACGGCCGACGTCGAGCTTGACGTCGGCGTCGCTCATCAACAGTGCTTGCGCATCGGTGTTGATCGCGATGAACTCGACGCCCTTGAGACCGACCTCGATCATTCGGTTGATGGCATTGACACCACCGCCGCCGACACCGATGACCTTGATGACTGCGAGGTAGTTCTGCGGTGCTGCCACGTCGAAGGCCTCTCGCCTCGAGTTACGTGTCGTCGCTTCGCGGTAGTCCCGCCGCGACGACGGATGCCGATTGGGTCGGTCCGGACGCCGACCCAAACCCTAACGTTGAAGTTTAGGGTTACCAGTGTGTCTGCTTCTTTGACTCTTCCGAACAGGACACTAAGTCGACAAGTGGCGCACGTTCAACGAACACGCCGAACCTCCCGTTTTTCTTTTCACCCTATGTGATCACCCGTAGCGCTGACCAACCAGGGGGCTGGCCAGGCCAAACGTGCGTCAACTCTTCGACACCGCAGGGGCGGTGGGGGCACTCACGTCGAAGTGTCCCGCTTTGGGAGACGCTTTCATGAGAGCGGTGAGCACCCGCGCCTTCACGGACCCCTCCTCACTGCTGCCCCACATCACCGTTCGCCCACCTGTCAGTTCCAGGACGGTGGAGTCGTACGAGGTGGTCCGCACGACCCTGGTCTCCCCGGCGATCCGTGCCGGGAGGTCCCCCGCGACGCGGACCGCCTCCCGCACCAGGCGGTCGCTGCCGAAGCGACGCAGGCTCGCCGACCGGTCGGGCGTCAGCTCCAGCAGGGGCACA
The DNA here is from genome assembly GCF_042667905.1 of Streptomyces sp. NPDC057287. Lineage (NCBI taxonomy): Bacteria > Bacillati > Actinomycetota > Actinomycetes > Kitasatosporales > Streptomycetaceae > Streptomyces > Streptomyces sp. NPDC057287. The sequence continues at coordinate 315,898 of NZ_JBHUYV010000007.1, read as the reverse complement.
TGCGGGGGCGCTTTGTCCACGGTCGCGAATCGCACGCCCTTCGCGTCCACTTCGACGAACCTCTTGCCCTTCTCCACCAGCAGGACCGGCTTGCGTTCGGTCACTTCGAGGCCGACACCGTGCGGCCACGACCGTACGACGTCCACGGAGTCGATACGGGGCAGCTTGCGGCGCAGCCGGTCCGCGATCGCGTCGGTGTCCACCGAGATCAGCGGGGATCCGACCGGGGCCGCCGCCGCGGCCTCCACCTCGCTCCGGGTCAGGACGCCGGTACCGGTGGTCGTCACCCGCTCCAGCCTCAGCCAGGACGATCCGTAGAGGACCCAGACCGTGGCGGACGCGATCAGGACCAGGCCAAGCGCGGCCAGTACCAGTCGTGTACGGCCCGTCAGCCGTGGCCCCTCGGGGCCGATGTGCGGCGGGCGGGCCGGGGTGTCGGCCCGCCCGGCCTCGCCGCGCTGGGCGGTCGTCGGTCCGGCCACGCTCGCTCCTTCGCCGGACCCGGGGCGCACGCCCCGGGTCCGCACCGCCTCACGCCTGGCGGCGTGCGGCAATCGCCTCGTACACCATGCCGACGAGCAGGTCGTCGGCGTCCCGTCGCCCGAACTCCGCGGCGGCACGGGACATCTCGTACAGCCGGTGCGGATCCGAGAGCACCGGCAGGACGTTGCCCTGCACCCATTCCGGGGTGAGCGCCGCGTCGTCGACCAGCAGACCGCCGCCGGCGTTGACCACCGGCTGGGCGTTGAGCCGCTGTTCGCCGTTGCCGATCGGCAACGGGACGTACGCGGCGGGCAGCCCGACGGCGGTCAGTTCGGCGACGGTCATCGCGCCCGCACGGCAGAGCATCATGTCGGCCGCGGCGTACGCGAGGTCCATCCGGTCCACGTACGGTACCGGGATGTAGGGCGGCATCCCGGGCATGTTGTCGATACGCGGCAATTCGTTCTTCGGGCCGACCACGTGGAGGATCTGGATTCCGGACCGCTGCAGCAGCGGCGCGATCCGTGTGACGACCTCGTTGAGGTGGCGGGCGCCCTGCGAGCCGCCGGAGACCAGCAGCGTCGGCAGGTTGGGGTCGAGGCCGAAGGCGGCACGCGCCTCCGGGCGGACCCGGGCCCGGTCCAGGGTGGCGATGGTGCGGCGCAGCGGGATGCCGATGTAGCGGGCGCCGCGCAGCTTGCTGTCCGGGGTGGAGACGGCGACCCCGTGGGCGTACCGCGAACCGATCTTGTTGGCCAGTCCCGGCCTCGCGTTGGCCTCATGGACGACGATCGGGACACCGGCGCGCTTGGCCGCCAGATAGCCGGGCAGGGCCACGTAGCCCCCGAAGCCGACCACGCAGTCCGCCTTGGTGCGCTCCAGGATCTGCTCGGCCGCCTTGATGGTGCCGCGCAGCCGCCCCGGGACGGTGATCAGCTCGGGCGTGGGCTTGCGCGGCAGCGGTACGGCAGGGATCAGGGCCAGGTCGTACCCCCGCTCGGGTACGAGCCTGGTCTCGAGTCCGCGCTCCGTGCCGAGGGCAGTGATTCCCACGGCCGGGTCCTGCCTCCGCAGGGCGTCTGCGAGGGCAAGCGCGGGCTCGATGTGCCCGGCGGTCCCCCCGCCGGCGAGTACGACATGCACCGAAATTCACCGCTCTCCGGACGGACGCTTCATGACGCGCCGTCTCATCGTCTTCCATCTGACCCCGGGCCTCCGCATGGCCAGGGCAGCTCTCGCCGCAGGGTCCTCACGCGCGAAGGCGATCATGAGCCCGACAGCGAACATGGTCGGCAGCAGGGCCGACCCCCCGTAGGAGAACAGCGGCAGCGGGACACCGGCGATCGGCAACAGGCCGAGCACCGCACCGATGTTGATCACGGCCTGCGCCGTGATCCAGGTGGTCACGCCTCCCGCTGCGTACCTGACGAAGGGGTCCTCCGTGCGTCCGGCCACGCGGATACCCGCATAGCCTAGAGCCGCGAACAGGGCCAGTACCGACAGCGTCCCCGCCAGGCCCAGTTCCTCCCCGGTGATGGCGAAGATGAAGTCGGTGTGGGGTTCGGGAAGTTGACCCCATTTTTCCACACTCGCACCGAGCCCGGAACCGAACCATCCGCCGGATGCCAGGGCGTAGATTCCGTGCACCGCCTGCCAGCACGAGTCACCGGGGCCGGGCTCCGACGCGCCGATGCAGCCGAGCCGGGACATGCGGTTCGGACTGGTCTTGATGAGCACGAACCCGATGAGGCCGGCGAAGGCGAGCACGCCGGCGAAGAGCCGGGTCGGTGCGCCGGCCAGCCAGAGCAGCCCGAAGAGGATGGCCGTGAGAATGATCGCGGTGCCCATGTCGCCGCCGAGCATGATCAGTCCGAGCAGCATGAACGCCACCGGGACGAGCGGGACGAGCATGTGCTTCCACTGGGCCAGCAGCCGTTTGTCCTGTTTGCGGGCGAGCAGGTCCGCGCCCCAGAGGATGAGGGCGAGCTTGCCGAACTCGCTGGGCTGGAGCTGGAAGGGGCCCCCGAGATAGATCCAGTTCTGGTTGCCGTTGACCGACATCCCTATCCCCGGCACCTGGACCAGGACCATCAGGAAGACCGTGCCCGCCAGCAGCGGGTAGGCCAGCGCCCGGTGGAGCTTGAGGGGCATCCTGGAGGCCAGCAGCATCAGTCCGGCCCCGATCACGGCCGCCAGGAACTGCTTGCGGAAGAAGTACGTTCCGGGCCGCGCCAGCTCCAGTGCCTTGATCATCGAGGCGGAGTAGACCATGACGAGGCCGAGCACGGTGATCAGCAGGCTCGATCCGAGGATCAGGTAGTACGCGGTCAGGGGGCGGTCCCAGGCCCGTCGCGCCTGCTCGTACATCCGCCGCACCCCGGCGCCCCTGCGCGGCCCTGGCGGCGTACCGGTGCCCCCGGCGCCGCCACGGGGCGCGGGGGGCCGCCGGGAGCCGGTCGCGGGCCGGCTCCGCAGGACGAGTCCAGCGAGGGGGCCGGGGCCCGTCGGCAGCGGTCCTGCGGGCAGGGGCGGGGTGAGCGCCCGGCTGATCGCCGCTGCCGCCCGTGCGCGGTCGCCTCCGCGCGCGGCTGAGCTCTCGTCGGCCGGCATTGTCGCTGTCCCCTCCACTGCTCGTGCCCGGGGCTGCCGCCGGGCGCGGGGGCCCGCGGCGGTGCTGCTCGCGACCGGGCCCCGGACGGTTCCGGTCCTCCGGGACGGTACGACGCGGGGACCGGGCCCGTCAGGCGCTCTCGTCGGCGAGTTGGCGGACCGCGTCCGCGAACGCCTCGCCACGCTTGTTGTAGTTGACGAACATGTCCATCGAGGCGCAGGCCGGGGCCAGCAGGACGGTGTCACCCGGCAGGGCCAGCCGTGCCGCTTCGCGGACCGCTGCGGACATCGCCCCAGTGTCGGTCCGGTCGAGGTCGACCACCGGTACCTCGGGGGCGTGTCGCGCCAGGGCTTCGCGGATCAGCGCCCGGTCGGCGCCCATCAGCACGACACCCCTCAGCCGCTTCGCGGCCCCGCCCGCCAGCTCGTCGAAGCTGGCGCCCTTGGCGAGGCCGCCGGCGATCCACACGATCGGGTCGTAGGCCGCGAGGGAGGCCTCGGCGGCATGCGTGTTGGTGGCCTTGGAGTCGTCGATGTACGTGACACCGGCCACGTCGGCGACGTGCTCGATGCGGTGGGCGTCGGGGCGGAAGGCCCGCAGCCCGTCGCGGACGGCGGCGGGCTCCACGCCGAAGGCGCGGGCCAGTGCGGCCGCCGCGAGGGCGTTGGCGATGTTGTGGGGAGCCGGCGGGTTCACGTCGCCGACCTCGGCGAGCTCCTGCGCCTGCTTCTGCCGGTTCGCGACGAAGGCGCGGTCGACGAGGATGCCGTCGACCACCCCGAGCTGCGAGGGGCCCGGTGTACCGAGGGTGAAGCCGATGGCCCGGCAGCCCTCCTCCACGTCGGCCTCGCGCACGAGGTCCTCCGTCGCGCCGTCCTGCGCGTTGTAGACGCAGGCGACGGTGTTGCCCTCGTAGATCCGGCCCTTGTCGGCGGCGTAGGCGGCCATGGAGCCGTGCCAGTCGAGGTGGTCGGGGGCCAGGTTGAGCACGGCCCCGGAGTGGGCGCGCAGCGAGGGCGCCCAGTGGAGCTGGTAGCTGGAGAGCTCGACGGCGAGGACGTCGTACGTCTCCTCGCCGAGCACCGCGTCCAGCAGGGAGACACCGATGTTGCCGACGGCCGCGGTGCGCAGGCCCGCCGCTTCGAGGATCGAGGCGAGCATCCGGACGGTCGTGGTCTTGCCGTTGGTGCCGGTGACCGCGAGCCAGGGTGCGGCATCGGGCCCCCGCAGCCGCCAGGCGAGTTCGACGTCGCCCCAGACGGGGACGTCCGCCTCGGCGGCTGCCTGGAAGAGCGGCTTGCCGGGCTTCCAGCCGGGGGCCGTGACGACGAGCTCGGTGGACGGGGGCAGGGTGTCGCCGTCGCCGAGGCGCACGGTGATGCCGAGCGCCTCCAGTTCGGCCGCCTGGGCGCGGGAGCGCTCGTCGTCGCCGTCGTTGACGACGGTGACGAGGGCCCCCCGCTCGTGCAGGGCACGGGCGGCGGGGAGACCGCTGACGCCGAGCCCGGCGACCGTGACGTGCTTGCCCTGCCAGTCCACGTTGCTCACTTCTTGGCTGCCCATCCCGCGTAGAAGAGGCCGAGGCCGACGATCACGCACATGCCCTGGATGATCCAGAAGCGGACCACGACAAGGACTTCGGACCACCCCTTGAGTTCGAAGTGGTGCTGGAGCGGGGCCATGCGGAAGACCCGCTTGCCGGTCATCTTGAAGGAACCGACCTGGATGACCACGGACATGGTGATCATCACGAAGAGGCCGCCGAGGATGGCCATCAGGAACTCGGTGCGGGAGCAGATCGCGAGGCCGGCGAGCGCACCGCCGAGGGCGAGCGAGCCGGTGTCACCCATGAAGATCTTCGCGGGCGAGGTGTTCCACCACAGGAAGCCGAAGCAGGAGCCCATGAGGGCGGACGCGACGACCGCGAGATCGAGTGGATCACGCACCTCGAAGCAGGCACTGGGGTTGGTGAGGGTGGTGGCGTTGGCGCAGGACTCCTGGAACTGCCACAGCCCGATGAAGGTGTAGGCGCCGAAGACCATCACCGACGCGCCGGTGGCCAGGCCGTCCAGACCGTCCGTCAGGTTCACGCCGTTGGACATGGCGAGAATCATGAACAGTGCCCAGACACAGAACAGCACCGGGCCGATGGACCAGCCGAAGTCCTCGACGAACGAGAGCCGGGTGGAGGCGGGGGTGTTGCCGCGGAGGTCGGCGAACTGGAGCGAGAGCACCGCGAAGGCGATGCCGACGATCAGCTGGCCGGCCATCTTCGCCTTGGCCCGCAGACCCAGCGAGCGCTGCTTCACGATCTTGATGTAGTCGTCGAGGAAGCCGACGAGGCCCATCCCGGCCATCAGGAACAGGACGAGGACACCGGAGAAGCGCATCTCCTCGCCGGTGATCACCTTCGCCAGGACGTACGCGATGATCGTCGCCAGGATGAAGGCGATGCCACCCATGGTGGGCGTGCCCTTTTTACTGCCGTGGGTACGCGGGCCGTCGTCCCGGATGAACTGCCCGTAGCCCTTGCGGGCCAGAAGTTTGATCAGCAGCGGAGTGCCGACCAGGGTCAGGAAGAGCCCTATGGCTCCCGCGAAGAGGATCTGCCTCATCGGACGGCGACCTCGCCCTCGGTCGTCTCCAGCAGTGCCAGGGCGACCTTCTCCAGGCCGACCGACCGGGACGCCTTCACCAGCACGACGTCTCCCGGGCGCAGTTCACTGCGCAACAGGTCGACGGCCGCCTGTGCGTCGGACACGTGCACCGACTCCTCACCCCACGAACCCTCGTTATATGCGCCCAGTTGCAGCCAGGAGGCTTCTTGTCCTCCGACAGCGACGAGCTTGCTGACGTTGAGCCGGACGGCGAGCCGTCCGACGGCGTCGTGTTCGGCGAGCGACGTGTCACCGAGCTCGGCCATCTGACCGAGCACCGCCCACGTGCGCCCCCCTCCCGCCTGTCGGGCCTTGCCCATGGCGGCCAGCGCACGGAGTGCGGCCTTCATGGATTCGGGGTTCGCGTTGTAGGCGTCATTGACGACCGTCACACCGTCCGGACGCTCGGTGACCTCCATGCGCCAGCGGGAGAGGGTGCCCGCCTCGGAGAGCGCCTCGGCGATCTCGGTGACGGACATGCCCAACTCATGGGCGACGGCGGCCGCGGCGAGCGCGTTCGACACGTGGTGCTCACCGTACAGGCGCAAGGTCACGTCGCTGCACCCGGTGGGTGTGTGGAGCGCGAAAGCGGGGCGGCCGTCGTCGGTGAGCCGCACGTTCTCTCCCCGTACGTCCGCATCCGGGGCCTCGCCGAAGAGGAGCACCCGGGCTTTTGTGCGGGACGCCATCGCCCGCACGAGCGGGTCGTCGGCGTTGAGGACGGCGGTGCCGTCCTCCGGGAGGACCTCCACGAGCTCGCCCTTGGCCTGGGCGATCGCCTCGCGGCTGCCGAACTCTCCGATGTGGGCGCTGCCCACGTTCAGGACCAGACCGATCTTCGGTGGTGTCAGGTCGGCGAGGTAGTGGATGTGGCCGACACCCCTCGCCCCCATCTCCAGTACGAGGTGGCGGGTCTCCGCGGTCGCGCGCAGCGCGGTGAGCGGCAGACCGATCTCGTTGTTGAGGGAGCCGGGCGTCCAGACGGTGGGGGCCTTGCGCTCCAGCAGCTGGGCGATCAGGTCCTTCGTGGACGTCTTGCCCGCGGATCCGGTCAGCGCGACGACGGTGGTGCCGAGGCGTTCGACGGCGGCGCGGGCGAGGGCGCCGAGCGCTCCCACGACGTCGTCGACGACGATCGCCGGGACGCCGACGGGGCGGGCGGCGAGCACGGCCACAGCGCCGGCCTCGACGGCACGGCGCGCGAAGTCGTGGCCGTCCACCCGCTCGCCCGCGAACGCTGCGAACAGGGAGCCCTGGCGCACCTCCCGGGAGTCGATGACGACGGGTCCGGTGACGACGGCGGACGGGTCCGGCACGTCGTGCGGCTGCCCGCCGACGATTCCGGCGATCTCGGCGAGGGAAAGGGCGATCACTTGGTCATCCCTGACTGTTGTTCTGGGTGTGTACGAGGTCCTCGGGGGCGCGCCCGGCGCTCGCGCTCCCCAAGGAGCGCTCGATGGCCTCGCGAAGGACCTGGCGGTCGTCGAAGGGACGTACCACTCCGTGGATGTCCTGGCCCTGCTCGTGTCCCTTTCCGGCCACCAGCACGGTGTCGCCGGGCTCGGCCCTGGCGACCGCGGCGGCGATGGCGGCTGCCCTGTCGGCCTCCACGATCACCTCGCCGCGCTCATGGACGGGCACCTCGGCCGCACCGATGAGCATGGCGGCGAGGATCGCGAGAGGGTCCTCGGAGCGTGGGTTGTCGGAGGTCAGCACGGCGGTGTCGGCGAGCCGTGCGGCCGTGGCGCCCATGGGACCGCGCTTCGTCGTGTCGCGGTCGCCGCCGCAGCCGAGCACGATGTGCACCCGGCCCTCGGTGACCTTCTGCAGGGAGCGCAGGACCGAATCGACGGCATCGGTCTTGTGCGCGTAGTCGACGACGGCGAGATACGGCTGTCCGGCGTCGATGCGTTCCAGCCGGCCCGGGACGCCGGGGACGGCCGCGACGCCGTCTGCGGCGGTCTGCGGGTCGACGCCCGCGACGGCCAGGGTGACGATCGCGGCGAGGGTGTTGGCGACGTTGAACGGGCCGGGCAGCGGTGCCCGGGCGGTGATGCGCTCGCCCTTGGGGCCGATCACGGTGAAGGTGCTGTCCTGCGGGCCGACCTCCACGTCCTCGGCCCTCCACTCGGCGTCCGGGTGGCCCTCCGCGGAGAAGGTGACGACCGGGACGGACGCCTCCTCCACGAGCCTGCGGCCGTACTCGTCGTCGAAGTTGACGACACCGAGCTTGCTGCGCTGCGGGGTGAACAGCTGCGCCTTGGCCTGGAAGTAGTCCTCCATCCCGGAGTGGAACTCCATGTGCTCCGGGCTGAGGTTGTTGAACACGGCGACGTCGAAGACGCAGCCGTCGACCCGGCCGAGCACCAGGGCGTGGCTGGAGACCTCCATGGCCACCGCCTCGACACCGCGTTCGCGCATGACGGCGAACAGGGCCTGCAGGTCGGTGGCTTCCGGGGTGGTGCGCTCCGACTTGATGCGCTCGTCGCCGATCCTCATCTCGACGGTGCCGATGAGTCCGGTGCTGCGTCCGGCGCCGCGCAGCCCGCCCTCGACGAGGTAGGCCGTGGTGGTCTTGCCGGATGTTCCGGTGATCCCGATCTGGAGGAGGCCGACACCCGGCCGTCCGTAGATCTCGGCGGCGATCTCGCCCATCCGGCCGCGCGGATTGCCGGTGACGAGGACCGGGAGGCCGGTGGCGGCGGCGCGCTCGGCGCCCGACGGGTCGGTGAGGATCGCCGCGGCTCCGAGGCCGGCGGCCTGGGCGGCGAAGTCGGCGCCGTGGAAGCGGGCACCGGGCAGGGCCGCGTACACGTCCCCCGGGCGCACGGCCCGGGAGTCGTGGGTGATGCCGGTGACCTCACCGGAATCCTGCGGTCCGGCACCGAGCCGGGCTGCCAGCTCTCCGAGGGACGTCGGCCTGAGCCGGTCCGGTCGGGGCGCTCCCGGGTAGTTCACAGGCGCGTCCTTCTGAGTGGTTTGGCACTGATCAGCGTGGGGCACGGCGGTGAGCGTACCGGGCGGACCCGGCCTCTCGCGAAGTGAGGGGCCGGGGTTGCGGTACTTCTCGTTCCGTTTCCCGGGATCAGGGGTGATGGTCGTCACTGAGGGTTCCCCCGAGTTACTCGCCGGGCTTGAAGGACACCGGCAGCCTGGCTGGATCGCTGCCGGAGGGAGGTGTCTGGAGTGTCTTCAGGGCGAACTCCATGACCTTCTTGTAGATCGGGCCGCAGATCTGGCCGCCGAAGTAGCTGCCCTTGGTGGGGTTCTGGATGGCGCAGTAGACGGTGATCTGCGGATCGTCGGCAGGGGCGAAGCCCGCGAAGGACGCGGTGTACCCCTTGTAGACGCCGCGTACGGGGTCGACGCGGTTGGCCGTGCCGGTCTTGCCCGCCACCCGGTAGCCCTGGATGTGGGCCTTGGTCCCGGTGCCCTCCCTGTCGTCCACCACGGACTCCAGCATCTTCGCCAGGGTCCCGGCCGTCTTCTCGCTGACCACCCGGGTGCGCTCGGGCGCCTCGGACGCCGCGTAGCGGCCCCCGGCTTCCCTGGTGCCCCGGACCAGGGTCGGCTCGACCCGGACCCCGCCGTTGGCGATGGTCGAGTAGACGGATGCCGCCTGCATGGCGTTGAGCGAGAGTCCCTGTCCGAACGGGATCGTGTACTGCTGCGAGGTCGACCAGTCCTGGGGCTTGGCGACGATGCCGGGCGACTCGCCCGGGTAGTCGAGCCCCGTGGTGCTGCCGAGGCCGAATTTCCGCAGGTAGGAGTAGAGGACCTTGTTGGCCTCGGCCTGGGTCTTCCCCAGCTGTCCGGTGGCCAGGATGGTGCCGATGTTGCTCGATTTGGCGAGTACGCCGTTGAGCGTGAGGTACCAGGTGGGGTGGTCGATGTCGTCCCTGAAGAGCCGGTCGCCCCGGTGCAGCCTGTTGGGCACCGTGACGTGCGTTCCGGGCGTGGCGGCTCCCTCCTCCAGCACGGCGGCCATGGACATGACCTTGCTGGTGGATCCGGGTTCGTACACGTCCTGGAGGGCCGCGTTGCCCAGGGCGGCCGAGTTGCTCTGCGCGAGGTCGTTGGGGTCGTAGCCGGGGGCGTTGGCCATGGCGAGCACCTCGCCGGTCTTCGTGTTCTGGACGATCACGTAGCCGCGGTCCGCGTCGGACTGCTCGACCTGGTCGGCGATGGCGCGCTGGGCCGCCCACTGGATGTCGCGGTCGATCGTCAGCTCGACGTCGGTGCCGGCGACGGCCGGGATCTCCGTGGAGCCGGCGGTCGGCACGGGACGCCCGCCGGCCTGGGCGTAGCGGATCTTGCCGTCCTCGCCCTGGAGCTGCTTGTTCAGCTGTGCTTCCAGGCCGCCGCCGCCCTTGCCCTCGGCGTTCACGAAGCCCAGTATCCCGGCGGCCAGGTCACCGTTGGGGTACACGCGCCTGGTGGTGGGTTCCTGGAGGACTCCGGCCAGCACGTCGGCTCCGGGCCCGCCGTTCGCCCTGTCCTCGGCGGCCTTCTCCGCGAAGACGGACTTGAGGTCCTTGATCTGCTTCCAGACCTGCGGGGTCTGCCGCCGTGCGAGCACCGTGTAGCGGCTCTTGGGGGTCGCGAGCTTCTTCGCCAGCTCCGCCTCCTCCTTGCCGAGGATCGGGGCGAGGAGGGCGGCCGCCTGCTGAGGGGCGTCCGGGGCCTTGCTGTCCTCGGGTGTGAACAGCTTCGGGTCGGCCGTGATGTCGTGCGCGTCGACGCTCGTGGCCAGGGCGATGCCGCCGCGGTCGGTGATCTCCCCGCGTTCGGCGGCGATCGTGTACTCCAGGTAGCGGTTCTTCTCGGCCTTGGCGGCGTAGGTGCTCGCGTCGACCGCCTGGACCTGGAGGAGCCGCACGACGAACGCCAGCATGACGAGGGTCAGGCAGAGGCTGATCAGGCGCAGCCGGGGGCGCGGGCTGCCGAGGCGGATGGACTGCGGGGAGCCGCCGCGCCGCTTCCCGGCCGCCGGGCGCCGGGGGCGGCGCCCTTCGGGTCGGGCGGTGGGGCGGGGGCGCCCCGATCCGCCGGCCGCGTTGCGGGGACGCGCGGGGCCGGGTACGCGGCGGCGCGGCGGTTCCTTGGACGGCACTGCGTCACCTGCCGGAGCTCGTCGGAAGCGGTGTGGTCGGAGTCGTGGACGGCGTCCCGGGGAGTGCGGACGGCGAGGAGGATCCGGACGGCGAAGCCGGCCCGGCCGCGCTCGCCCCCGGTTCGGGGGCCGCGACGGGGGGCGGCTGGGCGGTGGCCCTTTCGGGCACTCCGCGCACCGTGCCGTCCGGGTCCAGGAAGGCGGGGCTGCCGCCGGGCACCATGCCGAGCTCTCTGGCACGGCGCTCCAGGGCGTCGGGTTCGGCGTAGCCGTCGACGTCCCGCTGCAGTGCCTGCTGCTCGTCGGTGAGCTCGGTGGTCTCCCTCTTGAGCTTGCTCAGCCTGAACGATCCTTCATTGAGTGCCGAGTTCAGCAGCAGCAGCGAGATCAGGCCACCGGTGAGCAGCAGCACGACCAGCAGGACGAAGGGGGTACGGGCGGCGGTGCTCGGCCCCGACGGCATCAGCCGGGCGAGCCGGCCGGCTCGCCCCTTCATCGGCTCGGCCGTTCCGGTCACCTCGGTGCCACCGTCCCGCTCTGCGTCCGGCCGGTCCGGCGGGGCCCGCTCATCGCTCCTCCTCGCGGATCCGCTGGGCGCCTCGCAGCCTGGCGGGGGCGGCCCGCCTGTTCTCGGCGACCTCTTCCTCCGTGGGCAGTTCGGCTCCGCGGGTCAGCAGCTTGAGCCGCGGCTGGTAACGCTCGGGGACGACGGGCAGTCCGGGCGGCGCGGTGTTGGCCGCGCCCGCCGCGAAGACCTGCTTGACGAGCCGGTCCTCCAGGGAGTGGTACGAGAGGACGGCGATCCGGCCACCGACCGCGAGGCTCGCCACCGCGGCCGGAACGGCACGCTCCAGGACGGTGAGTTCACCGTTGACCTCGATGCGCAGCGCCTGGAAGGTGCGCTTGGCCGGGTTGCCGCCGGTGCGCTTGGCGGCCTGGGGCAGGGAGTCGCGGATCAGCTCGACCAGGCGGGCACTGTTGCTGAAGGGTTCCTTCTCGCGTTCGCGCACGACGGCCGAGACGATGCGCTTGGCCTGCTTCTCCTCGCCGTACGCGCGCAGGATCCGCACCAGTTCGCCCGGCGGGTACGTGTTGAGCACCTCGGCCGCGCCGATGCCGGTCGTCTGGTCCATGCGCATGTCGAGCGGCGCGTCCTGCGCGTAGGCGAAGCCGCGGTCGGCCTCGTCCAGTTGCATGGAGGAGACGCCGAGGTCGAACAGGACGCCCTGGACCTTGGGGATTCCCAGGCGGTCCAGCACCTCGGGCAGTTCGTCGTAGACGGCGTGCACCAGCGTGGCGCGGTCGCCGTAGGGGGCGAGGCGCTCGCCCGAGAGCCGCAGCGCTTCCTTGTCGCGGTCGAGAGCGACCAGCCGGGCCGCGGGGAAGGCGGCGAGGAGGGCCTCGCTGTGTCCGCCGAGCCCGAGGGTGCAGTCGACGACGACCGGTGGCTGAGGCCCTGTCGCCTCCAGAGCCGGGGCCAACAGGTCCAGGCATCGCTGGAGCATCACCGGGACGTGTCGGGTCTGGCTCAAAGCGCCCTCTCAGGCTCTGCCCCGTGTGGCCGCACGTGCGGTCCGGTCCCCGCCCGCCCGGAAGGGGAGGTCCGCCGGCGCCGGAGAAAGGAGGCGTCGGCCGACCGGCGAGCGGGAGAGGGCCGGGCCGCACGTACGCCGCACATCACGGGGGAAATCGAAATGTATAAAAATATGCAGAATGCGCTGGCGTGTCGGTAACTTCGCGTCACTTTAGTCCACCCTGCCATTCGATCCATTCCCGATCAACGAACCGCGCAGCGCGTCGCAGCGCCGCAGCGGTGCGACGCGCTCACTCGACCGGACGCCGGGACGTGAGGCTTGTGGGGTACCTCACAACAAGCCTCGTTGGCGTTCTTTGTCCCCTTCCACAGCACGCCGGGAGCGGTTGTGACGGCTAACGTCGTATCCATGTCGACTTCTGCGCAGCCTTCCGCCGAGACCGATTCCGCCATCACCTCCGAAGCCGGTTCCGGAGGATCAGTCACCGACCGGCTGGTCGACCTGAACACGCGTTACGCGGAGGCGTTCAGCGACCCGGGCATGGGCGCGCGTCCCGTGCTGAAGGTCGCCGTGGTCGCCTGCATGGACGCCCGCCTCGACCTCCACCGGGCACTCGGGCTCGAGCTCGGCGACTGCCACACCATCCGCAACGCGGGCGGCGTGGTCACCGACGACGTCATCCGGTCGCTGACCATCAGCCAGCGGGCGCTCGGCACCCGGAGCGTCATCCTCATCCACCACACGAACTGCGGCATGGAGTCGCTCACCGAGGACTTCCGGCAGGACCTGGAGCGAGAGGTCGGGCAGCGCCCGGCCTGGGCGGTCGAGTCCTACTCCGACGCCGACCAGGACGTGCGGCAGTCGATGCAGCGCGTGCGCACCTCGCCGTTCCTCCTGCACAAGGACGACGTCCGCGGTTTCGTCTTCGACGTGAAGACGGGCAAGCTGCGCGAGATCCTTCCCGCCTCCTGAACTCCTCCCGACATACGGCCCGCATCCGGCATTTCACTCCCACTTGTCCACAGCCGAGTGACACGAAGCGGTAACGGCAACAAGAATGCGGGTGTGACATCTCTCCGGGTCCTCCGGAGAGTGTCCGTATTTCGGGGCGGGCAGGGCGCTTTGTGCGCCGGCCCGTGTACAAGGGGCCGAGGAGGGCCGGGTGACGACCTATGACGATCGAGCGAGCCTCACGGATCTGACCACCACAGCTGAGCGGGTGCGCAGGTCGATCGAGGGTGTGATCGAGGGCAAGCCCGAGGTCGTACGGCTTTCGCTGACCGTGCTGCTCGCCGAGGGGCACCTCCTCATCGAGGATGTGCCCGGCGTCGGCAAGACGATGCTGGCCAAGGCGCTGGCGCGGTCCATCGACTGTTCGGTGCGGCGCATCCAGTTCACGCCGGACCTGCTGCCCTCGGACATCACCGGTGTCTCCATCTTCGACCAGCAGCGCCGGGACTTCGAGTTCAAGCCGGGCGCGATCTTCGCCCAGATCGTGATCGGCGACGAGATCAACCGCGCGTCGCCCAAGACCCAGTCGGCGCTGCTGGAGTCGATGGAGGAACGCCAGGTCACGATCGACGGCCAGACCTACGAGCTGCCCGATCCCTTCATGGTCGTGGCCACCCAGAACCCGGTGGAGATGGAGGGGACCTATCCCCTCCCCGAGGCGCAGCGCGACCGCTTCATGGCCCGTGTGTCGATCGGGTACCCCAGCGCCGAGGCCGAGCTCCAGATGCTCGACGTGCACGGCGGGGCCTCGCCGCTGGACGACCTGCAGCCGGTGGCGCACGCCCACGACATCGTGAAGCTGATCGACGCGGTGCGGAAGGTCCATGTGGCCGAGGCCGTCCGCCGGTACGCCGTGGAGCTGGTGGCCGCCACCCGTCAGCACCCCGATCTCAGACTCGGGGCCTCACCGCGCGCCACGCTGCACCTGCTGCGGGCCTCCAAGGCGTCGGCCGCGCTGGCAGGGCGGGACTACGCCCTGCCGGACGACGTCCAGGCCCTCGCGGTCGCGGTGCTCGCCCACCGGCTGCTGCCGACGGCGCAGGCGCAGCTCAACCGCCGCACGGCCGAACAGGTCGTACTGGACATCCTGCAGCGGACACCGGTGCCGACGTCGGGCGGAGCGGCCGCCCCCGCCCAGCAGCAGCGGCCCGGCAGCCCGGTGTACGGCCGTCAACCCGGCGTCCGGCGCCTGTGATGGCGGCCGGGGCACCCGGCCCCGTGGACCACAGCGACAACAAGGGCGGCCTGCGGGCGGCTCTGGGCGGACTGACGACGCGGGGGCGGTCCTTCCTCGCCGCCGGCCTGGCGGCGGCGGTCTGCGCCTACGTGCTGGGGCAGGGCGACCTGCTCCGCGTCGGGCTGCTGCTCGCGGTGCTGCCGCTGGTCTGCGTCACCGTGCTCCACCGCACCCGCTACCGGGTGGCCGGCAGCCGGCGGCTGTCGCCCTCCCGGGTCCCGGCGGGCTCGGAGGCGCGGGTCCACCTGCGCATGGACAACGTGTCCCGGCTGCACACCGGCCTGCTCATGCTCCAGGACCGCGTTCCCTACGTTCTCGGCCCCCGGCCCCGGTTCGTGCTCGACCGGGTCGAACCGGGGGGCGTGCGGGAGGTGTCCTACCGGGTCCGGTCCGATCTGCGGGGGCGCTATCCGCTGGGGCCGCTGCAGCTTCAGCTGAGCGATCCGTTCGGGATGTGCGAGCTGACCCGGTCCTTCAGCGCCTACGACACCCTCGTCGTCATCCCGCGCACCGAGCCGCTCCCGGCGCTGCGGCTGGCCGGGGAGGCTTCCGGATACGGCGACGGCAGGCAGCGTTCGCTGGCGCTGGCCGGTGACGACGACATCATTCCGCGCGGCTACCGCCACGGGGACGACCTGCGACGCGTGCACTGGCGCTCCACCGCGCGGTACGGCGAGCTGATGGTGCGCCGGGAGGAACAGCCGCAGCGCGCCAGGTGCACGGTGCTGCTGGACACCCGGCGCATCGCCTACCAGGGTGCCGGACCCGAATCCGCCTTCGAGTGGGCGGTGTCGGGGGCGGCGTCCGCCCTGGCCCACATGCTGGAGCGCGGCTTCGCCGTCCGGCTGCTCACCGACGAGGGGAGCGCCGTACCGGGCGAGACCGCCGACGGCTTCGCCGGCTCGGCCCAGGAGTCCGCGGAGTCGACGGGCCTGATGATGGACACCCTCGCGGTCGTCGACCACTCGGACGGCGGCGGCCTCTCCCGCGCCCACGACGTGCTGCGCGGGAGCAACGAGGGCCTTCTGGTGGCGTTCTTCGGCGATCTCGACGAGGAGCAGACAGCGGTGGCAGCCAGGATGCGGCAGCGGAGCAGCGGGGCCGTCGCCTTCGTACTGGACGGCGAGGACTGGGCTCGCGGTGGCGAGACCGTGTCGCCCGCGCCCGCCTCCGACCGTCTGCGGCTGCTCCGCGAGGCGGGCTGGACGGCGATGGCGGTGCGGCCCGGTGCGGAGCTCGCCCGGCTGTGGCAACAGGCCGGCACGGAGGGCTCCGGTGCGCAGTCCTCCGTGGCCGGAACGACGACGGGGCTCTCCGGGGGATGGTCATGAGCGGGCGCAGCCGACTGGCGCTGTGCGCCTTCGCGGCCACGATGCTGGCGGCGGGGGCCCTGCTTCCCCTGGTCGAGACGTCGAAGTGGGTTCTGCAGGCCGCGTTCCTGCTGGCGATCCAGAGCGGTGTGGGGGTGCTGGCCCGCCGGATGCGCCTGGCACGGGTCCTGACGGTCGCCCTCCAGGTGGCCGTCACCCTGCTGACGCTGACCGTGGCGTTCGCCAGGGAGTACGCCCTGTTCGGTGCGGCGCCCGGCCCCCAGGCGGTCCAGCGGCTCGCCGAGCTGCTGACCGCGGGCGCCGACGACGTGGGCAGGTACGCCATCCCCGCGCCGGCGACGGACGGCATCCGGCTGATGCTGATCGGCGGTGTGCTGCTGATCGGGCTCGCCGTGGACGTCCTGGCGGTGACCTTCCGCGCGGCGGCTCCGGCCGGTCTGCCGCTGCTCGCGCTCTACTCGGTCGCGGCAGGACTCTCCGACGGCGGGGCGGGGTGGATCTGGTTCCTGCTCGCGGCCTGCGGTTACCTCCTTCTCCTGCTGGCCGAGGGCCGGGACCGGCTGGCCCGGTGGGGCCGGGTCTTCGGTGGTGTGTCCCGGACGTCGGGCGGCCTCACGGCCGGCCTGGACGGTTCAGGGCACCCCGTGGCGTCGGTCCGTACGGGGCGGCGCATCGGCGTGATGGCGCTGGGCATCGCACTGGCCGTGCCCGCCGCCCTTCCGGCACTGGACGGCGGAATGCTGGGCGGCACGGGCGGGTCGGGCAGCGGCAGCGGCGGGGGCACCATCTCCGCGGTGAACCCACTGGTCTCGCTGCAGAACGATCTGAACCAGCCGGAGAACCGGGAGGTGATGTCGTACCGCACCAACTCCGGTGACCCGCAGGGCTTCTACCTGCGCATCCAGGCCCTGGACCAGTTCAACGGCAGCGAGTGGCGTCCGTCGACCCGCCGTCTGAGCGATGTCCCGGACAGGCTGCCGCAGCCGGCCGGACTCGCCGGCGACGTCGCCGTCACCGAGATCCGGACGAACATCTCGGCCTCGCGCTCCTACCAGCAGACGTACCTGCCGCTCCCCTACCCGGCGAGCGAGGTGGACATCCAGGGCCGCTGGCGCTACGAACCCGAGGGCCGCACCCTCGTCGGCGACGACGGCCAGACGACGCGCGGTGCCCGGTACGAGGTCAGCAGTCTGGTGGTGGAGCCGACGGCCGCACAGCTCGCCGGCTCGATGGCGCCGCGCTCGGACGTGACCCGTGAGTACACGCGCGTCCCCCCGTCCCTGCCCGATGTCGTCGAGGAGACCGCCGAGCGGGTGACCGAGGGCTCCGCCAACGACTACGAGCGGGCCGTGAAGCTCCAGGACTGGTTCGCCTCGGAAGGCGGTTTCCGCTACGACACGACGGTGACGTCGGGTACGGGCACCGCTGCGATCGAGCGGTTCCTGAAGGACAGGGAGGGCTTCTGCGTCCACTTCTCCTTCACCATGGCCGCGATGGCCAGGACCCTGGGCATTCCGGCCCGGGTCGCGGTGGGCTTCACCCCCGGCACGGTCCAGGCGGACGGTTCCGTGTCCGTCGGGCTGCGGGACGCTCACGCCTGGCCCGAGCTGTACTTCGAGGGTGTGGGCTGGACCCGCTTCGAGCCGACGCCGTCCCGGGGAAGCACCCCGGCGTACACGCGGCCGGACGTGCCCTCGCAGAATCCGAGCGACCCCGCGCTGCCGACGGACGGCGCCTCCGCGGCGCCCACCGCCGCACCCTCGGCCTCGGAGTCCTGCCCGGCCCAGATGCGCCGCCAGGGTGAGTGCGGCGCGTCCGCGGCTCCCGGCGCGGCGGATCCCACCGATCCGGGGACCCCGGTGGGCACGGTGGTGCTGTGGGTGCTCGGCGCCCTGCTGGTGCTCACGCTTCCCCTGGTGCCGATGCTCTGGCGGATGAGGGTCCGCGGCCGGCGGCTGGGCTCCTCGCAGGGACGTACGGCCGTGGACGCGTCGGCCAGGGTGATGTCCGCCTGGCGGGAGATCACCGACACGGCGTGGGACCACGGCATTGCGCCGGACGAGTCGCAGACCCCTCGCAGGACCGCCGCCCGCGTCGTACGGCTGGGCGGCCTGGACGGCCCGGCGGTGGCCGCGGTCCACCGGGTGGCGGGGGCGGTGGAGCAGGTGCTGTACGCACCCGGGCCGGGTGCGGCCTCCGCAACGGCCGAGGATGTCCGGGCGGTCAGGGCAGGGCTGTGGGAAGCGGCGGGCCGCTGGGGCAGGCTGCGGGCGACGCTCGCGCCTCGTTCGGCTGTTCGGGTGATCTGGACGGCCTCGGACCGCTGGACGGAGCTCGGCCGCCGGTGGTCGGAGCGTGTGGGACGTGATCGCTGGGCGGCGCGGCTGCGCCGGCCGTCACGGCAGCAGGGCTGATTCCCCCGGGATCCGGGGACCGGCGTCGGCCGGCGTCCCGGGATCCGGGGGACCGGCTTCGGCCGGCCCCGGCTTCCGGGAGCTGCTTCGAACCCCTCCGGGTCCCGCCTACAAGGGCTGGAGCCCCGGCCTCCGGACGTCCTGGTCTGTCCGTGGTCCGGGCCGCCCGTCAGGGGCGGACGCGTGAGGGGCGGTCGCTGCGAAGCGACCGCCCCTCACCCGTGAGGTCCAGCGTCAAGTTCTCTGTGTGCGCATTCCGCGTCCGGAGGCCGGGGCTGCCCGCCGCCGGCCGGGACACGGAACGCTCACTGGCCCTGTTCGTCGCGGCGGCGCTGCCACCGCTGTTCGATCCGGTTCATCATCGACCGGCGCTGCCTGGGATGTCGGCGTTCGCCTCCGCCCCCGCTCGCACTCCCCGCCGGCTGCTGCTCACCGGGCTTCGGCGCCTTGCGCCATCCGGTGACCGCCAGCACGGCACAGCCCAGCATGACGAGGAATCCCGCCACGCTGACCCAGGTCTGCTGGAAAACCATTCCGGCCATGAGGAGCGCGATACCCACCAGAAAACCGGCTACCGCCTGGTAGACCCGTCGCCGGGTGTACCTGCGCAGCCCGCTTCCCTCAAGCGCTGTAGCGAACTTGGGATCTTCGGCGTACAGCGCTCGCTCCATCTGCTCGAGCATTCGCTGCTCGTGCTCCGAGAGCGGCACGGAGTCCTCCTCGTCGTCGGCCGCGGGGGCGACCGGTATGCGGCCCTTCCAGGATAGGCAGGGATTCGCCCCCGTGAAACCCGCCCTCTAGCCATAGCCAGTCCGGACCGCCAATTCGGCTCGGCTGCTGAGGCGTAGATTCCCCGACCTCCGATCCGTCATGCCGGATGGTGTCACCCGATCATACGGGGCTCCCGGCCCGATCGGGTGTTCTCAGCGGTACTCCGTCTGCAGCTGCGTTGCTGATCAGCCGGGCTCCGGCCGCCCGGCGCGCTTACTCCACCAGTGTCCCCCGCAGCGCTCAGGGGCGCTTCTCCCCGAGAACGTGCAGCTGGGTCGCCACCGAATGGAAGGCCGGCAGCTCCGCGACGGCTGCCTCCAGCCTGAGCAGCTCCTCCATCGCGCCCGGTTCGGTGTCCACGAGTACGCCCGGCACGAGGTCGGCGAAGACCCGTACGCCGTGGACCGCGCCGACCTCCATACCCGCGTCGGCGACCAGTGCGGTCAGCTGGTCGGCGGTGAACCTGCGGGGCACGGGGTCGCCGTCGCCCCAGCGCCCCGCGGGGTCCGTCAGCGCCTGACGGGCCTCGGCGAAGTGTCCGGCCAGCGCCCTGGCCAGGACGGCGCCGCCGATGCCGGCGCCGAGCAGGGAGAGCGCACCGGACGGGCGGAGGGCGTCGACCGCGTTCCGTACGCCTTCGGCGGGGTCGTCCACGTACTCCAGGACGCCGTGGCACAGAACCGCGTCGTAGCCGGTGCGCTCCACGACCTCGAACAGGCCGAGGACGTCACCCTGGACACCGCGGACGCGGTCGGCGACGCCTGCCTCCTCGGCCCGGCGCTCCAGCGCGAACAGGGCGTTCGGGCTGGGGTCGACGACGGTGACCCGGTGGCCGAGCCGGGCGACGGGCACGGCGAAATTGCCGGTGCCGCCGCCGGTGTCCAGCACATCCAGGGCTTCCCTGCCGGTCGCCTTGACCCGGCGCTCGAGAGCGTCCTTGAGGACCTCCCAGACCACGGCGGTACGGAGGGAGGCACGGGGGCGCAGCTGGTCCGACACGGCAGTTGACTCCTCGGCACGGTGCCGCCACGGACGGCGGAGCGTGAACGGTGCAGGTGGTACGGGTGCTCTCCACCCTATTGCCTCGCACCGCCCTCGCGGTCACTCCGCTTCGGGCCGCCGCCCGGTCCCGTCCCTCCGGGGCTGCGGAAGGACGGGCTGGAGGGACAGCAGCCGCTCGACCAGGCGCAGGAACATGGCCGCGTCGCGCAGCAGGTCGTCGGCGTCGCGACCGGTGGCCGCGCCGGGTATGCCCGCCTCCGCCCGGGCCCTGCGGGCGGCTCCGGAGGCGAAGAGGGCGCTCCACTCGGCGAGTTCCGGCGCGATGTCCGGAAGGACCTCCCAGGCGCTGCGAATCCGCTCCTTGCGGCGGCTGCCGGTCTCGGGCCGGCCGCGGGCGGCGAGCACGGCGGCCGCGGTGCGCAGCGCCGCGAGGTGCGCGGTGGCGTACCGCTCGTTGGGCACGTCCAGTACGGCGGCCTCGTCCAGGCCCGCGTGGGCCTTGGCGAGCAGGTCGAGAGCGGCGGGCGGCGCCGTGGTGCGGCGCAGAACGGGGTGGACGTCGGTTGCCGGACCGGTCGGTGAGGGGGCAGGGCTGCCTGTGCGGCGCCGCGGGGCGGCGGCTGCGGACGAGCTGGCCATGACGAGCCTCCTGTCGTCGCGTGACGGCTCCGTGGCCGTATGTGTCCATCGTGACGGCCGCCACTGACAATCCCTCAGAGCCTGCCCCCGATCAGGCACTTTGCTTCGAGCGCGAGTTCGGGTTAGCTTTTTGCACTGACCAGTCAGTGCAAAAAAAATGGGGTGGGGATGTGAGCAGCCCGCACGGGGCGGCGCTGAGCGCCGACGGCTTCGGACTGAAGGGACCGCGCGGGTGGGCCTTCCGGGGCGTGGGGTTCACCGCCCCACCCGGATCGCTCGTCGCGGTCGAGGGCCCCTCGGGCTCGGGCCGCACCTGTCTGCTCCTCGCGCTCACCGGCCGGATGCGCTCCACGCAGGGCCACGCCGAGGTGGGTGGCGAGCACCTGCCCGGCCGTCTCGCCGCCGTACGCCGATTCAGCGCACTGGGACCGGTCCCCGGGGTCAGCGAACTGGACCCCTCCCTCACCGTCGCCGAACACCTGCGGGAGCGGGCCCTCCTGCGGCGCCGCTTCGACGGCTCGCTGCGCTCCCTGCTGCGCCCCCGCGCCGAGCGGGCCGCCACGGCCCGGGCGACGGTGGACGGCGCGCTGGAGGCCGCGGGTCTGGACACCGCGACCCTGCCCAAGGCCGAACGGACCTCCGTGCGGGACCTGGAGCGCCTGGAGGCCCTCCGCCTCTCCGTCGCCCTGGCCCTGATGAGCCGTCCGCGGCTCCTCGCCGTCGACGACACCGACCTCAAGCTCTCCGTCACGGACCGCGCCCTGGCCTGGGAGCTGCTGCGCGGCCTCGCCGCGGACGGGACCACGGTGCTGGCCGTGTGCAGTGAGGCTCCGGAGGACGCACTCACCGTCCGTACCCGCCCGGCGGCAGGTGAAGAACCGGCCGAGGAGGAACCGGCCGGGAAGGAACCGCCGGGCGACGAACCGCCCGGAGAAGAACCCGCCGCGGCTGCACCCGGCGACGACACGACCACCGGAAAGGGGACGGCCGATGCGATCGCCGAAGCTGGCCGCGCTTGAGCTGCGACGGTTCGGCAGGGGCCGGATGCCGCGCGCCGCGCTCGTGGCACTCCTCCTGCTGCCCCTGCTGTACGGAGCGCTGTACCTCTGGTCGTTCTGGGACCCCTACGGGCGGCTCGACCGCATCCCCGTCGCGCTCGTCAACAACGACAAGGGCGCCGGCGCCGGGGGCGAACACCTCGCGGCCGGTGACGAGATCACCGGCCGGCTGCTCGACTCCAAGGTCTTCGACTGGCACCAGGTCGGCTCCGCCGAGGCCGAGAGGGGCGTCGAGGACGGGACGTACTACCTCTCACTGACCATGCCGTCGGACTTCAGCGAGCGGATCGCTTCGAGCGCCGGGGACTCCCCCGGCACCGGCGCCCTGCGGGTACGTACGAACGACGCGAACAACTACATCGTCGGGCAGATCTCCAGGACGGTCTTCGCCGAGGTACGCAGCGCCGCGTCGGCCAAGGCCTCGCGAGGATTCCTGGACCGGATCTTCATCAACTTCTCCGGCCTGCACGACGCGACCGCGAAGGCCGCCAAGGGGGCCGACGACCTGGAGAGCGGCCTCACCAAGGCGAAGAAGGGCTCCGAGGACCTCGCGGACGGGCTCAAGGACGCCAAGTCGGGCAGCGGCCGGCTCTCCACCGGAATCACCCGTCTGAACAAGGGCGCGGGCGACCTCGAGACGGGGTCCCGGCAGGTCGCCGGCGGCACCCAGCTGCTCGCCGACAAGGTCAACGCGGTCGCCGAGGACGTGCGCCCGTTCCTGAAGGACAACGGCAAGGCCATCGGGGACACCGCCCGCCTGGTCTCCGACTCCTCGAAGGCCGTACGGGACAACCTCGACCTGCTGGCCGAGGCGGCGCCCACCGCCTCGGCCGCCGCCCACGCGGCCTCCGACGACCTGGACGAGGTCTACCGCCTCCGCTGCGAGGAGCAGGCCCTGCCCGACCCCGGCGTCTGCCCGCAGCTGAAACGCGCCAGGACCGCGGCGGCGGATGTCGCCGAGGTCTCCGACGACGTGAACGCCCTGGTCACGAACCAGAAGGGCGACCTGACGAAGCTGCGCGCGCGGCTGACCACCCTGCAGAAGCAGGCCGACGCCCTGGCGAAGCGTTCACCGCACCTGGACACGGATCTGGAGTCGGCCGTCGCCCGGATCAACGCGCTCAACACCGGGGCGCACAAGGTCGCCACGGGTGCCGACGCCCTCCACACCGGCCTCGGGACCGCGAAGACGGGAGCCGGGGACCTGGACGCCGGCGTGACGAAGCTCAAGTCGGGCGCCACGACCCTGAAGAGCGGCCTGTACCGGCTGGGTGACGGCTCCGCGACGCTCGCCCAGGGGCTGAACGACGGTGTCGGCAAGATCCCCGACTACGACGAGGAGGACCGCGACGCCCGTACCGGGGTCATGTCCGATCCCGTGCGCCTGGCCTCCTCCTCGCTGCACGCCGCACCCAACTACGGCACCGGCTTCGCCCCGTACTTCATCCCGCTCTCGCTGTGGGTGGGCGCGATGGTGGCGTACATGCTGATCCAGCCGCTCAACCGGCGTGCGCTGGCGGCCGGAGCTCCGGCCTGGCGCATCGCTCTCGCGGGCTGGCTGCCGGTCGCCGCCATCGGCCTCCTCCAGGTCGCCGCGCTGATGTCCGTCCTCCACTGGCGGCTCGGTCTGCAGATGACGCACGCCGCCGGCACGATCGGCTTCCTGGCGCTGGTGACCTGCTGTTTCGCCGCGATCGTGCAGTGGCTCAACGCCCGCTTCGGCGCGGCGGGCAGGATTCTCGTCCTCGCGGTGCTGATGCTCCAGCTGACCTCGGCCGGGGGCACGTACCCCGTCCAGACCAGCCCGGGGTTCTTCGGGGCGATACACCCGTACCTGCCGATGACCTACGTGGTGGACGGACTGCGCCGGCTGATCACGGGCGGCGGCCTGGGCCCGGCCTGGCAGGGCTGCGCCGTGCTGCTGGCCTTCACCGCCGGCGCGCTGGCTCTGACCGCCGTATCCGCCCGCCGCAAGCAGGTGTGGACCCTGGACCGGCTCCACCCGGAGCTGAGTCTGTGACCGCTCCCGGACCTGTGAGAATCGGGGGCATGGACAGCAGTAGCACCACGCGCCGCCAGGTCACCCGGCAGAAGCTCTACGAGGCGGCGGTGACCCTCATCGCCGAGAAGGGGTTCTCCGCGACGACGGTGGACGAGATCGCCGAGCGCGCCGGGGTCGCCAAGGGCACGGTCTACTACAACTTCAAGAGCAAGACCGAGCTCTTCGAGGAACTGCTGCGCCACGGGGTGGGGCTCCTCACCCAGTCGCTGCGGTCCGCCGCCGACTCCACGGAGGCGCGGGGCGGCACCCGCGTGGAGGCGCTGGACGCGATGATCAGGGCCGGTCTCGTCTTCATCGACCGCTACCCGGCCTTCACCCAGCTCTACGTCGCCGAGCTCTGGCGCACCAACCGCGCCTGGCAGTCGACCCTCCTGGTGCTGCGTCAGGAGGCGGTCGCCGTGGTCGAGGGGGTGCTCCGGGAGGGCGTCGCCGCCGGTGAGCTCAGCGAGGAGATCGACATCCAGCTGACGGCCGCCGCACTCGTCGGCATGGTCCTCGTCGCCGCCCTCGACTGGCAGGCGTTCCAGCCCGAGCGGACGATCGACGACGTCCACTCCGCCCTCTCCCTGCTGCTGCACGGCCGGGTCAGCGGACGCTGAGCCGCCGTTCCGGCGAGGCCCGCGGACACGGGCACGCCGGCCGGGTGGAATTCGATCCCCCCGAATTCCACCCGGCCGGCGTGCCGTACCGCCGCGGAGCCCTCCCCCGTGACCCCGTGTCCCCCGTGGTCCCGGAGCCCCGCGTCGTGCGCCCCCGTTACGTCAGGGGTGCCGTGCCGTTCCGCCGCCCCGTGCCGGCGGTCCTGGCGCCGCGCCCCTTCCGTGGTCACCACTCTTCCGTCCCCGCAGGTGGGGGCCCATCCGCATCCCTACTCATCTCCCGCACTAGGTAGGGATACTCAGCCCTGTGCGTCAGGGCCCACCCACGCCCGGCACCGACTGGTTACGATCGCGTCCGTGTCCGTACTCCCCCTGGTGTTCACGAGTGGTTGGGCGAGCGGGATCAACGCCTACGCGGTGGTCCTGCTCTTCGGCATCTTCGGAGCGACGGGCCTCACCGACGAGGTGCCCGAGTCGCTGCAGCGCACCGATGTGCTCGTGACCGCCGGGGTGCTCTTCCTGTTCGAGGCGGTGGCCGACAAGATCCCGTACGTGGACTCGGCGTGGGACACGGCGCACACGGTGGTCCGGCCCGTGTCCGGGGCGGTCGTCGCGGCGCTGCTCGCCGGTGAGAGCGGATCGCTGCCGGAGCTCGCGGCGGGCGCCGTGGGAGGGTCCACCGCGCTGCTGAGCCATCTGGTGAAGGCCGGCACCAGGATGGCGGTCAACACCTCCCCGGAGCCGTTCAGCAACATCGGGGTCAGCGTGGCGGAGGACCTCGGCGTCGCCGGGATCATCACCTTCGCGGTCTTCAACCCGGTGGCGGCGGCCGTCGTCGCCGGGGTCCTGCTCCTGCTCGGCCTGGCGATACTGGCCTTCCTCGCCTCCCGGATCCGCAGGTTCCGGCGCCGCAGGGCACAGCGGCGCGAGGAGAGACGCCTGGCCGGAGCGGGCAGGCACCGGCCTCACGAATGAACTGTCGGTGGCACCCCTTAGGGTCACTGACATGGCACGAATTGCGGTGATCGGCGCCGGCACCGGCGCGATGGCGGCGGCAGCCCGGCTCTCCGTGGCAGGCCACCGGGTGACGGTGTACGAGCGCTCGGAGACCCACGGCGGCTCGCTCGGCCGGTATGCCCGTGAGGGCTTCGTCTTCGACACCGGCCCCGGCCTGCTGCACCTGCCCGCGGTCTACCGCGACCTGTTCGTGAAGACGGGCAGGGAGAGCCTGGAGCAGTGCGTGACGCTCACCCAGGTCGACCCGGCGAGCCGTCACCTCTTCGCCGACGGCACCGCGGTGTCGCTGCCCAACGCCTCGCGGGCCGGGGTGGTCACCGCGCTGGACCGGTCGCTCGGTGAGGGCGCGGGAGCACGCTGGGGGGACTTCCTGGACCGGGCGGGCACCGCCTGGAACCGGTCGCGCAGGCCGCTCCTGGAGGAGCCGCTGCCCGAGGACCGGCAGCCGCTGGGCCGCGACCCCTACCCCGCGGTGCGCCGGCGCAGGCTGCTGCGCGCCGCCCGGCAGGCGGGGACGCCGGCGGAGGTGGGTGCCTGGGAGCTGGCCGACCCCCGCCTGGCCGCCCTGCTCGACGGGTACGCCCTGTCGTACGGGCTCGACCCGCGCCGCGCTCCGGCGGCCGCCGCCCTCCTGCCGTACATGGAGGAGACGTTCGGCAGCTGGTACGTCGCCGGGGGCATGCGCGCGCTGGCCGACGCGGTGTACGAGCGCTGTCTGGCCCGCAAGGTGGAGTTCGTCCTCGGCGCCGAGGTGGTCCGGGTCTCCGAGAAGGACGGCAGGGCGGCAGGGATCGAGCTGGCGGACGGCACGAGCGTGGAGGCCGATCATGTGGTCCTGGGCGCGCAGCCGGCGCCCGGCCTCCTGCCGGTCCGGGAGGAGCCGCCCGCGGGGGCGTCCCACACTGCCCCGGTTCCGGGCCGCTTCCTCGTCCTGCTGTCGTTGCGCGGCGCCCGGGAGGCCGGCGCGGTGCACCGGACGGTGGTGCACACCGGGGATCCGGGTGCGGAGCAGGAGGCGGTGTTCGGCGGACGGACGGCGGAGCGGCCCACGGTGACGGTGCTGCGCCCGGACGACCCGGCCACCCGCCCCGACGAGGAGCACGAGGCCGTGACCCTGGTGGTGACGGTGGCACCCCACGGTCCGGTCGACTGGACGGACGGGGCTCTGCGCGAGCGGTACGCGGACACGGTGATCGGCCGTGCGGCCGAGGCCGTTCCCGGGCTGCGTGAGCGGATCCTCCACGCCGAGGTGCGTACGCCCGCCGAGACCGCGGCCGACACCGGCGCGGAGGGTGGCTCGGTGCCGGCTCCGGCCCTGGCCGGAGCCGGGGGCGCGTATCTGCACTCCGGGAACCGCAGCCCGCTTCCGGGCCTGTACCTGGCGGGCGGCTGGTCCCATCCGGGCGGCGGGACGGCCCACGCGGGGATGTCGGGCGCCCTGGTCGCCGGACTCGTCGTGGAGGGTGACGACTTCCGTGGCTCCCGGTAAGAGCCCTGCGGACGGCACGCCGTGCCGTCCGCCGGTGCAGCCGGGCGGTGGGCCGCTGGAGCGGTCGGCTCAGTAGCGGTACTGCTCGTTCTGGCCGGTGTCGTAGCCGTTGCCGTTGCCGTACGGAGCGGGCTGGACGGGAGCCTCCGGTGGCAGCGGGGGGTGGTACTGGTCGCTCTCGCGCTGCTGCGGGACCCAGACCCCGCCGGGCGGGGTGTCGGTGTACTGCCCGGCGTACGGATCCGCGGGCTGCTGCCCGCTGCCGTACGAGGCGTCGTGGCCGTTGCCGTCGCCGTAGGTGTTGTCGTAGGCGGTGTACTGCCCGGTGCCCGTGGTGGTGTTCGTGCCGATGTAGGGGTCGGAGTAGGCGGCGTAGCCCGCCTGGTCCGTGCCGTAGTCGTACTGCGCCGCGTAGGTGCCCTGATCCTGATAGCCGCCCTGATCCTGGTAGCCACCCTGGTGCTGGTAGCCACCCTGGTCCTGATAGCCGCCCTGAGCGGCGTAGGGGTCCTGGGCGGCCGGCTGGCCGTAGCCGGTGTGCGGGTCGTAGGCGGCGTACTGCGGCTGCTGCTCGCCCTGCTGGTGGTCGTCGCGGCCGGCCGGTGCGGGGTCGGTGTAGATGCCGTACTGGCCGGTGTCGTCCGGCATCGGCTCGGGTTCGTAGACCGCCGAAGGACCGGCCTCCGCGTCCTGGGCCTCGGTCTGTGCAGCCCCCTCGTACTCCAGGCCGGAGACTTCGAGGGTCGGCTTCCGGCCGCCGGCCCCACGGCGACGGCGGCTCTCACCGGGGCTGCCGCCTATGGCCCATCCCGTCGAGAAGCCACGCCTGAAGGAGAGCGTCACATACGTCTGGCCCGTGGCGAAGGCGATCGCGCCCAGGGCGATCACCAGCACCGAGGGGATCAGGACACCGAGGACCACACCGAGGAAGCCGCCGAAGGCGAGGAGCCGCCAGCGCAGGCGTGCCTTGTACTGCAGCAGCACCTCGCCCAGCAGCCACAACGCCACTATGCCGAATGCGATGTAGAGGACCGTCCAGCCCACGCCCGCCCCCTCCTACGGCCACCGCCCCGGTTGGTGGCGGGTACGGCCGGTCACGACTGCTTGTGCAGTCCGAGATTCTCGTAGATCTCGAGTGTCGCCGTCGAGTTGTTGAGCGTGATGAAGTGCAGCCCCGGGACACCCTCGGAGAGCAGTTTCGCGCAGAACTCCGTGGCGAACTCGATGCCAATGGAGCGTACAGCGGCCGGGTCGTCCTTCGCGGCGTGGATACGCTCTTTCAGCGAGGAAGGCAGGGACGCGTTGCTGAGCTGCGCGAAACGCTCCAGCTGTTTCACGCTGGTGAGCGGCATCACCTCGGGAATGACCGGGGTGTCGCAACCCGCAGCGACCACCCGGTCACGCATCTGCAGATAGCTCTCCGGCTGGAAGAACATCTGGGTGATCGCGTAGTCGGCACCGGCGCGGCACTTGTCCACGAAATGGGCGATGTCCGAGTCCCAGTCGGCCGACCGCGGATGCATTTCGGGAAATGCCGCGACGCCGACGCAGAAATCACCGGCTTCCTTGATCAGCCGGACGAGATCCGCCGCGTACCGGACGCCCTGGGGATGCTCGACCCACTCGCCCATCGGGTCGCCGGGCGGGTCGCCCCGCACCGCGAGGATGTTGCGGATACCGGCGTCGGCGTACTGCCCCACCATGTTGCGCAGCTCGGCGACGGAATGGTCGACCGCGGTGAGGTGCGCGACCGGGGTGAGAGTGGAGTCCGCGGCGATCTGCTGGGTCGCCCGGACCGTCCCCGCACGGGTGGAACCGCCGGCCCCGTACGTCACGGAGACGAAGCTCGGTCCCACCGCCTCGACCCGGCGCAGGGCGTTCCAGAGATTCCGCTCGCCCTTCTCGGTCTTGGGCGCCCAGAACTCGAACGAGAACGACGTCTCGCCGGTCGCGAGCAGCTCACGCACGGTGCGCGCGTGATCTGTCCTGGTGGAAGGTGTGCCAAGGGCCATACTGGGAGGTTAACCAGGGCCCGGCGGTACCCCAACCACACGGGGCGGATTGACCGGAATGAGGTGGATTTTGTCCACCCCTCGGACAACCGCCCGACGGACACCGTCCGCCCGGTTCAGAGTGCGCGGTCCCGGATGCGTCGCGCCAGCGAGGCCGCCGCCCCGGCCGGGTCCGCCGCCTCGGTGATCGCCCGGACGACGACGACCCTGCGCGCACCGGCGTCCAGCACCTCGTCGAGGTTGCCCGCGTCGATCCCGCCGATGGCGAACCACGGCCGCGTGGTGCCGAGCGACGCGGCGTAGCGCACGAGGCCCAGGCCCGGGGCGTGCCGGCCGGGCTTGGTCGGGGTGGGCCAGCAGGGACCCGTGCAGAAGTAGTCGACGCCCTCCTGGGCGACGGCGGCGTCGACCTCTGCCTCGGCATGGGTGGAGCGCCCGATCACCACGTCGCCGCCGACGACTCCGCGGGCGGCGGGCACGGGCAGATCGCCCTGGCCGAGGTGGAGCACGTCGGAGCCGACGGCATGGGCGACGTCCGCCCTGTCGTTCACCGCGAGGAGCGCGCCGTGGCGCTTGCAGGCGTCGGCGAACACCGCGAGGTGTTCCAGCTCCTCGGCCGCCTCCATGCCCTTGTCGCGCAGCTGCACGATGTCCACTCCGCCGGACAGCGCGGCGTCGAGGAACTCGGGGAGGTCTCCCTGCCGCTTACGGGCGTCCGTGCACAGGTAGAGCCGGGCGCCGGAGAGCTGGGAGCGAGGAGCGGACATGGTGATTTCCCCCGTCGGTACGTCGATGGATCACTGATGCGGCGAAGCGTCGCTCGTACGGCGCCCCGCCCGGTACGTGGATGAGCCGCCGTGCCCGCGGACACCGGTGACGCGGAGTGCGGGCCGTGTGTGCCACGGCCCGCACCCGCTCACGGCTCTCCCGTCAGACGGCGAGCGCCTGGGCCCGGCGCTTCACCTCCGTACCGCGATTCTCGCTCAGGGCCTGCGCGGGGGTGCCGGGCAGGGTCGGGTCGGGGGTGAAGAGCCAGTCCAGCATCTCTTCGTCGTTGTAGCCGTCGTCCCTCAGGAGCGTCAGGGTCCCTGCGAGACCCTTGACCACCTTGTCGCCGTCGATGAAGGCGGCAGGCACCTGGAGCGTCCGGTTCTCACCACGGCGTACGGCGATGAGCTGGCCTTCCTTGACCAGCTGGCGTACGCGCGTCACCTCGACATCGAGCATTTCCGCGATGTCGGGAAGGTGGAGCCAGGCGGGGACGAGAGCATCGATCTTTGCGTCAATTCCGGTCACAAGGACAAGCGTGCCATCCCGGACCGACAGTCGGTAGCCGGGCCGGGCGCACGAGGCCGTGCCTGACCCTAGAGGGCCGTCGATTTCAGCGGTACGGAGGAGTCCGCGGCCCGCTCCGGATCGATTCGCGCGCCCGCTTCGACCAGCTTGCGCCCCTGTGCCAGGTCGCGCGGGCGGCCGACGGCCAGCAGCGCCACCAGGACCCCTCCGCGCAGCCAGCAGACCGTCCAGGAGGGCTCCTGCGGGTCGCCGCGCCACAGCAGGGTGTCGGCACCGGCGTGATGGCCGGCGTACTGCACGAAGCGCCCGAACTGCTCGGACCAGAAGTAGGGCACCGGGTCGTACACCCTGGCCACTCCGTCCGCGAGCGCGGCGGCGACCGTCCGGGGCCCCTGGAGGGCGTTGTCCCAGTGGTGGACCATCAGCCGCTCCCCGTAGCGGGCGGACGGGAAGGAGGCGCAGTCACCCACCGCGTAGACGTCGGGCAGCGAGGAGCGGAGGGAGCTGTCCGCGATGACCGAGCCGTCCGGGCCGAGCGCGATGCCCGAGTCCGCGAGCCAGGCGGTGGCGGGCCGGGCTCCGATGCCCACGACCACCGCTCCGGCGGGGACCACCCGGCCGTCCGTGAGGTGGACGGCGCCCTGTTCGACCCGGGCGACCCGAGCGCCGGTGAGGAGCTCGGCTCCGCTTTCGGCGTACCAGGCCGCCATCGGAGCGGCGACCTCGGCGGGCATGGTGCCCGCCAGGGGGCGGTCGGCGGCCTCGACGACGGTCACCGCGCAGCCGACCGCGCGCGCGGCCGTGGCGAACTCGGCCCCGATCCAGCCCGCCCCGACCACGACCACGTCGTGCTGCCGCTCCAGGACGGGCCGCAGCCGCGCGGCGTCGTCGAGGGTGCGGAGCAGGTGCACGCCGGGCACGCCCTCGGAACCGGGCAGACCGACGGGTTCCGCTCCGGTGGCGAGGACCAGCACGTCGTAGGCGACGGGCCCCTGCTCGGTGTCCAGTTCGTGCGCTCCGGCGCGCAGGCCGGCCACGTCGAGCCCCAGGCGCAGCGTGATGCCCAGCGCCTCGAAGTCGACGTCGAAGGCGGAGTCCTCGGCCTTCCCGAGCAGGACCGCCTTGGACAGGGGCGGTCTGTCGTACGGCTGGT
This sequence comes from Streptomyces sp. NPDC057287, assembly GCF_042667905.1. Taxonomy (NCBI): domain Bacteria; kingdom Bacillati; phylum Actinomycetota; class Actinomycetes; order Kitasatosporales; family Streptomycetaceae; genus Streptomyces; species Streptomyces sp. NPDC057287. Next base: position 284,408 of record NZ_JBHUYV010000007.1, on the reverse strand, counting down.
GGGGTTCGGCGCCGATCAGGGTGACCGGTCCCGTGAAGCCCTGTTCGCGCAGGGCCACGGCCGTCTGCACGCCGGCCATGCCCGCGCCCACGATCACGACTCCGCGCGACGCGTGTTCCGTCGCCTCGTCCTGCGTCTGCTCGCTCACCCGTCCACCCTAATCACCTGACGCGAGGTCAGTCGGCGAGCTCCTCCACCACGCTCGTCCCGCTGCCCTCCCGGGACTCCCACTCCCAGCTCTCGTCCAGGCGGACACGGCCGTCGGCGAGGTCCGTGACGGCCGATACGCAGTGCCCCGAGGAGGTCGTCCCGTCCGGCTTCAACTGGACGTAGCGGAAGTCCAGGGTGTCCGCCTCCCGGGTGCCCACGAGATGTCCGCGGACGATGTCGCCGCCCTCGTACTCGGCCCAGATCCGGCCGTCCTGCTCGTGGTAGGTGAAGCGGGTCCGGGTGCCGACCTGTCCGGGGGCCTGGTCGGCGACCGGGGAGAGGACGAGTCCGTCGAGCGAACGGGCCATGGGGGCGGCTCCCTTACTGACTGCGGCCGGCGGGGTCTAGGCTGGCCACCGTAAGACACTCGCGGGAGTCCGGACGCACCGGGCTGAGAGGGAGGCTGACCGGCCTCCGACCGTACGAACCTGATCCGGGTCATGCCGGCGAAGGGAGGGGCTGGACGCCCATGCGCATCTCCGCACAGAGTTCCGACGTCCTTGTCGTCGGGGGCGGCATCATCGGTCTGGTGACGGCCTGGCGGTCCGCCCAGCGCGGCCTGGGCACCACACTGGCCGATCCGGACCCCGGCGGCGGGGCCGCCCAGGTGGCGGCCGGGATGCTCGCCGCCGTCACCGAGCTCCACTACGGCGAGCAGATGCTGCTCGGCCTCAACGTGGCGTCCGCGGCGCGCTATCCGGAGTTCGTGAGCGAGCTGGAGGAGGCGAGCGGGCAGGAGACCGGCTTCCGCGCCTGCGGCACGCTCTCCGTGGCGCTGGACTCCGACGACCGCGCGCATCTGCGGGAGCTGCACGCCCTGCAGCTGCGTTCGGGGCTGGAGTCCGAGTGGCTCACCGGCCGTGAGTGCCGGCGCCTGGAGCCGATGCTCGCACCCGGCGTGCGCGGCGGGCTCCGCGTCGACGGCGACCACCAGGTGGATCCGCGGCGGCTGGCCTCGGCGCTGGTGACGGCGTGCGAGCGGGCGGGGGTGGTGTTCCGCCGCGCCTGGGTCCAGCGGCTCTCCGTCACCGGCGGCCGTGCGACGGGAGCGGTCCTGGCGGACGGTACGGAGCTCGCGGCCGGCCAGGTGGTGCTCGCCGGAGGCAGTCTGAGCGGCCGGCTGGAGGGGATACCCGAAGCGGTCGTGCCCCCCGTACGCCCGGTCAAGGGGCAGGTCCTGCGGCTGACAGTGCCTCCGGCGTACGCCCCCTTCCTCAGCAGGACGGTGCGGGCCGTCGTGCGCGGCAGCCACGTCTACCTCGTGCCGCGGGCCAACGGTGAGCTGGTGGTGGGGGCGACCACGGAGGAGCTGGGCTGGGACACCACCGTCACCGCGGGAGGGGTCTACGAGCTGCTGCGGGACGCCCACGAACTGATGCCCGGCATCACCGAGCTGCCGCTGACCGAGACGCGGGCCGGCCTGCGTCCCGCCTCCCCGGACAACGCGCCGCTGCTGGGCCCCACAGCGCTGGCCGGCCTCCACCTCGCCACCGGGCACCACCGCAACGGGGTGCTGCTGACCCCCGTCACCGGAGACGTGATGGCCCACGTGCTCACCACCGGTGAGCTGCCCGAGCTGGGCCGTCCCTTCGCACCGCGCCGCTTCGCCCCGGCCGGTGCCCTCCCGGGGCACTCCCCGGCCCCGTCCCCCGAAGACACCGACCCCGCGCAGCAGGAGCAGCCCGCATGACACAACCCGCGCCTTCCGCAGACCCCGTCCAGGTCTCCGTCAACGGGGACCACCGCACCGTCCCCGCCGGCACCTCGCTGGACACCCTGGTCGCGGCGCTGACCAGAGCGCCCTCCGGGGTCGCCGCCGCGGTCAACGAGGCCGTCGTCCCCCGTGGCCAGTGGTCGGCCACCGCCCTCCTCGACGGCGACCGCGTCGAGGTCCTCACCGCCGTCCAGGGAGGCTGACCATGTCCGACGATCTCTTCACGCTCGGGTCCACCGCGTTCACGTCCCGGCTGATCATGGGGACCGGCGGGGCTCCCAGCCTCGACGTGCTGGAACGCTCCCTGATCGCCTCGGGCACGGAGCTGACGACCGTGGCGATGCGCCGGCTCGACCCGACCGTGCAGGGCTCGGTCCTCTCCGTACTGGAACGCCTCTCCATCCAGGTCCTGCCGAACACCGCGGGCTGTTTCACCGCCGGCGAGGCCGTGCTGACCGCGCGGCTGGCCAGGGAGGCGCTGGGCACCCACTGGATCAAGCTGGAGGTGGTGGCCGACGAGCGGACCCTGCTGCCCGATCCGATCGAGCTGCTGGACGCCGCCGAGATCCTCGTCGACGACGGCTTCACGGTCCTGCCGTACACCAATGACGACCCGGTCATGGCCCGCAAGCTCCAGGACGTGGGGTGCGCGGCGATCATGCCGCTGGGCTCGCCCATCGGATCCGGGCTCGGCATCCGCAACCCCCACAACTTCCAGCTGATCACCGAGCAGGCCGAGGTCCCCGTGATCCTGGACGCGGGCGCGGGGACCGCGTCGGACGCGGCGCTGGCGATGGAGCTGGGCTGTGACGCCGTGATGCTCGCCTCGGCGGTGACCCGGGCGCAGGAGCCCGAGCTGATGGCGGCCGCGATGCGGTACGCGGTGGACGGCGGACGGCTCGCCCACCGGGCGGGGCGGATCCCCCGCCGCCATTTCGCCGAGGCCTCCTCCCCCACGGAGGGCCGCGCGGTGCTGGATCCGGAGCGTCCGGCTTTCTGATCCGGAGACCGGCGGGCGTAGCCGGTCACGGCACGTGCGCCCTGACACCGGCGGGCGTCCCCGGGTCACAGCGCGCGCATCCCGACACCGGCGGGCACCCCCCGGTCACAGCACGTGCATGCCCCTGTCACGGCTCCGCACCGGATCGGCCCCTGGGAGCCCCGGCCCATCCGTGGTGTCCGTGGCAGCTCGTAGACTCGCCCCGTGGACACGACCCTCCAGGACCCCTTGGTCGGGCAGCTGCTCGACGGCCGCTATCGCATCGATGCGCGCATCGCCGTCGGCGGTATGGCCACGGTCTACCGGGCCGTGGACACCCGGCTCGACCGGGTGCTCGCCCTCAAGGTGATGCACCCGGCGCTGGCGACCGACGCCGCGTTCGTCGAGCGCTTCATCCGCGAGGCCAAGTCCGTCGCCCGGCTCGCCCACCCCAACGTGGTGGGTGTCTTCGACCAGGGCGCCCAGGGCGCGTACGTCTACCTGGCGATGGAGTACGTCGCCGGGTGCACCCTGCGTGACGTCCTGCGCGAGCGGGGGGCGCTGCAGCCCCGTGCCGCCCTGGACATCCTCGAACCGGTGCTGGCCGCCCTCGGCGCGGCGCACCGCGCGGGATTCGTCCACCGCGACATGAAGCCGGAGAACGTCCTGATAGGGGACGACGGCAGGGTGAAGGTCGCGGACTTCGGACTCGTACGCGCCGTGGGGACCGCCACGGACACCACCGGCTCGCTGCTGGGCACGGTCTCGTATCTCGCCCCGGAGCAGATCGAGCAGGGCACGGCCGACACCCGCTCCGACGTCTACGCCTGCGGTGTGGTGCTCTACGAGATGCTGACCGGCGGCAAGCCCCACGCCGGGGACACGGCCGCCCAGGTCATCTACCAGCACCTCAACCAGGACGTCCCCGCGCCGTCCGGTGCCGTCCCGGGCCTGGCCGCCGGTCTCGACGACCTGGTGGCCGTCGCCACGGCGCGCGACCCCGAGCTGCGTCCGGCCGACGCGGTGGCCCTCCTCGCGAGGTCCCGCGAGATACGCGCGGACCTCACCGAGGAGCAGCTCGACGCGGTTCCCCCGCAGGCGATCGCGGAGGTGCACGACGCCGCCGAGGACCGTACGAGCGTGATCCCCAGGGTGATCCCGGCCGGCCAGGGCACCGCGCACCACACCAGCCGGCTGGAGATGCCTCCGCCCGGGGCCGGGGAGCCGGGGCGCCGGCGACGTGGGTCCTTCGCGGTCCGCGGCCGGCGCGGGACGGTCGCCGTGCTCGTCGCCGTCCTGCTGGTCCTGGGGCTCGGAGCGGGTGTCTGGTACATCAACTCGGGTCAGTTCACCCGGGTCCCCTCGCTCCTGGGCCGGACCCAGAGCGCCGCCGAGCAGCGGCTCTCGGACGAGGGCCTCGACCTGAAGGGCGTCGAGCGCGCCTACAGCGACACGGTGGAGCGCGGCACGGTCATCAGCAGCGATCCGGGCTCCGGCGAGCGGATCCGGGGCAACGACGCGGTGAAGCTGGTGATCTCGCGCGGCCCGGAGATCGTGAAGGTGCCCGACGTCGAGGGCCTCGCCCTCGCCGACGCCCGGCGCGAGCTGAAGAAGACGGGCCTCGCGCCCGGGATGGTGACCCGGGAGTTCAGCGAGGAGATCGACCGGGGCAAGGTGATCCGTACGGATCCGCGCGTCGGCACCGAGCGGCACCCCGATTCCGCGGTGGCCCTGGTCGTCAGCAAGGGCAGCCCGGTCGACGTTCCCGACGTCACGGGACTCTCCGTCGAGGACGCCAGGGCGGCGCTGGACGAGGCCGGTCTCGAGAGCGAGGTGCTCACCGAGCGGGTCGATTCGGCCGAGGCCGCCGGCGAGATCGCCCGGCAGGCGCCCGGGAGCGGTGCCGAGGCCGCCGAGGGCGACACGGTGGAGCTGACGGTCTCCAAGGGCCCGCGCATGCTCCAGGTCCCCGACGTGACGGGGAAGGACGTCGACGAGGCCAGGAGCGCGCTGGAGGACGCGGGGTTCGAGGTCGAGGTCGACCGCCCGTTCCTCTCCTTCAGCGACACGGTCGGGAGCCAGTCGGTCGAGGGCGGCGAGAAGGCCGCGGAAGGCTCCACCATCACCATCAGGACCAAGGCCCTGTAGATCCACCGAGGACAGGCGGAACATGCGCAACCCTGTAGGCGGCCACGTCCCCGTGGCCGGCGGACTGGCCAAGGTCGGTCTCGGCTACGCACGGGAGCTGGCGGCGGAAGCCGTCCAGGTCTTCGTCGCCAATCCGCGAGGCTGGGCGACACCGCCCGGCAACCCCGCGCAGGACGAGCTGTTCCGCTCGGAGTGCGCGGCCGGGTCCGTGCCGGCGTACGTCCACGCCCCGTATCTGATCAACTTCGGGTCGCACACCGAGGCCACGGTCGAGCGGTCGGTCCTGTCGCTCCGCCACTCGCTGCGCAGGGCGAGAGCCATCGGCGCCCTCGGTGTGGTGGTGCACACCGGCTCGGCCACCGGCGGACGCCCGCGTGAGGAGGCCCTGGCCCAGGTGCGTACGCACATGCTCCCGCTGCTGGACGAGCTGACCCATGACGACGATCCGTTCCTGCTGCTGGAGTCGACCGCAGGCCAGGGCTCCTCGCTCTGCTCGCGGACCTGGGACTTCGGCCCGTACTTCGAGGCCCTGGACTCCCACCCGAGGCTGGGGATCTGTCTGGACACCTGCCACGTGTACGCGGCGGGCCACGACCTGACCGGCCCCTTCGGTATGCGGCAGACCCTGGATCTGCTGGTGGAGACGGTCGGCGAGGGACGGCTGAAGCTGATCCACGCCAACGACTCCAAGGACGTGGTGGGTGCCCACAAGGACCGGCACGAGAACATCGGCGCGGGCCACATCGGCGCCGAGCCGTTCCGTGAGCTGTTCTCCCACCCGGCGACCGAGGGGGTGCCGCTGGTCATCGAGACACCCGGCGGCAAGGAGGGCCACGCGGCGGACGTGGCGCGTCTGAAGGAGCTCCGGGACACCCGCTGAGCCCTCACGGGAATACCCCTGGGGGGTATGTGGTTGGCAGAGGTGTCAGGAATCCGCGACCAGACTCCGGGGCTCACCATGCGGCACGACGCACACCACGCGCACGACAGGCATCAGGGACACCACGCCACTCACGGCGACGGGGGCTCCGGATGGGCCATGGCCGCGCGCGCGACCCTGCACTGCCTCACCGGCTGCGCGATCGGCGAGGTCCTCGGCATGACGGTCGGCACCGCGCTCGGCTGGGGCAACGTGCCGACGATGGTGCTCGCGATCGTCCTGGCGTTCCTCTTCGGCTACGCGCTGACCCTGCGCTCGGTCCTGAGCTCCGGCGTGGGCCTCCGCTCGGCCGTCGGGGTCGCGCTGGCCGCCGACACCGTGTCCATCGCCGTGATGGAGCTCATCGACAACGGGGTGATCGCGCTCTGGCCGGGCGCCATGGACGCCCAGCTCTCGGACGCGATGTTCTGGACCGTTCTGGCCATCGCACTGGGAGCGGCCTTCGTCGTCACGACACCGGTCAACAAGTGGATGATCGGGCGCGGCCTGGGGCACGCGGTGGTGCACACCCACCACCGCTGAACGACGGTGCGGGAGCGTCAGAGCTCGGGGCCGTCCCCGGGCTCCTCCTGGTAGGAGTAGCGCTGCTCGCTCCACGGGTCACCGATGTTGTGGTACCCGCGTTCCTCCCAGAATCCGCGGCGGTCCGCCGTCATGTACTCGATGCCCCGGACCCACTTGGGGCCCTTCCAGGCATACAGGTGCGGCACGACCAGGCGCAGCGGGAACCCGTGCTCCGCGGTGAGCAGTTCGCCGTCCTTGTGGGTGGCGAACAACGTCCCGTCCGAAGCGAAGTCGGCGAGCCGCAGATTCGAGCTGAATCCGTATTCGGCCCAGACCATCACGTGCGTGACGTGGGGCGCCGGCGGGGCCAGTTCCACGATCTCGCGGGCCGCGATTCCGCCCCATTCCGCTCCGAGCATGCTGAATTTCGTCACGCAGTGGAGGTCGGCGACGACGGACGAGAAGGGAAGTGCCGAGAATTCCTGGTGATTCCAGCAGTGCTTGTCACCGTCGGCCGTGGACCCGAAGACCCGGAACTCCCAGCGGTCCGGTTTGAACTTGGGCACGGGGCCGTAATGGGTGACGGGCCAGCCCCGCTGCAGCCGCTGACCCGGCGGAAGCCCGGACTGCTCTGCTGTGCCGCGTTCCCGGCTTTCCGGCTGACCCATGCCTCCATGGTGACAGACAGGCAGGGGTGGTCATGACCAGGGGAGAGTCGATCAGGGCAACTCGTACTAAGCATGCACTTACTGGACGACCGCTTGGCGCGATGCGAGGATGCGCGCAAACATGCCCAGTTCACCGGTTGGAAGGAGCCTCTGCGATGCAGGGCGACCCCGAGGTCCTCGAGTTCCTCAACGAACAGCTGACCGCCGAATTGACTGCCATCAATCAGTACTTCCTGCACGCGAAGATGCAGGAGAACTTCGGCTGGACGAAGCTCGCGAAGTACACCCGGGCAGAATCGTTCGACGAGATGAAGCACGCGGAGCTCCTCACCGACCGGATCCTGTTCCTGGACGGGCTGCCCAACTATCAGCGGCTCTTCCACGTGCGGGTCGGCCAGACGGTCACCGAGATGTTCCAGGCGGACCGGCAGGTCGAGGTGGAGGCGATCGACCGCCTCAGGCGGGGCATCGAGGTGATGCGCGGCAAGGGCGACATCACGTCGGCGAACATCTTCGAGTCCATCCTGGAGGACGAGGAGCACCACATCGACTACCTCGACACCCAGCTGGAGCTGGTCGAGAAGCTCGGTGAGCCGCTCTACATCGCCCAGTTGATCGAGCAGCCGGAGAGCTGATCCGCCGACCGCCCCGGCATCGTCGCGCGGTCCCCTCAGGCGGCGTCGGAAAGCCTGACGTCCGGCGTGACGCCGAGGGCGACGGGCGCACCCGCCGGGGCGCCGACCGACGCCGTACGCCGCTCGCCGAGCTCCCGGGGTGCGCAGTCGCCGCGGCCGAGAAGCGCCTGGATCCTGCGGACGCAGCCGCCGCAGTCGGTGCCCGCCTTGCAGGCGGAGGCGATCTGGCGGGGCGTGCACGCTCCGCCGTCCGCATGCCGCTTGACCTGGTCCTCCGTGATGCCGAAGCAAGAGCATACGTACATGCGGTTCACCTCCCGACGGGTCGCTGCGCCGTCCCGAATTCTCGGTGAGGCTAACCTAACCTTACCCGCGACACCCCGCACGCAAAAGCCCCGGGTACGGCTGTGGGGCACGGATCACATCGATCCGTGCCCCACAGCCGTACACCAGGGATGATCCCTACTGGTCGCGGTACATCTCGGCCACCAGGAAGGCCAGGTCGAGGGACTGGCTGCGGTTGAGGCGCGGGTCGCAGGCCGTCTCGTAACGCTGGTGCAGGTCGTCCACGAAGATCTCGTGGCCGCCTCCGACGCACTCGGTCACGTCGTCACCGGTGAGCTCGACGTGGATGCCGCCGGGGTGCGTCCCGAGCTGCTTGTGCACCTCGAAGAAGCCCTTGACCTCGTCCAGGACGTCGTCGAAGCGCCGCGTCTTGTGGCCGGACGCGGCCTCGAAGGTGTTCCCGTGCATCGGGTCCGTCACCCAGACCACCGTGGCGCCGGAGGCGGTGACCTTCTCGACCAGCTCGGGGAGCTTGTCGCGCACCTTGTCGGCGCCCATGCGGACGATGAAGGTCAGCCGGCCCGGCTCGCGGTCGGGGTCGAGGCGGTCGACGTAGCCGAGCGCCTCGTCGACGGTGGTCGTCGGGCCGAGCTTGATGCCGATGGGGTTGCGGATCTTCGAGGCGAACTCGATGTGCGCGCCGTCCATCTGGCGGGTGCGCTCACCGACCCAGACCATGTGGCCCGAGGTGTCGTAGAGCTGGCCGGTGCGCGAGTCGGTGCGGGTCAGCGAGGACTCGTAGTCGAGCAGCAGCGCCTCGTGCGAGGCGTAGAACTCGACCGCCTTGAATTCGGCCGGGTCCGTGCCGCACGCCTTCATGAAGTTCAGCGCGTTGTCGATCTCGCGGGCCAGGGCCTCGTAACGCTGCCCGGACGGCGAGGACTTCACGAAGTCCTGGTTCCAGGCGTGGACCTGGCGCAGGTCGGCGTAGCCACCGGTGGTGAAGGCGCGGACGAGGTTCAGCGTGGAAGCGGACGCGTGGTACATCTGCTTCAGCCGCTCGGGGTCCGGGACGCGGGAGGCCTCGGTGAATTCGAAGCCGTTGACGGAGTCGCCGCGGTAGGTCGGCAGGGTGACGCCGTCGCGGGTCTCGGTCGGCTTGGAACGCGGCTTCGAGTACTGCCCGGCGATACGGCCGATCTTGACGACCGGCACGGAGGCCGCGTACGTCAGGACGGCGCTCATCTGGAGCAGCGTCTTCAGCTTGGCCCGGATGTGCTCGGCGGACACGGCGTCGAAGGCCTCGGCGCAGTCACCGCCCTGCAGCAGGAACGCCTCGCCCTTGGCGACGGCTCCCAGACGGGCGCGCAGCTGGTCGCACTCGCCGGCGAAGACGAGCGGAGGATAGGACTCGAGGTCCGCGATTACGTCGCGCAGAGCCTCGGCATCGGGGTACTCGGGCTGCTGCGCCGCGGGAAGGTCTCGCCAGGTGTGGCCACCGGCGACGGAGGTATTGGCGTTCACGGTCACCTTGACAACATTACGGGGTCGGCAGGGCCGTCCCATCCGCCCGCTCACCAAATGAGACGCGCGCTCGTTTGTCCACCGGCTGCGCTATGGTTCGTGGCATGTTCGCGCAGACGACCCAGAACTGGTGGTGGACCGCTCATCCGGCGGCCCGCTGAATCATCGCGCGTACAGACTTCGCGAAGGCCGCCCGAGGGGCGGCCTTCTCTGCGTTTCGGAGCCGGGAGCCGTTCCTCCATCAGGAAGGAACGCCCATGCCCGACCGTGCCGCCGACCTCTTGTCCACCCTGCTCCGTGACGACTCCCCGCCCTTCGCGCTGCTGCGCAGGCGCACCCCCGGCCGGGACCACGACACCGTCGAGATCCTGACCGGAGAGGTGCGGGAGGTCGCCCGGCTCGCCGACATCCCGGTGCGCGACCTGCCGTCGCTGGCCCTGGTGCCGTTCCGGCAGATCGTCGAGCGCGGTTTCGACGTGCGGGACGACGGCACCCCGCTCGCCGTACTGGTCGCCGAAGAGGCGCACGAGCTGCCGCTGGCCGAGGTGCTCGCGGAGCTGCCCGGCCACGACGTGCGGGTCGAGGGCGGCTCCTTCGACGTACCCGACGACGCGTACGAGGACGTCGTCCGGCGGGTCGTCGAGGACGAGATCGGACGGGGCGAGGGCGCGAACTTCGTGATCCGGCGGACCTTCGGCGGCGAGATCCCCGGGTTCGGCCGGGCGGACGCGCTGGCGCTCTTCCGCCGGCTGCTTGCCGGTGAGCGCGGGGCGTACTGGACGTTCGTCGTCCACACCGGGAAGCGGACCCTGGTGGGGGCGAGCCCGGAGGTCCACGTGCGGATGTCCGGCGGGACCGTCGTGATGAACCCGATCAGCGGGACCTACCGCTACCCGGCCGAGGGGCCGACGGCCGAGGGCCTGCTGGCCTTCCTCGGCGACCGCAAGGAGACCGAGGAACTCTCCATGGTGGTCGACGAGGAGCTGAAGATGATGTGCACCGTCGGCGACATGGGCGGGGTGGTGGTCGGTCCCCGCCTCAAGGAGATGGCCCACCTCGCGCACACCGAGTACGAGCTGCGCGGGCGCTCCTCGCTGGACGTGCGCGAGGTCCTGAAGGAGACCATGTTCGCGGCGACGGTCACGGGCTCCCCGGTGCAGAACGCCTGCCGGGTGATCGAGCGGTACGAGCCTGAGGGCCGCGGCTACTACGCGGGCGCGCTGGCCCTGGTGGGCCGGGAGCCCGGCGGGGCCCAGACGCTGGACTCGCCGATCCTGATCCGTACGGCCGACATCTCCGCGACGGGCCGGCTGCGCGTTCCGGTGGGGGCCACTCTCGTACGCCACTCCGACCCGGCGGGGGAGGTCGCCGAGACCCATGCGAAGGCGGCGGGCGTGCTCGCCGCGCTGGGCGTCCGGCCGGGCCGGCCCGAGTCCGAGGCGAGCCGCCCGCGGCTGGCCTCCGACCCCCGGGTGCAGGGGGCGCTGGACGACCGGCGCGGCGGGCTCGCGCCCTTCTGGCTGCGGATGCAGGAGCGCACGAGGGAGCTGTCCGGCCACGCGCTGGTGGTGGACGGCGAGGACACGTTCACGGCGATGCTGGGGCACCTGCTGCGCTCGTCGGGCCTCACGGTGTCGGTGCGCCCTTACGACGAACCCGGACTGCGCGCGGCCGTGCGGGCGCACGAGGGGCCCGTGGTGCTGGGGCCCGGGCCCGGTGATCCGGCGGACACCCACGATCCGAAGATGCGGCTGCTGAGGGAGCTGACCGCCGAGCTCGTGCGGGAGCACCGGCACGGACTGCTCGGCGTCTGCCTCGGCCACGAGCTGATCGCGGCGGAGCTGGGCCTGGAGATCGCGCGGAAGGCCGTGCCCTACCAGGGGGCGCAGACCCGGATCGACCTGTTCGGCAGGCCGGAGACGGTCGGCTTCTACAACAGCTTCACCGCGCTCTGCGACGACGCGGCGGCCACGGAGCTGGGCGCGCACGGCATCGAGGTGAGCCGGGACACCGGCTCCGGCGAGCTGCACGCGCTGCGGGGCAGGGGTTTCGCTTCGGTGCAGTTCCACCCGGAGTCGGTGCTGACGCTGCGCGGCGCGGCGATCGTGACCGGGCTGCTGGCGGCCCTGCCGGTGGCCGGCTGAGGGAGGTCTCCCCCTCCGGCTCGAAGGCGGAGGGGGCGTGGGCGGGCGCGTTCCTGAGGAGCGCGCCCGTGGCCGTCCGGTCCGGCCCCGGGTCCCTAACGCCCGGAGGGCGCCGGGACCAGGAAGTTGTCGCTGCGGCGGCCGGCCAGGTAGTCGGTGACGTTCTGGACGGTGGCCTCGATGATCTGCCCCACGGCGTCACGCGTGTAGTACGCCTGGTGGGAGGTCACGACGACGTTGGGGAAGGTGACGAGCCGGGCGAGCGTGTCGTCGTCGATGCCCTCCACGGACTTGTCGACGTAGAAGAGCCCCGCCTCCGCCTCGTAGACGTCGAGCCCGACCCCGGTGAAGCGGCCGGCCCGCAGCTCGGTGACGAGAGCGCGGGTGTCGATGAGGCCGCCCCGGCTGGAGTTGACCAGGATCGCGTCGTCCTTCATCACGGAGAGCGCGTCCGGGCCGATGAGGTGCTGGGTGTCCGGCAGCAGCGGCACATGGAGGCTGATCAGGTCCGCCTCGGCGAAGAGTCGCTCCTTGTCCACGTACGTCATGCCGAGCGCGGTGCAGGCCGGGTTCTCGGCGACGTCCCAGCCGAGCAGCTCCATGCCGAACCCGTGGGCGATCCGGGTGAACGCCTCACCGATCTTCCCGGTGCCGACGACACCGGCCGTGCGGCCGTGCATGTCCCGGCCGAGGAGCCCGTCGAGCCGGAAGTCGAAGTCCCGGGTGCGGCTCACCGCGCGGACGATGCGGCGGTTGACGGCCATGGCCAGGGTCCACGCGAATTCGGCGACCGAGTGGGGGGAGTAGTAGGAGACCCGGGCGACCCGGAGGGCGAGCCGTTCGGCGACGGCGAGGTCGATGTTGTTGAAGCCGGTGGAGCGCTGGGCGATCATGTGCGTGCCGCCCGCGGCAAGGGTCTGCAGGACGCGGCTGCCGAGGTCCGCGTTGACGCTGGTGGAGACGATCTCGTAGCCCGCGGCGATCGGAGCGGTGTCCTCGGTGAGGAAGACGTCCAGGCAGCGGACGTCGTGCAGGCCGGCGAAGGCCTTCTCGATCAGCGGCTTCTCGTCGGACTGCACGCCGAATGCCAGGATTTCCACGACGTCTCCCTGGTGAGGGGGCGGGGCCGGTCCTCGCGAAATATACGGCCCGCGCCCCCGCGGCGCCGCTCGGCCGGGGGAGGTGCCCCGGCCGGGGGGCACCCGAAGCCGGGGATCACCCGAAGCCGGGGGGATCACCCGAAGAAGACCCCGGCCTCCGCGTAGAGGGCCGGGTCGACGGTCTTCAGTCGGGCCGTGGCCTCCGCGATGGGCACCCGGACGATGTCCGTTCCCCGGAGGGCGACCATCACGCCGAAGGCACCCTCGTGCACCGCGTCGATGGCGTGCAGCCCGAAGCGGGTGGCGAGCCAGCGGTCGAAGGCGCTCGGCGTCCCGCCGCGCTGGACGTGGCCGAGGACCGTCGTCCTGGCCTCCTTGCCCGTGCGCCGCTCGATCTCCCTGGCCAGCCACTCGCCGACGCCGGAGAGCCGGACGTGGCCGAAGGAGTCGTGGGATTCGTCCTTCAGGATCATCTCGCCCCGTGCGGGCGCCGCGCCCTCGGCGACCACCACGATCGGCGCGTAGCTCGCCCGGAAGCGGGAGGTGACCCACTCGCAGACCTGGTCGGTGTCGAAGCGATGCTCCGGGATGAGGATGACGTTGGCCCCGCCGGCCATGCCCGAGTGGAGCGCGATCCAGCCCGCGTGCCGCCCCATCACCTCGACGACGAGGACCCGCATATGGGATTCGGCGGTGGTGTGGAGCCGGTCGATGGCCTCGGTCGCGATGCCGACCGCGGTGTCGAAGCCGAAGGTGTAGTCGGTGCCCGAGAGGTCGTTGTCGATGGTCTTGGGAACTCCGACGCACGGGACGCCGTACTCGTCGGAGAGCCTCGCCGCGACGCCGAGGGTGTCCTCGCCGCCGATGGTGATCAGGGAGTCGATCTCGTATGTGGTGAGGCTCTCCCTGATGCGGCGGACCCCCTGGCCCGCGTAATCCGCGTCGAACGGATTGGTGCGGGAGGAGCCGAGGATGGTGCCGCCGCGCGGCAGGATGCCGCGCACCGCCGCTATGGGGAGCGGGACCGTCACGCCCTCCAGGAGCCCGCGCCAGCCGTCCCGGAAACCGGTGAAGTCGTAGCCGTACTCCTGCACGCCCTTGCGGACGATCGCGCGGATGACCGCGTTGAGTCCGGGGCAGTCGCCGCCCCCGGTCAGTACTCCGACCCGCATGGAAGCATCCCTTCGCCGAAGTGAGCTCACTGGAGGCCACGCTAATGGTGACCCAGGTCACTCCGGGATGGGTAGGACGGTCAATTCCGTTGCGGTGCGCGGAGTTCGTCCGTCACACGTCGTCGAGGCCGGCCTCGATGGCGTAGCGCACGAGCTCCACCCTGTTGTGCAGCTGGAGCTTGCCCAGGGTGTTCTGCACATGGTTCTGCACGGTGCGGTGGGAGATGACCAGGCGCTCGGCGATCTGCTTGTACGACAGCCCCTTGGCGACCAGCCGCAGGACCTCGGTCTCACGGTCGGTGAGCTGCGGGACCTTCGGCTGGTCGGGGGCCGCGGGGGCGGGGTCGGAGGCGAGCCGGCGGTACTCACCGAGGACCAGCCCGGCCAGGCCCGGTGTGAAGACCGGGTCGCCGGCCGCGGTGGCGCGCACCGCGTCGGTCAGCTCCTGGGTGCTCGCCGACTTGAGCAGATAGCCGGTGGCGCCCGACTTCACGGCCTCCAGCACGTCCGCGTGCTCGCCGCTGGCGGAGAGCACCAGGACGCGCAGCCCCGGGAGGGAGCCGACGACCTCCTTGCAGACCTGGACGCCGGGCATCCCCGGCAGGTTCAGGTCGAGCACCAGGACGTCCGGGCGGACGGCCATGGCCCGGCGCACGGCCCCGGGGCCGTCGCCTGCGGTCGCGACCACGTCGAACCCCGACTCGGCGAGATCGCGGGCGACCGCGTCGCGCCACATCGGGTGGTCGTCGACGACCATCACCCTGACGGGCCGTTCCTCGGACGCCTGCGTGTTCGGTGTACTCATCGGGCCGATCCTGCCTTCCCCCGTGAAACCTTCGGAACCTTCAACTCGACCTCGGTGCCCTGGCCGGACACCGAGATCAGCTCTGCTGTGCCGCCCAGGTCGCGCAGGCGCCCGCGGATCGACAGGGCGACGCCGAGCCGGCCCTCCCCCTCCGCCTGGTCGAGCCGGCCCTCCGGGATGCCCGGGCCGTCGTCCCGGACCGTGACGACCACCTCGTCCGGCTCGTCCTCGACCAGGATCCACGCCTGGGCGTCCGGCCCGGCGTGGACCCGGACGTTGTCCAGCGCGGCACTCACGGCGGCGGCGAGCTCACGCGCCGCTCCGGCCGCGAGCACCACGGGTGCGCCGGGCTCCGCGAAGGTGACCCGGGAGCTCGCGTACGGGGCGAGCAGGGCGCGCAGGTCGGACTCGGCGCTCTCCGTCGCCCCTTCGTCCACCGTGCGGACGACCGCGCCCTCGGCGCCGTCCTCGGAGACCCGGGTCGTGGGCACCAGGCCGGTGGACACCAGGGTCCGCAGGGCGACCTCCTGCTCCCCCGCCATCCGGCCCAGCTCCGCGGCCTCGCCGCCCAGGGCCGTGCCGCGCCGCTGCACCATGGCCAGGACCTGCAGGACGCTGTCGTGGATGTCGCGCGCGAGCCTCTCGCGTTCCCTGGTGGCGGCCTCGATCTCCAGTGCGCGGGCCAGGGTGCGCTCGCTGGCCCGTGCCACCTCGACGACGTAACCGATGGCGATGGACGCGACCCACACCAGGAGCACGTTGTGGAAGGTGTCCTCGCTGGGCTCGCCGCGCTCGACGATGTTGGCCGCCGCGACGAGGGTCGAGGCGAAGGCCGCCCACCGCCAGCCGCCCTTGAGCGCGAAGGCGAGCACGGAGCCGGCGGTCCAGATCGACGGGAGCGTCGGGCCGTCCATGTGCTGGGCGTCGAAGTCGGCGAGCGGCGTCAGGAGGATGCCGGTCAGGGCGACGGCCAGGTCCAGGCCGAGGAAGCGCTTGGTGCAGCTCGCCGCGTTGGCCACCCTGGGGAGGGTCACGAGCGTCCAGAGGGCCAGGGCCGCCAGGAAGGCGACGGCGACCCAGGGACGCTCCCACTTGTCCCGGCCGAAGCCCGCGAGCAGCGCCGCGTAGACCAGGGTCAGCACGCGGTACGCGGTCAGAGCCCGCCACAGCGGCTGCTCGACCGACATCCGTACGACCTGTTCACGCCCGGCCATGTGCCCTCCCCCGGTACCCACCCCTGTCATGCTGCCCGCTACGGGCGTCCGGCGGCGTCCCTACGCGCCGGGCCGCTCCGGTCCCTCCTTCTTCGCCTCGTCGGCGATCTGCCGTTTGGCCGCGGTCGCGTAGATGTCCACGTACTCCTGGCCGGAGAGCTTCATGATCTCGTACATGACCTCGTCGGTCACCGAGCGGAGGATGAAGCGGTCGCCGTCCATGCCCTGGTAGCGGCTGAAGTCCAGCGGCTTGCCGATCCTGATGCCGGGCCGCATCAGCTTGGGCACCACCTGGCCGGGCGGCTGGATCTTCTCCGTGTCGATCATCGCCACGGGGATGACGGGGGCGCCGGTGGCGAGTGCCACCCGGGCGAGGCCCCCGGGCTTGCCCCGGTAGAGCCGTCCGTCGGGCGACCGGGTGCCCTCCGGGTAGATACCGAAGAGCCCGCCGCTCTCGATCACCTGGATCCCCGCCCTGATGGCGGCCTCCCCTGCGCCGCGGCCGCCGGAGCGGTCCACCGGGAGCTGTCCCACGCCCTTGAAGAAGGCGGCGGTGAGCTTGCCCTTCACACCCGGCGCGGTGAAGTACTCCGCCTTGGCGATGAAGGTCACCTTGCGGTCGAGGACGGCCGGCAGGAAGAAGGAGTCGGAGAACGACAGGTGGTTGCTCGCGAGGATCGCCGGCCCGTGTACGGGGATGTTCTCCAGGCCCTCCACCCACGGCCTGAAGGCGAGCTTCAGGGACCCGCCGATGGAGAACTTCATTGCGCCGTAGATCAACTCGGGTGCCTCCTGTTGCCGTCCGACAGACCTTAACCTGTGGGGCCGCGCCCCCTCCCGCCCCCTCCGGGCGGAGTGCCCGGCGGCCGACCCGGCGGGTGACCGCTGCTCGGACGGTGACGGCCCTGGTCGGTGTCGGTCCGGTCGCGTACGGTGAAGTAATCCTTTTGCACACCCCCCGCACCCCGCCCCGCTTCATGAACAGGAGACCCCGGTGCCGGTCCTCCCTGGAGCCGAGCCGTTCCGCCACGAGGGCGGAGAGGTCGGCGTCCTCCTCTGTCACGGATTCACGGGTTCGCCCCAGTCGCTGCGCCCCTGGGCCGACCGGCTGGCGGAGCGGGGACTGACCGTGTCCCTCCCGCTGCTGCCCGGACACGGCACGCGCTGGGAGGACATGGCGGTCACCGGCTGGCAGGACTGGTACGCGGAGGTGGACCGGGAGCTGCGGGAGCTGCGGGCGCGGTGCGAGCAGGTCTTCGTCTTCGGCCTCTCCATGGGCGGCGCTCTGGCCCTGCGTCTCGCCGCGAAGCACGGGGACGAGATCGCGGGCCTGGTCCTGGTCAACCCGGCCAACAAGGTGCACGGCCTCTCGGCGTACGCCCTGCCGGTCGCCCGGCACCTGGTGCGGACGACGAAGGGGCTGACCAGCGACATCGCGCTGGAGGGCTCGGAAGAGGTCGGTTACGACCGGGTGCCGCTGCACGCCGCCCACTCCGTACGGACGTTCTTCCGCCTGGTCGACGCCGATCTCCCGCAGGTCACCCAGCCGATCGTGCTGCTGCACAGCCCTCAGGACCACGTCGTGCCGCCGGCCGACTCCGCGCGGATCCTCAGCCGGGTCTCCTCCCGGGACGTCCAGGAGATCCTCCTGGAACAGAGCTACCACGTGGCGACGTTGGACCACGATGCGGAGCGGATCTTCGACGAGAGCTACCGGTTCATCGACCGCCTCGCATCCGACGCTGGCAAGAAGGGGAGCACGTCCGGTGGCTGAGCACGACGCGGAGCGCGCGGGCAGTGACGAGGAGCGCGAACCGCGCCCCACGGAGGGGACGGCCGTCCCCGAAGGCACGGAGGGGGCCCGGCCGCTCGACGAGGCCGCGGCCTGGGAGGCGATCGTCGCGGGATACGGCGAGGAGCCGCCGGACCCGCCGGGCGCCAAGCCGTTCAAGTCGATCGAGGACCTGGTCCTGCTGGAGGACGACCAGCTCAACGTCCTCGACCCCGCGCCGGAGCCCGGCGCGGGCGAGGACGCGGACAAGGGCGTGAGCGGGAAGTCCCCCGCCGGGCCGCCGGAGAAGAAGCCGCTCGGCGGCTCGGTCGTCTTCGCCCCGGGGGTCGCGGGCCCCCGCGACTACGGCCTCCAGGAGCCCGCGGACGGCGACATCGACGATCCGGACGACAGCGAGGACGGGCACTTCGTCCCCCCGGAGCCGCCGCCGCTCCCCGAAGCCGACGTGACGGCGAAGTTCGCCTGGCTCGCGGTCGTCGGCGGTCCGGTGCTGATGCTGATCGCGGTGCTGATGCAGTGGGAGATGACGTGGTGGCTCACCACACTCTGCATCGGCGGATTCCTGGGCGGCTTCGCCACCCTGGTGGCGCGCATGCCCCACGACGACGAAGAGGACGACGACCCGGGGCGCGGCGCGGTCGTCTGACCCCGGTCAGCCCCCGGCGGGCACCCTGAGGGCGGCCAGCACGGGCAGATGGTCCGTGGCCGCCCGCAGGTCCGCGCCGGTGACGCCGGGCAGGCCCTCGGGGACGCCGCAGCCGAGCACCTCGATGCGGTCCGTCGCGAACACCGCGTCGATGCGGCTGCGCGGTGCGTCGGGCGGGAAGGTGAGCTCCCCTCCCCACGGCCGCACGGTCCGGCAGTCCTGGAGGCGCCCGGCCAGCCTCCGGAAGGCGGCCCCCTCCGGTCCGTCGTTGAGGTCGCCCGCCACGACGGCGTGCGGGACCCCCATCGCGTCGACCCGCTCCAGCAGCATGCCCGCCTGGGCCAGCCGCTCCTCGCGCCGCAGGCTCAGATGACAGCTCACGACGCCGAGCCTCGTCCCGGCGATGCGTACGACCGCCGTGGCCAGACCGCGCCGGTGCAGCCCCGGGGTGAGGGGCAGCAGGACGTCCTCGGTGCGCTCCACGGTGGCGCGCAGGGAACAGAGCAGCAGGGGCCCGGCCGCCGTGGCTCCGCCGCTGAGGATCACCAGGTCGGTCATGGCCGCGAGCCGGGCCGCCGCCTTGCGCCAGCGGAAGAAGCGCGGGGACTCCTGGACGCACACCAGGTCGGGCGCGCAGGCACGGATGACGCGGGCCAGCGCCTCGGTGTCGTCGCGCAGGGAGCGGACGTTGTAGCTCAGCACCCGGATGACGGCCGAACCGTCCTGCTCGGTACGGGAGTCGGGCAGGGGCGTCGGCATCGGCATCGTGACCATGGGAGGCACGATACGACGGACGCCCGCCGCTCCCCGGAGGGCGCGACGGGCGTCGGACGTGCTGTACGGGGTCAGCCCTGGCGTGCCAGGTCCGCCGCGCCCACCAGGCCTGCCTTGCCGCCCAGTTGTGCAGCGAGGACCTGCGCGTGCGGGCGCCATTCGCCGCCGATCAGCCAGCGCCGGAACGACTTGCGGATCGGGTCGAGGACCAGCTCCCCCTCGTCCGAGACGCCGCCGCCGACGATGAAGGCCGACGGGTCGAAGAGCGAGGCGAGGTCCGCCAGTCCGGCTCCGGCCCAGCGGGCCAGCTCGCGGAAGGAGTCGACGGCCACCGGGCAGCCCTGCCGGGCGGCCTGGCTGATGTGCTTGCCCTCGATGCCCTCGACCGTGCCGTCGCCGAGGCTCAGCAGGATCGTGGCGTTCTCCGGGGTGGCGTTGGCACGCTGCTTCGCGTACCGCACGAGAGCGCGCCCGGAGGCGTACTGCTCCCAGCAGCCCTGGCTGCCGCAGCCGCAGAGCAGCCCGTCGGGGACGACCCGGATGTGACCGAATTCAGCCGCCACACCGAAGCGGCCGCGCCGCAGCTTGTTGCCGATGATGATGCCGCCGCCCAGCCCGGTGCCGAGCGTGATGCAGATGACGTCGTCGTGCCCCTGGCCGGCACCGAAGCGGTATTCGCCCCAGGCCGCCGCGTTGGCGTCGTTCTCGACGACGACGGGCAGGCCGACGCGCTGCTCGACCTTGTCCTTGAGCGGCTCGTGGCGCCAGTTGATGTTCGGAGCGAACAGCACGGTGGCGCGCTTGTCGTCGACATATCCGGCCGCGCCGATGCCGACGGCCTCGACGTCGTGTCCCTCGCTCGCTCCGGCCACGGCAGCGCTGATGGCGTCCACGATGCCTTCGGCCGTCGGCGGGGTCGATACCTTGAACGTCGAGAGGATCCGGCCCTCTTCGTCGACCACTCCAGCCGCGATCTTCGTGCCGCCGATATCGACGCCGATGGTGAGTCCCATGAATCCCTCAGTTTCGGTCGAGCCCCGCTACGGCCAACCGTACCCGAGCCGGGGACGGGTAACGCCGCAGATGTGCCTGCCCGCCCCCGCGACGCCGCCCCCGTGTGCCGGCCGGTCTCAGTCCAGGTCGATGTGTTCGCTGCCGCCGGTGCCCTCGTCGCGCGGGTCCGAGGGGTCCTCGGCCGCCTTCTTCCCGGGACCGGGGGTGGATGATCCGGTGCCGCCCGCGGTGCCTCCGGCACCTTCGGTGCCCCGGGTCCAGCGGCCCTCCTGGCCCTCGACCGCGGAGCGGTAGGCGGCCAGGAGCTCGTTCCCGGCGGCGGCGAGATGGTCGAAGAGTTCCGGATTGCGCTCGATGACGGGTTCGACCGCGGACTTGGCCTGCCTGATCACCTGCTGGACGGTTCCCTGGGCGGCCATGCCGAGCAGGGGCGACTGCAGGGAGGAGACCTTGTCGGCCACGGCGTCGATCAGCTTGCGCAGCTCCTCGGCGGCGGAGCCCGGCTGCTGTCCGTACTGGGCCCGTCGACGGGCCTTCTCCGCCTCGAAATCCTCGGCGCAGGCCTCCGCCCACGCGTCGTCGTCGACGGGACGATCGGTGGCTTCACTCATGGCGGACTCCTGCGACGCGGTTGCCTGCGTGGCCGTGCGAGCCACGTACTACCGACGTTACCCGAACGGTGGTACACCGTTCATTGTGTCCGGGGCCAGAGCGCGGGGTCAGGCGTGAACCGGACACGCAGGACTCCGTCGGTCAGCGCGGCCCCCGAGACGGTGCAGCGGCGCAGCGCGGACTCCAGGCGGACGGTCCGGTGGAACCGGCCCGCGGTGAGCAGCAGTTCGTCGCCGCGCCGGACGAGCCCGAGGTCCTCCTTGACGGCACCCGGCAGGGGCAGGCACCAGGCGATGACGCCGTCGCCGGCGGCCTCGGTCCACCAGGGGTCCCCGGCGTGTCCCGGCTCCCGGCGGTCCGGCGCGCCGACCCCGGCGAGCAGGGCCAGGTCCTCGGCGGTGCGCGGCTCGCGGCCGAGGTGAGCGGCCTCGCGCACGGGTGTCCCCTGCCACTCCTGCTGCCAGTGGTCCAGGCACTTCTCCTGGCCTGCGGCGAGATCCGCGAACCAGGGGTCGCCGGAGTGGCGGGGCAGGACCTTGGAGGCCACGACGGCGTCGACGCGCAGTCCGTGCAGGGCGAGCCCCGTACGGGCGGCGCTCAGCGCCTCCCCGGCGGCCCGCCCGGGTTCCGCCACGAGCCGCACGGTGGTGGCGTTGTCCCCGATCAGCGCTTCGACGGCGGCCAGTTCGGCGTCCTTGCGGGCGGCGGCCTCGTAGAGCCACTGCGCGGGCATGGGGACGCCTGCGAGCTGGGCCAGCACCGGGCGCAGGGCGCGGGCGGCCTGGCGCTCGCGGGGCAGGAGGCGGCGGAGGTAGCGGCGCAGCTGCCCGGGCAGTGCGAGCAGGGCGAGGGCATCGGTGAGCGGGGGGAGGTCGACGACGAGGACCTCGTAGCCCTCTGCGGCCCAGTCGCCCTCGGCGGCCCGGCGCAGGGTGTGCAGGACGGCGAGCTGCGCGCTGCCCGGCAGTTCGGTCAGTTCCTCGCCGTCGAGCCGGTTGGCGCCGAGCAGGTCGAGCACCCCGGACGCCCGGTCCTGGAGCTCGAGGAGCTCACCGCGGAAGTGCGAGGCGGAGTCGACGCGCGCGCAGGCGAGCAGTTCGGCGGCCTCGGCCGGTTCGGTGCCCGCGGGGAAGGCCGGGACGGCGTCGGCGGAGACCAGGAGGGTGCGCCGGCCGTCACGGGCCGAGGCGAGCGCGGTCGCCGCGGCGACGGTGGTACGGCCTGCGCCGCCGGGGCCGGTGACGAGGACCGTACGCACGTGATCAGGCCTTCGGGACGGACTCGACGCGCTTCTTCAGTCCGGCGAGTGCGCGGTCGATGATGACCTTCTCGGCCTTGCGCTTGATCATGCCGAGGAGCGGGATCTTGACGTCGACGGCCAGCCGGTAGGTGACCTCGGTGCGGTCGCCGTCGCCGAGGGGCGCCAGCGCGTAGCTGCCGTCGAGGGCACGGAGCATCTGGGACTTGACGAGGGTCCAGCCGACCTCGTACGGGCTGTTCCAGGTGTAGGCGAGGACGTGGTCGTCCTTGATCGCTCCGGCGTCCAGGACGAGGCGGACCTGTTCGGCACGGCCCTGGTCGTCGGTGGCCAGGATCTCGGCCTCCTTCACCTCGCCGGTCCATTCCGGATAGCGCGCGAAGTCGGCGATCACTCCCATGACGTCGGCCGGTGCCGCCTCGATCGTGATGCTCGAGCTGGTGTGTTCAGCCATCGCCGTGGCCCTCCAGTGCGGTGTACCGGTCGCGTTCGGCAGAGGCCTGCCGTGTGCAGGCTATCGCGTACCGGATGCCCTCCCGCCCACGCCCCGGCCTGCGGGCACCGGCCGTGTCGCTCACCACTCCAGGGCCCAGGGCGTGCCCGTCGAGGCGAAGTGGCCGACGTTGACGCACTCGGTGACGCCGATCCGCATCCGGCGGACGAGCGGCTGGTGCACATGGCCGAAAAGCGCGTAGCGGGGCCGGGTCCGGTGGATGGCATCGAGGAGCGCGCGGCTGCCTCGTTCGAAGCGCCGGGCCACGGTGTCGTACGTCAGCTCCGGGACGTCCGGCGGGATGTGGGAGCAGAGCACGTCCACGGGGCCGAGCGCCTCGACCTTGGCGGCGTACTCCTCGTCGCTGATCTCGTACGGGGTGTTCATGGGGGTCCTGAGCCCGCCCCCGACGAACCCGAAGACCCGGCCCCCGATCTCGGCCCGCTCGCCGTCCAGCACGGTGGTACCGGAATTGGCGTACTCGGGCCAGAGCGCGGGCACGTCGACGTTGCCGTACGTGGCGTACGTGGGCGTGGGCATGACCGCGAACATCTCGGCGTACTGCTTGCGTACGGCGGACAGGATCGCCGCGTTGCGGTCCCGGCCCGCCCACAGCTCGTGCCCGAAGGCGCGCGCCTCCTCGAAACGGCGTGCGGTGCGCAGCTCGACGATGCGGTCGGCGTTGGCGACGCCGAACAGGTCGGGGAAGATGCCGCGCGAGTGGTCGGCGTAGTCGAGGAAGAGGACGAGGTCCCCGAGGCAGACCAGGGCGTCCGCGCCGTCCCCGGCGCGCGCCAGCGCCTCCGCGTTGCCGTGCACGTCGCTGACCACGTGCACGCGTGTCCGTCGGGTGGGGGTTGTGTGCTGATTGTGCGGTGTGCCGGCTCGCATGGAGATCACCCTAGGTCTCCACTCGCCGCTCTGGGTAGATGCCGCCGGACCTGCGATTACTTCCGGATCGGGACACGGGTGGACTAATGTGCGCCGAAGGACCGCCGATATGTGTGATGCATAAGACATCTGGCCGGAACCCCCTTTCCGGAACCGAGTACCGGTGGGTAACGTCCGGCCAGTCCAGTCGTGCTCACCCCACTGAGCATCTGCCAGTCTTGGACCGATCCGGTGCGTCGCACAGAGCCGTGGAACCGGAGCCCGATGAGGAGCAGCAGTCTTGCGCGAGTTCAGCCTTCCGGCCCTGTACGAGGTCCCTTCGGACGGCAACCTGACGGATCTCATCCGCCGCAACGCCGCTCAGCATCCCGATGTCGCGGTGATGAGCCGGAAAGTGGCCGGCGTCTGGACGGACGTCACGGCGACCCGGTTCCTCGCTGAGGTCAGAGACACCGCCAGAGGCCTGATCGCGTCCGGCATCCAGCCCGGCGACCGGGTGGCGCTCATGTCCCGGACCCGCTTCGAGTGGGTCCTGCTGGACTTCGCCATCTGGAGCGCGGGCGCCGTCACCGTGCCGGTGTACGAGACCAGCTCCCCCGAGCAGGTCCAGTGGATACTCGGCGACTCGGGCGCGGTCGCGGTCGTCGTGGAGAGCGACGCCCACGCGGATTCCGTCTCCTCCGTGCGTGACCGGCTCCCCGGGCTGAACCACGTCTGGGAGATCGACCGGGGCGCCGTCGGCGAGCTCGTCGCGGCGGGTGCCGGAGTCTCCGACGAGGCCCTGGACCTGCGCATGGTGAGCGCCAAGGCGGACGACCCGGCGACCATCGTCTACACCTCGGGCACCACCGGCCGCCCCAAGGGCTGTGTGCTGACGCACCGCAGCTTCTTCGCGGAGTGCGGCAACATCGTGGAGCGGCTGAAGCCGCTCTTCCGTACCGGCGAGTGCTCCGTCCTGCTCTTCCTCCCCGCCGCGCACGTCTTCGGCCGGCTGGTCGAGGTCGCCTCGGTGATGGCCCCGATCAAGCTCGGCTGCGTGCCGGACATCAAGAACCTCACCGACGAGCTGGCCTCCTTCCGGCCGACGCTCATCCTCGGTGTGCCGCGGGTGTTCGAGAAGGTCTACAACTCGGCGCGTGCCAAGGCGCAGGCCGACGGCAAGGGCAGGATCTTCGACCGCGCCGCCGACACGGCGATCGCTTACAGCCGCGCGCTGGAGACCCCGGACGGTCCCTCGGTCGGCCTGAAGGTCAAGCACAAGGTCTTCGACAAGCTCGTCTTCAGCAAGCTGCGGGCCGTGCTCGGCGGCCGCGGCGAGTACGCGATCTCCGGCGGCGCGCCGCTGGGTGAGCGGCTCGGCCACTTCTTCCGCGGCATCGGCTTCACGGTGCTCGAGGGCTACGGCCTCACCGAGACCTGCGCCGCCACGGCCTTCAACCCGTGGGACCGCCAGAAGATCGGTACGGTCGGCCAGCCGCTGCCGGGTTCGGTCGTGCGGATCGCCGACGACGGCGAGGTGCTGCTGCACGGCGAGCACCTGTTCACCGGGTACTGGAAGAACGAGACGGCCACGGCCGAGGCGCTCGCCGACAACTGGTTCCACACGGGCGACATCGGCACGCTCGACGAGGACGGCTACCTCGCGATCACGGGACGCAAGAAGGAGATCATCGTCACGGCGGGCGGCAAGAACGTCGCCCCCGCGGTGATCGAGGACCGTATCCGCGCGCACGCGCTGGTCGCCGAGTGCATGGTGGTCGGCGACGGGCGGCCGTTCGTCGGCGCGCTGCTCACCCTCGACGAGGAGTTCCTCTCCCGCTGGGCCGAGGAGAACGGCAAGCCGGCCGGGTCGACGGCGGTCTCGCTGCGTGAGGACCCCGACCTGCTGGCCGAGGTGCAGCGCGCGGTGGACGACGGCAACGCCGCGGTCTCCAAGGCCGAGTCCGTGCGCAAGTTCCGTATCCTCGCGGCGCAGTTCACCGAGGAGGCGGGCCACATCACGCCCTCGCTGAAGCTGAAGCGCAACGTCGTGGCGAAGGACTTCGCGGACGAGGTCGAGTCGATCTACCGCGGCTGAGCCCGGACACGTACGACGAGGGGCCCGCACCGGTCACACGGTGCGGGCCCCTCGTCGTGCACGCGGTCCGCAGGCGCTCAGAGCAGCTCTTCGAGCTTCCCCGCGAGCAGGTCCCAGCGCCACTTCTCCTCGACCCACGTCCTGCCCCGCTCCCCCATGCGCCGGCGCAGCTCCGGATCCTTGAGCAGGGTGACGATCCGGTCGGCCGACTCCTCGGCGGAGCCGCCCCGGACCACCCACCCCGTCTCGCCGTCGAGGACGGCGTCCGGGGCGCCGCCCGAGTCGCCGGCCACGACCGGCAGCCCGGTCGCGGAAGCCTCCAGGTAGACGATGCCGAGGCCTTCGACGTCGAGACCGCCGCGCCGGGTGCGGCAGGGCATGGCGAACACGTCGCCGGCCCCGTAGTGGGCGGGCAGCTCCTCCCAGGGCACCGGCCCGGTGAAGCGCACGGAGTCCTGGACGCCGGTCTCGGCGGCCAGCTTCTTCAGCTGCCCCGCGTACGGGCCGCCGCCGACGATCAGCAGGACGGCGTCCGGAACCCGCGCGAGGATCGCGGGCATGGCGAGGACGAGGGTGTCCTGGCCCTTGCGCGGGACGAGCCGTGACACGCACACGACGACGGGCCGGTCGGCGAGGCCGAGCCGCGCCCTGACCCGGTCGCCGCCGGAGTCCGGGCGGAAGGTCTTCTCGTCGACCCCGGGCGGCAGCTGCACCATGCGGCCCGCGGCCTGCGGGGTGAGCGCGGCGGCGATCCTGGAGCGGGTGTACTCGCCGAGGTAGGTGATCGTGTCGGTGCCCTCGCCGATGCGGCGCAGCAGCTGCCGGGACGCGGGCAGCTGTGCCCAGCCGGCCTCGTGGCCGTGCGTGGTGGCCACGATCCTGCGGGCACCGGCCCTGCGCAGCGCGGGCGCCATCAGCCCGAGCGGCGCAGCGGCACCGAACCACACGGAGGTGCAGCCGTGTTCACGGAGCAGCCCGGCCGCCCGCCGGGTGACCCGAGGGGTGGGCAGCAGCATCGTCGTGCGGTCGCGCACGACGGTGAAGGGCTGCTCGGCGTCGAAGGCGGCGGTGGCCTCGGCGCCCTCCGCGCCGCGCTTCCACGTGGAGGCGTAGACGACGAGCCGCTCGGGGTCCACGCGCAGCGCCATGTTGTGGAGGAAGGCCTGGATGCCGCCGGGGCGGGGCGGGAAGTCGTTCGTCACGATCAGCGTCTTGTCCATCGCCGCCGACAGTACCGGGCGGCCCGACGGCCCTGCCTGACGGCTCCCGCACAGCCGGGGCCTGCATCATGACGGGCATGACAGGTACGAGTGGCCGGGGAGGCCGGGCTCTGTCCAGCGCCGTGTGGGGCCTCACCCGGGCGGTGCTGCTGCTCTGCGTCTTCAAGGTGTTCACGGTGCCGGGCCCGGACGTCACGAGCGACGTCTCGGCGATCTACCGGGGCTGGTACGAGGTGCTGCGCGCCGGGTCGTACCCGCTGGACGGCGTCACCTGGCAGTACCCGCCCGCGGCCGCGCTCGCCGTGCTCTCGCCGGACCTCCTGCCCTTCCTGGAGTACGCCTCCGCCTTCTTCGTCCTCGTCCTCCTCTGCGACGCCCTGGTGTTCGGACTCCTGCTGTACGCGGGGAGCCGTCCGGGCGGCCGCGAGGCCGGCGCGTGGCTGTGGGTGGCGGGTGTGCCGCTGCTCGGCCCGACCGTGTACGCCCGCTACGACCTGATGGTGACGGCCGTGGCGGTGGCCGCGCTGCTGGCGGGCGTGCGGCACCCGAGGGTGCTGGGGGCGCTGGCCGCCTTCGGCGCCCTGCTGAAGGTGTGGCCGGCGCTGCTGCTGGTGGGCACCGCCCGGGGCAGGGACACGCGCCGGTCCTGGTCGGCGGCGGCGGTGACGGCGGCCGTGCTGGTCCTGGCGTCGGCGGTGGTGCTGCCCGGCGCGTTCGCCTTCCTGACGTTCCAGCGGGACCGGGGGCTGGAGATCGAGTCGCTGGGGGCGCTGGTCTTCCACGTGGCCAGGCAGTTCGGCTGGGAGGGCCGGGTGGAGCTGCGCTACGGCTCGATGGAGTTCGCCGGCCCTCACGTGGCGCTGGTGAGCACGCTGGCCCTGGCGCTGAGCGTGCTCGCCTTCGGCTGGCTGCTGCTGTGGCGGCTGCGGGCCCGGACCTTCGCCGTGCACACCCCGGCGGACGCGGCGTTCACCGCGGTGCTGCTGTTCACCGTGACCAGCAGGGTCATCAGCCCCCAGTACATGGTGTGGCCGCTCGGCGTCGGAGCGGTCTGCCTGGTGTTCCGGGGCAGCCGGATGGCGCCGCCCGCGTGTCTGGTGCTGGTGGCGACCGCCGTCACCCTGCTGGAGTTCCCGCTCGGCTTCGCGCACGTGGTGGCGAGCGACGCGGAGGGCGTGGCACTCATGGCCGTACGCAACGGCCTGCTGGTCGTGGCGGCGGTGAGCGCCGGGCGGCGGCTGTGGCGGGACACCGTGCCGGGGGCGAGGAGGGGGCGCGAGGCGGAGCGGCTCAGCCGAGCCGGGCGCGCAGATACTCCCGCCAGCGCGCCGTGAAGTCCTGGGGCGTGGTGCCGAGGACCTCGTGCATGGCCTGCTCCACGGCCCCGTCCCGCTCCGCACGGCTCCCCACGGCCTCGTAGAAGGCGATCAGCTTCTCCTCGCCCCAGTCCCGCGCGATCAGCTCGCAGGCCAGCCAGCCGCCCTCGTAGGCCCGTGAGAGCCTCGCCGCGTCCTCACCGAAGCCGAACTCCTCGTCGGCCGGCAGCTGCGCGGGCAGCTCACCGAGGCGGACCGCCTCGGCGAGCTCCGGCGCGATCTCCGCGGCCGTCCGGCTCTCCCGGCGGTAGGCGGTCCGGTCGGCGAAGCCCTCGGAGAGCCAGACCGGGGTGGCGGCCGAGGTGTGCGCGCGGGTCGCCACGTGGGTGGTCTCGTGGGTGAGGACGACCCGCTGCCCGAAGTCGCCGAGCATCCCGTACGCCTGCGGATTCACGATCACCCGGTCCGCGGGCGCCCGGCCGCTGCCGCCGCCGACCTTGCCGGTGGTGACGGCCGCTATGCCCCGGTAGCTGGCCGCGGGTGAGTCCAGGAGCCCCGCCATGTCCTCCACGGACTCCGGCACGAGCACCACGACCCGCTCGGCCCAGGGCTCCGGCCAGGCATCCGTGACGGCCGGGACGGCCCGGTCCGCGGTGGCCGCGATCCGGCGCAGCTCTGCGGTCCGCCGCCCGACGCCGAGGACCAGGCTGTGCGCGCCCCGTACGACCTCGACGTCACCCTGCTGCCAGAGCTGTCCCGGGGCGCCGTCGGCCGCCCGGTCGGCGGCGACGTACCAGGTGCGGTCCCCGCCGCGGCGGACCAGCTCCACCGTGCGGGAGGAGGACATGGGCGCTCGGTCGTAGCCCTCGATCCGGTAGCGCAGTTCCACCTCGGCGGTGACCCGGTCGCCCCCCTCGGCGGTCACGTCGTGCACCTCGTACGCCCATGACTCCAGCGGCACGTCGGCGAGGTTGTGCAGCTCGGTGCGCTGCGCCGCCCGGAAGGAGGCGGCCCGGGGATCGAGCGCGGCCAGGTAGGCGTCGGTGTCGTGGTCCATGACCGCCGCCGCCCGGCGGTCCAGGGTGGCGGCTATCTCCTGTGCGGTGATCCCGCCGGCGGTGTCCCGTGGGCCGGAGCAGGCGGGCGCGAGCAGCAGGGCGGCGAGCACGGCACCCGCCGTGCTCCGCCTGCGGGTGCGCTCCCGCCGCGCGTCCTGCGTCCGAACAGCCATCCAGCCGATCGTACGGTCAGACGCGGGTGACCGAGGAGACGGGCATCATGCCGACGGGGTCGTAGCGCACCGGGGCACCGGGGTAGGGGGCGTGGATGACCTGGCCATTCCCGGCGTACATCCCGATGTGGCTCGCGTCCGCGCGGTAGGCGACCAGGTCTCCGGGCCTCGCCTGCGAGAGCGGCACCGTGCGGCCCGCGTACCGCTGCGCCTGCGAGGTCCTGGGCAGGCCGACCCCGGCCTGCGCGTACGCCCACTGCATCAGGCCGGAGCAGTCGAACCCGGAGGGCCCGTTGGCGCCCCACACGTACGGCCGGCCCAGTGCCTGCCGGGCGGCCATGAGCGCCGCCATGCCGCGCGCGGAGCCGGGGGCCCCTGCGCCGAGCTCCGTGTCCGGGCCGGAGCGCGCCGCACGGCCGAGGGACGCGCGGTCGGTGGCCGACAGCGTGTGCAGCAGGTGGCGGGCCCGGGCCAGCTTGCCCTCCACGGCGCGCTTGTGGCGTGCCACCGAGGCCCGGTCGCGCTCCAGGGCGGCCGTGGCCCCGGCGGCCTCCGCGCGGATCTGGGCGATCCTGCGCTGCGCCCGCCGGAGCTTGCCCAGCGTCACTGCGCGGCGCTCGCCCACACGGTCCAGGGTGGCGGCCCGGTCGAGGAAGGTGTCCGGGTCCGAGGAGAGCAGCAGGGCGACCGAGGGGTCGATGCCTCCGGAGCGGTACTGCGCGCCCGCCATCGAGCCGAGGGACGCCCGCATCCGGTTGATGTCGTCCTGCGTCCGGGCCGCCGCGTCCTGCGCCCCGGCGAGCCGGTCGCGCTGTTGTCCGAGGCTCTCCCGGGCGGCGTTGTACTGCTCGGTGGCGCGCTCGGCCTCCGCGTACAGCCGGTCGACCGCGGCCTTGGCCGTCTCGTGGGTGTCCTCCGGCACGGCGCTCGCGGGCGCGGCGTTGAGGGTGGCCGCCGCGGTGGCCGCGGCGGCGGACAGGACGGTGGCCCGGACGCCACGGGTGAGGCCGGGCCGGGTGGGGCGGCGATGCGACACCACAGGAAGCCGCACTCCCTTCCGCTGTACGCAGACGTGCGCAGCCCCTGCCGCCCGGGGCGGGCGGACCGACGACCGGGAGCTGCGCGGCAGCGCAGACAGTAACCGGACGGCTACACGCCGGCCAAAGGCCACGCCGGGAGGGGAACAGGGCGGTGAACAACGGCGCCCCGCCGGTGACCTGTGGTCTCCGGCGGGGCGGGGTGTCTGCGAGGGGTGCTGCGATTCGCCCGTTCGGGCGTCAGGGGCGCACGCCGAACTGGAAGGTGCCCATGTAGTCCATCGACTCGTAGCGGACCACGGCGCCGGGCTTCGGGGCGTGCAGGATCTGGTTGTTGCCCGCGTACAGGCCCACGTGCGAGGTGTTGTTGAAGAACACCAGGTCGCCCGGCTTCAGGGAGCTGCGGCCGATGCGGGGACCGTCGTTGATCTGGGTGTACGTGGTCCGGGTGAGCTGGACGCCGGCCTGGGCGTACGCCCACTGGGTCAGACCCGAGCAGTCGAACGAGTTGGGGCCGGTGCCGCCGGAGACGTAGGGCTTCCCCTGCTGCGTGGAGGCGGCCTGGAGGGCGGCGGCGCCGCGTGCGGACGCGGGGACCTCGTTGCCGAGGTCGACCCGGTCACCGGCCGCGCGGCTCGCGCGCTGCTCCTGCTC
Organism: Streptomyces sp. NPDC057287; assembly: GCF_042667905.1. Classification (NCBI taxonomy): domain Bacteria; kingdom Bacillati; phylum Actinomycetota; class Actinomycetes; order Kitasatosporales; family Streptomycetaceae; genus Streptomyces; species Streptomyces sp. NPDC057287. Next base: position 253,351 of record NZ_JBHUYV010000007.1, on the reverse strand, counting down.
GGCCATCTTGGCGCGCTCGGCAGCGGTGAGGGTGTTGAGCAGCTTCTGCGCCTCGGCCAGCTTGCCCTGGTACTTCTGCTTGTTCTCGTTCAGCGACTTGCGGACGTCGGCGAGGTCGGTGAGCTTCGCCTGCGCCTCCTTGCGCTCCTGCGCGAGGGTCCGCTGCTTCGCCTGGATCTTCTGCAGCGACTCGGCCTGCTTGGCCGTCAGCTGGTCGAGCGCGGAGGCCTGGTCGAGGAAGCTGTCCGGGTCCGAGGACAGCAGCAGCTGGACCGACGGGTCGAGACCGCCGGAGCGGTACTGCGCGGTGGCCAGCGAACCGAGCTCGCCGCGCAGGGTGTTGAGCTCGTCCTGACCGCGGGCGACCTTGTCCTGGAGGGCGTCGGCCTGCTTCTTGAGCTTGTCCTGCTGCTCCTTGGCGCCGTTCGCCTTCTCGGTGGCGACCTCGGCCTCGTGGTAGAGCTTGTCGACCTTCGCCTTGACCTCGCTCTTGGTCGGCTTGGGGTCGGCGTGGGCGGCCTGGGAGGTCAGGGCCACGGCCGCGGCGGCGGTCGCGGTGAGCACAGTCACGCGGGTGCGGCTCGGCTGCTTGGGACGACGGTGGGACGCCACGAAGGCGAGCTCCTTCTTCCTCGAGCCGCCTACCGGGATGTGGGGGACACGAACGGATCCCCGGCTCCGTGCACGTCACGGACTCGGCGGTTCCTTCGCTGTCGCCCCGGGTGGGCAATCAACCGTGCGAAGGTTCGAGGCCTGACCCTAGTGACCATCCTGTGATCAGTTCAAATCCTCACGAGGAAAATCTCGTCACACCAGGCACTTCTTTACTTTCATCACACTGCGTGTAGTGGAGACTTGACGGTACGTTCCATGAAATCCGGCAAGTCGCCCAAGCCTCACAAGACGCCTCAGACGCGCGAAAGGCGCTTCAGGAGCAAGGCGGACGCGACCGGCCTCGCTCCGGCCTTCGCCACTCCGTCGGCGACCTCGCGGTCGGTGGAGACCACCACGACGGGCCTGCCCGGCGGTTCCGCGCGGGCCAGTTGGCGGATCAGCTCGTCCGCGGTCACCCCGGCCTTGCTGAACAGCACACGGACCCCGCGCGGCGGCGCGAGGAGGACGGGCACGGCCAGCTCGGCACCGTCGAAGACGCAGGTCATCTCGGCGCCGGTCTGGGCCGCGAGGACCGAGAGGCCGCCCAGGAGGCGCAACCGCTGCTTCTCCAACGGCATCTGCGGATAGCCGGTCTTCGTGACGTTGTAGCCGTCGACGATCAGATGTGCCTGCGGCAGGGCGAGCAGCTGGTCGAGGAGTGCGGGATCGGTCTCCGAAAGGGCCCTGGCCGCGATGTCCTTCGGCGACATCCGGCCGGGCTCCACCGCCTCGACCCCATCCGCGGGACGGATCGACGAGGGGGGCAGGGCCAGTTCACGGCGGAGCCCCTGGGCCGCGTCCAGCACGGTGTCCAGGAGCAGCCGCAGCCGCATGTCCTCGACCGACCGCCCCTCCCTGGCAGCTCTGCGGCCCGCTTCGACGGATGCCTCCGCCTCGGCCAGCCGGGCCTTGAGCCGGCGGGACTCGCTCTCGGCCGCGGAGACCTGGGCCGCGGCCTCGGCCCGCACGGCGTCGGTCTCGACGCCCGCCTTGCGCAGGGCGGCCTCACCGCGCTTCACCTCGCTGAGCGCGCTGCGCAGCTTGCGGTGCAGGGAATCGGCCTCCTTGCGGGCGGAGTCCAGCTCCGAGCGCAGCCGTTCGGTGTCGGTCCTGGTCTGGCCGCGAGCGCGGTCGAGCTCCTCGCGCAGCCGCTCCAGTTCGCGCCTGGTCTCCTCGTCCGCGCGCTCGGCGTGCGCCCGCTGGACCTCCTCGCCCGCCGCGGACACCAGCTTGGCCCAGCCCGTGGGCCGCAGCACGTAGGCGGCGGCGGCCACGTCGACCGGGTCTGCGGCGGCCGGCGGGGCGCCGGACGTGAGCGCTTCGGCCAGCTCCGGCTGGGTCTGGCCGATGCGCTCACCGATGCGCCGGCGGAAGGCGGGGTCGCTCTCCAGCGCGGCCGCCATCGCGTTACCCGCGAACTTGGCCCGCCTGGTCGGAGTGAAGCGGGCGTACTGCCGGAGCTGGGCGGGGAGTTCGCCGACGGTCAGACCGCCGAAGGCGTCCGAGACCAGCGCCACCACCTTGCGGCGTACGCCCTCGGGCAGCGGACGGTCGAGCGACTCCGCGGCGCAGTCGGCCGCGTCGGCCGGCCCGGCGCCGCCTGTCGGCTGCTCCACCATCCATCACTCCCGTATGTAGGTGCGCACGGCCCCGTCAGGAGTCGGCGCCCGGCCTGTCGACCAGTTCGATCTGGTCCACCGCGTTGCACCAGCGGCAGCGCACGGACTCGATGGTCTCACTGACCACCTCGCGCTCCTCGACACTCGACTCCCCGGCCAGGTCGAGATGCACGTACTCGACGACCTTCGAGGAGCGCGTCACATCGAAACGGGTGAGGTTGCCGCAGAGCGTGCAGCGCCAGCGGGTCCCGTCCGTCGGCTGGGGAACCGTCGTCATCGTTGCGTCCTCTTTCGTCGTTCGTCGAGTCTCGTGCGTGCCCAGGTCTTCGATCTCGCGGTGCGCCGTCGAACTGCGGATGTCCTGCCGCAACCCTACGGCCTTGCGCATACCTGTCGGCACGGCGAGGCGGTCTGTCCCGTTCTCGCCGGGTGCGTCATGCTCTGTACGTGATCGATCGGCGGGAAGTCCACTGGCGGGAGCGGGCACGGGAGCTCGGGGCGGCGGCCGCGGCGGGCGGCGCCCCGGTCACGTACGGGATCGTCGCGCTGTGCTGCGCGGTGTTCCTGCTCAGCCCGCTCTCCGGGTTCAACCCCGTCCCCGGCGGCGCCGACGCCCTGCTGGCCGCCCAGGCCGGGTACTTCGAGCGGTGGGGCGTGATCCCCAGCGAGCTCACGGACGGCTCGGCGCACGCGGCACTGACCCCGCTGACCGCGCTCTTCGTGCACGGCAGCTGGCTGCACCTGCTGGGCAACCTGCTCTTCCTCTACGTGTTCGGCGCGATGACCGAGGAACGCATGGGCCGCACGGAGTTCGCCTTCTTCTACCTCGGGTGCGGCTACTTCGCCCTGGTGGCCTACGCGGTGGTGCACGCGGACTCCGACCAGACCCTCGTCGGGGCGTCGGGCGCGATCTCGGCGGTGCTCGGCGCCTTCCTCTTCCTCTTCCCCCGGGCCCGGGTCACCAGCCTCTTCCCCTTCCTCTTCTTCCTCCCGCTGCGCTTTCCCGCCTGGATCGTGCTCGTGTTCTGGTTCGTCCTGCAGTGGCTGGCGGCACAGAGCGCGGGCAGCGGCCCGGGCGTGGCGTACCTCGCGCACGTGGCGGGTTTCGCGGCCGGGTTCCTCTACGCCTGGGGGCGGTTCCGGGGTACTAGAGTGAAAGCTCCAGCCACGGCCACCGAGGGAGAAAGCCAGCCGTGATCACCGCGATCGTGCTCATCAAGACCAGCGTGGACCGGATTCCGGAGATCGCCGAGGCCATCGCCGCTCTGGACAGCGTCAGCGAGGTCTTCTCCGTCACCGGCACGTACGACCTGATCGCCATGGTCCGGGTGGCCCGGCACGACGATCTGGCCGACGTCATCCCGGGCCGGATCAGCAAGATCCAGGGCGTGGAGGCCACGGACACCCACGTGGCGTTCCGCACCTACTCGCAGCACGACCTCGAGGCGGCCTTCGCCATCGGTCTGGACGGCTAGGGCCCCTCCTCCGGATCACGCCGGGCTCACGGGCCCTGGCACCGCCCCCTGATCCGGCCCGGTCCGAACGAAGGACCCTGTACGCATACGGCTCCGGCCGGCCCCGGGAAGCGTCTCCCGGGGCCGGCCGGAGCCGTATCCGCCCACCTCAGACCTGTGCGGCACCCCGGTCGGGCACGCAGCGGCCCTCCTCGGTGCGGTAGGTCCAGCGCGCGCCCTTGCCGACCAGCTCCCGGACGGCTCCGAGGAACCGCTCGATGTGCTCGTCCGGTGTGCCGGCGCCGAAGCTCACCCGGATGGCGTTGAGGGACCTCTCCCCCGGCGCGGCCTCCGGAGCACCGCACTCGCCCGGGTCCTGCGGCTCGCTGCCCAGCAGGGTCCGCACCAGCGGGTGGGCGCAGAAGAGTCCGTCGCGCACCCCGATGCCGTACTCGGCGGAGAGCGCCGCGGCGAAGTGCGAGCTGTTCCATCCCTCGACCACGAAGGAGATGACGCCGACCCTCGGGGCGTCGTCGCCGAACAGCGAGAGCACCTTGACCTCCGGGACACCGGCCAGACCCTCGCGGACGCGGGTCACGAGCCGCTGCTCCCGCGCGACCAGCCGGTCGAAGCCCTCCTCGGTCAGGGCCTTGCAGGCGGCGGCGATGGAGTACACGCCGATGACGTTGGGCGACCCGGCCTCGTGCCGGGCCGCGGTGGTGTGCCACTCGACGTCCACACCGCCGTCGGTGCGCCGGGCGACCTTGCGCGAGGCGCCGCCACCGGCGAGGTACGGCTCCGCGGCCACCAGCCAGTCGGCCCGGCCGGCGAGCACACCCGAGCCGAAGGGGGCGTACAGCTTGTGCCCCGAGAAGGCGACCCAGTCGACGTCCAGGTCGGCGATGTCCACCGGGTGGTGGGGCGCCAGCTGCGCCGCGTCGAGCACGATCCTCGCGCCGTGGGCGTGGGCGGCGGCGGCCAGTTCCCTCACCGGCCACAGCTCACCGGTGACGTTGGACGCGCCCGTGACGCAGACCAGCGCGGGCCCGTGCGGGTCACGTGCGGCCAGTGCCCGCTCCAGGGTGGCGACCGCCTGGTCCGGGGTGCGCGGAGCGTCGAGGCAGGTCACCCGGGCGTCGCGCCAGGGCAGCAGCGAGGCGTGGTGCTCGGTCTCGAACACGAACACCTGGCAGTCGGCGGGCAGCGCGGCGGCCAGCAGGTTGAGGGAGTCGGTCGTGGAGCGGGTGAAGACCACCTGGTCGTCGGCCCGGCAGCCGAGGAACTCCGCGACGGTCACGCGGCTGCCCTCGAACAGGTCGGTGGAGAGCTGCGAGAGGTAGCCGGCGCCGCGGTGCACGCTGCCGTAGTACGGGGCGTAGGCGGCCACGTCGTCCCACACCCGCTGGAGGGCCGGGGCGCTGGCCGCGTAGTCGAGGGCGGCGTAGGTGACATCTCCGCCCGTAACGAGCGGAACGATGACATCAGATCCCAGAACCGGCAGCGGGGCACAAACCGACTGGTCGACGGCAGCGGTGGAGACAGACATGGCGAACTCCCGTGAGAGGCAGGCGAAATCCTCGCGCCGGCGGTCCGACAGGACGCAGCAGCGCGGGAACAGAAGAATTGGGTGCGCGGAGGAGGGCGTCGAGCCCTATCGCATTCGCTTGCTCACAAGAGGCTCCCTGGGACCAGGACCCCAAGGGGTGGCATACAACGATGCCGAGGGGCCCGCGCTTGCCACAGACCTCGCTGCCTGCGGCCTGGTCTTCACCCGGGGCACCCCGCCACGGACGGAGGGTTGCCGGACAGCGGGCCGGGGCCGTAGTCGCTGTCACTCATGACCTGACCAGCATCTTGCCATACCCCTGACGACGCGCAAGGGCGCAGTCCGCGATCCGGACTGCGCCCTTGCTCACAGCGTGCGCCCCTCAGGCGTTGCTGGCCGCCACCCAGCGCTCCAGAGCGCGCTTGGCCGCGCCCGAGTCGACCGACTCCGCGGCCCGTGCGATCCCGGCCGCGAGCTGCTCGTTCAGCGTGCCCTCGCCCGGGTCCAGGGCGACCAGCGCGGCGGCGGTGTTGAGCAGCACCGCGTCACGTACGGGGCCCCTCTCCCCGTCGAGCAGCCGACGCGCGACATCCGCGTTGTAGGAGGCGTCCGCGCCGCGCAGGGCCTCGACGGGGACCAGGTCCAGGCCGACGTCGCGCGGGTCGAAGGGCTCCTCGCGGACGGCGCCGTCGCGGACGATCCAGACCCGCGAGGTCGCCGTGGTGGTCAGCTCGTCCAGGCCGTCGTCACCCCGGAAGACGAGCGCCGAGTTCCCCCGGGCCGCCAGCACGCCCGCGACGATGGGCGCCATCTTCACGTCGGCGACCCCGATGGCCTGGGAGCGCACGCGGGCGGGGTTGGTGAGCGGGCCCAGGATGTTGAAGGTGGTCTGCGTGCCGAGCTCCTTGCGCGCCCTGGCCGCGTAGCGCAGGGCCGGGTGGAACTTCACGGCGAAGCAGAAGGTGATGCCCGCTTCCTCGGCCACGGCGACGACGCGCTGCGGTGTCAGATCGAGATTGACGCCCAGCTTCTCCAGGACGTCGGAGGCCCCGCTCGCCGAGGAGGAGGCCCGGTTGCCGTGCTTGACGACCTTCGCGCCCGTCCCCGCGACGACGATCGCGGACATGGTGGAGATGTTGACCGTCTTGGCCATGTCGCCACCGGTCCCCACGATGTCGACCGTACGGCCGGGCACGGTGATGGTGTGGGCGTGCTCGTACATGGCGCGGACGAGTCCGGTGACCTCGCGGACGGTCTCCCCCTTGGCGCGCAGGGCGACCGCGAAGCCGGCGATCTGCACGTCCGTGGCCTCGCCGCTCATGATGCGGTCCATGGCCCAGGCGGTGTCGTCCTCGCTCAGGTCCTGGCCGCGCAGGAGGGGGGTCAGCACGCCGGGCCAGGTAGGGGCCGCCACGCTGTCGCCGCCGTCCGGGGTCACAACGTTCATGGTCCGCTCCTGGGGGTCCACAGCCGGTACAAGGATGCCTCCACCCTATCCAGCCCCGGGGACAGCGAAGAGCCCCGTCCATCGGATGGACGGGGCTCCCGCTGTGGCGTTCAGCTGAGGTGATCAGTGGTGGCCGTGGCCGCTGGTGATCTCCTTGTACTCCTCGGCGGTGGGCTTGGCGATCTGGTTGTCCTCGCCGTAGTAGCTCCTGCTGAGCCTGGCCCGCACCTTCTGGAGCGCCGACGGCTTGCGCTCGACGCCGTTCTCGTCGACCGTCGGGCCGATCTCGACCGGCTTGTACTGCTCGTGCGCCGTGAGCGTGTGCAGCTGCGCGGGGCTGAGCGGCTCGTGGATCTCCACGAACTCACCGTGCGGCAGGCGCTTGATGGTGCCGGACTCGCGCCCGTGCAGCACCTTCTCCTTGTCCCGGCGCTGGAGGCCGAGGCAGATCCGCCGGGTGACGACGAACGCCGCGACCGGGCCGACGAAGAAGGCGATACGCACGAACCAGCTGATCGCGTTGAGCGACAGGTTGAAGTGGGTCGCCCAGATGTCGTTGCCGCCGCCGATCAGCATGACGAAGTAGATCGTCACCCAGGCGACACCCAGTCCGGTGCGGGTCGGAGCGTTGCGCGGACGGTCCAGGATGTGGTGCTCGCGCTTGTCCCCGGTGATCCACGACTCGATGAACGGGTAGAGCGCCAGGGCCGCGAGGATCACGCCGAACAGGACCAGCGGGATCAGCACGCCCAGGACCAGCGTGTGGCCCCAGAGGTTGATCTCCCAGCCCGGCATGACACGGACGAAGCCTTCGGCGAAGCCCATGTACCAGTCCGGCTGGGCGCCCGTGGACACCTGGTCGGGACGGTAGGGGCCGAGCGCCCAGATCGGGTTGATCGTGGCGATCGCCGCGATGATCGCGATGAAGCCGAAGACCAGGAAGAAGAAGCCCCCGGCCTTGGCCATGTACACCGGCAGCAGCGGCATGCCGACGACGTTCTTGTTCGTGCGCCCCGGACCCGCGAACTGGGTGTGCTTGTGGAAGAAGACCAGGATGAGGTGGCCGACCACGAGCCCGAGCATGATGCCCGGCAGCAGCAGGATGTGGATCGAGTAGAACCTGGCGATGATGTCGCCGCCGGGGAACTCCCCGCCGAACAGGAACATCGAGATGTAGGTGCCCACGATCGGCATCGACAGGATGGCGCCCTGCGTGAAGCGCACACCCGTGCCCGAGAGCAGGTCGTCCGGGAGCGAGTAGCCGGTGAACCCGGTGAACATGCCGAGGACGAACAGCAGGAAGCCGAACAGCCAGTTGATCTCGCGCGGCTTGCGGTACGCGCCGGTGAAGAACACCCGGAACATGTGCACGAACATGCCCGCGAGGAAGATCACGGCTGCCCAGTGGTGGATCTGCCGGACGAGCAGACCACCGCGGACGTCGAAGCTGATGTCCAGGGTCGAGGCGTAGGCCTCGGACATCCGGATGCCCTGCATCGGCTCGTAGGAGCCGTGGTACACGACCTCGTTCATGCTCGGGTGGAAGAACAGCGTCAGGTACACACCCGTGAGGATGATGATGATGAAGCTGTAGAGGCAGATCTCACCGAGCATGAAGGACCAGTGGTCCGGGAAGATCTTGCGCATGTTGGCCTTGGCCAGGCCGTAGATGCCGAGCCGGCCGTCCGCCCAGTCGGCGACCCGCTCACCGGCGGGCGCCTTGCGCTGTGTTTCCGTCGCAGTACTCATCCGCGCTCCCAGAAGGCAGGACCGACGGGCTCTTCGAAGTCACCGAGCGCCTCGAGGTTGCCCTCGCTGTTCACGCCGATCCGCAGCTGCGGAAGGGCGTGACCGGCCGGACCGAAGATGACGCGGGCGCCGTCGGAGAGGTCGAAGGTGGACTGGTGGCACGGGCAGAGCACGTGATGCGTCTGCTGCTCGTACAGGCTGATGGGGCAGCCGACGTGGGTGCAGATCTTGGAGAAGGCCACGATTCCCTCGTGGGCCCACTCGCGCTCGCGCTTGTCCTTGATGTTGTCCGGCTCGATCCGGATGATCATCAGGGCGGCCTTGGCGATCTGCGTCTGGAAGTCGTGCGCGTCCTCCTCCAGGCCCTCGGGCATGGCGAAGGTCAGCGAACCGACGACGACGTCCTCGGGGCGCAGCGGCTCCATCGTGTTCATGTTGACGAGCTGCTTGCCCTTGGCCCACAGGGTCGAGCGGAGCTTCTTCTCCGGCAGCGGACCGAGGTCGCGCAGCAGAACCACACCGGAGAGCGGCACCAGGGCCAGCGCACCGAACATGGTGTTGCGGATCAGCTTGCGCCGCCCGATCGCGGACTCCGCGGCACCGGCCGCGAAGTCGGCCATGACCTTGGCCTTGACCTCGGGCTCCGCCTCGATGGCGTGCCGGTCGTCGGCGACCTCCACGTCGGACATCAGGGTGCGCGCCCAGTGGACGGCGCCCGCGCCGATGAGGAAGAGCGCCAGGCCCAGGGTCAGGCCCAGGGAGAAGTTGAGCGCGCTCACGTGCCCGAACGGCCAGATGTAGACGATCCGGTCGACCGGGAAGATGACGTACGAGGCGATGAAGCCGATCGTCGCCAGCATGGACAGCGTGAACATGAACGCGACGGCTCGCTCGGAGCGCCTCGCTGCCCGCTCGTCGATGTCCTGGATGCGCGGCCTGTGGGCCGGCAGCCCCGGGTTGGCGAACGGGTCGCCCGCACCCTCTACCGCGCCGTGCGCGGTGCCCTGCTCTACCGGCAGGTTCTCTTCTGGAATCTGTTGGCTACTCATGACTTCTTGGCCTTAGCGGTGTGGGCCGCGACCCATACGGCGATGGCGACCAGGCCGCCCAGGCCGAAGATCCAGCCGAAGAGACCTTCGCTGACGGGGCCGAGGCCACCGAGCGAGAGTCCACCGGGGGTCTCGGACTCATCACCGTTGACGGTCTTGATGTACGCGATGATGTCTTTCTTCTCCTGCTCCGGCATGGTGCTGTCCGGGAAGGAGGGCATGCTCTGCGGGCCGGTCTGCATGGCCTCGTAGATGTGCTTCGGGCTCACGCCTTCGAGGCTCGGGGCGTACTTGCCCTTCGTCAGGGCACCGCCCTCGCCGGTGAAGTTGTGGCACTGCGCGCAGTTCGTGCGGAACAGGTCCCCGCCCTTGGCCACGTCGGCGCCCGAGGGGTCGACCTGGCTCTTGGTGGGCGTGATCGGACCGGCGCCCAGCGACGAGACGTACGCCGCGAGCTGGTCGATCTCGGCCTGGTTGTAGATGACCTTCTTCTTCGGGACCTGGGCGCCCGGCTGCTGGGCCGGCATGCGTCCGGTACCGACCTGGAAGTCGACGGCGGCGGAGCCGACGCCCACGAGGGACGGCCCGTCGGTGGTGCCCTGACCGCCGGATCCGTGGCAGCTTGCACAGCCCACGGAGTAGAGCTTCTTGCCCTCGTCGATGGCGAGGGACTGGGCGGTGTCGTCGGCCTGCGCCTTACCCGCAGGCGCAAACGCGGCGTACAGCCCCCCGGTAGCCGCCAGTGCGAGGAGTAGTACGACGACTGCCGCCAGCGGATGGCGTCGTCGTGCGGAGAGCTTTTTCACGGATTACCCCGGTGTCAGGATCTTCTGCGTCGATGATGGGTGGGTGCGAGCCCGGTTACTTGATCATGTAGATCGTGGCGAACAGACCGATCCAGACGACATCGACGAAGTGCCAGTAGTAGGACACGACGATGGCCGCGGTGGCCTGTTCGTGGGTGAATCTCGAGGCCGCGTACGTCCTGCCCAGGACGAGCAGGAAGGCGATGAGACCGCCTGTCACATGCAGCCCGTGGAAGCCGGTCGTCAGGTAGAACACCGAACCGTACGGGTCGGAGGACAGGGAGAGACCCGCCTCCTTGACCAGCTCGGTGTACTCGAGGACCTGGCCTCCGATGAAGATCGCACCCATCACGAACGTGATGATGAACCAGGTGCGGAGCTTCTTCACATCGCCCCGCTCCGCGGCGAAAACGCCGAGCTGGCAGGTGAGAGAGGAAAGCACCAGGATCGTGGTGTTCGTCGCCGAGAACGGGAAGTTCAGATGGTGGGCCATCTCCTTCCAGTGATCGGGTCCCATCACCGATCGCAGGGTGAAGTACATCGCGAAGAGGGCCGCGAAGAACATCAGCTCGGAACTCAACCAGATGATGGTTCCGACGCTGGTGAGGTTCGGCCGATTGACCGACGGGTGCGCGTGCCCGGTTTCTACTGTCGTTGCTGTCGCCACGACCGACATTATGTCGGTCGCTTATCCCGCCCTCACTCCGGGGGGTGCCGTTCGGTGTGTCAGAGGCGTGTGTCCTCACCGAACGGCCCATCGAATCGCTGTCTTTACCGGTGCTGACAGCGGGTCCGCCGGAGTACGATCCGCCCATCGGTTCATGCCCCGAGAGCCCCGAAGACACAGACGTCACGGAGGAACAATGCAGCCGACCGCCACGGTCCTGGTCTACAGCGACGACGCCAACACCCGCGAGCAGGTGAGGCTGGCATCCGGGCGCAGGCCTGCGGCGGACGTGCCACCGGTGGAGTTCCTGGAGTGCGCCACCCTGCCCGCCGTGCTGAGCGCACTGGACCGGGGCGGTGTCGACGTCTGCGTGCTGGACGGTGAGACGGCCCCCGCGGGCGGTATGGGCGTCTGCCGGCAGATCAAGGACGAGATCTTCGACTGCCCGCCCGTGCTGCTGCTGATCGGTCGCCCGCAGGACGCCTGGCTGGCCACGTGGAGCCGTGCGGACGCCGCTGTGACGCATCCCGTCGACCCGGTCGACTTCGCGGGCGCCCTGGCCTCGCTGCTGCGCCGCAGGCTGTCCGTGGAGGCCTGAGGCGGAGGGGCCCCGAACCCCTCCGCGGTGCCTTTCCGCGGCGCGGCGCACTCCCGGCGGGATCAGACCTGGGGGCGCAGCCGCGCCGTCTGGACATCGGTGCCCGTGTCGGGCGTCCCGCCACCGTGGAGGGCACTGCCCTTCTGCCAGGCCTCCCAGTCGAGGTTCCAGTCACCGAAGCCGTTGTCGAACGGGGTCATCGTCTCGCCGTCGCTCCCGACGACCTTGACGATGTCGCCCTCGCGTACGGTCTCGAAGAACCATTCGGCGTCGGCCGTGCTCATCCCCGTGCAGCCGTGGCTCACGTTGGCGTTGCCCTGTGAACCCGTCGACCAGGGCGCGGCGTGGACGTACTCGCCGCTCCAGGTGACCCGTGTCGCCCAGTAGACCGGCAGGTCGTAGGACTCCGAGGAGCCGGCCGCGATGCCGATGCTCTCACCGCGCATGCGTACGAACTGCTCCTTGGCCAGCACCACCTTGACGCCGTTGCGCGTGTCGAAGCCGGGCTTGCCCGTGGTGACCGGCAGGGTGTTGATCACTTCGCCGTTGCGGAGGACGGTCATGTGGTGCTCCGAGGCGTCGGTGATCGCTTCTATGCGGTCACCGGTGGTGAGCTTCAGGGGTTTGGTGGCGTCGCCGTAGAGGGCGTTGGTGACCTTGATGCCCTTGAGGTTGCTGCGGATGTCGATGGTGGCGTCCGCGGGCCAGTACTCCTTGGGGCGGTAGTGCAGGGTCTTGGCGTCGACCCAGTACCAGGAGCCCGTGACGGCGGGGGCGGACCGGACCTGGAGCCCGCGCTCCACCGTGGACCTGGCCGCCCGGCCGGTGACCGGAGCGCTGAGTTCCGCCGTGAGGGGCTGCCCGACCCCGTAGGTGCCCGCCTGCGGGCCGAACGTGACCTTCAGGAACTTCTTGGCCGAGGTCGTACCGAAGGCGTACGTACGGCTGCCTGGGGCGCCGTCGCCGTTCTCGGTGGAGACCTTGACGGTGTATCGGGTGCCGGCCGCGAGCGAGGTGGTGGAGTGCCACCGCTTGCCGTCGGCGTCGAGTTCGCCCGCCAGGTGGCGGCCCTCGGTGTCGACGGCCGTCACGTCCGTGATCTTCGCGTCGTCGTCCTTGACGGTGACTTCGAGGGGCTTGTCGGGGTCGGCCTTCTCGTCCTTGGACGGGCCGTTGAAGGAGACCAGGTCTGCGGCGTCGTAGGGCTTCAGCGACAGCGGATGACCATCGGGCTCGCCACAGGCGGTCGCACCAGCGACCAAGGTCACGACCAGCAGGGTGCAGCTCACTACGGTGCGGATGCGCGGCGTGTGGTTCATGAACCCACGCTAAGAAGATTCATCCGATCCAGCGCGTTCAATGACTGCAAACGGGGGCCCGGCCCGCTCATCACTGAGCGGACCGGGCCCCCGTACGGGTGCTGCACCTCCTGGGAGGCGTGTCCTACTGGGTGCGGTTCTCGCCGCGGTAGTACTCGAAGACCCAGCCGAAGAGGCCGATCAGGAGCAGCGGGGCCGAGAAGTAGGCCAGCCACCAGCCGAAGACGACGGACATGAAGAGGAAGGCGCCACCGATGGCCAGCGAGAACGGCTGCCAGCTGTGCGGGGAGAAGAAGCCCACCTCGCCGGCTTCGTCCGCGACATCGGCCTCCTTGTTGTCCTGGGCCATCGCGTCGACCCTGTTGGCCGTGAAGGCCAGGTAGAAGCCGATCATGATGGTCAGCCCGAAGGCCAGGACCAGCGCGGTGGTGCCGACCGGCTCCTTGGACCAGACGCCGTAGGTGACGGCCATGGCCAGCATGAAGACGCTCAGCCAGATGAAGAGCTTGCCCTGGATCTTCACTTGCCGTCCTCCTTGCCGCCGACGAGGACCTTCTCACCCTCGGACAGGTGATCCAGCTGCTCGAGCGCCGCGATCTCCGGGTGGTGCAGGTCGAACGCCGGGGATTCGGAACGGATCCGCGGCAGGCTGAGGAAGTTGTGCCGGGGCGGCGGGCAGGACGTCGCCCATTCGAGCGAACGGCCGTAGCCCCACGGGTCGTCGACCTCGATCTTCTTGCCGTACTTGGCGGTCTTCCAGACGTTGTACATGAACGGAAGCATCGACAGGCCGAGCACGAAGGAGGAGATCGTCGAGATCGTGTTCAGGGCGGTGAAGCCGTCGGCGGCGAGGTAGTCCGCGTAACGACGCGGCATGCCCTCGGCACCGAGCCAGTGCTGCACCAGGAACGTGCCGTGGAAGCCGATGAACAGCGTCCAGAACGTCATCTTCCCGAGACGCTCGTCCAGCATCTTGCCGGTGAACTTCGGCCACCAGAAGTGGAATCCGGCGAACATCGCGAAGACCACGGTGCCGAAGACGACGTAGTGGAAGTGCGCGACGACGAAGTACGAGTCGGAGACGTGGAAGTCCAGCGGCGGCGAGGCCAGGATCACGCCGGTCAGACCACCGAAGGCGAAGGTGATCAGGAAGCCGACGGACCAGAGCATCGGCGTCTCGAAGGACAGCGACCCCTTCCACATCGTGCCGATCCAGTTGAAGAACTTCACACCGGTCGGTACCGCGATGAGGAACGTCATGAACGAGAAGAACGGCAACAGCACACCGCCGGTGACATACATGTGGTGCGCCCACACGGTCACCGAGAGGCCTGCGATGGAGATCGTCGCCGCGATCAGACCGACGTAGCCGAACATCGGCTTGCGGCTGAATACCGGAATGATTTCGGAAATGATTCCGAAGAATGGTAGAGCGATGATGTACACCTCTGGATGGCCGAAGAACCAGAAGAGGTGTTGCCAGAGCAATGCGCCACCATTGGCCGCATCGAATACATGTGCGCCGAATTTTCGGTCGGCCTCGAGCGCGAAGAGCGCGGCGGCCAGGACCGGGAAGGCCAGCAGGACCAGGACACCGGTCAGCAGGACGTTCCAGGTGAAGATCGGCATGCGGAACATCGTCATGCCGGGGGCGCGCATGCAGATGATCGTGGTGATGAAGTTGACCGAACCGAGGATCGTGCCGAAGCCGGAGAAGGCCAGACCCATGATCCACATGTCGGCACCGACGCCCGGCGAGCGGACCGCGTCCGACAGCGGGGAGTAGGCGAACCAGCCGAAGTCGGCCGCACCCTGCGGGGTGAGGAAGCCGGCCACCGCGATGATCGAGCCGAAGAGGTACAGCCAGTACGCGAACATGTTCAGCCGCGGGAACGCCACGTCGGGCGCGCCGATCTGCAGCGGCATGATCCAGTTCGCGAACCCTGCGAACAGCGGCGTCGCGAACATCAGCAGCATGATCGTGCCGTGCATCGTGAACGCCTGGTTGAACTGCTCGTTCGACATGATCTGCGTACCCGGACGGGCCAGCTCGGCGCGCATGAAGAGCGCCAGGAGGCCACCGATGCAGAAGAACGCGAACGATGTGACCAGGTACATCGTGCCGATCGTCTTGTGGTCAGTGGTGGTCAGCCACTTGACGACGACACTCCCCGGCTGCTTGCGCCGCACCGGCAGCTCGTCCTCGAACGAGTCGTCTGCTGCCGCGGCACCCTGGGATTCGTTGAGGATGCTCACAGTTTGTTCGTCTCCGCATTCCTGGCCGGGTCCGTCTGCTCGATGCCTGCCGGCACGTAGCCCGTCTGACCCTTCTCCGCCAGCTCCTCGAGGTGCTGCTGGTAACGCTCGGGAGAGACGATCTTGACGTTGAAGAGCATCCGGGAGTGGTCCACGCCGCAGAGCTCGGCGCACTTACCCATGTAGGTGCCCTCCTTCTTCGGCGTGACCTCGAAGGAGTTGGTGTGGCCCGGAATGACGTCCTGCTTCATGAGGAACGGCACCACCCAGAAGGAGTGGATGACGTCACGCGAAGTCAGGACGAAGCGGACCTTCTCGCCCTTCGGCAGCCACAGGGTCGGGCCCGGGTTGCCGTTCTGCGGGTTGCGCGTACCGGGGACGCCCACGTCGTAGACGCCGCCGGCGTCCTTGGGGAAGTCCTCACGGAACTTGTCGGGGATGGCGTCGAGCTCCTTGGGGACCTCGCTGCCCGTGGAGGGCGAGCCCGCCACGTTCTCGATGTAGTTGAAGCCCCAGCTCCACTGGTAGCCGACCACGTTGATGGTGTGGGCAGGCTTCGGGCTGAGCTCGAGGAGCTTCGATTCATCGCGCGCGGTGAAGTAGAAGAACACCGAGACGATGATGAGGGGGACCACTGTGTACAGCGCCTCGATGGGCATGTTGTACCTGGTCTGCTGAGGAACCTCCACCTTGGTCCTGCTTCGGCGGTGGAAGATGACGCTCCACAGGATCAGCCCCCAGACGAGGACACCCGTGGCGAGCGCTGCCGCCCACGAGCCCTGCCAGAGGGAGAGGATCCGAGGGGCCTCTTCCGTTACCGGAGTGGGCATACCGAGGCGGGGGAAATCCTCCCAGTTGTATGAACAACCGGAGGCCGTCGCCAGGACCAGGCCCGCAGTCAGCACCTGTGGCAGCTTCCGCCGCATCGGGCGCCGCGACGAGCGGTCGGAGCCGTTGGGACTCACGTAGCGCCTTCCCGAGAGTCTCGCCCGCACGGTCGGCGCGGCCGTCTCACTTGGTCGGTCGCCGGCCCTGACGCGGGCAGGGGTTTGGATGTTTATGCGGACCAAACCCTACTGGACGCTATTTGGGGTCGCGCGGGGAGGGTGCCCAACGCGCCGCACGACACCCCGAAGGGATGGAATGCGAGCCTCCGGGGGCCATCTGACGCTCCCTCTCCCCTGCCGCGGAGACGGCCGGTCACCTGGTCACGCGCCCTGCGGGCTAGCGTGACGCCGTGCCCTACTTCGACGCGGCCTCCTCCGCCCCCCTGCATCCCGTCGCCCGTCAGGCGCTGCTTGCCTCCCTGGACGAGGGCTGGGCCGACCCGGCCCGCCTCTACCGCGAGGGACGGAGGGCCGCGATGCTGCTCGACGCGGCCCGGGAGACCGCGGCGGAGGCGGTCGGCTGCCGGCCGGACGAGCTCGTCTTCACCTCGTCCGGCACCCGCGCGGTGCATTCGGCGGTGGCCGGAGCGCTCTCCGGGCGTCGGCGTGTCGGCCGCCATCTGGTGCTCTCCGCCGTCGAGCACTCCTCGGTGCTCCATTCGGCGGCGGCCCTGGAGTCGGAGGGCGGGACGTTCACCGAGGTGCCGGTCGACCGGACCGGGGCGGTGGACCCCTCGGCGTACGGCCGGGCCCTTCGCGCGGACACCGCTCTGGCCTGTCTGCAGTCCGCCAACCACGAGGTCGGGACGGAACAGCCGGTGGAGGAGACCGCGGAGATCTGCGCCGGCGCCGGTGTGCCGCTGCTGGTGGACGCCGCGCAGTCGCTCGGCTGGGGGCCGGTGCCCGGCCGCTGGTCGCTGCTGGCCGCGAGCGCCCACAAGTGGGGCGGGCCCGCCGGGGTCGGGCTGCTCGCCGTACGCAAGGGGGTCCGCTTCGCACCTCAAGGCCCGGCCGACGAGCGGGAGTCGGGCCGTGCTCCCGGCTACGAGAACATCCCGGCGATCGTGGCGGCCGCGGCCTCTCTGCGGGCGGTGCGCGCGGAGGCCGCCGCGGAGGCCGCGCGGCTGCGCGTCCTGGTCGACCGCATCCGGGCGGCGGTGGGGACTCTGGTGCCGGACGTGGAAGTGGTCGGCGACCCGGCGCGGCGGCTGCCGCACCTGGTGACCTTCTCCTGTCTCTATGTCGACGGAGAGACAGTGCTCCACGAGCTGGACCGGGCCGGGTTCTCCGTGTCGTCCGGCTCCTCCTGCACGAGCAGCACCCTGACGCCCAGCCATGTCCTGAAGGCGATGGGAGTGCTCACGGAGGGAAACGTGCGCGTGTCGCTTCCGGCCGGGACGACGGAGGAAGAGGTCGACGGCTTCCTCCGCGTACTGCCGGGGGTGGTGGCCGGGGTGCGGGAGAGGCTCGGCGCCCCCGCTCGGACGTCGCCCTCCCCCGCGGCGCGGCCCTCGCTCGTCGTCGACGCGCTCGGCCGGCGCTGCCCGATTCCGGTGATCGAGCTCGCAAAGGTGATCGAAGGAGTACCCGTGGGTGGCACGGTGACGGTGCTCTCCGACGACGAGGCCGCCCGCCTCGACATCCCGGCCTGGTGCGAGATGCGGGAACAGGAGTACGTGGGCGAGCAGCCGGCGGACCGCGGCTCGGCCTATGTGGTCCGCCGGCTCGTGTGAGCCCGTACCGCTCACCCGCGGGCCCGCGCCGCCTCCGTCTCGCGTACTAGGAGAGGTGCTTCCTGACCTCCGAGGCCGCCTCGTCGCCGTAGGCCTTGGTGAAGCGGTCCATGAACGGGCTGCGGCGCAGGGTGTACTCCTGGGTGCCGACGGTCTCGATGACCAGGGTCGCGAGCATGCAGCCGACCTGGGCGGCGCGCTCCAGGCTCACACCCCAGGAGAGGCCGGAGAGGAAACCGGCCCGGAAGGCGTCGCCGACGCCGGTCGGGTCGGCCTTGCGCTCCTCCTCGGCGCAGCCGACCTCGATGGGGTCCTGGCCGGCCTGCTCGATTCGGACACCCCGGGAGCCGAGGGTGGTGACGCGGTGGCCGACCTTGCCAAGGATCTCCTCGTCGCTCCAGCCGGTCTTGGACTCGATGAGTCCCTTCTCGTACTCGTTGGAGAAGAGGTACGTCGCGCCGTCGAGGAGGATCCGGATCTCCTGGCCGTCCATCCTGGCGATCTGCTGGGAGAAGTCCGCGGCGAACGGGATGGACCGGGAGCGGCACTCCTCGGTGTGGCGGAGCATCGCCTCGGGGTCGTCGGCCCCGATCGAGACGAGGTCGAGGCCGCCGACCCGGTCGGCGACGCTCTTGAGCTCGATCAGCCGGGCCTCGCTCATCGCGCCCGTGTAGAAGGACCCGATCTGGTTGTGGTCGGCGTCCGTCGTGCAGACGAAGCGCGCCGTGTGCAGGACCTCGGAGACCCGGACCGATCCGGTGTCGACACCGTGCCGGTCGAGCCAGGCGCGGTAGTCGTCGAAGTCGGCCCCGACGGCACCGACGAGGATCGGCTGTGTGCCGAGCACGCCCATGCCGAAGGCGATGTTGGCTCCGACCCCGCCCCGGCGCACGTCGAGGTTGTCGACCAGGAAGGAGAGCGAGACCGTGTGCAGCTGATCCGCGACCAGCTGGTCGGCGAAACGGCCGGGGAAGGTCATGAGGTGGTCTGTGGCGATGGAGCCGGTGACTGCAATGCGCACGGGGAGCTGCTCCTGCGGAAGGCGAAGGGAACGCGTGAGCGCGCCCTCCGGGACGGCGTGACAGTTCACGCTACCCGGTGACGCCACCATGCCCGAATGGGCAAAACTACCCGATAGTAGGCCTTTCTACCTGGGTACTCCTGTGCATACGGTGCGGATATGTCGAACACCATCGTTCCTCGCGAGTCCGAGATGAGCCTGGCCGAGCTGCGCGGAGACTGCGCGCGTATGGCGCCGCACTGGGTCGTACCCGAGAGGACCGCCGCGAAGCCGGTGGAGCCCTCCCGCATCCACGGCGTCACCGTGCCTCCCTCCTCGGCCCGTCTGATCGACGCCATGTCCGACTACGGGGACTGACCCGGGCGGCTCCCCACGCACCCGGGGAACCGCTCGCTCCCCCGGCCCGTCCCACCGGTGTCCCCGCCCCGGGGGCGGATGTTGTGCCAGTGACGGCCAGGCAGCCGAAGGAGCGATCCGGTGAGCACCGAGCGACCCGAGAATGACGTGACCGGCCCCCGGCGGCGGCGGTCGCCGCTGGCTGTGGCATCGGTGGCGGCGGCCGTCCTGCTGGCCGGGGGCGGGGCGGCCTACTGGGCCTCGAACGCTCCGGGCGAGGCCGGCCCCGGCCTCCTCCCCGACCCCGGAACAGGCTCACCCCCTCTGCTCTCGCTCGACGTCTCGGCGGGCAGCGGCTCCACGGAACCCCCGCAGGGCATCGCGCCGGGTGAGCCGGATCCCCACGGCGGCGGGACCGTCTACCGCGCCTCGGGAGAGCTGCCGGACGGCCCGGACGAGGCCTCCGTCCACCGGTCTACGGGCACGGTGAGCGCGGCCGAGGTGGCGCGCCTCGCGAAGGCCCTCGGGGTGCAGGGCAGCCCACGCGCGGACGGCACGGCCTGGAAGGTGGGCAGCGAGGGCGACGGGTCCGGCCCCTACCTCCGGGTGCACAAGCAGGCGCCGGGCACCTGGACGTTCGCGCGGTACGCCTCGGGCGGCACGGACGCGTGCGAGTCGCCCACGGTCTGCTCGAAGGACGCGACACCGGGCACCGGCACGGGCTCACCGGTGAGCGAGAAGGCCGCCAAGGCTGCCGCCGCCCCGGTCCTGAAAGCCGTGGGGCAGGACGGTGCCGCACTCGACGCGGGTCAGCGGATGGGCTCCGTACGGGTGGTGAACGCCGACCCCGTGGTGGGCGGGCTGCCGACGTACGGCTGGTCGACCGGGATCCAGGTGGGCGCCGGGGGCGAGATCGTCGGCGGCAGCGGACACCTGAAGGGACTGGGGAAGGGCGACAGCTATCCGGTGACCGGCGCGGACGAGGCGCTGAAACAGCTGAACGCGGAGAGCCGACGGAGCCCGAAGGGCGGGATCGGCGGCTGTGCGACCTCCGTACCGCTGGAGGACGATCTCGCACCGCAGCCCGACTGCGGCGCCTCGGGCGGTACTCCGCCCGCCACCACGGTGACGGTCGAGAAGGCCGTGTTCGGGCTCGCGGCGCAGTACGCGGACGGCGAGCAGATCCTCGTGCCCTCCTGGCTCTTCTCCGTGCGGCCCGAGGGGGGCGGCCCGGTGGACACGGTCGCCCAGGTCGCGGTGGACCCGGAGTACGTGAGGCACGGGAGCACCCCGCCCTCCCCCGAACCCACGAAGGACCCGGACGGCTCGGCCACGGACCTCACCTCGTACAGCTCGGACGGCCGCACGCTGGAGGTGACGTTCTGGGGCGGCGTGTGCAGCACGTACACGGCCCGCGCCACGGAGGACGCCACGACGGTGCGGGTCACGGTCTCCCAGTCACGGCCGGATCCCGGGAAGGCCTGCATCCTGGTCGCCGAGGAGCTGAACCGCACGGTGACCCTCGATGCCCCGCTGGACGGCCGGAAGGTGGTCGACGCGGGTTCGGGCGAGGCCGTGCCGCGCGCCTGACGGGCGTGGCCGGACATGACTGCGGCGGCGCTCCCGATGACCGGGAGCGCCGCCGCTGTCGTACACCTCAGGCTTAGCTGAAGGAGTCACCGCAGGCGCAGGAGCCCGTGGCGTTCGGGTTGTCGATCGTGAAGCCCTGCTTCTCGATGGTGTCCACGAAGTCCACGGAGGCGCCGCCCAGGTACGGGGCGCTCATCCGGTCGGTGACAACCTTGACGCCGCCGAAGTCCTTCACGACGTCACCGTCGAGCGAACGCTCGTCGAAGAAGAGCTGGTACCGCAGACCCGAGCAGCCTCCGGGCTGCACGGCGACGCGCAGCGCGAGGTCGTCACGGCCCTCCTGCTCGAGCAGGGTCCTGACCTTGTCTGCGGCGGCGTCGGACAGGAGGATGCCGTCGCTCACGGTGGTGGTCTCGTCCGATACGGACATCTGCTTCTCTCCCGGGTTGTACGGACTGCTTGCCGACGGGTCCAACCATCGGGGCCGCGGATTCATTCCGGGCCAGGCGCGTGTCTGTTCCCCTTCATGCTCGCACACCGCCCGCGCGAGGGGATGCGTCACATCGACGCTATCGGCATCGTCAAGCTGACACGAAGCGGTTATGATAGATAGCGTCAATTCGACGAAAAGGCTTTTCGCGGAAAAGAAAGGGTGCGTGTCGTGACCACCGCCCAGCCCTTGGATGTCCAGCCGACACCCCTCGCCCTTCTGCTGCTCGGCCGCGAGGCCGACCCCCGGAGCGAGCGCGGGGTCGAATGCCCCGGTGACCTGCCCTCCCCGTCCGACCCGGACCTGGTGGAGCGGGCCCGCGCGGCCAAGGAGAAGCTCGGGGACAAGGTCTTCGTGCTCGGCCACCACTACCAGCGCGACGAGGTCATCCAGTTCGCGGACGTCACCGGCGACTCGTTCAAGCTCGCCCGGGACGCCGCTGCGCGGCCCGAGGCGGAGTACATCGTCTTCTGCGGCGTGCACTTCATGGCGGAGTCCGCGGACATCCTGACCGGCGACGAGCAGAAGGTCGTCCTGCCGGACCTGGCCGCAGGCTGCTCGATGGCCGACATGGCCACCGCGGAGCAGGTCGCCGAGTGCTGGGACGTGCTGACGGAGGCGGGGGTCGCCGACCGGGTCGTGCCGGTCTCGTACATGAACTCCTCCGCCGACATCAAGGCCTTCACCGGCAGGCACGGCGGCACGATCTGCACCTCGTCCAACGCGAAGAGGGCCCTGGAGTGGGCCTTCGAACAGGGCGAGAAGGTGCTCTTCCTGCCGGACCAGCACCTCGGCCGGAACACCGCGGTGCGGGACATGGGCATGAGCCTGGAGGACTGCGTCCTCTACAACCCGCACAAGCCGAACGGCGGCCTGACCGCCGAGCAGCTGCGCGACGCGAAGATGATCCTGTGGCGCGGGCACTGCTCGGTGCACGGGCGCTTCTCGGTGGAGTCCGTCGAGGACGTGCGCGCGCGGATCCCGGGCGTCAACGTGCTGGTGCACCCGGAGTGCAAGCACGAGGTCGTGGCAGCCGCCGACTACGTGGGCTCCACGGAGTACATCATCAAGGCCCTGGAGGCCGCTCCGGCCGGCTCGAAGTGGGCCATCGGTACGGAACTGAACCTGGTCCAGCGACTGGCGAACCGTTTCGCCGCCGAGGACAAGGAGATCGTCTTCCTCGACAGGACCGTGTGCTTCTGCTCGACGATGAACCGGATCGACCTGCCGCACCTGGTGTGGACGCTGGAGTCGCTGGCCGAGGGGAACCTCGTCAACCGCATCCAGGTCGACCCGGAGACGGAGAAGTACGCGAAGCTGGCGCTGGAGCGGATGCTGGCGCTGCCGTAGGACGGCGCGGGAGGGGTCGCCCTCCCGCACGCGAAAGGCCCCCGACCACCGTGTGCACGGCGGTCGGGGGCCTTTCGCGTGGTGCTGCGGGCCCCGTCAGGCCTTCGCGGGCTCCGGCTCGTCGGAGACGGCTTCCTCCGCCGCCTCCGGGGCGGGCCCGCCGGACTTCGCCGCACGCCTGGCGGCCTTCTTCTTCGCGCGGCGCTCCTTGCGGAGTTCGACCATCGCGTAGAGCGTCGGCACCAGGAGCAGCGTCAGCAGCGTGGAGGTGATCAGACCGCCGATCACCACGACCGCCAGCGGCTGGGAGATGAACCCGCCCTCACCGGTGACGCCGAGCGCCATCGGGAGGAGGGCGAAGATCGTCGCCAGTGCCGTCATCAGGATCGGGCGGAGGCGGTGGCGCCCGCCCTCGATCACGGCCTCGACGACGCCCATGCCCTGCGACCTGTACTGGTTGATCAGGTCGATCAGCACGATCGCGTTGGTCACCACGATGCCGATCAGCATCAGCATGCCGATCATCGCGGGGACGCCCAGCGGGGTGCCGGTGACGACCAGGAGCCCGATGGCGCCGGTCGCCGCGAAGGGGATGGAGACCAGCAGGATCAGCGGCTGGACGAGCGACCTGAAGGTGGCCACCAGCAGCATGAAGACGATCGCGATGGCCGCCAGCATGGCCAGGCCCAGCTTCATGAAGGCATCGTTCTGGTCCTGGGAGACACCGCCGATGGTCGCGGTGGCACCCTCCGGGAGGTCCAGGGCGTCGATCTTCGTCTGGAGCGAGGCGGTGACCGCGCCCGTGTTGTCGCCGGTCGGCTTGGCGGTGATCGTCGCTGCCCGCTGTCCGTCGATCCGGGTCATCGAGACCGGCCCGGGGACCAGCTTCACGTCGGCGATCTGGCCGAGCTTCACCGGGCCCAGCTGAAGCGCCTTCAGCTCGGCCGTGGTGGTGGCCGGCGAGGCCGACCTCACCAGGATGTCACGCTCGGTGTCGTCCATGATCGCGGTGCCGGAGGGGGTGCCGCGCACCGCACCGGCGACCGCCGCGCCGAGGGTGGTCTCGTTGAACCCGGCGTCGGCCGCCTTGTCGTTGGCCTTGACCGAGATGCGCGGGACGCTTTGCGCCAGGTCGCTCTGGACGTCGGTGACGTCCTTGAGCTTCGCGACCTCGCCCCGCACCGCTTCGGACGCCTTCTGCAGCACGTCCGCGTCCGCGGCCTTGACCACGACGCTGAGGTCCTGGCTGCCGAAGCCGTCGCCGGCGGCGATCGTGGTGTCACCGATGCCGTCGAGCTTGCCGAGGGCCTCGTCGATACGGTCCTGGGTGGCCTCGAAGTCCGCCGAGTCCTTGAGGGTGACCTGGTAGGAGGCCTGGTTGGCGCCCGTACCGCCGCCGAAGGCGGCCATGAAGCCGGAGGAGCCGACGGTGACCTGGTAGTCCTCCACGCCCTTGTCCGCGGCGAGGACCTTCTCGACCTTCTTCGCGGCCTCGTCGGCGGCGGCCAGGCTCGTACCGGGAGTCAGCTCCTGCTTGACGGAGAGGACTTCCTGCTCGCCCTGGTCGAAGAAGTTCGTCTTGAGCAGGGGCGCCATGCCGAACGTGCCGAACAGGACCACGAAAGCGAGGACGATGCTGGTGACACGGCGCCGGGTCGCGAAGCGGAGCACCGGGACGTAGAGCCGCTGGAGCCGGCTGGCGGCCTCCTTCTCCTCGGCCTTGCGGCGTGCCTCGTCCGGGTCGGCGTCGGTGCCCTTGGGGGCCCGCAGGAACCAGAACGAGAGGACCGGGACCACGGTCAGCGAGACCAGCAGGGAGGCCAGCAGGGCCGCCGTGACGGTGAGCGAGAAGGATCCGAAGAGCTGGCCGACCATGCCGCCGACCAGACCGATGGGCAGGAAGACCGCCACGGTGGTGAGCGTGGACGAGGTGACCGCGCCGGCCACTTCCCTGACCGCGGTGATGATCGCCGAATGGCGTTCCTCGCCGTAGCCGAGGTGCCGCTTGATGTTCTCCAGGACCACGATCGAGTCGTCGACGACCCGGCCGATCGCGATGGTCAGTGCGCCGAGCGTGAGCATGTTCAGCGACAGGTCGCGGGTCCAGAGCACGATCAGCGCGAGGATCACGGAGAGCGGGATGGAGACCGCGGTGACCAGCGTCGAGCGGATCGACGCGAGGAACACCAGGATCACGACGACCGCGAAGAGCAGGCCGAGCGCGCCCTCGGTGGTCAGGCCGGAGATCGCCTTGGAGACGGCGGGTCCCTGGTCGGAGACGACGGTCAGCTCGGCGCCGGCGCCGAGGTCCTTGCGCAGGTCGGCGAGCTTGTCCTGGACGGCGTCCGAGATGGCGACGGCACTGCCGTCCTTGTCCATCGTCGCCATCACGGCGAGGCTCGGCTTGCCGTTCGTACGGGTGAGGGAGACCGCGGTGGCGGGCTCCTGCTTCACCGTGGCGATGTCACCGACGCGGACCGGCTTCCCGGACTTGCCCGTGGCCGGGTTCGCCGCCGAGACCTTCAGGTCCTCGATCTGCTGGAGCGAGGTGAAGGAACCGCCCACCTGGATGGTGCGGCTCTTGCCGGACTCGGAGAATGAGCCCGCCGGGACCGTGGCGCCCCCGGCCTGGAGGGCCTGGGCCAGCGAGGCGGCGTTCATGCCGGCCGCGGCGAGCTTCCTGTCGTCGGGGACGACGGAGATCTGGAGGTCCTGGACGCCGTCGACCGTGACCTGGCCGACGCCCTCGATGTCCTCGAGCGCCGGGACGACCGTGCGGTCGAGCTGGTCGGCGAGGGCCTGCTGGTCCTTGTCCGAGGTGACGGCGAGGACGACGGTCGGGATGTCGTCCGTCGAGCCGGCGATGACCTGCGGGTCCACGGAGTCGGGCAGCTGGACGCGGGCGCGGTTCACGGCCTGCTGGATGTCGGCGACGAGCTGCTTCGTGCCCTCGTCCCCGAAGTCGAACGTCGCCATGATGACGGCGTTGCCCTCGCTGGCGGTCGAGGTGACGCCCTCGACGCCGTCGACGGCCTTGATCGTGTTCTCGAGGGGCTCGACGACCTGCTTCTCGACCACATCGGGGGACGCACCCTGATAGGGCGCCAGCACCGACACCATCGGGAGTTCGATGGTGGGCAGCAGCTGCTGCTTGAGCTGCGGGATCGCGATCGCTCCGAAAACGAGCGCGACGATCGAGATCAGCCCGATCAGCGCCCTTTGCGCGAGGCTGAATCTGGACAGCCAGGACATGGGTGGGTCTCTCTTCTGTGGCGTACGCGGCAGATGGGCGGCTGTTCGGCGACCACCGGTCCGGCGATCACAGGGGACACAGCCCGCCCATCCATACGATCGCCTGATCCGTGCGGGAAAACGTCGGCCCCCGGGTTGCCTTTTTATCCCGCGCATACCGCAGCTGGAGTAGCCGGGTCTCCACCCGTCACTCCACCCGGGGACGGACCAGGCCCGATTCGTACGCGATGACCACCAATTGCGCACGGTCCCGCGCGCCCAGCTTCGCCATGGCCCGGTTCACATGGGTCTTCACGGTGAGAGGGCTGACGACCAGCCGTTCGGCGATCCGGTCGTTGGAGTGCCCGCCCGCGACCTGGACGAGCACCTCGCGCTCGCGCCCGGTGAGCGCGGCGAGGCGCTCGGCGTACTCCGTGGCGTCGGGCCCCTCGGCGCCGGTGCCCGCCTGGGCCAGGAAGGTGGCGATGAGGCCCTTGGTGGCGACCGGGGAGAGCAGCGCCTCGCCCGCCGCGGCGACCCGGATGGCGTTGAGCAGCTCGTCCGGTTCCGCGCCCTTGCCCAGGAAGCCGGAGGCGCCCGCGCGCAGGGACTGCACGACGTACTCGTCCACCTCGAAAGTGGTGAGCATGACGATCCGGACCCCGGCGAGGTCCGGATCCGCGCTGATCATCCTGGTCGCGGTGAGCCCGTCGGTGCCCGGCATCCGGATGTCCATCAGCACGACGTCCGCGCGGGTCGAGCGGGCCAGTTCCACGGCCTGCGCCCCGTCCGCGGCCTCACCGACGACGTGCATGTCGGGCTCGGAGTCGACCAGCACCCGGAACGCGCTGCGCAGCAGCGCCTGGTCGTCGGCGAGCAGCACCTTGATGGGCGTCATGCGCATCCCCCCGTCGTCCCCACCGTGCCCGGCCGCTCCGGCGCGCGTGTGCGGGACGTGACGGGCAGGATCGCATGAACCCTGAAGCCGCCCCCGTAACGCGCTCCCGCCGTGAGGGTGCCGCCGAGCGCGGTCACGCGCTCACGCATGCCGATCAGGCCGTGCCTGCCGCCGTCGGCCGGTGCGGGGAGCGGATGCGGTCCCCGGCCGTCGTCGAGCACGGTGATCTCCGCGGTCCCTCCGACCCGTACGACGCTGACCTCGGCTTTCGCGCCGGCGCCGGCGTGCTTGCGCACGTTGGTCAGGGCCTCCTGGATGATCCGGTAGGCAGCGAGGTCCACCGCCGCGGGCAGCGGACTGTCCGGGTCGGTGCAGGCCACCTCCACGGGGAGTCCGGCGTTGCGGAAGGTGTCGACCAGGGGTTCCAGGACGGCGAGCCCCGGGGCGGGTTCGGTGGGCGCCTCGGGGTCACCGGACTGGCGCAGCAGCCCCACCGTGGTCCGCAGTTCGTTGAGGGCCGAGCGGCTGGCCTCCCGTACGTGGGCGAGCGCTTCCTTGGCCTGGTCGGGGCGCTTGTCCATGACGTGGGCGGCGACCCCGGCCTGGACGTTGACCAGGGCGATGTGGTGGGCGACGACGTCGTGCAGGTCCCGGGCGATCCGGAGCCGCTCCTCGGCGACCCGCCGGCGGGCCTCCTCCTCGCGGGTGCGCTCCGCGCGTTCGGCCCGTTCCCTGATCGCGTCGATGAACGCGCGTCTGCTGCGGACCGCGTCGCCGGCGGCACCCGCCAGCCCGGTCCAGGCGAGGACGCCCAGGTTCTCCTGGCTGTACCAGGGCGTCGTACCGGCCACCATCGCGGCCATGGCCAGTCCGCCCATGGTGAGCAGGCCGACCCGCCAGGTGGTCGGGCGGTCGGTGCTGGCCGCGACGGTGAAGAGCGCGATGACCGCGCTCATGACGACGGGGGCGGGCGGATCGATCAGGAGGAACTCGACGACGCACAGCAGTCCGGTCGCCACGAGCACGGCCATGGGCCTGCGTCGCCGCAGGACGAGCGCACCGGCGCCGAGCACCATCAGCAGCACGCTCGACGGTTCGGGTACCCGCGCGCCGAAGTCGGGCCCGTGGCCCGGGTTCGGCTCGGTGAACGACACGCAGATCATGCAGGCGAGCACGCCCACGGCGAGGCCGCCGTCGAAGGCGAGGGGATGGCCGCGCAGCCAGCGCCAGGCACGCACGAGCCCGTTTCCGAGGAGGGTCACGTCGGACCACGGTACGGCGTGCCGTCGCCGGGCCGGCCCGTACGGTGTGCCGACCACGTCACGGCACGGTGCCCCGCACCGGACCGACCGGGGCGGGGCACCGTGGGGAGTGCGGAGGGGGCGGGCCCGTTCAGCCGGGGATCAGCCCGTCGTCGCGGAGCATGGAGCGCACCTCTTCGAGGGTGGCGTCGGGTGACGGCAGGATCAGTTCGGACGGCTCCAGGGCGTCGTCGGGGAGCGGCGAGCCCAGCTCGCGCACCTTGTCCAGGAGCGCGTGGAGCGTGGTGCGGAAACCGGGTCCGTCACCGCTCTCCATCTCCGCGAGGAGTATGTCGTCGAGCTCGTTCAGCTCGGCGACGTGACTGTCGGCCAGGCTGACCTGGCCCTCCCCCATGATCCGTACGATCATGACGCCGCCCTCACTGCTTGTCGAACTTGTGCGGGGACTGCTGCGACTGCGGTGCCGCGTCCTCGGCGCCGCCCTCGATGGCCTGCTGCTGCCCCGCGGATCCGCCGGCCAGTTCGGCCTTCATGCGCTGCAGCTCCAGCTCCACATCCGTACCACCGGAGATCCGGTCCAGCTCGGCGGCGATGTCGTCCTTCGCCGTACCGGACGGGTCGTCCAGGGCACCGGAGGCCAGCAGCTCGTCGATGGCCCCCGCGCGGGCCTGGAGCTGCTGGGTCTTGTCCTCGGCCCGCTGGATGGCCAGGCCGACGTCGCCCATCTCCTCGGAGATGCCGGAGAAGGCCTCACCGATCCGCGTCTGGGCCTGGGCCGCCGTGTAGGTGGCCTTGATGGTCTCCTTCTTCGTCCGGAAGGCGTCGACCTTGGCCTGAAGACGCTGGGCCGCGAGAGTGAGCTTCTCCTCCTCGCCCTGCAGCGTCCGGTGCTGCGTCTCCAGGTCGGTCACCTGCTGCTGGAGGGCGGCCCGCCGGGACAGCGCCTCGCGGGCCAGGTCCTCGCGGCCGAGCGCGAGCGCCTTGCGGCCCTGGTCCTCCAGCTTGGACGACTGCCCCTGCAACTGGTTGAGCTGCAGCTCAAGCCGCTTGCGCGACGTCGCCACGTCGGCGACGCCGCGGCGTACCTTCTGGAGCAGCTCCAGCTGCTTCTGGTACGAGTAATCGAGGGTCTCGCGCGGATCCTCGGCCCGGTCAAGGGCCTTGTTTGCCTTCGCGCGGAAGATCATTCCCATACGCTTCATGACACCGCTCATGGGCTTCGCGCGCCCCCTTCTGACGGACTGAGCTCCAGCACTCCAACAGAACCCACAGTACGGGCCCTGTCTCCATTACCGCACTGTTCGAGCACGGATGTGCTCCTCCGCAAGGACGACTGCCGCCGGTCACCGCTCCCGCGCAGGGAGTAGACGGCCCTCAGGGATCACGTCGGCAACGTCCGTTCTGCCCCTGTCGGGACACTTTTCAGGACGCAGGCCGTTGCCGGATCGTTCCCGGCCGGTCCCCGGGAGTCCCCGGCGACCCCGTACCCTTGGGTTTTGTGTTCCGTAGCCGTTCCAAGGAAGAGAAGGCCCCCACCGGCAAGGTGACGGCGGACCTCTCCAAGCAGCCCCGCGACCCTCAGGCTCCCAAAGGTCGCCCCACCCCCAAGCGCAGCGACTCGCAGACGCAGCGCCGGCGTGCCTCCAGCGGCACGCCGACCGATCGCAAGGAGGCGGCGAAGCGCCAGCGTGAAGCGCGCCGGGCGGACATGGCCCGGCAGCGGGAGGCCCTCGCGTCGGGCGACGAGCTTTATCTGCCGGCGCGTGACAAGGGGCCCGTGCGGCGCTTCGTCCGTGACTTCGTGGACTCGCGCTTCTGCATCGCGGAGTACTTCCTCCCGCTCGCAGTGATCATCCTGATCCTCAGCGTGATCCAGGTCCAGAACATCCAGAACATCTCGCTGCTGCTCTGGCTCGGCGTGATCGTGCTGATCGTCGTCGACTCCATCGGCCTCGGTTTCCGCCTCAAGAAGCAGCTGGCCCAGCGCTTCCCGGACACCCCGAAGCGCGGCGCGGTGGCCTACGGCCT
Organism: Streptomyces sp. NPDC057287; assembly: GCF_042667905.1. Lineage (NCBI taxonomy): Bacteria > Bacillati > Actinomycetota > Actinomycetes > Kitasatosporales > Streptomycetaceae > Streptomyces > Streptomyces sp. NPDC057287. The sequence continues at coordinate 223,361 of NZ_JBHUYV010000007.1, read as the reverse complement.
GATGCGCACGCTCCAGATGCGCCGTCTGCGTCTTCCCAAGCCGCAGGTCAAGCGGGGAGAGCGGCCCTGAGCACGGATACCTCCGGCTTCACGGGGGTTTCCTCCCAGTGGCTGGGCGGGCTCGGAGGGCTGCGCAACACGGTCCGCCAGGAGCTCGTCGCCCGGCAGCTCGACGAGCAGATAGCCGGGCGCTTCCCCGTGGGGCAGCGGCTGCGGGTGCTCGACGTCGGCATGGGCCAGGGCACGCAGGCGCTGCGCCTGGCGCGGGCCGGGCACTCCGTGACGGGCCTCGAGTCCGACCCCGAGATGCTGCGGACCGCGCGGGAGTCCCTGGCGGGCGAGCCCGAGGGCATCCGGGAGCGGGTGCGGCTCATCGAGGGCGACGGGCGGGACACCGGGGTGCACTTCCTGCCCGGCAGCTTCGACGTGGTGCTCTGTCACGGCGTCCTGATGTACGTCCCCGAGCCGGATCCGCTGCTCGCCGGTCTCGCCAGGATGCTGGCGCCCGGCGGGCTGCTCTCGTTGCTCGTCCGGAACGCCGACGCCCTGGCTATGCGGCCGGGGACGGCGGGCGACTTCGCCGCCACCCTCGCGGCGTTCGACACGGACACGTACACCAACAGGCTCGGCCTCGACGTCCGGGCGGACCGGCTCGGGGTGCTGCGGGCCACCCTCGCCGGGATCGCCGCCCCGCTGCACGCCTGGTACGGCGTGCGGGTCTTCACCGACAACGTGGGGAACGAGGAGGAGCTGCCCGGCCCCGAGGAGCTGGAGCGGATCTTCGCCGCGGAGGACAGGGCGGGACGGACCGATCCGTACCGCGGGGTGGCCGCGCTCCTGCACCTGTGCGGGGTACGCGGCTGACCCCGTCGGAGCCGTACGGCTGATCGGCCCAGCACCGCAGGCCGCGCCCGGCGGGCCCTGGCGATACTCCGGGAATGGACGCAACCCCTTCCCGCAGCCGGGTACGCCGCTCGCTCACGCCCCTGGCCGCCGGTGCCTGCGCCATCGCGCTGGCGGGCGGCTGCACCGGCCTCGGGCCGGCCCCGGCCGCCGCCCCGGCCCAGCAGGCGGCGGTGTCCCGGGCCGCGGGTGACCTGGAGGACCAGTACCGGGCCGTGATCAGGGACGTCCTGCCCTCCGTCGTGCAGATCGGCGCCGGTGACGGGCTCGGCTCGGGCATCGTCTACGACGACAAGGGCCACATCGTGACGAACGCCCACGTGGTGGGCGACGAGAAGACCTTCGACGTCAGCGTCGCCACCGGCGAGAAGGTGTTCAAGGCCTCCCTCGTCTCCTCCTATCCGGAGCAGGACCTGGCCGTCGTCAAGCTCGACGACGTCCCCGACGGGCTGCGGGCCGCCGAGTTCGGTGACACCGACGAGGTCGAGGTGGGGCAGATCGTCCTCGCGATGGGCTCACCGCTCGGCCTGTCCAGCAGCGTCACCCAGGGCATCGTCTCGGCCGTGGGCAGGACCGTCAGCGAGAGCAGCTCGGGCGGCGGCACCGGGGCGACGCTCGCGAACATGGTGCAGACCTCGGCGGCCATCAACCCCGGCAACAGCGGCGGAGCCCTGGTGAACCTCGACAGCGAGGTGATCGGCATCCCCACCCTCGCGGCGACGGACCCCCAGCTGGGCGACAGCGCGGCACCCGGGATCGGGTTCGCCATCCCCGTCTCGATGGTGCGGACGGTCGCCGACCAGATCATCAAGTCCGGAAAGGTCACCGACTCGGGCCGGGCGGCGCTGGACATCAGGGGCCGCACCGTCGTCGACGACGAGTACCGGCCGGCCGGAGTCGCGATCGTCAGTGCGCAGAAGGGCGGGGCCGCGGAGAAGGCCGGCCTGCGTGCCGGGGACATCATCACCCGGATCGGCGACACCCGGGTCACGACGATCACGTCGCTCTCGGAGGCCCTGGCGGACGACGATCCCGGTCAGAAGGTCGGGGTGACGTACCGGCGGGGGGACGCGTCGAGGACCGCCCAGGTCACCCTGGGCGAGATCTGAGAGCGGGCCGGGGGCACGACGGCCGCACGGCCCGCCCGGACACCGTGGCCCGGGCGGACCGGCGGACCTCAGTCGGCCTGGAGGCTCATCGGGCCGTAGATCTTCGTCGTGTCCTCGAAGAGCGTCACCTGGTGCGCGCCGCCTTCGAGGAGCTCCTTCCAGAACTCACCGATCCAGGACTCCGCGTCGCCCTGAGTGGTGAACTCCTCCGGCTGCAGCGCCGGCTCCGTCTCCGTACCGTCGGACTTCTCGAACCGCCACGTCCACGCCATGTCCGCCTCCTGGGTCACGTTGCTCCCCGAAGACTAGTGGGTGTCCCGGGCGCGCAGGTGGTTCACGGACGCGGGAGGATCGACACGTGGAACTGACACTGCTCGGCACCGGAGCCCCCGACGGGCTGCCGCGGCCCGACTGCCCCTGCGCCGTCTGCGCGTTCTCCCGCGGTACGGGGGCCCGTGCCGCGACCGCGCTGCTCGTGGACGACGCGCTGCTCCTGGACCTCACCCCGGGGGCCGTGTTCGCCGCCGCCCGCGCGGGTCACTCGCTCGCCGCCGTGCGGCAGGTGCTGCTGACCCATCCCCACGACGGGCCCGCCGTGGAGCTGCCCGACTCGCTCCCGCCCGCGGGACGTGTCCCGGACGGCCAGGAGCTGACGCTGATCAGCGGTCACCGGATCCGGGCCCTGGCCATGGACGCGCCGGGCACCGGTTACGAGGTGACCTCGCCGGAGGGCGAGCGCCTGCTCTATCTGCCGCCGGGCGCAGCGCCCGCCGGTCTGGCCGACCCCGTGGCGGAGCCGTACGACATGGTCGTCTGCGATGTGATCGGGCGTCCGGACGCGGTGGCCAGGCTGCGGGCGACAGGGGCCGTCGGGGCCGCCACCGAGGTGCTCGCCGTCCACCTGGACCACGACGCGCCGACCGGGGCCGAGCTGGACCGCCGGCTCGCCGCGGGCGGGGCGCGCGCCGTGCCGGACGGGACGACCCTGCCGGTGGGCGCCTACCACGCCGTGCCCGAGGTGCCCCGGCGCACGCTGGTCACCGGCGGGGCCAGGTCCGGGAAGTCGGTGGAGGCCGAACAGCGCCTGGAGACCTTCCCCGAGGTGGTGTACGTGGCGACGGGCGGCCGCCGTGAGGGGGACGCGGAGTGGGACGCCCGGATCGGGCTTCACCGGGAACGCAGGCCTGCCGCCTGGCGCACCGAGGAGACCTGCGAGCTGGCGGGCCTGCTGGAGCAGGACGGTCCGCCGCTGCTGATCGACTGCCTGTCGCTGTGGCTGACGGACGCGATGGACCGGGTCGACGCCTGGGACGACGGCCGGTGGGCGGACGGCGGGGAGGAGAAGCTGCGCGAGCGGGTCTCCGAGCTGGTCCGCGCGGTGCGCGGGACACGTCGTACGGTCGTCGCCGTGACCAACGAGACCGGGTCGGGCGTGGTCCCGGCAACGGCCTCCGGACGGCGTTTCCGGGACGAACTGGGCCGTCTCAACGCGGCGTTCGCCACCGAGTGCGAGCAGGTGCTGCTGGTGGTGGCGGGGCAGGCCCTGGTGCTGCGGGGCTGAGCACGGGCACGTGCGGGGCCGGGGATACGGGAAGGGGTGCCGGGTACTGTTCCGCAGAGGAGCCCTCCGGCGGGTTCCGGCCCACCCAACGCCCACCCAGCGCCGACCCGCGAGGCAGACCCCCGTGAACCTGGACGACTTCTCCGACCTGATCGAACGCCCCGACGGGGGCGTGCGGCGCGATGCCGAGGAACGCCGGGAGCGGCTCGCCGTTCCCGTCGGCGCGCTCGGCCGGCTCGACGAGCTGGGTGAATGGCTGTCGGCAGCCCAGCAGTCGGTCCCGGTCCAGCCGGTCGAGCGGCCGCGCGTGGTGCTGTTCGCCGGCGACCACGGTGTGGCGGAGCTGGAGGTCTCCGGCCGGGCTGCCGGTACCGCGCACGAGCTCGTCCGGTCGGTGCTGGACGGTGCGAGCCCCGTCGCGGTGCTGGCCCGCCGCTTCTCCGTCCCCGTACGGATCGTGGACGCCGGTCTGGACTGCGACCCCGGGCTGCTGCCCGAAGCCGTCGTACGCCACCGGGTGCGGCGCGGCAGCGGCCGGATCGACGTCGAGGACGCGCTGACGGCCGAGGAGGCCGAGCAGGCCGTGCGGCTCGGCATGCGCATCGCCGACGAGGAGGCCGACTCCGGCACGGACCTCGTGGTGCTGGGTGATCTGAGCGTCGGCGGCACGACGGCGGCGTCGACCCTGATCGCCGCCCTGTGCGGCACGGACGCCTCGGTGGTGACGGGGCGCGGCGGCGCCGGGATCGACGATCTGGCGTGGATGCGCAAGTGCGCCGCGATCCGGGACGCCCTGCGGCGGGCCCGGCCGGTCCTCGGCGACCAGCTGGAGCTGCTGGCCGCGGTCGGCGGCGCGGATCTGGCGGCGATGACCGGATTCCTCCTCCAGAGCGCGGTGCGCCGGATGCCCGTGGTGCTGGACGGCGTGGTCTCGGCCGCCTGTGCGCTGGTGGCCCAGCGGGCGGCCTTCCGGGCGCCGGACTGGTGGCTGGCGGGGCAGCTCAGCGGGGAGCCGGCGCAGCTGAAGGCGCTGGACCGGATGGCTCTGACGCCGCTGCTGGACCACGGGATGACGGCGGGCGAGGGCAGCGGCGCCCTGCTCGCGCTGCCGCTCGTCCAGGCCGCGGCGGCACTGGCGGCGGAGCTGCCCGAGCGCGTGCGGGAGCCCGCCGGGGAGTCGGAGGAGCCTTCGGGGGCCACCGAGCCCGCGGAGACGACCGCCTGAGACCTCAGGGGCCGGCGCCCGGGCGGGGCGGCAGCGGGGTCCTGTCCGGGGCCCCGCCGATCAGGTCCTGGAAGCGGCGCCGGGGCCCCACCCAGCGCACGTCGTGGTGATACGCCCTCAGCACCGCCCTGGCGCGGGCCCGGTGGCGCCGGCGGTACAGGCGCCTCGCCCACAGCGACGCGGGCCGGGCGAGCCTGATCGCGCCGATCAGCGCGACGAACGGGATCAGGGTGCCGATGACCGCCATCCGGGCCTTGCCCTTGAACAGCGCGATCAGCACCAGCCCGAAGTTGAAGACGTAGGTCAGGACGACACCGAGCCTGTCCTGCTGCTGCTGCCCGGTCAGTTCGTCGACGCCGAGCGGTGAGAAGCCCGCCAGGACGAGCAGGACGAGCGAGGCCGTGAGCACGACGACCTCCACGCTCTGGCGGCCCTCCTCCGTCCAGTACACGTCGTCGAGGTGGAGGATCAGCGCGAACTCGTCGAGGACGAGGCCGGCGCCGACAGCGAAGATCACCGCGAAGATCCCCGCCGCGACGCCGTGCTGACCGCTGGCGACCGCGCCGAAGCCGCCGACCACCGACAGCACGACACCGGGCACGACGTGGTGGACGTGCACGCCACCGGGCGTGATGTTGCCGAACGGCCCCTTTCCGGCCCTGATCATCCTGGTGATCACCCGGGTGATGGCGAAGGTCAGCACGAAGGCGCTCAGCGCGAGCAGCAGAGGAAGCTTGCCCGGCTCGACGATGTTCTGCTGGAACCAGTGACCCATGCCACCTCCACCCGAGGACCGCATGTGCGGCTTATAGGACACTTTGCCCAATTCGGCGCGCCGCCGCACCGGCTAGCGTGCGCGCGGTGACCTCCCTGAACACCCACGGCGTGCGTTTCGCCTTCGGCACCCTGACCGCGCTCCCCGTACGTGTCTCCCGCTGGGACCGGCGGGCCGCCCGCGCCGGAATGCTGTGCGCCCCGCTCGCCGGCCTCGCCGTGGGGCTGCTCGCGGCCGTCCCCGGGGTGCTGCTCCTGATGGGCGGGGCGGGCCCCCTGCTGTCGGCGGTCGCCTCCGCCGCACTCCCCGCCGCGCTGACCCGCGGACTGCACCTGGACGGGCTCGCGGACACCGCCGACGGGCTCGGCAGCGCCAGGCCCGCCGAGGACGCGCTGCGGATCATGAAGCAGTCGGACATCGGCCCGTTCGGTGTGGTCACCCTGGTGTTCGTGCTGCTGGCCCAGGTCGCGGCGCTCTTCGAGCTGTACGGCCGGGGCTGGGCCGACGGCGCGCTGGGCACGGTCGCCGCCGCCGTGACGGCGCGGCTCGCGCTCACCCTCGCCTCGCGCCGGGGCGTCCCGCCCGCCCGGCCGGAGGGTCTCGGCGCGGCTGTGGCGGGCACCGTCCCGCCCCTGGGCGCGGCGGCGGCGGCCTGCGCGGTGGCCGCGTGCTGCGCGGCGGCCGGCGCGGCGGCGGGCGGATTCGGCGCGGCCCTGCATCACACCCTCGCCGTCCTGGCCGGCCTCGGAGCCGCGCACCTGATGCTGCGTCACTGCGTGCGGCGCTTCGGCGGGGTGACGGGCGACGTGTTCGGCGCACTGGAGGAGACGGCCGCGACGGCGGCTCTGCTCGCGCTGTCGCTGGGCTGAGGGCACCGCCCCCGTGAGCGGGACGCATCGGCGCGCGTAGGCTCATTCCCGGCACATTGCGGCGGGTCTACGATGCGCCGGGCCCGGTCGGCCACCCCCTCGACCAACACAGACCGGCACACAACTCAACGGAAGCGAGATTTCACCACCGTGACTGCTCTCACTCTCAGCACCTCCGGTGCGGCGACGCTGCGCGCCGACGCACTCGTCGTCGGCGTCGCCAAGGGCGCTGGGTCCAAGGCGGGGAACCTGGTCGTCGCACCGGGCGCCGAGGCCGTGGACAAGGCGTTCGACGGAAAGCTCGCCACCGTCCTGGAGACCCTGGGCGCCTCCGGCGCCGAGGGCGAGGTGACCAAGCTCCCCGCGCCGGCCGGCCTCAAGGCCCCGGTCGTCATCGCCGTCGGCCTGGGTCCGGTCCCGGAGAAGGACGACGCCTACGACGCCGAGACGCTGCGCCGGGCCGCCGGAAGCGCCGCACGTGCCCTGAAGGGCTCCAAGAAGGCCGGATTCGCGCTGCCGACCGAGTCGGTCGAGGACGCCGCGGCCGTCGCGGAGGGCGCCCTCCTGGGCGCGTACGCGTTCACCGCCTACCAGGGCGGCGAGAACAAGCTCGCCCCCAAGGGCGCCAAGCCCGACGCCAGGAAGCTTCCGCTCGGCGAGGTCGCCCTGCTCGGCACCAAGCCGCGCGACAAGGCCTTCAAGGCGGCCGCCGAGCGCGCCGTCGCGGTCGCCGAGGAGATCAACCGGGCCCGCGACCTGATCAACACCCCGCCGAACGACCTGTACCCCGAGTCCTTCGCCGCCGTGGCCACCGCCGCCGGCAAGGAGCACGGCATCAAGGTGCAGGTCCTCGACGAGAAGGCGCTCGTCAAGGGCGGCTACGGCGGTCTGCTCGGCGTCGGCCAGGGCTCCACCCACGGTCCGCGCCTGGTCAAGCTGGCCTACACCCACCCGAAGGCCGAGAAGACCCTGGCGCTGGTGGGCAAGGGCATCACCTACGACTCGGGCGGCATCTCGCTCAAGCCGGCCGGCCACAACGAGACGATGAAGTGCGACATGAGCGGCGCCGCCGCCGTGTTCGCCGCCGTCGTCGCGGCGTCCCGCCTCGGCCTCCAGGTCAACGTCACCGGCTGGCTGGCCCTCGCCGAGAACATGCCCTCGGGCAACGCCACCCGCCCCGGTGACGTACTGCACATGTACAGCGGCAAGACCGTCGAGGTCCTCAACACGGACGCCGAGGGCCGCCTGGTCCTCGCGGACGCACTGACCCGCGCCTCGGAGGAGAAGCCCGACGCGATCGTCGACGTGGCGACCCTGACCGGTGCGATGGTCCTCGCCCTCGGCAACCGCACCTTCGGTGTGATGGCCAACGACGACGCCTTCCGCACGTCGATCCACGAGATCGCCGAGGAGGTCGGCGAGGCCTCGTGGCCGATGCCGCTCCCCGCCGACCTGCGCAAGGGCATGGACTCCCCGACCGCCGACATCGCCAACATGGGCGAGCGGATGGGCGGCGGCCTGGTGGCCGGCCTGTTCCTGAAGGAGTTCGTGGGCGAGGGCATCGCCTGGGCGCACCTGGACATCGCGGGCCCGGCGTACCACGAGGGCGCCCCGTACGGCTACACGCCCAAGGGCGGCACCGGCTCCTCGGTCCGCACCCTGGTCAGGCTGGCCGAGCGCACGGCGGCCGGCGACCTCGGCTGAGGTCTCGACAGGCCGTCCGCACGGGACGGTCCGCCCGCGGCGCTCCCGCGCCGTACACGGCCCCGGGCATACGTCCGGGGCCGCGGGCGTTCACCCTTCGGCTCCGTCCTACTTTTTCCGAAGATCTGTACGCATCGGTAACCGTCCTGGCCCGGTGATCGTCCGGCTCGGAGCAGGGGCCCGCGTCCCGTCCGCCCGCAACAAGTGCGAAGATGGGTTCTCGGCAGGACAGGGCCCCCACCACAGGGCCGAATAACGCAAGCGGCCGAACACCAGCCGACCGGCCGGTCACACCCCAGCGACGGGGCCCGGCATACGGCGCACATGCATGGAGGACGTGACGTGGCGAACGACGCCAGCACCGTTTTCGACCTAGTGATCCTCGGCGGTGGTAGCGGCGGTTACGCCGCGGCCCTGCGCGGAGCTCAGCTGGGCCTGGACGTCGCACTGATCGAGAAGGGCAAGGTCGGCGGCACCTGCCTGCACAACGGCTGCATCCCCACGAAGGCGCTGCTGCACGCCGGCGAGATCGCCGACCAGGCCCGCGAGGCCGAGCAGTTCGGCGTGAAGGCCACCTTCGAGGGCATCGACATGGCGGCCGTCCACAAGTACAAGGACGACGTGATCTCGGGCCTGTACAAGGGTCTGCAGGGGCTCATCGCCTCGCGCAAGGTGCACTACATCGAGGGTGAGGGCCGTCTCTCGTCGCCCACCTCGGTGGATGTGAACGGCCAGCGTGTCCAGGGCCGCCACGTGCTCCTGGCGACCGGCTCCGTGCCGAAGTCGCTGCCGGGCCTGGAGATCGACGGCAACCGGATCATCTCCTCGGACCACGCGCTGAAGCTGGACCGCGTGCCGAAGTCCGCCATCGTCCTGGGCGGCGGCGTCATCGGCGTCGAGTTCGCCTCGGCGTGGAAGTCCTTCGGCACCGACGTCACCATCGTCGAGGGCCTGAAGCACCTGGTCCCGGTCGAGGACGAGAACAGCTCGAAGCTTCTTGAGCGCGCGTTCCGCAAGCGCGGCATCAAGTTCAACCTCGGCACCTTCTTCGACAAGGCCGAGTACACGCAGGACGGCGTGAAGGTCTCCCTCGCCGACGGCAAGACCTTCGAGGCGGAGGTGCTGCTGGTCGCGATCGGCCGCGGCCCGGTCTCGCAGGGGCTGGGCTACGAGGAGGCCGGCGTCGCGATGGACCGCGGCTACGTCCTCGTCGACGAGTACATGCAGACCAACGTGGAGACCGTCTCGGCCGTCGGTGACCTGGTCCCGACCCTCCAGCTCGCTCACGTCGGCTTCGCCGAGGGCATCCTGGTGGCGGAGCGGCTCGCCGGCCTCAAGACCGTGCCGGTCGACTACGACGGCGTGCCGAAGGTGACGTACTGCCACCCCGAGGTCGCCTCCGTCGGCATCACCGAGGCCAAGGCCAAGGAGATCTACGGTGCGGACAAGGTCGTGGCCCTCAAGTACAACCTGGCGGGCAACGGCAAGAGCAAGATCCTGAAGACCGCGGGCGAGATCAAGCTCGTCCAGGTCAAGGACGGTGCCGTGGTCGGCGTCCACATGGTCGGTGACCGCATGGGCGAGCAGGTCGGCGAAGCCCAGCTGATCTACAACTGGGAGGCGCTGCCGGCCGAGGTCGCGCAGCTCATCCACGCCCACCCGACGCAGAACGAGGCGATGGGCGAGGCCCACCTGGCCCTGGCCGGCAAGCCTCTCCACTCCCACGACTGATCCAGTCCCGGGGACGACCGACCACATCCGCACTTTCGTAAGGAGCAACTGAAACCATGTCGGTTTCCGTAACCCTTCCGGCGCTCGGCGAGAGCGTCACCGAGGGCACTGTCACCCGTTGGCTGAAGGCCGAGGGCGAGCGCGTCGAGGCCGACGAGCCGTTGCTCGAGGTCTCGACCGACAAGGTCGACACCGAGATCCCGGCGCCCGCCTCCGGCGTCCTGTCGTCCATCAAGGTCGCCGAGGACGAGACCGTCGAGGTCGGCGCCGAGCTGGCCGTCATCGACGACGGCTCGGGCGCACCCGCCGCCGAGGCTCCGGCCGCCGAGCCGGAGGCCGCACCGGCTCCGGCCGAGGAGGCCCCGGCCCCCGCCGCCGAGGCCCCCGCTGCCGAGGCGCCCGCCGCCGAGGCCCCTGCCGCCGAGGCCCCCGCTGCCGCTCCGGCCGGCGGTGCCTCCGGCACCGACGTCACCCTCCCCGCGCTCGGCGAGAGCGTCACCGAGGGCACCGTCACCCGCTGGCTGAAGGAGGTCGGCGACGAGGTCGCGGAGGACGAGCCCCTGCTCGAGGTCTCCACGGACAAGGTCGACACCGAGATCCCCGCCCCGGTCGCCGGCGTGCTGCTGGAGATCGTGGTCGCCGAGGACGAGACCGCCGAGGTCGGCGCCAAGCTCGCCGTCATCGGCGCTCCGGGTGCCGCACCGGCCGCCGCTCCGGCCGAGGCCGCCCCGGCCCCCGCCGCAGCACCGGCACCGGCCCCCGCCGCACCGGCCGCACCGGCTCCGGCTCCGGCTCCGGCAGCTCCGGCTCCGGCCGCGCCCGCCGCTCCGGCACCGGCCCCGGCTCCGGCCGCCCAGGCACCGGCGGCACCGGCACCCGCCGCTCCGGCACCCGCGGCTGCCGCTCCGGCTCCGGCCGCTCCGTCGGCGCCTTCCGGTGACGACGGCGCGTACGTCACGCCGCTGGTCCGCAAGCTCGCCGCCGAGAACGGCGTCGACCTGGGCTCGGTCAAGGGCACCGGCGTCGGTGGCCGCATCCGCAAGCAGGACGTCGTCGCCGCAGCGGAGGCCGCCAAGGCCGCCGCAGCCGCTCCGGCTCCGGCCGCCGCCGCTCCCGCGGCCAAGGCCGCGCCGAAGCTGGAGGCGTCCCCGCTGCGCGGTCAGACGGTCAAGATGACCCGCATGCGCAAGGTCATCGGCGACAACATGATGAAGGCCCTGCACTCGCAGGCCCAGCTGACCTCGGTCCTCGAGGTCGACATCACCAAGCTGATGAAGCTGCGCAACCAGGCGAAGGAGTCCTTCGCCGCCCGTGAGGGCGTCAAGCTGTCCCCGATGCCGTTCTTCGTGAAGGCGGCGGCCCAGGCGCTGAAGGCCCACCCGGTCGTCAACGCCCGGATCAACGAGGACGAGGGCACCATCACGTACTTCGACTCGGAGAACATCGGCATCGCCGTGGACGCCGAGAAGGGTCTGATGACCCCGGTCATCAAGGGTGCGGGCGACCTGAACATCGCCGGTATCGCGAAGAAGACCGCCGAGCTGGCCGGCAAGGCCCGCGGCGGCGGCCTCACCCCGGACGACATGTCGGGCGCGACCTTCACCGTCAGCAACACCGGTTCGCGCGGTGCGCTGTTCGACACGGTCATCGTGCCGCCGAACCAGGCGGCCATCCTGGGCATCGGTGCCACGGTCAAGCGTCCGGCGGTCATCGAGACCGCCGAGGGCACCGTCATCGGTATCCGCGACATGACCTACCTCTCGCTCTCCTACGACCACCGCCTGGTGGACGGCGCGGACGCCGCCCGTTACCTGACGACGGTCAAGGCGATCCTCGAGGCGGGCGAGTTCGAGGTCGAGCTCGGCCTCTGAGCCGTACAGCTGTAACCAGCCTCACCAGCGGCGCCCCCGTCCGGAACACTTCCGGACGGGGGCGCCGCCGTATTGTCTAGACACCACCGGTCGTCTCCGCCGCCGGTCGGCGCAGGCAGCACCGGTTCGTCCCCGAAGGAGCTCCTCATGACCCCGCCCGTCGTCCACTCGCTGCGCGAACAGATCCGCGAGCACATCGTGGAAGGGATAGTCAGCGGGCGCTGGAAGCCGGGCGAGCGGATCGTGGAGCGCCGCATCGCCACCGAGCTGGAGGTCAGCCAGACACCCGTGCGCGAGGCGCTGCGGGAGCTGGAGACCCTGCGGCTGATCGAGTCCGCGCCGAACAAGGGCGTCCGGGTCCGCAATCTCACCGCGGCCGATCTGGAGGAGAGCTATCCCGTGCGGGCCGGGCTCGAACAGATCGCGGCCGAGCTGGCGGCGCCGGCGCTCGGCGAGGACTGCTCGGCGCTCGCCCCGCACGTGGCGGCGCTGTACGAGGCGGACCGGCTGGCCGACGGTGAGGCACAGGTGCGGCACACGGTGGCCTTCCACCGGGAGATGGTGCGGGCCGCGGGGAACGCCGTCCTGCTCCACACCTGGGAGGGACTGGGCATCGAGGTGTTCACGGCCCTGTCCATCCGCTGGCTGGGCACAGTGCAGAAGTCGTACGCGGAGGAGCACGAGGCGCTCATCGAGGCGTTCCTCCGGCGGGACCCGCGGATCGCCGTGCTGGTGAAGGAACACGTCCTCGGGTGCGCTCCGCGCGCCTGACGTTCCGACCGGCCGCGGGCAGGTCGCCCATCTGCGGCGCAAGGCGCTCGACCGTGCAGGTCAGCGCCCGTTTCGCCCCCTTGATCCCGTCACTGCGTGCCCCGTTTCGCGGCACCGCATGCCACTTTTCTTCATATCGAGAAGTTTTGCCCTTCACCCTTTGATCGATCATCGATCGGAGACTTACAGTTCATCCGCGGGCCCACCGGCCCGATCGCCCTGTCCTGCCAGTCAGGGCCTTCTCCACCCCCTCCCACTCCGGAAGGCGGCGATCATGACCGACCCCGTAGCAAAGCTTCCGAGCGAGCTCGACCAGCTCCCGGACCGCGACCCCGAGGAGACCGCCGAGTGGGCGGCCTCCCTGGACGCCGTCACCAAGGCCGCGGGCCCGCACCGCGCCGCGTACCTGATGCGGCGTTCGCTGCAGCACGCCGAGGGCGCCGGCATCGCGCTGCCCAAGCTGCTGGAGAGCGATTACGTCAACACCATCCCCACCTCCGCCGAGCCCGCGTTCGACGGCGACCTGGAGATGGAATCGAAGATCACCGCGTGGAACCGCTGGAACGCGGCCGCGATGGTCACCCGTGGCGCCCGGTACGGCGTCGGCGGTCACATCGCCACGTTCGCCTCGGCGGCCTGGCTGTACGAGACCGGCTTCAACCACTTCTTCCGCGGCAAGGAGGGCGACGGCTCCGGCGACCAGCTCTACATCCAGGGCCACGCCTCGCCCGGCATCTACGCCCGCGCCTTCCTCGACGGCCGCCTCTCCGAGCAGCAGCTCGACAACTTCCGCCAGGAATCGGGGGGCGACGGCCTGCCGTCGTACCCGCACCCGCGGCGACTGCCCTGGCTGTGGGAGTTCCCCACGGTGTCGATGGGTCTCGGCCCTCTCTCGGCGATCTACCAGGCGCGCTTCAACCGCTATCTGACCAACCGCAAGATCAAGGACACGTCGAACTCGCACGTCTGGGCCTTCCTGGGCGACGGCGAGATGGACGAGCCCGAGTCGACCGCTGCCCTCGCCCTCGCAGCCCGTGAGCAGCTCGACAACCTGACCTTCGTCATCAACTGCAACCTGCAGCGCCTCGACGGCCCGGTCCGCGCCAACTTCCGCGTGGTCCAGGAGCTCGAGGGCGCGTTCCGCGGGGCCGGCTGGAACGTCGTCAAGACGCTCTGGGGTTCCGCCTGGGACGAGCTGTTCCAGCTGGACACCACGGGCGCGCTGATCCGCCGCCTCCGCGAGGTCCCGGACGCGCAGTTCCAGACGTACGCCACGCGCGACGTGGCCTACATCCGCGAGCACTTCTTCGGCGCCGAGCCCGCCCTCGCCGAGCTGGCGAAACTGCTGAGCGACGCGAAGATCGCCGAGTGTTTCTACAGCTCCCGCGGCGGCCACGAGGCCCGCAAGGTGTACGCGGCCTACCGCGCCGCCCTGGAGCACAAGGGCGCGCCGACCGTGATCCTGGCCCAGACGGTCAAGGGCTACACGCTCGGCAAGGGCTTCGAGTCCAAGAACGCCAACCACCAGATGAAGAAGCTGTCGATCGACGAGTTCAAGAGCATGCGCGAGCTGCTCGGCCTCCCGATCCCGGACAGCGCCTTCGAGGACGGGCTGGTCCCCTACGGCCACCCGGGTGCCGACTCCCCCGAGGTCCGCTACCTCCAGGAGCGCCGTGCCGCCCTCGGTGGCCCCGCCCCCGCCCGCCGGGTGCACGCGGTGGCTCTTCCGCAGCCCGAGGAGCGCGCGTTCAAGGCCCTGTACAAGGGGTCCGGCAAGCAGGAGATGGCCACCACCATGGCGTTCGTCCGCCTGGTGAAGGACCTGATGCGGGACAAGGAGACCGGAAAGCGCTGGGTTCCGATCGTCCCGGACGAGGCCCGTACCTTCGGTATGGAGTCGCTGTTCCCCTCCGCCGGCATCTACTCGCCGCTCGGCCAGACGTACGAGCCGGTCGACCGCGACCAGCTGATGTACTACAAGGAGGCCAAGGACGGCCAGATCCTCAACGAGGGGATCACCGAGGCCGGGGCCATGGCCGACTTCATCGCCGCCGCTTCGTCGTACGCGACGCACGGCGAGACGATGATCCCGTTCTACATCTTCTACTCGATGTTCGGCTGGCAGCGGACCGGCGACCAGATGTGGCAGCTCGCCGACCAGCTCGGCAAGGGCTTCATCGTCGGCGCCACCGCCGGCCGTACGACCCTGACGGGTGAGGGCCTCCAGCACGCGGACGGCCACTCGCACCTGATCGCGTCCACGAACCCCGCGTCGCTCAACTACGACCCGGCGTTCGCGTACGAGATCGCGGTGATCGTCAAGGACGGCCTGCGCCGGATGTACGGCCCCGAGGCCGAGAACGTCTTCTACTACCTGACGGTCTACAACGAGCCCAAGCAGCAGCCCGCGATGCCGGAAGGCGTCGAGGACGGCATCGTCAAGGGCCTGTACCGCTTCAAGGAGGGCGTGCCCGCCGAGGCGGACGCCCCGCGCCTCCAGCTCCTGGCGTCCGGTACGGCGATCCACTGGGCCCTGGAGGCCCAGGAGCTGCTGGCCGCCGACTGGGGTGTCACGGCCAACGTCTGGTCCGCCACCTCGTGGGGCGAGCTGCGCCGTGACGCGCTGGAGTCCGACGAGGCGCTGCTCCGCGGCGAGGAGCGCGTGCCCTACGTGACCCAGGCGCTCTCCGGTGCGCCGGGCCCGGTCCTCGCGGTCAGCGACTGGATGCGCGCGGTCCCGGACTCCATCAGCCAGTGGGTGGAGCAGGACTGGTCCTCGCTCGGCACGGACGGCTTCGGCCTCTCCGACACCCGCCAGGGCGCCCGCCGGCACTTCGGTGTCGACGCCGAGTCCGTCGCGGTCGCCGCGCTGGCCCAGCTGGCCCGCCGCGGTGAGATCCCGGCCTCGAAGGTCAAGGAGGCCCGGGAGAAGTACGGGATGTGAGTCCCGGTGGGGGCGGGTACCGGGCGACCCGGTACCCGCCCCCACCGTGTTCGCCGGTCCGCCGCACAATGGGGTCCATGCGTGCTGCCCGGCTGATCAAGATGGTGCTGCTCCTGCAGTCCCGGCCCTCCATGACCGGCGCCGAGCTGGCCGGGGAGCTGGAGGTGTCGGAGCGCACCGTGACCCGGGACGCCCAGGCGCTCTCGGAAGCGGGTGTGCCCGTCTACGCCGACCGCGGCCGGGCCGGAGGCTACCGGCTCGTGGGCGGCTACCGGACACGGCTCACCGGGCTGGCCCGTCACGAGGCCGAGGCACTCTTCCTGTCCGGGCTGCCCTCCGCCCTGCGGGAGATGGGGCTCGACGACGCCGCGTCGGCCGCCCGGCTGAAGGTCTCGGCCGCCCTGCTCCCCTCGCTCCGGGACGCCTCGCACAGCGCGTCCCGGCGCTTCCACCTCGACGCCCCCGGCTGGTACCACGATCCGGTCACCCCCGAGCTGCTGCCCGCCGTCGCGGAGGCCGTCTGGGACGACCGGCTGGTCCGGGCCCGCTACCGCCGCCGGTCCTCGGGCGAGGTGGAGCGGGAACTGGCCCCGTACGGACTCGTCCTGAAGGCGGGCGTCTGGTACCTCTGCGCCCGCGCGGAGGACGACTTCCGGGTGTACCGGATCGACCGGTTCACCGCGGTCGCCGCGTCGGGGACCCGCTTCGAACGGGACGAGGACTTCGACCTGCCGCGCTTCTGGGAGGAGCGGGCGGCACAGTTCGCCCGGTCGATCTTGCGCGCGGAGGTGACTGTGCGGCTGTCGGAGGAGGGCGCGCGGCGGCTGCCGCACGCCGTGGACCGGGCCGCCGCCGAGGAGGCGCTGGCCGGGGCCGCGGGCCCGGACGGGGACGGGCTGCGCACGGTCGCCCTGCCGGTCGAGTCCCTGGAGGTGGCGTACGGCCAGCTGCTCACCCTCGGACCGGAGGTGGAGGTTCTGGCACCCGCGGCCCTGCGCGAACGTATGGCCGATACTGCCGAACGACTGCGCGACCTCTATCGCTGAAGTGGCCCGGAAGTGATGCCGAAGGCTTCTTTTCGGTGTCTGGGCGTGCGTCGCCCGTCCTCGGGGCAGATGCTGGACCAGTGATGGACGAGACGGAGTTCTGGGAGATCGTCGACAGCACCCGCGAGGCCGCCGAGGGCGACCCCGAGGAGCACGCCGACCTGCTCGTCGAACGGCTGGTGCGGCTCGACCCCGACTCCGTGCTGGACTTCGCCAGGCATCTGGAGGCCCGCTACAACCGGGCGTACCGCTGGGACCTGTGGGGCGCGGCGGCCGTCCTGCTGGGCGGCGCGAGCGACGACGCCTTCGACTACTTCCGCTGCTGGCTGATCGCACAGGGCCGTGAGGTCTTCGAGGGCGCCGTGCACGACCCGGACAGCCTGGCCGAGTTGCTGGACGACTTCGACGAGGAGCTCGACGGGGACGGCGAGGACTTCGGCTACGCCGCCGACGAGGCCTACGAGCAGCTCACCGGTGTCGTCACTCCCGACCTGGGGCTGCCGCCGCAGGCCTCGGAACCGGCCGGCACGCCCTTCGGCTTCGACGACGCGGCACTCGCGGAGCGCTTCCCCACGCTCTGGGAACGCTTCGGTCCGGCCTGAGGCCGGGCCGGGTCTCAGGCGGGAAGGTCCGTGCCCCGTTTCAGGCCGCTGTCGAGCGCGCCATCAGGACGTCGTCGACGTACCGCCCGCCCAGGAAGAACTCCCCCGGGAGCACGCCCTCCACGGTGAAGCCCTCCGACTCGTACAGCGCCCGCGCGGCGTTGTTGTGGCCGAGCACGCGCAGGGTGAGCCGTCCGGCGCCCTGCCGCCGCGCCTCGGCGTACGAGGCGTGGAGCAGCGCCCGTGCGACGCCGTGGCCCCGTGCCCAGCCGGCGACCGCGAGGCCCTGTATCTGACGCACGTGCGCGTTGCAGGCGAGCGGCGTCGGGCGGCCCAGCCGGAGATAGCCGGCCGGGCTCACACCGCCCGCGCCGGTGACCGCGTCGGCGACGAGGAACTCGCCGGGCGGGTGCCGGTCGTCGAAGAAGCGCTCGTACGGCGGCTGCGGTCTCGGCGTGACGGCGTGAAGCGTCGACCAGGCGGCACGGTCGAGCTCCCCGAGCGCGGTCTCGTCCCCGGGCAGGGCGGGACGGACGGGGCGGAGGGAACGGAACTGCGGCGCGGACATGAGCGCCACTGTGCCACGTCCCTTCCGTGTGACCGGAGGCACATGGGGCAGACTGGGCGTCATGCTGCGCTCCCGAATCGCCGTCACCGGATCGACAGGCCTCATCGGAGCGGCGCTCGTGCGCTCGCTGCGTGCCGACGGGCACGAGGTGGTGCGCCTGGTGCGCCGCCCGGCCGCCACCGGTGACGAGGTGGAGTGGGACCCGAAGCGGCAGTACGTCGACGTGGCGGGCCTGGTCGGCTGCGACGCGGTCGTCCACCTCGCCGGTGCCGGCGTCGGGGACCACCGGTGGACCGATGCGTACAAGCGGGAGATCCGCGACAGCCGGGTGCTGGGCACGGCGGCCGTCGCCGAGGCGGTGGCCTCCCTGGACACCCCGCCGAAGGTGCTGCTGTCCGGGTCCGCCGTCGGCTACTACGGCGACACCGGGGACCGCGCCGTGGACGAGGGCGCCCCGCCCGGCGAGGGTTTCCTGCCGTCGGTGTGCGTGGAGTGGGAAGAGGCGACGGCCCCCGCCGAGGAGGCGGGCGTACGCACGGTCCACGCCAGGACCGGTCTGGTCGTGTCCCGGCGGGGCGGCGCCTGGGGGCGCCTCTTCCCGCTGTTCAAGGCGGGGCTCGGCGGGCGGGTGGGGAACGGCCGGCAGTACTGGAGCTTCATCGCGCTGCACGACCACATCGCGGCGCTGCGGCACATCCTGGACACGGAGACGCTGTCGGGTCCGGTGAATCTGACGGGCCCCTCCCCCGTCACCAACGGTCAGGTGACCGCGGCGATGGGGCGGGTGCTGCGGCGTCCGACCCTGTTCACCGCCCCGGCGCCCGCGCTGAGGATCGCGCTGGGGGACTTCGCCGGGGACGTGCTGGCCAGCCAGCGGGTGCTGCCCGGCCAACTTCTCGACTCCGGCTTCGCGTTCGCCTTCCCCGGCATCGACGACGCCATCCGCGCCGCTCTGCGCTGACCGCGGCCGGGGCCTGCCCCTGCTCCCCGCACCGGGCCACCGTGCGACCCCGTGCACCGGTGCCCGGGGTGCGCGCGACTGCGCCTCTCTCGGCCATACGCCTAGCCTCGACCCGAACTCGGGCATTCCGGGGGCCTGTTGGGGGCAATAGCCTCCCACCAGTCGCACCGACTCGGGGAGGGGCACGTGATCGGGGCACACACAGCAGACCACGCGGATGTGGTCATCATCGGGGCCGGGATCGCCGGCCTGTCGGCGGCCCACCAGCTGATCAGCGCGGGGGTGGGCGTCAGCGTCCTGGAGGCCGCCGCGCACGTGGGCGGCCGGATGGCCACCCACGACGTGGACGGTTTCCGGCTCGACCATCTGGGTCCGCTGCTCAGCTCCGCGCATCCGGAGCTGAGCACCACCCCGGGGCTCACGGGGCTGGTCCTGCGGGACTTCGCCCCCGGAGTGCTCGTCCACAGCGGGGGGCGGCAGTACCGCGCCGGGGACGTACGGAGCGCGAGGGGCGCACTTCGCGCCGCGCGCTCCCGACCGAGCGCCCCTCGCGCGCCCCTGGGTGGCGCGATCGAACAGGCGCGGCTCGGGGCCTGGCTGGCCCGGCTGGCCGCCACACCGGAGTCCCGGATCCTGGCCCGGCCCGACAGGGCGGCGGCCGGGGCGCTGTCGGCGCGCGGCCTGTCGTCCCGCGTCGTCGGCGGATTCCTGAACCCGCTGCTCTCAGCACTGCTCAACGACCCCGGGCTCACCACGTCGAGCCGCATGGCCGACCTCATCCTCCGGGACTACGCGCGCGGCCGGCTCTGCGTCCCCTCGGGCGGTTCCGCGACGCTGCCCGAGCTGCTGGCCGCCGCCCTGCCGCCGGGAACCGTACGGACGGGGGTCCACGTGACGGCCGCCGACATCACCTCCGTGCGCACCAAGGAGCACGGCGAGCTCGGCTGCCGGTCGCTCCTGCTGGCCACCGGGGCGGGGGCGGCCGCCGAGCTGCTGCCGGGCCTGCGGATGCCGGCGTTCCGCCCGGTGACCGTGCTGCACCACACCGCCGCGGAGGCGCCGTCGACGGGCGCCCGTCTGCTGCTGGACGCGGACCGTTCGGGGCCGGTCGCGCACACCGCCGTGATGAGCGAGGTAGATCCCTCACGTGCCCCGCGCGGCAGGGCCCTGATCACCTCGACGGTGCTCGGTCCCCCGCCGCCGGACCTCGACCGCTCGGTACGCGCGCATCTCGCCTCGCTGTACGGCACCCCCACCGACGACTGGGAGCTGCTGGCCTCCCATCACGATCCGGAGGCCGTGCCGGCCATGCCGCCGCCGCACGATCCGCTCCGGCCCGTCCGGGTCCTCGCCGGGCTGTACGTGTGCGGGGACCACCGCGACACCAGCACGGTCCAGGGGGCCCTGCGCTCCGGCAGGCGCGCCGCCTCGGCGATCCTCACGGACCTGGGGGTGCCCCGGCCGCACACGGACGGGGCGGGGCTGCCCGCCGCGGCGTAGGAACCCTCCGTCAGGAGGCCGGGCCCGGGCCGGATCCGCTCCCCGGCCCGGGCCCGGCCTCCTGCCCCGATCTGTCCTGCCGGTCCGTCCCGGCCGCTCCCGGTCCGGACGGGAGCCACGGGTCAGCCCAGTGCGGCGACCCGTTCGCGGTACCCGCGCACGGCGACGGCGTCCCGGTACGGCTCCAGGCGGCGCTCGAAGTCGCGTACGTACTCCGTCGCGCGCACGGACCGCATCTCCGCCGCCTGCTGCGCCGCCTCGGCGCCCAGCAGGCAGGCCTGGTCCAGCTCGCCGAGCCCGAGCCGCGCGGAGGCGAGCACCACCCGGCAGAACAGCCTGCTCCGGGCGTACGCCGGTGCGCGCAGCTCGAGCGACCGCTCCGCGTGCTGGGCGGCGACACGGTACTGCTGCAGATCGCGGTGGCAGTGGCCGAACTCGTCGGCGAGCTGGGCCTCGTCGAAGTAGCGGGCCCAGTGCGGAATGTCGTCACCCTGCCGGGAGGCCCCCAGGGCCCGCTCCGCCCGCACGAGCGCGGCGACGCAGGCCCTGGTCTCGCCGAGGACGCCGTGCCCGCGCGCCTCGACCGAGTGCAGCAGGGCCATGACCACGGGCGGCGCGGAGGAGCCGATGCCCTGCTGGGCGACGCGTGCGAGCTGGACGGCTTCCCTGCCGTGCCCCAGGTAGACCGCCTGCCGGCTCATCGTGATCAGGACGAAGGCTCCGTACGCGCGGTCCCCGGCCGCCTGGGCGAGCCGCAGCGCCTGGACGAAGTAGCGCTGGGCGAGGCCGTGCGCCGCGATGTCGTACGAGGTCCATCCCGCCAGCCGGGTCAGGTCCGCCACGGCGGCGAACAGCCGGCGGCCCAGCACCTCTCCGTAGCTTCCCCGGAGCATGGGCTCCGCCTCGTGCTCCAGGTACCGGACGAGCGCCTGCCTGGCGTGCCCGCCGCCGTAGGCGTTGTCGAGCGTGCGGAAGAGTTCGCCCACCGAGCGCAGCGCGGCGACGTCACCGCTGCCGACCCGCTGGCCGGCGCCGCGGTCGGTCTGCCGCTGGCGCGGGACGCCGGGCGTCGGCAGGCGGGTGGAGCCGGGTCCACGGGTGGAGCCGGTCCGGACCCCGTGGCCGCCCGCCCCCTGGGCCTGGCCGGGTCCGCCGGACGGCTGCGGGGTGCCGGACCCGTTGGCCTGGTGGAGCCCGTGCGGGACACGCGTCCCGTGGGCCTCGGCCGCCGTACGCGGAGCGGGCAGGCCGGCGGCTCCGTTCACGCGGTCCGGTGCCTCACCGCGGCCGACCCATTCGTCGGCCCTGCCGATCAGCCAGTCCCTGCTGGGGACGACCAGCCCGGCGGGAGTGAACGCGATCTTGCGCAGCTCGGCATGGCTGCCCGAGTCCTTGCGCCACAGTCCGCTGACGATGTCGACGGCCTCTGCGGGCGTGGCGGCGAACTCCAGACCGGCGTAGACGGGCGCACACGCGTCCAGGCCGAGGTCCTGCGCCGAGAGCCGGCGCCCGAGGCGCCTGGTGAAGACCTCGGCGATCAGTGCGGGGGTGGTGCCGCGGGGCTGCTGGCCGCGCAGCCAGCGGGTCACCGAGGTCTTGTCGTATCGCAGGTCGAGCCCGTGTTCGAGGCCGAGCTGGTCCACTCGGCGGGCCAGGCCCGCGTGGGAGAACCCGGCCTCCGCGATGAGGGCAGCGAGCCGCCGGTTCGGGGTGCGCTGCGGAGGTCGTTCCGACATCAGCTGTAAGGTCTCCTGCCTTCGGCGCCGGGCGGGCAGCCCTTACGGGCTCCCCCACGATTGGGAGCGGGCGAGCCCGTTATGGAACGGCGCGAACTTAACCGCCCCGGCGGCAACCCCGGTGACCTTCGCTCCACATTCATCCGATCGTGTGAGGAATGTCGGATCGCTGACGGAAGTCCCCCTGCCCGTAACCTGCCCGACCCGCTCCTCCGGAGCGGTCGTACAGTGGCTGGGGGCGCACATCAGTGCATGGTGACGTGGCTCCGGGGACACCCCCCGGCCCTCCGGCACCGCGAGTAGGGAGGCACCCGAGTGAGTGAGCTGCGGTTCGTCCGTCTGGGATTCGGCGAGGAGCGGGTCGAGTACCAGGAGGCCTGGCAGAAGCAGCGCGAGGTGCACGCCGCCCGGTTCGAGGACGCCGTCCCGGACACGTGCCTGCTCCTCGAGCACCCGCCCGTCTACACGGCGGGGCGGCGCACGACGGTGAGCGAACGCCCGCTGGACGGCACCCCCGTCATCGACGTCGACCGCGGCGGCAAGATCACCTGGCACGGCCCCGGGCAGCTCGTCGGCTACCCGATCCTGAAGCTCCCCCGCCCGGTGGACGTGGTCGCCCACGTCCGCCGCCTCGAGGACGCGCTGATCCTCACGGCCGCGGAGTTCGGCGTGCGGACCAGCCGGGTCGAGGGCCGCAGCGGTGTCTGGGTCCTCGGCGATCCGGTCGAGGACCGCCCGCTGCTCGGCGGGCTCTCCCTGGACTTCGACCCCCGGCTGCACGACGAGGAGTTCGACGCCCGGCTGAACGGCCCCGAGTACGCGCCGTCCAACGCGGGCCAGCGCCGCGAGGACCGCAAGCTGGCCGCGATCGGCATCAGGGTCGCCAAGGGAGTGACCATGCACGGTTTCTCGCTGAACGTGAACCCCGACAACACGTGGTTCGACAAGATCGTGCCCTGCGGGATCCGGGACGCGGGCGTGACCTCGCTCTCGTACGAGCTGGGCCGCGAGATCACGATCTCCGACGTCCTCCCGGTCGCCGAGAAGCACCTGAGGGACGTCCTGGAGAACGCGGAGCCCGCGCCCCGCGTCATCGAGCCGCCGACGCCCCCGAAGGCCGCGGCGCCCGCCTGAGGTGCCGTACGGCCCGCCGGAATAGGGCCTGTCGGCCACAGGTTGGCCATACGTAAGACCGTTCTAACCACGGGCGTACCCTGGTGTTCGCCGAAGAATCCAATGCAGCGAAAGCAAAGGGGTGCCGGAGTGTCCGGTGTCGCACCCGACGGGCGCAAGATGCTGCGCCTGGAGGTCCGAAACAGCCAGACCCCCATCGAGCGCAAGCCCGAGTGGATCAAAACCCGGGCGAAGATGGGCCCCGAGTACACGAAGATGCAGGCGCTCGTGAAGGGCGAGGGCCTGCACACCGTGTGCCAGGAAGCCGGCTGCCCGAACATCTACGAATGCTGGGAGGACCGCGAGGCGACCTTCCTCATCGGCGGCGACCAGTGCACCCGGCGCTGCGACTTCTGCCAGATCGACACGGGGAAGCCGCAGGCGCTGGACCGGGACGAGCCCCGCCGCGTGGGCGAGTCCGTCGTCACGATGGACCTGAACTACGCGACGATCACCGGCGTCGCGCGCGACGACCTGGACGACGGCGGCGCGTGGCTGTACGCGGAGACCGTGCGCCAGATCCACGCCCTGACCGCGGACCGGGAGGCCGGCGCCACCAAGGTGGAGCTGCTCATCCCCGACTTCAACGCGGAGCCCGCGCAGCTCGCCGAGGTCTTCTCCTCGCGGCCCCAGGTGCTCGCGCACAACGTCGAGACGGTCCCGCGCATCTTCAAGCGCATCCGGCCCGGATTCCGTTACGAGCGCTCCCTGGAAGTCATCACACGGGCCCGCGAGGCCGGCCTGGTGACGAAGTCCAACCTGATCCTCGGCATGGGCGAGACCCGCGAGGAAGTCAGCGAGGCACTCCAGGACCTGCACGACGCGGGTTGCGAGCTCATCACGATTACGCAGTACCTCCGGCCCTCCGCGCGGCACCACCCCGTCGAGCGCTGGGTGAAGCCGCACGAGTTCGTGGAGCTGAAGGACGAGGCCGACGCCATCGGTTACTCCGGCGTCATGTCGGGCCCGCTGGTGCGTTCCTCGTACCGCGCGGGGCGTCTCTTCCAGCAGGCGATGGAGCGGCGCGGCGCGACCGCCGCCACCCCGTCCGCCGTGTGAATCGGCGCACAAGAGATTACTGAGCAGTAATAGCCGTGACGACGCGGCCCGTACGTCCCCCGCAGGTCGGGGGCCCGTATGGGCCGCGTCGGCGTGCGCGGCGCCGAAATCAGAGGTTCATTGGTGTTTGACCGACCGGTCATGCACTGGTAACACCGAGCAGTGACCCTAGGTACATACGCGGTGGCTCGCACAGCCGCCGTCGTCATTGCTTCCCGCTACTCAGTGCGCGCCGGGCGCGCGCATCCGCTCCGAGGGGGAACACCCACGATGCACGCAGCACCGGTACGAGCCAACGCCATCCCGACCGTCACCACCGCGCTCCGCGCGGTCGAGTCGCTGCTGATGAGCAGTGGCCAGCGCACCGCCCGCCGGAACGCCTGGACGGCCGTCCTCGAGGACCGCCGCAGGGCCCAGGACCGGGTCGAGGTGGAGCATGTGCTGAAGGCTGTGGCCGACCACCGTTCCTAGGTCACTCCCGGGCCACGTAAACTTCGGTACATGGCGCGGAAGGCAAACACTGAAGGCGCGGACAGCGCCGAGAACGCGGGGCGGCTCAAGCAGATCGCCCTGACCTACAAGATGACCAGGCGGTCGGACCCCAAGGTGGGTCTCGTCGTCGCGGGTGTGGGAATCGTCACCTTCGGTGTCCTCCTCGCCATCGGTTTCCTGATCGGTCACCCGGTCTACGCGGGCATCCTGGGCTTCGTCCTGGCCTTCCTCGCGATGGCGATCATCTTCGGACGACGTGCCGAGCGCGCGGCCTTCGGTCAGATGGAGGGACAGCCCGGCGCGGCCGCTGCCGTCCTGGACCGGGTGGGCCGCGGATGGACCACGACTCCGGCCGTCGCGATGAACCGCAGCCAGGACGTCGTCCACCGGGCGGTCGGCAAGGCCGGCATCGTCCTGGTGGCCGAGGGCAACCCGAACCGGGTGAAGAGCCTGCTGGCGGCCGAGAAGAGGCGGATGGCCCGCATCGTCGTCGACGTACCGGTGCACGACATCATCGTCGGTGACGGCGAGGGCCAGGTGCCGCTCAAGAAGGTGCGCACGACCATGCTGAAGCTCCCGAGGGTCCTGACCGGCCCGCAGGTGACCGCGGCGAACGACCGGCTCCGGGCGATGGGCGACCTGATGAGCAACATGCCGCTGCCCAAGGGCCCCATGCCGAAGGGCATGCGGATGCCGCGCGGCGGAAAGATGCGCTGACCCAGCACGTAGGAGAGGAGCGGCCCCGGACGAGTGCATCGTCCGGGGCCGCTGCTCGTGCCGGACCCGGACCCGGAATCGTCCCGCACACGGACCGGGAACCGTCCCGGCCACGGGCCCGGACTCGTCTCAGATACGGACCTGGACGGCGCGGGCCAGCCTGTCGTGGAGGCCGCGGCTGTCGCGGTCCCAGACGATGGCCGGGATCACCAGGAGGAGCAGGACGCTCCTCAGGACGACCCGGACGACACCGAGCCGTCCGCCGTCCTCGGCGATGACCCGCAGGCCCAGCATCCGCTTGCCCGGGGTGGAACCGACGGTTCCGACCGTCAGCAGGCTCAGGACGAGGAACACGCCGAGCGCCCAGTTCCCGGCCGCCTGCTGGTCACCGCGAGCGAGCAGCCCGTATGCGATCACCATGCATACGGCCCAGTCGATGAAGAGGGCCCCGAAGCGCCGGCCGAGCGGGGCGATCGACCCCGGGCCGTCCTGGGGCAGACCGAGGCGTTCGCCCCGGTAACCGAAGTCGGCGCCCATCTCCTCGGCCGCCGCGCGCGGCCCCGAGAGCCACGATCCGATTGCTTGCCTGTTGTCCACCCGTCCACGGTACTGCGCCCACGTTTGCGCCTCGCCGGGCGGGGCACGGAACACGTCGCTGAGGTGCCGCCCACAACCGGGCTGGTTAACTTGTGCGAAACAAATGGGTCATGCTGGAGAAATCCCTTCTGCCTAAGGTCGGGTCCAGCGTGTGCCACCGCACTGGCCACACAGACGAGCTGCAACCCCGCCCTTTCCCGGGTCGGGAGTAGGAGGAGTTGGATGTTCCAGAACGCCGACGAAGTCCAGAAGTACATCGCCGACAACGACGTCAAGTTCATCGACGTCCGGTTCTGCGACCTGCCGGGCGTGATGCAGCACTTCACGATCCCCGCGGGGTCCTTCGACCCGGCCGAGGAACTGGCTTTCGACGGCTCGTCGATCCGCGGTTTCCAGGCGATCCACGAGTCGGACATGGCGCTCCGCGCCGACCTGTCCACGGCCCGTGTCGACCCCTTCCGCCGCGACAAGACGGTGAACGTCAACTTCTTCATCCACGACCCGATCACCGGCGAGCAGTACAGCCGTGACCCGCGGAACGTGGCCAAGAAGGCCGAGGCCTACCTCGCCTCGACCGGCGTCGCGGACACCGCGTACTTCGGCCCCGAGGCGGAGTTCTACGTCTTCGACAACGTCCGCTTCCAGACGTCGGCGAACGAGAGCTTCTACCACATCGACTCCGAGGCCGGCGCCTGGAACACCGGGTCCGAGGAGAACAACCGCGGCTACAAGGTCCGCTACAAGGGCGGATACTTCCCGACCCCGCCGGTCGACCACTTCGCCGACCTGCGTGCCGAGATCTCCCTGGAGCTGGACAAGAACGGCCTCCAGGTCGAGCGTCAGCACCACGAGGTCGGCACCGCCGGCCAGGCGGAGATCAACTACAAGTTCAACACGCTGCTCGCCGCGGCCGACGACCTGATGCTCTTCAAGTACATCGTGAAGAACGTCGCCTGGCGCAACGGCAAGACCGCGACCTTCATGCCGAAGCCGATCTTCGGTGACAACGGCTCGGGCATGCACGTCCACCAGTCGCTGTGGCAGGGCGGCACGCCGCTCTTCTACGACGAGCAGGGCTACGCGGGCCTCTCGGACATGGCGCGCTACTACATCGGCGGCATCCTGAAGCACGCCCCGTCGCTGCTGGCCTTCACCAACCCGACGGTGAACTCCTACCACCGTCTGGTCCCCGGCTTCGAGGCCCCGGTCAACATGGTGTACTCGCAGCGCAACCGCTCCGCCGCGATGCGCATCCCGATCACGGGCTCCAACCCGAAGGCGAAGCGCGTCGAGTTCCGCGCCCCCGACCCGTCCTCGAACCCGTACCTGGCGTTCTCGGCCCTGCTGATGGCCGGCCTGGACGGCGTCAAGAACAAGATCGAGCCCCCGGAGCCGATCGACAAGGACCTCTACGAGCTGGCGCCCGAGGAGCACGCGGGCGTCCAGCAGGTCCCGACCTCGCTCCCGGCCGTCCTCGACGCCCTCGAGGCCGACCACGAGTACCTCCAGGCCGGCGGCGTCTTCACGCCCGACCTGATCGAGACGTGGATCGACTACAAGCGCACGCACGAGATCGCCCCGATCCAGCTGCGCCCGCACCCGCACGAGTTCGAGCTGTACTTCGACCTCTAGGGGTCACGAGCTCATCAGCAGCCGGAGGGCCGCCGTCCCGCAGGGGACGGCGGCCCTCCGGCGTGCCGGGACCGGCGCTCAGTCCGCCAGCAGCTCCCGCAGTTCGGCGACCGCCTCGCGGAGGTGGTCCGCGAAGGCGTGCATCTGGCCGGCGACCGTGCGCGGGGTGCTCAGGTAGAGGTTGAAGCGGTCCGGCAGCAGGACGTAGGCGATGCCGATGCAGCGGCTGCTCGTCGAGCCGAAGCCGAAGTACTGGATGTTCTCGGACGGCGCCGAGCTGGTGCTCAGGTAGTCGTCCCGCAGGGTGAGCCAGCCCGGGGAGCGAAACAGGGCGGGCTGTTCGTCCACGCCGAGCTCCTCGCCGCGGCGGCGCTGGATCAGTTCGAGTTCCCACAGGTGCTGCTCGGGCGCCTCGCCCGCCTGGCATTCCCTCGCCCGCGCGACGTGGGCCGCGGCGGCCGCCCGGAACGCGGCACGGCGGGTATCGCGGCCGGCCGCGGGATCGTCCATCGCCGCGACGAAGGCCGGCATCTCGGGGGTGACCACACGCATCGCCTCGGTGCGGCCGTGACGGAACTGCCGGGTGGCGATCGACTCGTACGTCGCCCCCAGGTGTCCCTTGGCGCGCTGGTGGGCCAGTTGGTAGGCGACCTGGACGAAGGCGTCCGGGGACACCTTCAGCGCCTTGGCCGCCGTGCTGCCGAAGTCCTGGAAGGACACCGTGGTGGTGGCGGTGTCCCGTCCGTACGCGGCGAACGACTCGGCGGCGGCGCGCACCTGGGCCCTCAGGGGCTCGTCCAGCTCGAAGGTGAGCGGCTGAGGGACGGGTTCGCCCTGGGAGCGGGCGCCGGAGCGGAGGGAGTGCTCCTCGGGCGCGGTGCCGAGCAGCGCGTCGGTGAAGCTGAGGATGGTCGTCCCGTCCAGCTCGCAGTGCTCGACGTTGATGCCGGCCCTGCCGTCCGCGTGGACGACGAAGGAGACGGCCTTGTCGAACCAGCGGTTGCCGCGGTCCCCGTGGAGCAGTTCGTCGCAGGCCTCCTGGGTGCCGGCCGGTGCGAAGTCCTCCAGGCAGACGCAGAACAGTGCGGTCTCGATGTCGTCCAGCGTCTGGGCGTTGCCCGGGTGGCCGGCGGCGAGGGACGCCCGGGTGGCCGCCCATTCCGCCCGCGCCATCGTGGTGAGGTGGCCGGCCCTGTCCTCCTCGGGCGTGTGGACGTCGGCCTTGGTCACGGCGCGCAGCCCCGCCTCGATCTCGTCGAGGCTGTGCGGGACGCCGTCCGGCCCGAGCACGTCCATCCGGAACATGGTGCCCCGGAAGAACACCACGATGTGCCGGGCGGTGGACGGCCCGGGTGCCTGCTCGCTGTACGGGGCGCGCACGGAGTCCAGCGGCACGCCGGGGATGCGCGTCGTGGAGAAGAGGTACCTGTTCTGCACCATCGACTGGGGTACGCCGCGCTGCTCCACCGGTGCGATCAGGCCCTCGTCGAGCTGCCGCTTGTAGTGCAGGGCTCCCGCCACGAGTCCGGCCGCCCTGTCGAGCTGTCCCTGGCCGGTGTCCTTGAACAGGAAGAAGAAGTTGGCGTTGAGCGCGATCCGGTCCCGGCGGCCGAGGTAGCGGTACGGCCAGAACGTGTCGAGCCAGCTGTGCACGCCCTCCGTCGCGTCGTACTCCTCCAGCGCCGCGTGCAGGGTCCGGCCGGGACCGCCGGGCCGCAGGAAGGCCGTGACCTCGGCCTCCGTCTCCGCCCGTTCCTCCGCGGTCAGCAGCGGGGCGCACCAGGCGAGGAACCGCTCGCAGCTCGCCTCGAGCGTGGGCAGCGGCACGCGCGGGAGGGTGCCCTCACGGGCGAAGGTCGCGTCGGCTGCTGCTTCCTGACTGACGTTCAATGCGGCTCTCTTCTCGGTGAGTGGGGATGGGGGGGTCTAGGGGTGCTGCGGCCGTGAGAGGTAGAGCTGAGCGTAGAGCCAGCCGTCCTCCTCCAGACCGCTCGCGTCCACGCCGGCGGCGGCCATGCCGTCCAGGACGCCGCGCTGTTCCTCCGGGCCTGCGAACCGGCGCTGCTTGAAGACCTCGTCGACCCGGACGGTCCGGTAGCCCAGCTCCGCCAGGGCCTCCTCGACGGGGTCGAAGGGGAACATCCGCAGGACGAAGTGCGCCATCCAGGGGAGGCGGCCGTCCTGGGCCCGCACGACGCGGGTGAGGGTGCGTTCGGTGACGTAGCCGATGCAGCCCGTGGAGATCACCAGGTCCGTCCCGGCGAGCAGGTCCCGCTGCTCGGGGGTGGGGTCGTGCGCCTCCAGGTCCGCGTGGACGGTGTCGTCGAGGAAGCCCGCTTCGTGGGCGTAGGCCAGGGCGCTGGTGGAGGCGTCCAGGCCGGTGAAGCGCAGGCCGTGCGCGGGGCTGCGGGAGCGGGAGAGGTCCCGGTCGCGCTCCAGCAGGGCGGCGCGGGACGCGGGGCCGCTGCCGTCGTAGCGCGCGTACAGCTCGTCCATCGTGGCGTCGTACTTGAGCAGGGCCGCGTTGATCCCGTACGAGCAGCCGATGTCCAGGACCCGCGGGACGGCGACCTGCTCCGTCTCCCGGTACTCCTTGATGAGCTTGTCGAACCAGGGCTTGGCCAGTTGGGGGACGCGGTAGCCGAGAGGGCGGAGCTCCTGGAAGTACGTGCGGGGGTCGGGCGCGGTGTAGATGTGGTCCAGCGAGACTTTTCCGGACGCGTCGAGACGCAAGGGGCTTCTCCTCGGTGGGGCGCGTGGGGGTGCCTGGAACCGTTCGCCGGTGCTCTAGTCCAGCAGCCGGTCGCCCCGCACCCGGCCCTCCGCGGCCAGGTGCCCGGGCAGCACGCGGCCGAAAAGCTGCCGGGTGCGGGCCACGCTCCCGATGACGCCGGGGCGCTCGCTGTAGGCGAAGATCGCGCTGTGGCGCGCGAGGCCGCCGCGGACGGGACTGACCCGGTGCAGCGAGTAGCGGCCCTTGAACAGCTGAAGGTCGCCCGGCCTCAGGGGCAGGCGCTCGGGCTGCCGTGCGGGACTGCCGTCCAGGACGGCCCGGACGTCGTCGAAGCGTTCGTCCTCGGCGGACCTGATGTTCGGGCAGTACTCGAAGGAGCCGCCCTCCTGAGCCTCCTGGGTCAGCATGCTGACCGTGTACTCGTTGGTGTCGAAGTGCCAGGGGTGCCCCATGCCCGGCCGTACGACGTTGAGCACGAGCCCGGAGAGCGGGTCGGCGAGCTCGTACAGGCGGGGCAGGGCGAAGCAGTCGGCGACGAAGCGCTGGAACGGCTCGTGGGCGTAGAGCCTGCTGATGAGGGCGTCCCCCGGGATGCGGTCGCGGGCGACGAAGGCGTTGCCCCGCTCGAAGGTGCGCCGGCCGGGGTGGTGCCCGGGCAGCTCCGCGTCCACCTCGATGTTGTAGACGTTGACGGTTTCGACGTCGAAGTACGCGTGCGGGGCGAGGGCGGCGCACTCCTCGCGCAGCACGTCGTGGAACGAGGGCCGGACGAAGTCGGGCAGTACGGTGCAGCCTGCCTCGGCGAGTTCACGCCTCGCCCGTGCCACCACGGCACGGGCTTCGGTGCTTTCGGGGTCCGACAGGGGGTAGCGGTCCGTGTCGACCACCTGGTCGAGCGTGATGGCTTGCAGAGTGCTCATACGACCCTCTCCACGCGCGTTCCGGTAACTCAACCGACGAGTAACAGAGTTGAAGTTCCCACAGCACCGCTGCGTTGTCTGTGACACGTCACACTTCCGGATCGCGTGTGCCGTGGCAGGGGCGCTTCCCGCCCGTGCCCGTCAGTCGAGGTCGATGACGGGGCGCGCGTTGAAATCCTCGAACACGTCCTCGCCCTCGGGGCCGTCGAGGAACTCGGCCGTGGCCGGATTGCGGTTGGCGGTGGCCAGCGGCAGCCATTCGAGCAGGGTGCCGTACCCCCCGCAGACCGCTTCTCCCCCGTCGCCGCCGTATACGGAACCGGCATCCGAGGTCATCTCGGCGCTGTCGTAGACGTCGAAGGCGATGTGGAGCCCGAAGGCGTTCGGCAGGAGGTGCGGGCCCTTGCCGCCGCCGTAGGGGGACACGTCCGCGGGGAAGCCGTCGCCCCAGCGGAACAGCGTGCCGGCGCCGGCGCCGCAGGCGTGCTCCCACTCGTCGGGGTGGGGCAGCCGGAGCCCCTGGCCGGCGAGCAGGGCGGGTACCAGTGCGGGGAGTTCGGGGAGCTTCCTCGGCTCCAATGCCATCAGCACGGCGGGCAGGGTGGCCTTCCGCCGCGGGGTCAACACCCGCGCGAGGTGTTCGCGCGGATCGGTCTCGAAGCCGAAGCCGCCCGCGAGGCTCTCCTCGCGGTAGGAGGCGAGCTGCTCGGGGAGCGGCCGCCACCCGTCCACGTCGAAGCCGACCGTCACCTCGCCGCCCGGGACCAGGACGAACTGCTCGCCGTCCCGCTCGATGACGGCGCGGTGCACCACACCTTCCGGGTGCGGGGCGGGGTCGACGCGCAGGAGGCGGCCGCCCGCCCTGTCGGCCGCCTCCCGCGCGCACCGCCCGGCGGAAGCCGTGTCCAGGGCGCGCCAGTGGGCGAGGGTCAGGCCGGCGAGAGACATGGCGTGCAGTCTCGCAGCCGGCCGGCGCACCCGGGCCCGTGCCCCCGGAGGACTCGGGGGCACGGGCGGGCGGTGTCAGCGGCCGGAGCGGATCAGGGCGCGGACCATGCGGCAGGTGGTGTCGGACGGCGGGTGGATGGCGAGACGGTCGGCCGCCTCGCGGATCCGGGCGTTGTGGGCGCTCGACGGCTGGTACACGCCGGTGTCGAGCAGGGCGATCGCCAGGCGCATGGCCTTCAGTCGGCGGTTGTGGGAGACGTACCACTCGCGGGGCCGGCCCGCGGGGAGACGCTTCTTCCGCAGGGGCTTGTGGAGCGGCTCGGGTGTGGCTGTGGCGACGGCCATCGGCAACCTCCTGGCACGGTGGTGGAACTCTCACGAACTCCCTCCATTTTACTGCCTCCCACTGACAATCGCCCCTGGCCAGAGGCTATTTCGGGGATCCCTCCCGTACCCTTGGCCCCATGGAGATCTGGATCAATCCCGCCTGTTCCAAGTGCCGCAGCGCGCTCACCCTGCTCGACGCGGAGGGGGCCGACTACACGGTCCGCCGCTACCTGGAGGACGTGCCCTCGACGGGGGAGATCCGGGCGGTGCTCGACCGTCTCGGGCTGGAGCCGTGGGACATCACCCGGACCCAGGAGGCGGAGGCGAAGGAGCTCGGGGTGAAGGAGTGGGCGAAGGACGCCGGTGCGCGCGAGCGGTGGATCACGGCGCTGGCGGAGCACCCGAAGCTGATCCAGCGCCCGATCATCACCGCGCAGGACGGTTCGGCCGTGGTGGCGCGGACGGACGAGGCGGTGCGGGACGCTCTGGGCCGGTGAGGACGCGGCGGGCCGGCCCCGGCGGCCGGGCCGCCGGGCGTTCGGCGTCAGGCCTGCCCCAGTGCCGCCTCGGCCTCGGCGAGGACCTCGGTGAGCCGCAGCCCGAACCGTACGTCGCAGGGGTGCGCCACCCCCGTACGCGCCGCGCCGGTCAGCGCGTCGACGGCCGCCCGGAACGCGCCGAGCGCGTCGCCGCCTCCCCCGGGCAGGGCGGACACTCCCCGCTCGCCCCGGAACTCGACCTCGGTGCCCACGGCTCCCGGCGGCGCGTCCAGCGCGAGCGTCACCGTGCTCGACGCGCCGGAGGCATGGCGCAGCAGCAGCTGCGTGGTGCCGGCCGGGCCGCGGGCGGCGACCACCTCCGTCACGTCGCCCAGGACCGGGATCAGGACCGAGAGCGCGTGGGGGCCCACGTCCCAGAGGCCGCCCTTCTCACGCCGCCAGGGCGAGGCCGCGAACTCGCTGCTCGTGCCCGGGGCGAAGAGCGCGCCCATCCACAGGGCGCGCGCCGTGAACCAGCCGCCCGCCGCGGCCTGCTCGGCGATCCACCCCGCCGTGCCCTCGGCGAACCGCAGCGTGCAGAAGACCACGGAGGCGACCCGGGCCCGCTCGGCCGCCTCGGCGACCTCGCGCGCTCCCGCCACCGTGGTGGCGACCGGCTTGTCCAGCAGGAGGTGGCACCCGGCGTCGGCGGCCCGCACGGCCAGGGCCGACTGGACGTCCGGCGGCACGGCGAACGCCACCGCGTCACTCGTGGCCAGGAGCGCGTCGATGCCCGCCCCGCCCGTGTGCGCCTCGGTGCCGTGGGCGGCGGCCAGCGCCTCCGCCGCCTCGGGCCGGCGGCCCCACACGCCGCTCAGTACGGCACCGGGGTGGGCGGCGAGCGCGGGGGCGTGAGTCATGCGCGCCCAGGGGCCCGCCCCGACGAGGCCGATCCTGAGCGGCCCGGCGGAGGCAGTCTGTGTCGTCATGCGGCCAGTCTGCCCCGGCCGGCCGCCGGCCCGGAACGTATCCAGTGCGCCGCAGGGTGAGACGGCCCGGGGCGGCGGGGACCTGCCGTCCGACACCCCCGGGAAACCTCGGTAACACGGGGTTCACATACGGGCAACGGTCGGGAAATCGCGTCTTGCGAAGCTGCGCACCACAGACCGCAGCACCCGCAAAGGATGGCGTCCGTGACGTTCAAGGCTGAGTACATCTGGATCGACGGCACCGAGCCGACCGCCAAGCTTCGCTCCAAGACGAAGATCATGGCCGGCAGCCCCTCGGGGGACGTGGCGGACCTGCCCATCTGGGGCTTCGACGGTTCGAGCACCAACCAGGCCGAGGGCCACGCGTCCGACCGGGTCCTCAAGCCTGTCTTCACCTGCCCGGACCCGATCCGCGGCGGTGACGACGTCCTCGTCCTGTGCGAGGTCTTCCACATCGACATGACTCCGCACGAGTCCAACACCCGCGCCGATCTGCGCCCGGTGGCCGAGCAGTTCGCGGCCCAGGAGCCCATCTTCGGCATCGAGCAGGAGTACACCTTCTTCGACGGGCACCGCCCGCTGGGCTTCCCCGAGGGCGGCTTCCCGGCCGCGCAGGGCGGCTACTACTGCGGCGTCGGCTCGGACGAGATCTTCGGCCGCGACATCGTCGAGAAGCACCTCGACAACTGCCTGAAGGCCGGCCTGGCCATCTCCGGCATCAACGCCGAGGTCATGCCCGGCCAGTGGGAGTTCCAGGTCGGACCGGTCTCCCCGCTGGAGGTCTCCGACCACCTGTGGATCGCGCGCTGGCTGCTCTACCGCACCGCCGAGGACTTCGACGTCTCCGCGACGCTGGACCCGAAGCCGGTCAAGGGCGACTGGAACGGCGCCGGTGCGCACACCAACTTCTCCACGAAGGCGATGCGCGAGGGCTACGAGGCGATCATCACCGCCGCCGAGTCGCTCGGTGAGGGCTCGAAGCCGATGGACCACGTCAAGCACTACGGCGCGGGCATCGACGACCGCCTGACGGGTCTGCACGAGACCGCCCCGTGGAACGAGTACAGCTACGGGGTCTCCAACCGCGGCGCCTCGGTCCGCATCCCGTGGCAGGTCGAGCAGGACCAGAAGGGCTACATCGAGGACCGTCGCCCCAACGCCAACGTCGACCCGTACGTCGTCACACGGCTGATCGTCGACACCTGCTGCACCGCGCTGGAGAAGGCCGACCAGGTCTGATCCCGCACCTGTCCGTCGCGAAGGGGCGCCCGCCTGCCGGGCGCCCCTTCGGCGTTCACAGGCCGCCGCCCGGCCCGGGACAGCCTGCGGACGCGCCGGGACGGGCGGTGCGGAAGGGGATCGTGAGGAACCTGACACGGCGGTCCGTATCGACGGGTGAGAGGACCCTGCTGCGGAACGGCAATCTCTGCTTCAATGGGGGCATGGCCAGCTACCAGCACATCGCGTCGGGTCGCAGCGACCTCGAGCCGTTCTGGCCCTCCCGTCAGCACCATGACTTCGACCGGGTGTGTTGCCGCGCGTGGAACGCGCAGGCCC
This sequence comes from Streptomyces sp. NPDC057287, assembly GCF_042667905.1. Taxonomy (NCBI): domain Bacteria; kingdom Bacillati; phylum Actinomycetota; class Actinomycetes; order Kitasatosporales; family Streptomycetaceae; genus Streptomyces; species Streptomyces sp. NPDC057287. Next base: position 187,861 of record NZ_JBHUYV010000007.1, on the reverse strand, counting down.
TCTAAAGCCGCCTCATACCGGCCTTCGGCCCGCGCGCACGACGTACGTCCTCGACGACTCCTCGCGCGAAAGAGCTGACCCTCATGGCGAACACCCGTACCTTCTCCACCGCGTCCGCCGCCACCGCGGCCACCGCGGTGTCCGCTGCGGCCACCACCACCGCCCGCAACACCCTGTCCCCCAACCGCCACCGGCTGCGCGCCGTCGACCGTGACGAGGTCGTCGAGCTCGCCGATGTGGCCGGCTTCCTCCCGCCGGGCGCCACATGGCTGCCCGCGCCCCAGCACACCCTGCCGGCCCTGCCGGGCCGGCCGCCGATGATCGGCTACCTGGTGCTCGTCCCGGCCGACCAGCAGCCGGCTCTGGCCGGGGCCGTGGCCTCCGCCCAGCACCGGGAGTCCGTGCCGGAGCCGGCGGCCGACGTCCCGGCGGGCGGTCCCGTGCAGATCGACTCCACGCGGCGCACCGCCGCGGTGGACGGCGCCACCCTCGATCTCACCTACCTCGAATTCGAGCTGCTGGCCCACCTGGTGGCGCATCCGCACCGGGTGCACACCCGGGACCAGCTGGTGACGACGGTCTGGGGTTACGGGCACGTGGGCGACGGCCGCACCGTCGACGTCCATGTCGCCCGGCTGCGCCGCAAGCTGGGCGCGGAGCACCGCCGGGCGATCCAGACCGTGCGGCGCGTCGGTTACAAGTACGCACCCTGATCCCGCTCCGCCGTACGGGAGGCCCCGGGACGCGTCCCGGGGCCTCCCGCCGTGCCGGGGGTGGTGCCAGGTACACCACCCGTCGGGTGGCGGAACGGCTGACGAAGGTCCCTCCGGCCGGGCGAGACTGGTCCCGGACGGGATCCGGCGGGGAGCCCGGCGAGGGGAGACAGCATCATGGGATCGGCAAAGAGCCGGGTACGGGCCGCGTATCTGGCCGGTGGACGGGCGTTCGTCCTCTCCTTCGCCAGCATCGCGGGGTCGGCGACCCTCTTCGTCCTGTCGCTCCTCTCCATCACCTTCATCCTGCTGGGCGTCGGGCTGTTCACCACGCCGGTGCTCATGGAGACGGTGCGCAAGCACGCCGACAAGCGCCGTCTCCTCGCGGCGGCCTGGTCGGACGTCCGTATCCCCGTGCCCTACCGGCCGTTCCCCAAGGACCTGCGCACGGGATTCACCGGGCAGGTCGAGCGCACCGTGCTGATGCTGAAGGATCCGGCGACCTGGCGTGACCTGCGATGGCTGCTGCTCGACATGACCGCGGGCTACGTGGTGCTGGTCTTCGCCTTCGCTCTGCTGGTGTATCCGGTGGAGGGGCTGGTCCTGGCCGCGGGACTGTGGCGGGTGTTCGAGGACAGCACGTACTGGTACGGCTTCGTGCCGGTGAACAGCCAGGCGACGGGGCTGGCCGCGGCGGCGCTCGGCGGTGCGGTCCTCCTCGCCGGTCTGTGGGCGAGCCGGCCGCTGCTGCGGCTGCACTTCGTGCTCGCCCGGTCGGCGCTGTCGCCCACCCCGGAGGAGCTCGCCCAGCGCATCGACCGGCTCACCGAGACGCGGCACGAGGCCGTGGACACGGCGGCGTCCGAGCTGCGGCGCATCGAGCGGGACCTGCACGACGGGGCACAGGCCCGGCTGGTCGCCATGGGGATGAACCTCGGCACGATCGAGGCGCTCGTCGAGAAGGACCCGGCGCAGGCGAAGAAGCTGCTGGCGATGGCCCGTGCGTCCTCCGCGGAGGCCCTCACCGAGCTCCGCGACCTCGTACGGGGCATCCACCCGCCGGTCCTCGCCGAGCGCGGCCTCGGTGACGCGGTGAAGGCGCTGGCCCTGCGGATGCCGCTCGCTTCCGAGGTCACGGTGGAGCTTCCCGGCCGCGCCGACGCCCCGGTCGAGTCGGCGGCGTACTTCGCCGTCAGCGAGACCCTGACGAACGCGGTGAAGCACGCGGGTGCCGACCGCATATGGGTGGACGTGCACCACGCCGGGGGAATGCTGCGGATCTCCGTCACCGACAACGGCGGGGGCGGTGCGGCCGTCGGAACCGGCTCCGGGCTGAGCGGAATCGAACGCCGGCTGGGTACATTCGACGGCGTACTGGCCGTCAGCAGTCCTGTGGGCGGTCCCACCATGGTGACCATGGAGATCCCTTGCGCGTTGTCCTAGCCGAAGATCTCTTCCTGCTCCGCGACGGCCTCGTGCGCATGCTCGAAGCCTACGATTTCGAGATCGCGGCGGCAGTCGAGACAGGGCCCGAACTGACGCGGGCCCTGGCTGAGTTGAAGCCGGACGTCGCCGTCGTCGACGTCCGGCTCCCGCCGTCCCACACGGACGAGGGCCTGCAGTGCGCCCTGGCCGCCCGCCGCCACAGACCGGGGCTGCCGGTGCTCGTCCTGTCGCAGCACGTGGAGCAGTTGTACGCGCGGGAACTGCTGGCCGACGGCAACGGCGGTATCGGCTACCTGCTGAAGGACCGGGTGTTCGACGCCGACCAGTTCATCGACGCGGTCCGCCGGGTCGCCGCCGGCGGTACGGCGATGGACCCCCAGGTCATCTCCCAGCTGCTGTCCCGGCGCTCGGTGGACGCGCCTATGGGCGGCCTGACACCACGGGAGCGCGAGGTCATGGAGCTGATGGCGCAGGGCCGTTCCAACGGGGCGATCGCCTCCCAGATGGTGGTCACCGAGCGGGCGGTGGCCAAGCACACCTCGAACATCTTCAGCAAGCTCGGCCTGCCGGTGTCGGACGACGACAACCGGCGCGTACTCGCTGTCCTCGCCTACCTCGACCGCGGCTGACCCCACGACCCCGTCGCCCGCCCGCGCGGCCGGTAGCGCTCGGCCGGTACCGCGCGGGTGGCCCCGCTCCCGCGGGGGTCAGCTCGCGAACCAGCCCTCCGCGTCCAGCCGGAACGCGCTCGCGGGCGCCATCCGGCGCAGGTCCGCCTCCAGGGCACGGACCCGCTCCGCGCCGAGCACCGCGACCCACTCCGCGCGGATCCGGTCGAAGCCCTGGGCGGATCTGTTCAGCACGCCGACGCCACGGGCGGTGAGCCTGACCAGCTTGCGCCGGCCGTCGCGGGGGTCGTCGGCCCGTTCCACGTAACCGAGGCCCTCCAGCTTGTCGACCGTCTTCCCGGCCGCCTGCTTGGACACTCCCAGCCGCCGGCCGATCTCGCTGGCGCTCGCGCCCTCCGGACCGACCGCCTGGAGGGCGAAGCCGTGAGCCGGACGCATCTCCTGGTCGCCCTGGGCCGCCAGGTCCCGGTGCAGGGCGTCGATGACCGACCGGAAACCCGCGAACAGCAGCAGCGGCAACTCGAAGCCCGCCTCTCCTCCGTGCTCCTCAGCCATTGCACACCTCGACAACCTGGTTTACCTTTTCGACAATCACGTTGTCGAGTTTACCCGAGGAGTCCGCCATGCCTGCTCCGCACTTCCCCGATCTCACCCTCGACTCCGCGCCGCCCGCAGCCCGCCGCACCATGGAAGGGATGGCCAGGAAGCAGGGCGGCCTGGTGCCGTCCGCCGTGGCACGGCTCGCCGCTTCGCCCGAGACCCTCGACGCCTTCCTCCGGGCGAGTGCCGCCTTCGAGTCGACCACCCTCGACCCGCTGTCCCGCGAGGTCGTCGTCATGACGATGGCCACGCGCAACGAGTGCCACGTGTGCGTGGAGAACCACACGGAGAGACTCACCTCGCTCGACGCGGCGCCCGAGCTCGTCGCCGCGCTGCGAGCCCCCGAGGACCGGCCTCTGCCGGACGAAAGGCTCGAAGGCGTACGCCTGTTCACGCTCGCGGCCCTGAAGACGTCGGGCGCCGTCGGGGACGACGACCTCCGGGCCTTCCTGTCTCTGGGTCACACCCCGCGCAACGCCCTGGAAGTGGTCCTCGGCATAGGCGCCTACACCATCTCCACCCTGGCCAACCGGATGACGGGAGCGCCGGTGGGCACCGTGCCGGCGTAGTCCGTCGCCGGCGAGTTCCACGGCGGTCTGAACGGGTGGGGCCTCCGGTCCGTATGGGACGTCACGCTTCCGACTCGAAGCACTCGAAGCGGACTCGAAGCGGAGGAGTTCCATGGGACGCACATCGCGCAAGAAACGTTCGACTCTGGCCAACCGGGCGATCGTCGCCTCGGCCGCACTGATTCTGGGGGGAGGTGGGCTGGTCGCCGTCAACGTCTACGCGAGTGCCGGGGAAGGCGGCTCCGGCGCACCTCCCGGGCAGTTCCGCGACGCGGCTCGCCAGATGTCCACCATCGACTGCCCCGACGCGGGGATCTCCCTCCCCGACGTGCCGGACCGGGCGCGGCCGGAGGTCGACCGTGAGCTCGCCGCCATGGATACGCAGATCACCGACGCGTACCGGCAGTTCGCGGACCGCAAGGAGCGGATCGCGCGGGACCCGGCACTCGCCGAGAACGCGGTGCTCGGCCCGCTGAGGAGCAAGCGTTCGGCCAGCCTCGACCGGATCGGCATCGCCGTCGAGCGGGCCGCCGGCGACCGGCCGCAGGGCCTGGACGGGCTCGCGGGGTGCAGTCTGCGCGCCGACGACGAGGGCGGGCAGTCCGGCGGATACGGCGGTGACGGAGGCCAGGACGACGGTCAGGATCCCGCCGAGAGCGCGGACCCCGGCCAGGACGACGGCCAGGAGGAGGGCAACGGTCAGGGAGACGGCCAGGGCCAGGGGGACGACCAGGGCCAGGGGGACGACCAGGGCGGGCAGGGCAACGGCCCCGAGGCTTCCGACTTCGTCGACATCCAGTCCGTCCAGCCGAACGCCGACCGGCCCCGCAACCGCCGGGGCGCCTCGCGGGGGACGTTCACCACCGACTGCGGCCGCAACGAGAACGGCAAGTTCAACCCGGACAACGTCATCGCCGCTCCCGGTGTGAGCAACGGTGCCCACCACATGCACGACTACGTCGGCAACCAGGCGACCGACGCCTTCTCCAGTGACGACGATCTGGCCGGCGGTGAGTCGACCTGCCGCAACCAGGGCGACAGGTCCACGTACTACTGGCCCGTGCTCCGCCTGCAGAACGGGGAGGACGAGAACGACGTGGACGCGGACGGCGGCGGCAAGGACCAGAACACCGGGGAGATCCAGACACCTTCCCAGGTGACGCTGAAGTTCGTCGGCTCCCCCGCCGGGAAGGTCACGGCGATGCCCCGCTTCCTGCGGATCATCACCGGGGACGCGAAGTCCTTCACCAACGGTGACGCCAATGCCAACGCGTCCTGGAGCTGCACCGGATTCGAGGACAGGCAGCTCGCGGACAAGTATCCGATCTGCCCGGAGGGCAGTCAGGTGGTGCGCTCCTTCGCCTTCCAGAGCTGCTGGGACGGGCAGAACACCGACAGCGCCAACCACCGCACCCATGTGGCCTTCGCCCAGGACGACGGGCGGTGCCCGGCCGGTTTCAGGGCCGTTCCGCAGCTCGTCCAGCGCATCGTCTACGACGTCCCGCCGGGGCCCGGCTTCGCCGTCGACTCCTTCCCGGAGCAGCTGCACAAGCCCGGCACCGACCACGGTGACTTCATCAACGTCTTCGACGACAAGCTGATGAAGAAGGTGGTGAGCTGCATCAACGGCGGGCGCAAGTGCCGCTGACGCGGCACCCCCCACAGTGACGCCCGCCCCCCTCACCTGCGCGGTCAGCTCCCGTGGTGACCGGAGTGCCCTGCCTCGTTCCCCCCACCACCACTGTTCCCCGAGTGGTGCGACGAGGCGGTCTCCACCGTCCCCCCGAGCCGGCCGCGCAGTGCCGCGACCACGTCCGCGTCGCCGACGGCCACCCACTTCCGGCCGACGAGGTACGAGCCGCCGTAGTCGTTGGCCTCGTTGATCCACTCCCGCTGACCTCGGTCGGTGGCGAAGGTCGCCAGCACGTAACGCCCGTCATCGGTTGTGCAGTTGGCCTGACGGAGCTCCTCGGCGTCGGTCTGCAGATTCGGGTCGCAGTGCGCCTTCGACGCGAGCTGCTCCAGCGTCCCGCTCGCGGTCGGCGGACCGGCCTGCCTGTCGTCGCCGTCCGCTCCCCCGCCGCACGCGGTGAGCAGGGCGAACCCCGCCAGCACGGCCGCGGATGCCCGGCGGGCCCGTCCTCGTCGCCACTCAAGCCGTTCCACCATGCGGCCATCGTGCCCGGTGCTCCCGGCTCGCGCGGGGAAACCGCACAACCCGCCCGGGAGCGCGTGCGCCGGAGTGACCATCGCACCATTCGCTCGTTCAGCTGAACATGCCCCCGCCGCGAGCAGTACCGCCGTCCCCCGGCCGCCCGTACGAGGAGCAGCCGGCCAGGGAGCGGGCCGAGGCCGCGCCCGCCGAGCACTACGCCCGGCTGGTGCGCATCGCGTACCTCGTGCTGGCGCCCTCGCTCGGCCGCAACCGCCGGGTGCTGTCGGCCCACTGGCTGGCCCAGCGGGCCCTGGCCGGCGGGCAGGGCGTGGACCCGGGACGCGCGTACGCGAACGTACGCCTGCGGGTGGTGCGCTCCGCGCTGGAGGCGGGGCTGCCGCTGCTGCGGTTCGCGCGGCCCCGGCGGGCGCAGTTCCCCCCGGTGGTGCCCCAGGTGTGGGGGCTGAGGCTGTTCCCGCACTCCTGCGGCGCGGACGAGCTGGCCCTGGAGCAGGCCCTGGCCGCGGTGTCGGGGCCCTGCCGGGCCGCCCACGTGCTGCGGGGGCTCGAAGCGCTCGACGACGCCGACGTCTGCCGGGTCCTCGAGGCGGCGGGCGTCGCCGACCCGAGGGCGGCGCTGCTGGAGGCCGATTCCCTCACGACGCCCTACACCCTGCTGGCCTCACCGGAGTTCGATCCGTGTTCCCTGCAGGTCAGGCAGACCGACCCGGCCCGTCGCAGGCGGTGCGGGCGCACCCTCCTGGCCGGCGCCGGCGCGCTGCTGGTCTGCGGGACGCTGCTGCTGATGCCGGGGGACGGCCTGGGCGGCCCGCGTGCGGCCTCCGCGCCGCTCCAGGCACGCCACCGGAGCGCGCAACAGGCCCTGGACCCGGCCGCGTTGCGTCGCGTGCCCGACGGGCTCTGGCGGGGCTCCACGCGGAGGGACTTCACGGTCTGGCCCACGCGCGGCGACCGGACCGGGGACCCCCGGCTGCTGGGCCGCGCTCTCGCCGCCTGGGCACGGCCCGGCCCCGCGGTGGTCTCCTCGGTGACCCCCGGCACGCCCGACGGCCCGCCGATGGGGCCGCCGCAACTGCTGTACGCGGGCGAGGTCGGTACCGCCGCTGTGGTCCTGTTCCACGACGGCCTGCGCGTCGTGCGCTACGCCGAGCCGCGCGGTGCCGATCCCTCCGGGGGCGCCGCGCTGGACTTCGCCCGGGTCGACGGCGCGGACGCGGTGGCGGCGAGCGCGCTGGTGGTACAGCGGCGCGCCGGACTGATCCGCTATCTCACCGCGCCCTGGGTGCGGGAGGCCGGCGTACGGGACCTGCTCGCACCGCACGCGGCGGCCCGGCCGCTGCCCCGCGACCGTCACGGGGTGACGGGCCCGCTGACGGGACCGGGGACGACCGCGGGGGCGCGGGCCGACTGCCGTTCCTGGCAGGCCCTGGAGGTGCGGGACGGCACCGCGGCCCGGCTGATGACGGATCTCGGCGAGCTCACCCCCGTGCGCCTCACGTCGGGGCCGCCGTCCGCTCCCCACGACGTGGCCGGCCGGGCGGAGCGGGAGAGCTGGGCGCGCACCGCCTGTCTCCTGCCGGCGGTGCGGTCCAACGGCGTCCGCTCAGTGAACTCGTGGCCGTACGCGAGGCAGCGGCTGCCGGAGGGTGCGGGCGACGCACTGTGGCTCTGCACCAGGGCCGACACCTGGCGGGGTGCGGGCAGCAGGGTCCTGGCGCAGTTCCAGGCGCCGCCCGAGCTGTCGGGGGGTGCCGGCGCGCCGGGCGCGGTCGCGGCACGCGCGGAGGACTCGCCGGACTGCGGGATACGCCGGCCCCGGGTGCTGGCAGGAGTGCTGTGGAAGTCGGAGGGCGGGCGGTGGTACGTACTGGCCGCGGGCTCACGGCAGTTCACGTCACTGACCGCGACGGGCGGCGCGAAGGGCCGGGCGGACGGGCGGCTCCTGGCCCTGCCGACCAGGGAGGGGGACCGGCCCCGGCTCGACGGGCTGCTGACGGACGGCAGCCTGGTGGGATCCCTGCGCTGAGCCCGGGACCCTGCGGCGTCTCGGGGTGACTGCCCGCCGGGAGTGCGGCGGAAGGCCGCGTTCCCCCTCCCGTTAGGCTGTCCGGCATGACGACCGGGGTACGGCGCAGGATGGGCGTCGACGAGCGCAGGGCCCAGTTGATCGGCGTCGCCCTGGAGTTGTTCAGCCACCGCTCGCCCGACGACGTGTCGATCGACGAGATCGCGGCGGCGGCCGGCATCTCGCGTCCCCTCGTCTACCACTACTTCCCGGGAAAGCGGAGCCTCTACGAGGCGGCGCTGAAGCGGGCCGCCGACGAGCTGGCCGCCCGCTTCATGGAAGCGCACGAAGGTCCCCTGGGAGCCCGTCTCATCCGGGTGATGCACCGCTTCTTCGACTTCGTCGAGGAGCACGGTCCGGGCTTCGCCGCACTGATCCGGGGCGGTCCGGCGGGCGGTTCGTCGACGGCCAACGCACTGGTCGACGGGGTGCGGCAGGCCGCGTACGAGCAGATCGTCGCGCATCTCGGCGTCCCGTCACCGCCCGACCGGCTGGAGCTCGTCGTGCGGTCCTGGGTGTCGCTGGCGGAGTCGACGGCGCTGCTCTGGCTGGACGGGAGACGCATTCCGCGCGCCGAGCTGGAGTTGCAGCTGGTGCACGACTTCGCAGCGCTCGCGTCGGTGAGCGCCGCGTACGACCAGGAGATGGCCGGCATCATGCTGCGGGTCTTCGCGCAGGAGCCGGCGGACGGCCCGTTCGGCGACCTGCTCGCCAGACTCGCCGTCCTGGCACCCGCCGCACCGGCCGTTCCGCCGCAGCGTCTGCCTCAGTTCTTGCGGTAGGACGGGTCGAGGTCCCGGACCTCGGCCGAGGCGTGGACGGTGAGACCGTCGACGGGCTTCAGGTGCCCGGCCAGCAGGGCCAGCACGGCTTCCGTGAGTTGCGCCTTGATCTCGGGGGTGCGGCCGGGCAGCATCGCGATCGAGACGTTCACGACGGAGTCGCCCGTCGCGGCGTCACCGACGACGGAGTCCTCGGCCCGGCGGAACCGGGTCTTGCAGGCGGGGATCTTCGTGGACACGGTCTCGGCGACGAGCGGGTGCAGGGCCAGCGCGAAGCCGCGGCGGTCGAAGCTGTCGTCGAGCTCTGCGGAGTAGTCGACGGTGATCTGCGGCATCAAGCGCTCCTGTGTGCGGGTCGGTCGGGTGCGTATACGTGGACGGCGTGCACGCACATGTACGGCCTCAGCTTCGCGTGATCGCGCCGCCCGCACAAGGGAGTCCCCCACGACACGGACCGGCCGGCCCCCCGCTCCGGGCCCTGGCGGGGCGCGGAGCCGGAGACCGGCCGGCGGGGACGGGGAGGTCAGCGCGCGGAGAACACGGCGACCGTGCGCCCCGGCACGGTGAAGCTGCCCGACTTCCCCTCGTACGAGGACTTCTTGACCGCGGGGTCCGCGCCCGCCGCCTGGACGGGATGCAGGGCGTACGCCTTTCCGGCCAGGCCCGGGACGACCTGGCTCTGCGTGCCCGGGGTGGCGTTCATGACCACGACCAGACCGCCCAGGCGCATCGTGATCACCCCGGGGGTCTCGTCCTTGCCGGAGAGCGGGAAGGACAGGGCGTCCTGGACCTGCCCCGCGGTGGCCAGGCCGAAGTCCTTCTCCGTGGTCCGGATGGTCAGCAGGTCCTGGTACGCCGCGGACGCGCCCGTGATCTCGGCGCACCCGGGGGTGAGGGCTGCGGAGGTCAGCAGCGGCTTCCCGTAGGACCACTTGGCCTTGTTGTCGGCGGTGGGCGGCAGACCGCGGCCGAAGCCGTTGCCCTTGCGGCAGTCCCAGTGCAGGGCGTTGAACCAGTCGCCGCTGTCGTAGGAGTTGCGGTCCAGGGACTTGGAGCGGAGCAGGTCGGTGCCGGCCTGGGAGAGCGCCGGGCCCTGCGAGAGCGCGGCCGTCGCCATGGCCACGACCTGCATCCTGGCCCGTTCGGCGGCCGTGGTGTCCGCCGGGAGCTTGAAGGCGAGGGCGTCGTAGAGGGTCTCGTTGTCGTGGGCGTCGGCGTAGGCGAGCGCGTCACCCGGCGCCGCCGCGTAGCCGGCGGGGGCCCCGTTGTAGTCGACGGCCGATCCCTTGACCGTGCGGCCCTGGGTGTCGGTGAAGGTGTAGTCGGCGAGGTTGCCGGTGAGGCCGACCTTGATCAGGTCCTGGTAGTGGAGCAGCCGGGCCTTCTGTTCGGCCTCGGTGCCGTTGGCTGCCGACGTGTTGGGATCGGTGTAGAGACCGGAGGCGAAGCCCTGGACGCCGGGGTCCTCGTCGAAGGGGCCGCCGCCGCGCACCGCGTCGCGGGCCCGGTCGGAGAACGTGGCGATGCCGGTGCCGGCCATGTTCTTCTGCGTGGCCTGGACGAAGCGGGCGTCATCGGCGACCTCACCGAAGTTCCAGCCCTCGCCGTACAGGATGATCTTCTTCCCGTCGACGCCGTCCCTCGCGACGGTCAGCTTGTCCAGCGCCTCGCGGACGGCGAGGATGTTCGCCTTGGGGTGGTGTCCCATGAGGTCGAAGCGGAAGCCGTCGACCTTGTACTCCTTGGCCCAGGTGACGATCGAGTCCACGACGAGCTTGCCCATCATGGTGTTCTCGGTCGCGGTGTTGGCACAGCAGGTCGAGGTGGCGACGGTGCCGTCCTCCAGGAGCCGCTGGTAGTAGCCGGGCACGATCCTGTCGAGCACGGACTTGTCGTCCTGCCCGGAGGCGACGGTGTGGTTGTAGACGACGTCCATGACGGTCCGCAGCCCGGCGCCGTTGAGCCCCTGGACCATCTTCCGGAACTCGACGGTGCGCTTCGTGCCGTCGGGGTCGGAGGCGTACGAGCCCTCGGGAACCGTGTAGTGCAGCGGGTCGTAGCCCCAGTTGAAGGCGTCCTTCGCGGCGGCCTCGGTGACGCAGGCCTGCTGCTCCTCGGAGTCGGGGGCGTAGACGGACAGGTCGCAGGCGGGCTTCTGCTGGTCCTTCTTCTTCTCGGGGATCGTCCCGATGTCGAAGACGGGCAACAGGTGCACGTAGCTGGTGCCGGAGTCCGCGAGCTGCTTGAGGTGCTTCATCCCGTCGGAGCGGGTGTCGGTGAAGGCGAGGTACTCACCGGGGTGCTTCGAGGTCGGGTCCGTGACCGAGAAGTCGCGGACGTGCAGCTCCTGGATCTGCGCGTCCCGCAGGGGGACGGCGGCGGGCTTCTTCAGGCCGGACCAGCCGCTCGGTGCGAGCTCGGGGTCGTCCAGGTCGACGACGAGGCTGCGGGCGGAGTCGGCGGTCAGAGCGGTGGAGTAGGGGTCGGTGACCTTGTTGGTGACCGTCTTCTGGACAGTGGGCGCCCAGACGTCCACGGCGTAGCGGTAGGGCTTGCCGGTCCAGCTCCTGTTCCCGGTGACGGACCAGACGCCGGTGCGGTCGTCCCGGCGCATCGGGACGGTCCTCCCGTCGAGTTCGAGTGCGACGGTCCGGGCGGTGGGCGCCCATACGGAGAGTGTGGGGCTGCCCTTGCGGAAGACCGGGCCGAGGCCGGCGCCGCTCGCGGCCTTGCCGTACAGCTCGTCCAGTACGCCCGCCGTCTGTACGCCGGTGGCGGCGAGCAGGGCTCCGTTGGCGGCGCGCTGGGTGGCGATCAGCTGACCGCGCAGGGACTCACGGACCCTGTCCCGGTCACGGGCGTCGACGGTGAACGCCGGATAGGCGGCGAGGTGCGGGTACTTCGCCTTCTGGGCGGCGGTGAGCTCCGTCGCGCCGAGGCGGAGCCACTGCCCCTCGTCGGACAGGGCACCGTCGACGACGGAGATGCCGCCGTCCTTCGCGTACACGAGCTGCTGGCTGGTGGCGTCGGTGGCCTTCACCTTCCAGACGACGGTGTCCGCGTCGATCCACTGGGCCTCGGCCTTGGTGAGGTCGGGCGTCGGCACCCCGCCGGCCTGCGGCAGCAGGTAGCCGGACTTCCCGCCGAGCATCCAGACCTCGTGCCCGTACGAGGCGATGTCGAGGGACTGGTCGCTGGGCAGGTCCTTCTCGTCGCCCCGGTGGAGGATGTAGCTGAGCGAGGTGGCGCCGTCGGCCAGCGGCACTTCGAAGGTGACACCGTAGGCATCGGTCTTCACGGGCTCCAGGGGCTTGGCCCAGTCCGTGGGCGAGGCGGCCCCGGTCCAGGTGTGCAGGCCCCAGCCGGCGTAGTCGCCGTCGGGGCGGTGGTAGTGCAGGACGGCCTTGGTGGTGTCCTGGGGCGGGGCTTCGGGAGCCTCGGTGGACTGCTCGTCCTTGCCCTGCTCGATCCAGACCTGACCGGTCCTGGCGAGGTCGACGGTGCGCTCGGGCCCGTCGGCCGTGCCGTTCTTCTCCACCGTGTACGGCACGGAGGAGGCGCCCTCGTCGAGGTCGATCCAGGCGAAGGCGCCGTAGGCGTCGCGGCCGGTGAAGTCGGCAGCCGTCCCGCCGGACTTCAGCTGCCAGCCCTCGTAGTCGCCGTCCGCGCGCTTGTAGTGGACGACGGCCTGGTCGCGGTCGACGGCGACGGGCTTCTGCGCGGGCGGGGCCTGGCCGGCGGTGGTGGAGGCGAGGGCGCTCACGGTGCGTCCGGCGCGGTCGACGACGACGGCCTTGTAGCGGAGCGGGGTGCCGGCCTTCACCGAGCCGTCCAGGTGCTGGGTGACCTTGTACGGGGCGTGGTCGGCGGAGCCGAGGGTGGTCCACTTCCCGTTGCCGGTCTGCGCGGCGAAAACGACGCGGTTCAGGTCGCCGCCGTCCACGTCGGCACTGATCTCGACGGTGCCGGTGGCTCCGGCGGCCGGGGCCTTCAGGGTGAGCGAGGGCTTGGCGGCGGGGCTGCCGAGCGGCTTGTCGGCGCGCAGCACGATGCTGGAGAGCGCGGGCACGGTCACCTCGACGGCCTTGTCCGCACCGCTGCGGACGGTGCCGGAACCTCCGTACAACGTACGGAAGTTCATGCCGGCCGACTCGGTGGGCAGCTCGACGGTCTTCGCCCCGGTGGAGTTGTTCGAGGCGACGACGTACTCGTACGGGCGCTTCGCGTCCGTCCGCGAGAAGGCGTGGACGGAGTCCTCGGCGTAGCGCTCGGTCTGCGTGCCGTCACGCAGAGCCGGGTGCTCCCGGGTGAGCTTCGAGAGAGCCGCTATGGACCGGTAGAGCGGGTGGGCCGTGTCGTACGCGTCGGAGGCGTGCGTGCGGTCGGTGCCGATCTGGTCGTCGTCGAGGTAGTCGGCGGTCTTCGAGGCGAACAGCGTCTGGCGGGCGTCCTTGTCGCCGCCCGCTCCGGTGTAACCCTGCTCGTCGCCGTAGTAGATCACCGGATTGCCGCGGCCGAGGAACATCAGCTCGTTGGCGAGGCGGGCCCGGTCCAGGAGCTCGGCGTCGCCGGCCTTCGGGTTGTCCTGCTTCAGGAAGGTGCCGATCCGGCCCATGTCGTGGTTGCCGAGGAAGGTCACCTGCTCGTAGGCGTTGGCCTTGTCGGTGGTGTAGCGGTAGTCGTCACCGAAGACCGCGGCGAGCTTCGAGGCCGGGGCGCCCTGGGAGGCGTACTGCCGGGCGGCTTCCTGGAAGGGGAAGTCGAGCGTGGCGTCGAGACGGCCCCGGGTGACGTAGGGCGAGGTGATCGCCGTGTCGGCGGAGTAGACCTCGCCGAACATGAAGAAGTCGTCCCGGCCGTGCTTCGCCGCGTAGCCGTCGAGCGCGGTCGCCCACTGGGTCCAGAAGTCCAGGTCGACGTGTTTGACGGTGTCGATGCGGAAGCCGTCGATGTCGAAGTCGCGGACCCACTTCTCGTAGATCTTCTCCATGCCGGTGACGACCTCGGGACGCTCGGTCCACAGGTCGTCGAGGCCGGAGAAGTCGCCGTACTCGGTGGACTCGCCGGCGTAGGTCGAGTCGCCCCGGTTGTGGTACATCGTGGTGTCGTTGAGCCAGGCCGGCACCTTCTTACCGGTGTTGGCCGGGGTGTAGGGGAAGGAGCCGGCGTCCACCTCCTCCACGCCCTGGGTGTCGTCGAAGGGGCGACCGTCCTCGTCGAGGTACGGGAAGGCGCCCTTGGGCTTGTAGCCGTACTTCTTCTCGGCGTAGTCGACGGTGTCGGCGGTGTGGTTGGTGATGACGTCGAAGAAGACCTTCATGCCCTTGCCGTGGGCCTTGTCGATCAGCTTCGTGAGGTCGGCGTTGGTCCCGAAGTGGGGGTCGACCTGGGTGAAGTCGGTGATCCAGTAGCCGTGGTAACCGGCCGAGGCGTTGTCACCGGTGCCCTGCACGGGGCGGTTCTTGAAGATGGGGGCGAGCCAGATCGCCGTGGTGCCGAGGCCCTTGATGTAGTCGAGCCGCTGGGTGAGGCCCTTGAGGTCGCCGCCCTGGTAGAACCCCTTGTCCGTGGGGTCGTAGCCGGTCTCCAGCCGCGAGCCGGTCAGTCCGCCCCGGTCGTTGGAGGTGTCGCCGTTCGCGAACCGGTCGGGCAGCACGAAGTAGAACTGCTCACGGGTCAGGTCGTGCCTGGCCGGCTCCTTGGCCAGTTTCGCGTCCGAGGGCGGCGCGGGGGGTCTGGGCGCGGCGGACGCGGTGGCCGCCGGTACGACGGGCAGCAGCGCCGCGCACAGTGCGGCGACAGCCCCCCGCCGGAGGGTGGTTCGGGACACGGGAGGGTACTCCTCGGCTTTCGGGGATCGGGCAGGTGGAGCAGTGCGGGCCGGGGACGCTCACCCTCGCGTCCCCGGCCCGCCGATGAGGGGTCAGCCGCGCCAGACGTCGGCGGTCAGCGTGACCTTTCCGGAGGACGGCACGGTGGCGGTGCGGTTCGCGCCGCTCTCCCAGGTGACATTGCCGCTCGCGTCCTTGCGGAGGTACTTGTACTCGAACGAGGTGCCGGCGGGCAGGGCGACATCGAGCTTCCACACGGGGTACGTCGCCGGGTCGAGCTTCAGCGCGCTCCCGGGGGTCCAGCTGCCGAGCGCGGCCTGGTTGCCGGTGACGTAGATGTTCTGGCCGAGCTGCGTGGTGGCGTTGACGCCGAAGGAGGCGCCCGACTGGCCGGTGCCGGGGTCCGGGGTCGTGCCGCCGCCGGTGCAGGTGCGGGCGCCGACGTGCAGGGCGAGGGCCGTGTTGGCGGCGAGGGTCGCGGTGAACTGTCCGGAGCTGCTGACCGTGACGCCCTTGCCCGTCTGGACGTCGCAGTAGTCACCCGCGGGCAGCGACGTCTGGAAGGTGCGGCTCAGCGCGGAGCCCTCGTGGTTGATGGCGACGTAGGCCTTGGAGCCCCGGCCGAAGGCGATCTGGTCGCCGCCGTTGTCCCACCAGTTCGCCACGGCCTGTCCGCGGGCGGCGTTGCGGAAGCCGACCATGGAGGAGATCTCGCGCCAGGCGTGCTGGCACTTCCAGCCGTCGCTGTAGCAGGCGTTCACCTGGCCGCCGTTGGGCGGCCCGGCGTCCTTGTCGGACCACTCGTAGCCGGAGTGGACGTCCGGGGAGCCGTACGGGTAGGCCAGCATGAAGACGCTCGCGAGAGTGTAGTTCGCGCCGTCCTTGTAGTTCAGGGTGTCGCCGCCGCGCTCGGTGTCGTGGTTGTCGACGAAGACCGCGGACTTGCCGGACTCCATGAAGCCCCAGCCCTCGCCGAAGTTCTTGAGGTTGGCGAGGTTCTCGTTGTTGAAGACCTGCTTGAGGCTGCGGCCGTAGCGGAACTCCTGGACGTCGCCGCTGCCGAGGTACTCGGACGGCGAGACGGCCTCGCCGCCCCCGTAGATCGCCTCGTGCTTCCAGTACACACCGGTGTTGCTGAGCCGGGACTTGATGTTGGCGAGGTCGGCGGCCGGCATGTGCTTGGCGGCGTCGATCCGGAAGCCGTCGACGCCGAGGGAGAGCAGGTCGTTGAGATAGCCGGCGATCTTGCCGCGCACGTACTCCTCACCGGTGTCCAGGTCCGCGAGGCCCACCAGTTCGCAGTTCTGGACGTTGGCGCGGTCGCCGTAGTTGCTGATCTGCGACTGGCAGTCGTTCATGTCGCTGACCGAATAGAGGCCCGGGTAGTCGTACTTGCTGTACGACGAGCCGCCCGTGCCGGTGCCGGACCCGGCCGACATGTGGTTGATGACGGAGTCGGCGATGACCTTCACACCGGCGGTGTGGCAGGTGCTGACCATGTTCGCGAAGGCCGCACGGTCACCGAGGCGCCCGGCAATCCTGTAGCTGACGGGCTGGTAAGAGGTCCACCACTGGCCGCCCTGGATGTGCTCCTGGGGCGGCGAGACCTGGACGTAGCCGTAACCGGCGGGTCCGAGGCTGTCCGTGCACGCCTTGGCCACGGAGGCGAACTTCCACTCGAACATCACCGCGGTGACGTCCTTCTCGCCGGGAGGTGCGGCCTGGGCGGACCCGGCGGCGCCGAGTCCGGCCGGGACGGCGAGGACAGCGGCGCCCAAGGTGAGGGCGAGCGCGCCGGACAACGGTCTGCGTGCCATGACGTTCCTCCTGCGGTGGGGGAAGTGCGGGGATGGCGGAGCAGCCTCACCGGGCAACGCGCCGTGCCGTCAAGGCTCCTGAAGGTTCTTGCAGCAAGAATGCAAAACCTGGGGTGCAGCAGACCGTACGAGCCTGACCTGCCCCGGTCAACCCCCTGGACACGATGCGATTACACCCCGCTCACATCGACGAAATCTCGGAGATTTCTTCCTGCAAGGACTTACGCAAGATATTGCGGGACTGTTAAGTTCATCCCGACTCCGGCCCGGCCGGCCGGGGGTCCGGTACGCCGGACCCCACGCGCCCGGCCGGCCGGGCCGGTCACGCCAAGGAGAGGCCGCGACGTCGCTTCCCCGCCGGCCCAATCCTGGGCCGACGTCCGGACCTCTCCTGAGCGTGGCGGACCCGCACGCCCGCAGCGCCGCGCGCGGCGCGGATACCCCCGCGAATCCCCCGACTCGCCGCTCCCGTACGACATTCCCCCGGTGTCGCCAGCCTTCAGGGTGATGTCGAGCTCACGGGAACGGGATGCGGGGATGCAGGGAAACGGGGATACCCACCGTCGGCGGGGGCCCGACCGGGCAGCACTGGACTCACCGGCCATGTGGCCAGGACAGCAGTCGCCCCTCGGACAGCCGAACCCGCGGGACGGAAACCCACATCCGGTTCCCACGCAGTCCGGTCTCCCGCAGCCCGGCCCCGTCCGGCCTCGCTCGCCTCGACGGGCACCACCGGGGAAAAGGGTTCGAAGAGCACCGCCGAGGCCGCCGAGGACACGCCGAGGACGTGGGTCTACGGCGCGTACACCCAGCCCGACAGAACCCGTCTCGAGATCGGTGGGACCGAGGCTTACCGGACGAAGTCGGGTGTCGAGGGCAGCCCGGTGACCGTCACGTCCTCCGGGACGCCGGCCAAGGGCAGGTGCGACACCGACGGCAAGGCGGTGACGTTCGCCTTCAAGAACGCGCAGGGTGACTTCGTGTCCTGGACCTACCTCGGTGTGCACGGGGTGTCCGACGAGGTGCCCGACGCCACGATTCGCGAAATCCTCAGCACGGTACGGCTCTTCGAGGAGGGCGACGGGCAGGACTGAGGGGGAGCCGCCCTGCGGCGAAGCAGCGCAGACACCTCAGGCAGTCAACGTGTCGAGCTGCGGCCCCCAGCCCACTGTGTAGCCTGTCGATCTGTTCGAACGGGATGAGAGTGGGACGTGGAGACGCTGGTGGAGGGGGCCGTCGAGGAGGCGCTTCGCGACGGGCGGGGCGAGGCGGTCCGCCTGTATGTCGCCGCTTGTACGGAACGCATGGCGCCGCTGTTCGTCGGTCTGCGGGCGGGCGCACCGGGGCGAGAAGCCGACCTGGACCTCTATGTGGAGTCCGTGAGCGGTCTTTGGCTTGCGGACAGGCCACTCGCCGACGCCGCCGAGCGAGTGTGCCGGCTGGAGCGGTTTCCGGAGCTCCAGCCGAATGAGGAGGGGATCACCGGTGTCGCCGACACCTATGCGTTCTTCGCCGCCCTCTGCCTGCGCTATGCCCTGCTGGCCCACAACTCGGGCAACGCTGACGACGCGGTGTCCTGCGGGCATGGGGCACTCACCGCGATGGGGATGCTGGACCAGAATGTGGTGGGCGCCAGCCTTCTGGCCGACGAACAACGGCTCCAGTCCCTCTCGCTGAGCGGTGACGCAGCAGGCCTGTGGGACGCGAGCGTCACGGCAGGGCGGGAGAGGCTCCGTGTCGTGGTGGGGCACCTGCCCTGACAGACGCCCTCCTGATCGCTGATTGTGCGATGTGGCCTCTCGTTACGGGGCCGCTGTGACCCCTTCGTCGGGCGGGGGGTGCGGACGAGCCCGGCCGGGAGGTCGATCCGGACGACGAGTCGGGCGTCGCCATGGCCGCCACGGTAGGGCGGCAGATCAAGGCCTGGCGGGAGGCGGCAGGCATGCGGGCCGGTGAGTTCGGAGCCGCGATCGGGTACGGGGAGGACCTGGTCTGCAAAGTGGAAGGCGGTCGTCGCATCCCCCGGCCGGAGTTCCTGGACAGAGCGGACGAAGTCCTCGGGGCGGGCGGCAAGATCGCGATGCTGAAACGGGAGTTGGCGGAGGCCCGGTATCCGAAGAAGGTGCGGGAGCCGGCGAAGCTGGAGGCTCAGGCTGTCGAACTCCTGGCGTACGGAGACCACAACTTGCACGGACTGCGGGGCTACTTCCAGACGACGGCCACGACTGCCGCGGCTGCTGTGAACGACCCCACGGCGTAGAAGGCCCACGGCCGCTTGTTGCGCATGCCGATCAGCGCGACCACCGCCACGAGGGCGTCCAGGGCCAGCTTCACCCCCATCTTCAGGCCGTCCACCGGCAGGTCCAGGGCTGTTCGGGTCCATATGAGACCCGCACCGGTGACCAGCTGGACGACCGCGCTGCTCAGCATGTAGCTGCCTGCCACCGGGTCCTTCCCTCTCAGCTGGTAGAAGAGGCCGCCCATGAGCGCGGCGAACCCGAAGAGGTGGAAGACGAGGAACACATACCGAAGGATTTCCATGCCAAGGCTCTCTCTGGAGTCGGACGAGTGGCTGATTCTTCGTGCGGAGCGAGGTCTGCTGCTGCCGCGCCCGATTCTCGGGTCGCCCATGTTCTACGGGCGATTCATCGCAAGGTGAGCGGCGTCTCGGACGCGATGCGCGACAGCTTCTCAGGGTTGCGGACGACGTAGAGACCGGTGATGCGGCCGGCCTCCACGTGGGCCGCGACGATGCTGTCCAGCTCGCCGTCCAGGTGGAGCGCCAGCGCCGGGCTGCCGTTGACCATGGTGGGGCCGAAGGTGAGCGGGACCGTGTTCCTGCCGAAGCCGCCGGCCAGGAGGCGGGCCACCTTGTCGGCGCCGACGATCGGCCGCAGAGCGGAGTGCTTCACGCCGCCGCCGTCGCCCATGTAGACGACGTCAGGCGCGAGCAGGTCGAGCAGTTCCTGAAGGTCCCCGCTCTCCAGTGCCCGCACGAACGACTCCACGGCCGCCCGCGTCTGGCGCTGGGACACCACTGTGCGTGGGCGCCGGGCGTCCACGTGCCGACGGGCGCGGTGTGCGATCTGGCGTACTGCTGCCGGGGTCTTGTCGACCGCCGCCGCGATCTCGTCGTAGCCGACGTCGAAGACCTCGCGCAGCACGAAGACGGCCCGCTCGGTCGGTGACAGCGTCTCCAGGACCAGCATCACCGCCATCGACACGCTCTCGGCGAGTTCGACGTCCTGGGCCACGTCAGGCGTGGTCAGCAGTGGCTCCGGCAGCCATGGGCCCACGTACGACTCCTTGCGCCGGGACATCGTGCGCAGCCGGTTGAGCGCCTGCCGGGTCGTGATCCGGACCAGGTACGCGCGCTGGTCGCGCACCTGGTCGAGATCGACCTCGACCCACCGCAGCCAGGTCTCCTGAAGGACGTCCTCGGCGTCGACCGCCGAGCCGAGCATCTCGTACGCGACGGTGAAGAGCAGATTGCGCTGGGCGACGAAGGCCTCGGTCGCCCGGTCAACGACATGATCATCACTCATGTTTCGATCATCTCCCCCTCGGCCGGCCCGGACCTGGGAAATCCGTTCGCTCGCCGGCTCCACATCGCGCCCGGCCGTGTCGATCCGCCTCACACTGTCGACCACCAGCCGCACACCCCGCGCCGGCACATCCTGGTAGTCGACGACAGCGGCGTCGGTCCCGCCCACCATCCGGTGCAGGCGGACCCGGTGGAAGAAGGGTGGGGCGCGGGTTGACCAGCGTCACGGTCACGCCGTCGCGCCGCGTCAGTCGATCGGCCGCCGTGACGCCGGCGTATCCGCCGCCCACCACGGCCACGTCGGTGTTCTCCACCTTGATGATGTCTCCCTCGTCTCGAGCGGTTCGAGCTCAAGACACCACCTGCACGGCCCCTGTGACAGCGTGTGAGCCAGATCACTTCACACGCGCGGACATCCCGACGGGCTCCGGCCCGCGCCCCCTTCGGCGGCGAACCGGCCTCGGACGCACGGAGCAGCAGCCGTCCGGTCCTTGTGGGGCAGGTGGCCGGGCGACGGGTCCGAGTCCGGTCCTGGCAGGGGCACCTGTCGCACACGTGTGAGCACGGCTGACCGACCGGTGCACGAGGTGGTGGCTCAGCAGGTGTGACCGCCGGTGCCGGTCCTCCCGGCGGGGAGAAGCGCACGTGCACGGCGCCCGGCGCGGTCGCCCGCCCCGATCACGTCGTTCTGCCGGTGATGCTTCGCCTGCTCACGGAGGGCATCGATGAACGTCGTGACGTACGGGTGGTCACGACGGCGGCCGAGCGCGGCAACGCCGATGTGCCGGGCCGGAGTCGGCGGCTCGATCGGGACCGAGCGCAGGCCTGGCACCGTCGGGACGAGGGCGATGGAAGGGATCAGGGAGATCCCGATCCCCGCGGCGACGAGCGAGCGGGCGAAGAAGTAGTCGGTGGTGGTACCGCGCACGTCCGGTTCAAAGCCTGCCCGCTCGGCGTAACGGCGCAGGTACGCCTCCGTCTTGAGGCAGCCGAGCACCCAGGGTTCGGCTGCCAGCTCGGCGATGTCGAGCGACCGGTGTTCGGCGAGTCGATGTCCCTCAGGCATGACGACGTGCAGGGGATCCTCCAGGATCGGGGTCCACTGCAAGCTGGAGCTCGGTCCGGGCCCGACGGGCAGCGGCCCGTCGAAGTGGTAGGCGAGTGCGATGTCCACGGAGCCTTGGCGCACAAGGGGCAGGGTGTTCTCGGGCTCGCCCTCCCTGACATGGAGCACTGCGCCCGGATGGGTGGCCGTGAGCTGGGACAGGGCGCCGGGCAGCAGGTGCCTGCCGCCGCTGGTGAAGGTGGCGACCGTGAGCTGTACGCGCCCCGTGCTGAGCCGCTCGACCTCTCGCCTTGCCTGTGCGAGCTCGGCTGCGACGGACTCGGCGGCCCCGACCATGATCCGGCCGGCCTGAGTGAGGGTGACCCCGCGCGTGCTGCGCGTCACGACCTGGGCACCGAGGCTGCGCTCCATCGCCGCCATGTGCTGGGAGACGGCGGAAGGGGTGAGGCGGAGAGCCGCTGCTGCCCCACTGAAACTGCCGTGCTCCGCCACCGCCCGCAGAACGCGGAGCCGCTGCACATCGATCAACAGTTTTCCTTAAGACGCTTCCAGCAAGCCGACACTTCTGCTGATGACGATAGGTCTCCAGGATGGGCGCATGCAAAGAATCTGCGTCATCGGCGGAAGCCGGTACTTCGGAAGGCTCCTGGTCGAGCGCCTGCACGCGGCGGGCCATCAGGTCACGGTGATCAATCGGGGTTCCACCCGCCCGCCGGCCGGTGTCGAGCACCTCGTCGTCGACCGGGGCGACGAGCCCGCCCTCGTCGCCGCGCTCGGCTCGCGCACCTTCGACGTGACCGTCGACCAGGTCTGCTACACACCGGTACAGGCCGCGATCGCCGTCCGCGCCTTCGCCGGCCGCACCCGGCGCTACGTCATGACGTCCACGATCGAGGTCTACGACCCGGCGGCCACCGGACCGACAGCCCTGCCGGCGCACACCCCGGTGCCGGAGGAGCACGTGGATCCGCGAGCCTGGCCGGTGGCCCCGGACCTGCCATGGGACGACGAGGCATACCTGGAGGCTCACTACGCCGAGGGCAAGCGCCAGGCGGAGGCGGTCTTCACCCGGGACGGCGGCTTCGCGTTCGCCTCTGTGCGCAGCGCTCATGTGCTGGGCGGCGGCGCGCAGGAGTTCACCGGCCGGCTGGCGTACTACTCCGAACGCATCGGCAAGGGTGAAGAGATCGCGGTCCACGCGGAGGCGCTGCCGACTGTGTTCATCCACTACGAGGAGCTGGCGGACCTGCTGCTGTGGGCGGCCACCGCCTCCGACTTCACGGGTCCTGTCAACGCCTGCTCCGACGGCCGGCTCGACGTGCGTGAACTGGCTGCGGTCGTCGCCGCGCAGTCCGGCGGCACGCCCGTCCACCGGACCGTCGCGGCGGGCGGAACGGCTTCGCCGTTCTCCTTCGACCGCCACTACGCCATGAGCAACACCCGGGCCAAGGAGCTGGGCTTCGCCTTCTCCCACGTCGACGACTGGCTGCCCGGCGCCGTCGGCGAGACCGCAGCGGTCACGGCATGAGGAGCCCCACCGCCATGGAGTACCGCGGCACCGCCGGCACCCCCGCCAGCGCCATCGGCCCGGGCGCCGGCCCACGCTCTTCGACACCGCCGACAGCACCACTGCCACGCCACACGCCTAGGGCGTGTCCGCGGGCTCTCCGGCGAGGTCGATGACGAACGCCACGCGGTCGAGTCCGGGTCCGTCGTAGTCCCGCCTCCTGGCCGAGGCCGTGAAGCCGAGCCGGGTGTGGAACGCCCGCGACGCGGTGTTCTCCGGGCTGGTGATGCAGTGCACGTATCGGCGGCCGTGGGACCGGGCGAGTGCGCAGAAGGACCGGTAGAGGGTTCGCCCTATGCCCTGCCCGTGCAGCGCCGGGTCGACGCCGACGAAGTGCACGTAGGCGGTGTCTGGCTCCGTCTGCGACAGGAAGCCGACCAGGAAGGCGGCGATCTCGCCGTCGCCGCGTTCGACGAGGAAGCTGGTGGTGGTGAAGTGCTGGAAGTACAGCCGGGGCAGGAGCAACGCCCGTTCCGCCGCTCCCGCTTCCCCCTTCAGACCGCCCCACCACGTGTCCAGTACGGCGAGCACGCGGGAATGGTCTTCTTCTGCCGGGCGACGAGCCCTCAGGCCGTCGGGGAGGTCATCGATCATCCGCGCATACTGCCAACCCGGGGAGCATCGTTCACGCGGCGACCGGCCGGTGGACAGCGAACGGGGCCGGGTCCCCCCTCCGGACCCGGCCCCGCCGACTGCGCGCCCGTTCAGGCGCTGCGCACCGCCGCTGTGGACCCCCGTACCACCAGCTCCGGCTGGAACACGTACTCCGTGCGCTGCACGGGGCTTCCGGCGATCTCCTCCAGCAGCGCTCCGACGGCCGCCGCCGCCATCGCCTGCACCGGCTGGCGCACCGTGGTCAGGGGCGGGTCGGTGAACGCGATGAGCTGCGAGTCGTCGAATCCGACGACGGAGACGTCGCGCGGGACGTCGAACCCTCTCCCCCGCGCCGCCCGGACCACCCCGAGCGCCATCAGGTCGCTGCCGCAGACGATGCCGGTGCAGCCCGCGTCGAGCAGCGCGCCCGCCGCGACCTGACCGCCCTCGACGCTGAACAGCGTGGAGCAGACCAGCAGTTCGGCTTCCCCGCGGTCCATGTCCAGCAGCGAGACCGCGGCGTCGACGAAGCCCTCGCGCTTGCGCCGGGAGGGCACGTAGCGCTGCGGCCCGATCGCCAGGCCGATCCGCCGGTGGCCGAGCTCCGCGAGGTGGCTGACGGCCATGCGCACGGCGGCCTGGTCGTCGGGCGAGACGAACGGGGCGCTGATGCGCTCGTTGTAGCCGTTGATCAGCACGAACGGCACGCCGCGCTCGGTGAGCGCGGCGTAGCGCGCCGGGTCGGCCGAGGTGTCGGCGTGGAGCCCGGACAGGAAGACGATGCCGCCGACGCCGCGCTCGACGAGCTGTTCGACCAGTTCGTCCTCGGTGGCGCCGCCGGGCAGCTGGGTGCAGAGCACGGGCGTGTAGCCGTGCCCGGCGAGCACCTGCTCCACGGACTGCGCGAAGGCCGGGAAGATCGGGTTGACGAGTTCGGGCGTCACCAGTCCGATCAGTCCGGCGCTGCGCTGCCGCAGCCGTACGGGACGCTCGTAGCCGAGGACGTCGAGCGCCGCGAGCACCCGCTGACGCGTGGTGCCCGCGACGCCCGGCTTCCCGTTGAGCACCCGGCTGACGGTGGCCTCGCTGACCGCGGCCTGACCGGCGATGTCGGAGAGCCGCAGCGCCGGTCCGGTCCTGGGTGCGGGGACGGTCACACCGTCCACCACACCGTGGTGTCCGCGGGCAGCTCGACGGTGTCGCCCTCGACGGTCACCGGGGCGGCGGCCAGCAGCAGGGTGCCGGGGACGGCGACGCGGACGGGTGCGCCCGTGGTGTTGACGGTGCAGACGAAGCCGGGGCGGCCGAGGGCGAGCACGCCCTCGGGGGCGTCCAGCCACTCGACGTCCGTACCGGCGCCGAGCCCCGGGTGCTCACGCCGGGCCGCGATCGCGGCGCGGTACAGCTCCAGCGTGGAGCCCTCCGCACCGGTCTGCGCCTCGACGGACAGCGCGCCCCAGCTGTCGGGCTGCGGCAGCCAGCTGCCACCGCCGCCGAAGCCGTACGAGCTGCCCTCGCGGGTCCACGGGATCGGCACGCGGCAGCCGTCGCGGAAGCCGTCCTGGCCCTCGGCGCGGAAGAACGACGGGTCCTGGCGGGCCTCGTCGGGCAGGTCGGTGACGTCGGGCAGGCCGAGCTCCTCGCCCTGGTAGACGTAGGCGGAGCCGGGCAGGGCCAGCATCAGCAGGGTGGCCGCGCGAGCCCTGCGCAGACCCAGCTCGCGGTCGCCGGGGGTACGGATCTGGGTGCCCAGGCCCGCCGGGTTGGCGAAGCGGGTGGTGTGCCGGGTGACGTCGTGGTTGGAGAGCACCCAGGTGGTGGGGGCGCCCACCGGACGCATCGCGTCGAGCGAGGAGTCGATGACGGCGCGGAGCTCGGCGGCGTCCCAGGCGGTCGACAGGTACTGGAAGTTGAAGGCCTGGTGCATCTCGTCGGGGCGCACGTAGTGGGCGGTGCGCTCGACGGTGGGGGTCCACGCCTCGGCGACGAGGATGCGCCCGCCCGTCAGCCGCCGCCCTTCCGACGAAGGCCCTTCGGCCCCCGTCGTATCGGGGTACTCGTCGAGGATGGTGCGCCAGCTGCGGTAGATCTCGTGCACACCGTCCTGGTCGAAGAACGGCATGACATCGTTGCCCAGCAGCTTCAGCTGGTCGTGCGACCCGAGGTCCGGCAGACCCTCCGCCTTGACGAGCCCGTGGGCGACATCGACACGGAAGCCGTCGACGCCCATGTCGAGCCAGAAGCGCAGGATGGAGCGGAACTCGTCGGCGACGGCCGGGTGCTCCCAGTTGAAGTCGGGCTGCTCGGGCGCGAAGAGGTGGAGGTACCACTCGCCGGGGGTGCCGTCCGGGTCGGTGGTCCGGGTCCACGCGGGGCCGCCGAAGATGGACTCCCAGTCGTTCGGCGGGAGTTCGCCGTCGGTGCCCTTTCCGGGGCGGAAGTGGTAGCGCTCGCGCAGGGCGGAACCGGGGCCCTCGGCCAGGGCGCGCTTGAACCACTCGTGCTGGTCGGAGGAGTGGTTGGGCACCAGGTCGACGATGATGCGCAGCCCCAGGCCGTGGGCCTCGCGGATCAGCGTGTCGGCGTCGAGGAGCGTGCCGAACATCGGGTCGATCGCCCGGTAGTCGGCGACGTCGTAGCCGGCGTCGGCCTGCGGCGAGGCGTAGAAGGGGCTGAGCCAGACGGCGTCGACGCCGAGGTCCCGGAGGTACGGGAGCCGGGCGGTGACGCCCGCGAGGTCGCCCATGCCGTCACCGTTGCCGTCGGCGAAGCTCCGCGGATAGACCTGGTAGATCACCGCGTCCTGCCACCAGCCGGTGCGGTGGCCCGGGGCGTCGTCGGACGTGCCGGTGGAGGGGGCAGCGAGGTGCTGGGTCATGTCGTCCCTGGGGTGTCTGGGTGGGGAGCGGCGCCGGGACCTGGTCAGGGATCCGGCGCCGCCGTGACGTGGCGGTACGGTCGTGCGGGACTGGGTGCGTCAGCCCTTGACGGCTCCGGCGGACATGCCGGTGACCAGGTGCTTCTGCGCGAAGAGGAAGACCAGCGCGGCCGGGATGGCGATGAGCACGGACGCCGCGGTCATCGGGCCCCACTGGGCTCCGTACTGGTTGACGAACTTCTGCAGTCCGCCGGCGAGCGTGAGGTTCTCGTCGCCGACCATGAAGGCGGAGGCGTAGGCCACTTCGCCCCAGGCGGTGATGAAGGAGTAGAAGGCGGTGACGGCGAGACCGGGTTTGGCCAGCGGCAGGATGAGCCGCCAGAACGTCCCGAACGGCGTCAGCCCGTCGACCTGCCCCGACTCGTCGATCTCCATCGGGATCGTGTCGAAGAAGCCCTTCATCATCCAGGCGCAGAACGGCACCGAGATGGTGAGGTAGGTGATGACGAGGCCGGCCGGCTGGTTGAGCAGCCCGATGCTCGCCATGATGTTGTAGATCGGCACGATCAGGACGGCGACCGGGAACATCTGGGTGATCAGCAGCGTCCACATCAGCCCGCGCTTGCCGGGGAAGCGGAAGCGGCTGACGGCGTAGCCCGTGGTGGCGGAGACGAAGACGCCGATGACGGTGGAGAGTCCCGCGACGATCACGGAGTTGCCGAACCAGCTCAGGAACTCGGTGTCCTTGATGAGGTTCGTGTAGTTCTCGAACGTCGTCTCTTTGAAGAAGTCCGTCGTCGTGGCGAACTTGGCGGGCTTCAGCGACGTCAGCAGGACCCACAGCACCGGGAAGACCGCGATCACCGAGGCGATGATCAGGGTGAGGTGCAGGGCCGTGGAGGCGAGCGGCGAGCGGTCGCCGCGGCGGCGGACCTTGCGGGCGCCGTGCCGTGCGGAGCTTGCGGTGGCGGTGGTCACCAGTTGTCTCCCTGCGTGCGGAGCACTCGCCGGTACACCATGGCGAAGAGCATCAGGAGTACGAGGATCAGCACGCCCCAGGTGGAGGACTGCGCGAAGTCGCGCGGGCTGATCTCGAAGGAGAATTTGTACGCCTGGGTGACCAGGATCTGGGTGGCCTCACCGGGTCCGCCGCGGGTCAGCAGGAAGATCACCGGGAACATGTTGAAGGTCCAGATGGTGGAGAGCAGGACCACCGTGGTGGACACCGGGCGCAGTCCGGGCAGCGTGATGTGGCGGAAGCGCTGCCAGGCCGTCGCGCCGTCCATCTCCGCGGCCTCGTACTGCTCCGAGGGGATCGACTGCAGGCCGCCGAGCAGGGCGACCATCATGAAGGGGACGCCGAGCCAGACGTTGACGGCGATGACGGAGAACTTGGCCCAGGTGGGGTCGTTCAGCCACGGTATGCCGTCGATCCCGGCGCCGCCGAGGATCTTGTTGAGCAGCCCGCGGTCCTCGTTGTAGAGGAAGCGCCAGGCGAACACCGAGACGAAGCCGGGGATGGCCCAGGGCAGGATCAGGGCCATGCGGTAGGCGGAGCGTCCGGCGATGCGGCGGTTCAGGATGTTGGCCAGCGCCATGCCCAGGCAGAAGGTGATGCCCACGCAGGAGACCGTCCACACCAGCGTCCAGCCGAGCGTGCCGAGGAACTGGGTACCCGTCAGCGCGTCGACGTAGTTGTCGACGCCCACGAACTCGTAGGTGGCGGGCAGTTCGTTGACACCGATGGACCGTGCGACGTTGCGCTCGTTGGCGTCGGTCAGCGACAGGTAGATGCCGCGGACCAGCGGATACCCGATGATCACGCCGATCACGATCACGACCGGGGCGACCATGGTCCAGGCGTACCAGTGGACCGACAGGGCCCGCCGGAGCTTGCTCGGTGGTGCGGATTTACCAGTACCGCGGCTCCGGCCGCGGGCGACGTCGTCGCCCGCGGCCTTCGCCACCGACTGGCTGGTGTGGACAGCCATCAGCCGGCCTGCCTTCCTGAGTTACTTCCAGCCCTTGAGGAGCTTGCGGTAGGAGTCGCCGGTCGTCGAGGCGGCCTTCTCCGGCGTGGTCTGACCGGTGAGGACCTTGGTGTACTCCGTGACGAGCGGCGCGAAGAGGCTGCCGGTCTCGGGGATCCAGGGGCGCTCGACGGCGGTCTCGACGACGGGCTTGAAGAACTGCACGATCTCGCTGTCCGCGGCCTCCTGCTTGGCGTACGCGGAGGTGCGGGTCGGCAGCAGGTTCAGCTCACCGGCGGTCTGCGCCTGGGTCTCCACCGAGGTCATGTACTCGACGAAGGCGTACGAGGCGTCCAGGTTCTTGGAGCCCGCGTAGACGGCGAGGTTGTGGCCGCCCTGCGGGGCGCCCTGTCCGGCCGTGCCGGCCGGCACCGGGGAGATGCCGAGGTTCGCCTTGTCGGTGAACTCCTTGCCGGTCAGGGTGTCGGCGACGGCCCACGGGCCGTTGATCATCATCGCGACCTTGCCGTCCTTGAACGACGACTGCATGTTCTCCCAGCCGTCGGTGGCGTCGGTCTTGGCGGCACCGGAGTCGACGAGGTCCTTGACCGTCTTGAAGGCCTTGACACCCTCGGGGTTGTTCACCGTGACCGTCTTCGACTCGGCGTCGACCAGGTCGCCGCCCTCGCCGTACAGGAAGGAGAGGAACCAGTACGCGTCGTCGCCGCGGAGGTAGAGGCCGGTCTTGCCGGTCTTGTCCTTGATCGTCTTGGAGACGGTCTTCAGGTCGGCGATGTTCTTGGGGACCTCGACACCGGCCTCCTTGAAGATCTTCTTGTTGTAGAAGATGCCCATGGAGTCGATGACCTGCGGGACCGCGTAGGTCTTGTCCTTGTACTTGGTGGACGCGGCGGCCTGCTCGAGGAAGTCGCCCTGGTCCTTCAGCGCCGCGGTGCCGTCCAGCGGGGCGAGGTAGCCGAGGTCGGCGAACTCGGGGGTCCAGGCGACCTCGGAGCGGATGACGTCCGGGGCGCCGGCGCCGGCCTGCGCGGCGTTCTTGAACTTGTTCTGCGCCTCACCGAAGGGGACGTTGACGTACTTGACGTCGACCTTCGGGTGCTTCTTCTCGAAACCCTCGGCGATCTTCTTGAAGACCTTGTCCTCGCTGCCGACGGTCGAGGTGTCCCACCAGGTCACCGTGCCGGAGAGCTCGCCCGAGCTCTTGCTGCCGCCGGACTCGTCGTCGCTTCCGCAAGCGGTCGCCGCGAGCGCCAGGGTCGCGACCAGGGCGGTGGCCGTTATGCCACGTCGCATCTGAACTCCTTCAACTGCCGTACCGCTCCGTCGCGGCGCCGGGTCGACGTGAACGTAACAAGGATGAAAGACGACCGAAAGACTTTGCGGAAGATTTCTGCAAGCACTGCTGATCGTTACATTGGCGTGTCCTCAAGGTTGCCGTCAAGCCTCTTGACGGAAGCCCTCCCACCCTGCCCATGCCTGGCCAGAGCCCGTATATCGGCGGTACGACGATCCGACCGCAACGACCAGACGGATCCCGCAAGGCCTTGCAAGATATTGCTGCCGGAGGGCCGGCGGGCGGTGGCGGGCGGGGCGGACTGCCCGAATCCCGTGCATGGTGGGCAATCCGACACGCGCCCGGTACAGTCCATTGCCATGACCGCACGGCTTGCCGATATCGCAACTCAGGCGGGGGTCAGCGAAGCGACGGTCAGCCGCGTACTGAACGGCAAGCCCGGTGTCGCTGCGGCCACCCGTGAATCCGTCCTCGCGGCGCTCGACGTCTTGGGCTACGAACGCCCTGTGCGGCTGCGCCGGCGCAGCGCCGGCCTGGTCGGGCTGATCACGCCCGAGCTGGAGAACCCGATCTTCCCCGCGCTGGCCCAGGTCATCGGGCAGGCACTCACCAGGCAGGGCTACACACCGGTGCTGGCGACGCAGACGCCGGGCGGCTCCACCGAGGACGAGCTCACCGAGATGCTCGTCGACCGCGGGGTCTCGGGCATCATCTTCGTCTCCGGCCTGCACGCCGACACCTCGGCCGACATGCAGCGCTACGAGCAACTGCGGGCCCAGGGGGTCCCCTTCGTCCTGGTCAACGGCTTCTCCCCCAAGGTGCAGGCGCCGTTCATCTCCCCCGACGACCGGGCGGCGATGCGGCTCGCGGTGACCCACCTGGTGGCCCTGGGCCACCAGCGCATCGGCCTGGCGGTCGGGCCGAAGCGCTTCGTCCCGGTGCTCCGCAAGATCGAGGGCTTCCACGCCACGATGCGGGAGCAGCTGGACCTCACCGCCGACGCCGTGGAGGAGTTGATCCAGCACTCCCTGTACACCCTGGAGGGCGGCCAGGCCGCCGCCTCGGCGCTGATGGAACGCGGCTGCACCGCCGTGGTGTGCGCCAGCGACATGATGGCGCTCGGCGCGATCCGGGCGGCCCGCAGGCTGTCCATGGACGTGCCGCGCGACCTCTCGGTGGTCGGATACGACGACTCTCCCCTCATAGCCTTCACCGATCCGCCGCTGACCACCATCCGGCAGCCGGTGACGGCGATGGGGCAGGCGGCCGTGCGCACCCTGCTGGAGGAGATCGGCGGCACGCCGGCTCCGCACAGCGAGTTCGTGTTCATGCCCGAACTGGTCGTGCGCGGTTCCACCGCTTCGGGCCCGGGCCCCTCCTCGGCGGCCCGCGCCGGTCGATAAAATTCAGAATGTGCGACCGGAACCCGACCGGAGGATCATCGGGCTGAGGGGGACGTATCTGGCAGACTCTGCGCCTATGGGTGATTCGCACGTGACCACGCAGGAAGACCGCACGGCGGCCACCCCGTCATCCGTGGCGGACGCCCCGTCGGCCTCCGGTTCGACACGAGCCCTCACCCCGTCACGCATGCGCGTCCGACGTCCCTCACTCCGTTCCCTGCGCGCCCCTCGCCGCCCGCGCCTCTGGTTCGAGATCCTGCTGATCGCGGTCAGTTACTGGCTCTACTCGCTCGTGCGCAACGCCGTACCCGAGCAGAAGGCCGCGGCCCTGCGCAACGCCGACTGGATCTGGTCCCTCGAACACACCGTGGGACTCGCCTTCGAGGAGACGGTCAACCAGGCCGTCAATTCGGTGACATGGCTGATCGTGTCGATGAACTACTACTACGCGACGCTGCACTTCGTCGTGACCATCGGTGTGCTCATCTGGCTGTTCCGCCGCCATCCCGGCCGCTACGCGGCCACCCGCCTGGCGCTCTTCGCCACGACCGCGGTGGCCCTGCTCGGCTACTACCTCTTCCCTCTGGCGCCGCCACGCCTGATGAACGGCGGCGCCTTCATCGACACGGTGATGCTGCACCAGACGTGGGGGTCGATGGCCTCGGGCAACTTCAAGCACATGTCGAACCAGTACGCGGCGATGCCGTCCATGCACATCGGCTGGTCCCTGTGGTGCGGTCTGACCATCTGCGCCCTGGCCACCGCCCCCTGGGCGCGGATCCTGGGCGCCCTGTACCCGGTGGCCACGCTCGTCGTGATCGTGTCGACGGCGAACCACTTCTGGCTGGACGCGGTGGGCGGGATGACCTGCCTGGCCTTCGGCGTGGCGGTCTCCTACGCCTGGTACGGATCGCTGCCGCACCGCCTGCCGAAGCGGGTGCAGCTCCCCGGAGCGCGACGCCTGCGCGCCCTGCGGCGATCGCCTGCCCGTGCGCCCGGCCCGAGGGACCGGGCCGGGGCCCCGAGCCCGTCCGGCGAGTGAGGACGGGGCGGGACCCTCACGCCGCCGGTGACGGCGCGGCGCTCGTCCCGCCGGCGGTCGGCCCGCAGTGCTCGTTTCACCGCCGGTCACCCCGCGGCGCTCGTCCCGCCGCCCGTCACCCCGCCGCTCCGTAGAACCGCTCCTCGACGACCGCCCGGGCCCGCCGGGTGATCCGTCGGTAGTCGTCCAGCATGTCCCCCACGTGCCCCGGTTCGTAGCCCAGGTACCGCCCCACCGCCGTCAGCTCGCGCGGGTTCGAGGGGAACGTGTCGCCGGGCCGCCCCCTCACCAGCATGACCGCGTTGCGCACCCGCGAGGCCAGCACCCACGCCTCGTCCAGCGTCTGCGCCTCCTCCGCCGGGATCAGCCCCGCCGCGCACGCCGCCGCCAGTGCCTCCCGCGTACGCGGGGTCCGCAGCCCGGGTTCGGCCCAGCCGTGCTGCATCTGCATCAGCTGCACCGTCCACTCGACGTCGCTCAGCCCGCCGCGCCCCAGCTTGGTGTGGAGCGTCGGATCGGCCCCGCGCGGCATGCGTTCCGACTCCATCCGCGCCTTGAGCCGCCGGATCTCCCGCACCGCGTCGTCCCCCAGCCCTTCCACGGGGTAGCGCAGCGGGTCGATCAGCTCGACGAAGGCGCGGCCGAGGTCCTCGTCCCCGGCCACCGGATCGGCACGCAGCAGGGCCTGGCTCTCCCAGACCAGCGACCAGCGCCGGTAGTAGGCGGCGTACGACTTCAGGGTGCGGACCAGGGGGCCGGTCTTGCCCTCCGGCCGCAGGTCGACGTCGATGAGCAGGGGCGGGTCCGCGGTCGGCAGCTCCAGCAGCCTGCGCATCTCCGTGACGACGGTGTTGGCGGCCCGGGCCGCCTCCTCGTCGCTGACCCCCTCGCGGGGTTCGTGCACGAACAGGACGTCGGCGTCGGAGCCGTAGCCCAGCTCGTGCCCGCCGAAGCGGCCCATGCCGATGACGGCGAACCGGGTCGGCAGGGTGGTGCCCCACCGCTCGCGGACGGCTGCGCGCAGCGCCCCGGAGAGCGTGGCGGCGTTCAGGTCGGTGACCGCGGAGCCGACCCGGTCGGCGAGGGCGCCCGGATCGGGTTCGGCCGGGTTCTCCTCGGTTCCGTACGAGCCGATGAGGTCGGCCGCCGTCGTGCGGAACAGCTCCCGCCGGCGCACCCCGCGCGCCACGGCGACCGCCGCCTCGGCGCCCTGCGCCCTGCCGACCGCGGCCAGGACCTCCTGCTCCAGATGGTTCCGGCTGCGCGGTTTCAGCCCCTCGGGGTCGCCGAGGATGGCGACGGCCTCGGGGGCCCGCATCAGCAGGTCGGGGGCGAGGCGTCCGGCGGACAGGACCCGGGCGAGGTTCTCGGCCGCGGCGCCCTCGTCGCGCAGGAGCCGCAGGTACCACGGGGTCTTGCCGAGCGCGTCGGACACCTGCCGGAAGCCGAGCAGCCCGGCGTCCGGATCGGCGGAGTCCGCGAACCAGCCGAGCAGCACCGGCAGGAGCGTGCGCTGGATCGCGGCCTTGCGGGAGACCCCCGATGACAGGGCCTCCAGGTGCCGCAGCGCGGCGGCGGGATCCGCGTAGCCGAGGGCTTCCAGCCGGACGACGGCGGCCTTGGCGCTGAGCCGGCTCTCGCCCGGCGCGAGCTGGGCGACCGCGTCCAGGAGCGGCCGGTAGAAGAGCTTCTCGTGCAGCCGCCGCACCACGGACGCATGACGGCGCCAGGCCCTGTTGAGCTCGCCCACCGGGTCGGTGCGCAGTCCGAGGGACCGGCCGAGCCTGCGCAGGTCGGCCTCCTCCTCGGGGACGAGGTGGGTACGGCGCAGCCGGTAGAGCTGGATGCGGTGCTCCATGGAGCGCAGGAAGCGGTAGGCCTCGTCCAGCTGCGCGGAGTCCGCCCGTCCGACGTATCCGCCGTCCGCGAGGGCCCGCAGGGCCTCCAGCGTGGAGCCGGAGTGCAGGGTGCTGTCACTGCGGCCGTGGACGAGCTGGAGGAGCTGGACGGCGAATTCGACGTCCCGGAGCCCGCCGGGGCCGAGCTTGAGCTCACGGTCGACGCGGTCGACGGGGATGTTGTCCACGACGCGGCGGCGCATCTTCTGCACGTCGCCGACGAAGTTCTCGCGCTCGGCGGCCTGCCACACCAGCGGGGACAGGGCCTCCGTGTACGCCGCTCCGAGCTCGGGGTCGCCGGCGACCGGCCGGGCCTTGAGCAGCGCCTGGAACTCCCAGGTCTTGGCCCACCGCTGGTAGTAGGCGAGGTGCGAGGACAGGGTCCGCACCAGTGGCCCGTTGCGCCCCTCGGGGCGCAGGTTGGCGTCGACGGGCCAGATGGTGCCTTCGACGGTGGTGTCGGAGCAGATCCGCATCATGTGGGCGGCGAGCCGGGTCGCGGCCTGCATCGCACCGCTCTCCTCGGCGCCGTCGACGGGCTCGCCCACGAAGATCACGTCGACGTCCGACACGTAGTTCAGCTCGTGTCCGCCGCACTTGCCCATCGCGATGACGGCAAGCCGGCACTGCGCGGCGTCGGAGGGCGCGTCGGCGCGGGCCATGGCGAGCGCCGACCTCAGGGTGGCCGTGGCCAGGTCGGCCAGCTCGGCGGCGACCTGGGCGACGTCCGTCGTCCCGCACACGTCGCGGGCCGCGATCGACAGGAGGGACCTGCGGTAGGCGACCCGCAGGGAGTCCGGATCGACCGCGTCACCGAGCATGGTCTCGAACTCGGGAATCCCGGGGTGCAGGTCGGTGGCCTCGTACGTGACCAGCACCTGCCAGTCGCGCGGGTGCCGTGCCAGATGGTCCCCGAGGGCCTCGGAAGCGCCGAGGGCCCCGAGGAGGCGGTCCCGCAGCGGTTTGGCCGTGACGAGCGTGTCCAGCAGGATCTGCCGCTCATCGGCCTCCTCGGCCTCGACGAGCCGTACGAGGCTGTGCAGGGCCAGGTCCGGGTCGGCGGTGGCGCCGAGGGCGTCGAAGAGCACCGGATCGGCGCGTACGGAGGAGAGCTCGGGCAGGTCCAGCAGCCTCTCGGCGGCGGACGGATCGGTGAAACCGTGCCGCAGCAGTCTCGTGAACGTACTGCTCCTGCGTCCCGGCACCGTCGTCATCCCGTGTCTCCTGCCCGCCGATCACACATATCCGCCCTTCGAGCCTAGCCCGTACCGATGAATCCGGAGCGGGCGCGGAGTCCAACCTGCATGGGGACGATCGAGGAGAAGGCCGCGGTCGCCCCGGGAACGTTCCTGGAGGCCGGACCATGCCGGAGCAGAACACCGCCCCCGCGACCCTGCTGGACCCGCACTACAGCAGCGAGGGCGCGACCGCCCGGCCGTGGGCGGAGGCGGTCGCGCTGCTGGAGGGCGCCGAGCTGTACTGGCTGTCCACGGTCCGCCCCGACGGCCGCCCGCACGTCACACCGCTGATCGGGCTCTGGTCGCAGGACGCGCTGCACTTCTGCACCGGGCCGTCGGAACGCAAGGCGCGCAACCTGGCCGACAACCCGGAGGTCGTGCTGACCACCGGCGCCAACCTGCTGAACGAGGGATTCGACGTGGTGGTCGAGGGCCGGGTCGCCCGGGTGACGGACGAGGCGCGGCTGATCGCGCTGGCCGAGGCCTGGGAGGCGAAGTACGGCGCGGAGTGGCACTTCGGCGTCGCGGACGGGATGTTCACCAACGGCGCGGGCGGCCGTGCGGAGGTCTTCGCGGTGACCCCCCGCACGGCCTTCGGCTTCGCCAAGGGCGACCCGTTCGGCCAGACGCGCTGGCGCTTCGCCTGACGGCCGGACGCGTCGGCGCTTCGCCCGACGGACGGCTACCGGGGTGGCCTGGTCCCGATGACGACGGTGGCGTACAGCTCCTCGGAGACGACGACGCGTGCGGTGAGCCCGCTGCTCCCCACCGTCTCCAGGGCGCGCTCGGCCTGCCGCTCGCTCGTCTCGACCAGCAGACTGCCGCCGGGGGCCAGCCACTCGGTCGCCTCCGCGACGACGCGGCGCATCACGTCGAGCCCGTCGCCCCCTCCGTCGAGCGCGACGCGCGGCTCGTGGATGCGCGCCTCCGCGGGGAGCAGCCCGACGTCCTCGGTCGGTACGTACGGCACGTTGGCGAGCAGGACGTCCACCCGTCCGCGCAGCGAGCCGGGCAGCGGGGCGAAGAGATCGCCCTCGTAGACGGTCCCGAGCGCGCCGATATTGCGCCGGGCGCAGCGTACGGCGGCGGGTTCGACATCGGCGGCGTGCAGTTCGACGTCCCGCAGCGACGAGGCGAGCGCCGTGCCCAGCGCCCCGGAGCCACAGCAGAGGTCGACCACGACGGCCGCTCCGGGGGCGAGTGCGGCGGCTTGGCCGACGAGGAACTCCGTACGCCGCCGGGGCACGAAGACACCCGGGTCCACGGCGATCCTCAGCCCGCAGAACTCGGCCCAGCCGAGCACGTGTTCAAGCGGCAGCCCGGCGGCGCGGCGCTCGGCCATGGAGGCGAGTTCGGCGGGGTCCCCCGCCGCGGAGACGAGGAGCTCGGCCTCGTCCTCGGCGAAGACGCAGCCGGCGGCGCGGAGCGTGGAGACGAGGGAGGCGAAGGTGAGCGGTGGGACGAATTCCTGCATGGTGCGGAGCCTTTCGGAAAACCGATGGGCGCTCCGCGATCGCTCAGGCCCGGTCGGCCACACGACGGCGAGGGGTGAGCGCCCAGCCTGCTGAAGCGGTAATGGGTCTCACCTCCTGGGTCGGTCCCGGTCTCGGGACGCGTCACACTACCGGAACGCCGCTGACCGCCGCACCGACGGCTGCCCGCACACTGCGTGCCGGTACCAGCTCACCACCGGGTCCCGCCCGTCACGCGCCGTACCGGCGTGAGCAGCCCGGCTGGGGACTCTTCGCTCCGACGGGCCGCTGACGAGAGGACGGGTGGGTCCGTGCAGCATGCTGCACGGACCCACCCGTCCTCATGGTCCTCGCGGGCGCGGAGCCCTCGGTGTGCCGGTCCACCGGCCCCTGGATCAGCCGCAGTTCGTCGCGTACCGGATGACGTACTGCTCCGGCGCGGGACCGATGGCGCCGGACCAGTCGATGCAGGACCCGTGGCCGTTGATGTACACGGGTCCGGCGTAGCTGGTGTACGTGCCCTGGTCGTCCACCGCCGTGCTTCCCTGCCCGGCGAGCTGGAATCCCGCGTAGATGTAGACACCCGTGCCCGCGGTGTTGCGGATGGTGACGATGCAGTTCTTCCCGGTGGCCGCGCTGTAGGTCAGGTACGTCATCCCCCGGCTGCCGACCGCCCCCGAATTGACGACGGAGTATCCCGATCCGCAGGCGCCGTTGTACGCAGCCGCCGCGGAGGCGGAGGGCGCAGCGACGAGACCGGCTCCCAGGAAGGTCATGGCGAGCGCGCCACCGGTGAACGTACGCCGCACGGAGGGACGCATGAATTCTCCTTCTGGGACGATCGGACGGCACGGGAGCCGAAGATCGAATAGGGAAGATCATCGAAGCATTCGTGAAGCGTTCGCGTCAACAACTACGCGCCCGGGCAGTGAAGTTCGGACATCCTCGCCGTAGCCGGACCGGACGCCTCACGGATCCGCATCGGCCGCGGTATCGCGCCGACCCGCCCTCGCCAGGTGGCTCACCCGCGCCGCGCCGCGCCCTCCGGCCAGACCACGTCCACGGGCACGCCGGTCCGCCTGGCCTCCTCGACCAGGTCGGCCGTCCCACCGCCCCGCCCGGACGGCGGGGCTCCGTCCCACACGGCGACGAGACGGTCCGCACGCCGCAGCAACTCGGCGTTGGCCGCCTCGTACGCGGCGCGGTCGGCACTCTCGTAGGGCAGGGTCAGCACCTCGACGGCCGTCTCGCTGAGGTGGTCGAAGACCGCGGCGTCCTCGGGCTTCACCACCGCGGAACGGTAGTCCAGGGACGGGACGACGACGACCACGCGGCCACCCATGGCGGAGACCTCCTCCGCGAAGAGTGAATCGGCTCCGGCGGCGATGCACGAGACCCCGGTGAGGTCCTCGCTGTAGGGCTTCAGCAGGTCGCGCAGCGCGGCCCGCACGAGCGGCACGCTCTCCTCGGTCAGGTCGATGTGCCCGGTCACGGCCAGCGTGGTCATACGACGCCCCTCCTCGGCTCGGCAACGGCCGCGGGCCGTTGCCGGCGCCCGCGGTGTACGGGTACGGCTGCCCCGATCGCACCCTTGCACGCCCGGGCGGCGTACGACGGGCACCTCACCGGCCGGACACCGGCATGTAGGGCCGGGGCGCGGACGAACACCTCCGCCGCACGTACCGACGGCGGCTGCCAGGTCGGTGGACACGGCTCCGACACCCGTGGACCGCGCGTCGTGGCACAGGGCAGGGCCCGGACCGCGCGTCGCGGTCCGGGCCCTGCCCTGTCACGGTGCCACCCTGCGGCGGCGGTGCGTCAGCTCTGCGCGGCGTCGTCGCCCGTCTGCCCGGCGCTCTCGGCTGCGCCCGCCTTCTCGCGCATCTTGCGCACCAGCTCAGCCTTCTGGTCGGCGGCACCCTGACGGTCGAGGTTGCGGTGCGGGCCGTTGTTCTGCCGCTCGGCGCGGGACAGCCTCTTGCGCTGGCCGCCGCCCATGCCGATGGGGTTGTTGATGTTCTTGCTCACGGTCATGGGTTCTCCAGGAATGATGTGAAGTGATCTACGGATTCATCGGTGGGGGACGGGCGCGGCGACGTCGAAGGACGTCAGCGGGGGCCCATCACGCCCTCACCCGTGAATCGGCGTCTGGAAGAACATGCTCAAGACGGTACCCGGTTCCACGGACCCCGCACACCAAGCCCTCCGGAACGGCTTCGGGCCGACGGTGTCGCACCGCCGGCCCGAAGCCACGTACCAGGGATCTGCACCCTCCGACCTGCGCCTACAGCACCGGCAGCAGGTTCTTCAGCTCGAAGGCCGTGACCTCGCTGCGGTACTCCTCCCACTCCTGCTTCTTGTTGCGCAGGAAGAAGTCGAAGACGTGCTCGCCCAGCGTCTCGGCGACCAGCTCGCTCTTCTCCATCAGTGCGATCGCCTCGCCCAGGTTCTGCGGGAGCGGCTCGATGCCCATCGCGCGGCGCTCCGAGTCGGAGAGGGCCCAGACGTCGTCGTCGGCGCCGGCCGGGAGCTCGTAGCCCTCCTCGATGCCCTTGAGGCCCGCGGCGAGCAGCACCGCGTACGTCAGGTAGGGGTTGGCGCCGGAGTCGATGGAGCGGACCTCGACGCGGGCCGAGCCGGTCTTGCCGGGCTTGTACATCGGGACGCGGATCAGCGCGGAGCGGTTGTTGTGGCCCCAGCAGATGTACGAGGGGGCCTCGCCGCCGGCGCCCGCGGCGCGGCTGGAGCCGCCCCAGATGCGCTTGTACGAGTTGACCCACTGGTTGGTCACGGCGGAGATCTCCGCTGCGTGCTTGAGCAGGCCGGCGATGAAGGAGCGGCCCACCTTGGACAGCTGGTACTCGGCGCCCGACTCGTAGAAGGCGTTGCGGTCGCCCTCGAAGAGGGAGAGGTGGGTGTGCATGCCCGAGCCCGGGTACTCCGAGAACGGCTTCGGCATGAAGGTGGCCTGCACGCCCTGCTCCAGCGCGACCTGCTTCATGACCAGGCGGAAGGTCATGATGTTGTCGGCGGTGGAGAGCGCGTCCGCGTAACGGAGGTCGATCTCCTGCTGGCCGGGGGCGCCCTCGTGGTGGCTGAACTCGACCGAGATGCCCATCGATTCGAGCATGGTGATCGCCTGGCGGCGGAAGTCCATGCCGACGTTCTGCGGGGTGTGGTCGAAGTAGCCGGAGCTGTCGGCCGGGGTGGGGCGGCTGCCGTCGACGGGCTTGTTCTTCAGCAGGAAGAACTCGATCTCCGGGTGGGTGTAGAAGGTGAAGCCGAGGTCGGAGGTCTTCGCCAGGATGCGCTTGAGGACGAAGCGGGGGTCCGCGAAGGAGGGCGAGCCGTCCGGCATCAGGATGTCGCAGAACATCCGCGCGGTCCCCGGGGCCTCCGCGCGCCACGGAAGGATCTGGAACGTGCCGGGGTCCGGCTTCGCGATCATGTCCGACTCGTATACACGGGCGAAGCCCTCGATCGCCGAGCCATCGAAGCCGATGCCCTCGTCGAAGGCCTGCTCCAGCTCGGCCGGGGCCACGGCTACGGACTTGAGGTAACCGAGAACATCGGTGAACCACAGCCGTACGAAGCGGATGTCGCGCTCCTCAAGCGTCCTGAGGACGAATTCCTGCTGCTTGTCCATAGCCACATCCTTGCAGTTCAGACGGTCCGTGCACCACCGCCCGGGGTAGGGGAGACACCTCAGTATCACGACCCGGGATTTCACCCAGATTACGCACACGGTGTGAGAGAGAGCACGCGGCCACCCACTACGATCGGCGCCCATGGTGTGCAAGGACCGCAGCCGCTCCGCCACGGCCCTCCGCGCACGGGTTCACCCCGCTCCGCTCCTGTCCCTCACGACCCCTTGGCAGAAGGACCCGACGTCATGAGCTTCGACCGCAGGACCCGCATAGAGCAGATGCGCAGCGCCGACCGTGCACGCGACCGCCGCAACCGGGTCGTCGCCATAGGCGTGAGCGCCGTCGTGGTCGCCGGCCTGCTGGGATTCGGCTCCTACATGCTCCTGGAGAAGTCCGAGGCGAAGGAGAAGACCGGGGAGAGCCAGGCCCAGGACTCCAAGCAGACCGAGCAGGAGAAGAAGAAGCTCGCCACCGAGCCGATCGAGGGCGAGAAGACGTGGGACGCGGCGAAGCTGACCCGCGACCACGTCACGACCGAGGTGACGTACCCGATGAAGCCGCCGGTCGGCGGGAACCACAATCCGGCCTGGCTGAACTGTGACGGCGTCGTATACGAAAAGGCCGTCCCGGACGTCAACGCGGTGCACGCCCTGGAGCACGGCGCGGTCTGGGTGACCCACAGCGAGAAGGCCTCGGGGGAGGACGTCGGCAAGCTGGCGTCGCGGGTCAAGGGCACCCCGTACTCCCTGATGTCCCCGTACGAGGGACAGGCCGGGGCGATCATGCTCAGCGCCTGGGGCAAGCAGGTCACGGTGGACAGTGCGGACGACCCGCGGGTGGCCCGGTTCTTCGCGAAGTACGTCCAGGGCGCGCAGACTCCCGAGCCCGGCGCCCCCTGCACCGGCGGGGTCGACGGGTGAGCCCGGCGCTCGGCCGGCGTACACGGTGGGTGGCGGGCTCCGCCGTGGCCCTCGCCCTGCTGTTCGCGGGCGCGGCGACGGTCGCCTCCGCCCGGGGGGACGGGGCCCCGCCGGCCTCCCGGACGCCCTCCGCGGAATCCGCGGACGCGGGCTTCGCGCGGGACATGGCCGTCCACCACCAGCAGGCCGTGGAGATGTCCTTCATCGTGCGGGACGGGA
Organism: Streptomyces sp. NPDC057287; assembly: GCF_042667905.1. NCBI lineage: Bacteria > Bacillati > Actinomycetota > Actinomycetes > Kitasatosporales > Streptomycetaceae > Streptomyces > Streptomyces sp. NPDC057287. The sequence continues at coordinate 146,460 of NZ_JBHUYV010000007.1, read as the reverse complement.
CGCGGGACGAAGACGTACGGCGTCTCGCGTACGACATCGCCAACACGCAGGCCAACCAGCGGGGCATGCTGCTCGGCTGGCTCGACCTGTGGGAGCTGCCGAAGACCGCCCCGGACGGTCGGGGCCCCATGGCATGGATGCCCGGCCCCCACAGCGGCCACGACATGCGCGGCATGGACGGCATGGACCACGACGGTGCCCTCATGCCCGGCATGGCGACCAGGACCGAGCTGGGACAGCTCCGCGAGGCCCGTGGCAAGCAGGCCGAGATCCTCTTCCTGCAGCTGATGACCGACCACCACAAGGCGGGCGTCGACATGGCCCGCGGCTGCGCCCGGGAGTGCACCGTGCCGGCGGAGAAGCGCCTGGCCCAGGGCATGGTCGAGGCCCAGCAGTCCGAGCTGGACCTGATGGCGGACATGCTCGCGGCCCGGGGCGCCCCGCCCCGCCCCTGAGCGCGGGATCTGCCCGGCGTACGCCCGAACGGGTGACAGCACTCGCGTGCGCCGGGCAGGCCGCCGACGATGGAAGGACTCGGGGCCGTACAGCAGTGCCCACCGGCACGCAGGAGGCAACCCATGACGACGGCCAAGGACATCATGCACACCGGGGCCCAGTGGATCCCCGCCCACGAGACGCTCGACCGTGCCGCCCAGATGATGCGGGACCACAAGGTCGGGGCGCTCCCCGTCTCCGCCGACGGCGAGCAGGACCGGATGGTCGGGATCATCACCGACCGCGACATCGTGATCGGGTGCGTGGCCACGGGGCACGATCCGTCGAAGGTGACGGCGGGCGAGCTCTGTGACGGCACTCCCCGCTGGATCGAGTCGACGGCGGACGTCGGCGCGGTGCTCGAGGAGATGCAGAGCCACCGGATCCGCCGGCTCCCGGTGGTCGAGGACAAGAAGCTGATCGGCATGATCAGCGAGGCGGACCTGGCCCTGCACCTCTCGGACGAGCAGGTCGCCGGCTGGGCGGAGAAGGTCTACGCCCGCGCCTGACCACCACCCCACTCCCCCGCGCCCGGCCCGGTACCCCTCGTACGCACGAGGGCGCCGGGCTGTCGGGTGTCGGGCCGCACGCTTATACCCGACCCGGGTACGGTGCGCAATATGTCTGAAATGCCCAGTCGCCGCACCGTACTCGGCTCCACCCTCGCCCTGGCGGGCACGGCGGCCCTCGCCACCCGGTCCTACGCCGCCCCGCACCGCACCCCCTCCCCCGCACGGGCCGCCGACACCTACGTCGCCCCCGACGGTCCGGAGGTCGTGGACGCCGAGGCCAAGCGGGGCACCGGCCCCCTGCGGAAGGTCTCGCTCACCGCCAGCGCCTCCAGCCTCGACCTGGGCGAGGGCCTCACGGTCCCCACCTGGTCCTACGGCGACCGGCTGCCCGGCCAGGCCGTCCGGGTCACGGCGGGCGACCACCTGGAGCTCACCCTCGCCAACCACCTGACGCAGTCGACCTCCATGCACTGGCACGGCCTCGCGCTGCGCAACGACATGGACGGCGTCCCCGGCCTCACCCAGAAGGCGATCGAACCCGGCGCCGAGTTCACCTACCGCTTCGCCGTCTCCCACCCGGGCACGCACTGGATCCACCCGCACTCGGGCGTCCAGCTCGACCGCGGGCTGTACGCCCCCCTGATCGTCGAGGACCCCAGGGAACCCCTCGCCTACGACAAGGAGTGGGTGGTCGTCCTCGACGACTGGCTCGACGGGGTGGAGGGCTCCACCCCCGACGCGGTCCTCGACGAACTGACCAAGGGCCGGGGCAGCAGCCACGACGCCGCGGGCCACGAGTCGAGGGCGGGCCACAAGGCCAGAGCGGGCCGCCGACGTTCGGCGGCCGCCGACGGCGACGCCCCCTCCCGGCTCATGGTGGGCGCGAGCAGCGATCTGCTGGGCGGGCACGCCGGCGACGTCGCGTATCCGCACTACCTGGTCAACGGCCGCCGGGCGGGCGACCCTTCGGTCTTCGAGGCCAGGCCCGGGGACCGTATCCGGCTGCGCGTCATCAACGCGGGCGGGGACACGGCGTTCCGGCTGGCGCTCGGCGGCCACCGGATGACCGTGACGCACACGGACGGCTACCCCGTGCGGCACACCGAGACCGACACCCTGCTGCTGGCGATGGGCGAGCGGTACGACGTGCTGGTGACGGCCGGGGACGGGGTGTTCCCCCTCACCGCGCTCGCCGAGGGCAAGGACGCGCAGGCGCTGGCCGTGCTCAGGACGGCGTCGGGCGAGATCCCGCCCGCCGACGCCCGGCCCTCCGAGCTGGACGGCGAGCTCGTCACCGCCGACAAGCTGGTGGCGGACGAGTCGGTGGCCCTGGCGGACCGCGAGCCCGACCGGACCGTGCGCATGACGCTGACGGGCTCCATGGACGCGTACGACTGGGGCTTCGACGGCAAGGCGTACGCCCCGACGGCGCGGCAGCCCGTGAAGGCCGGGGAGCGCGTGCGGCTGGTCTTCACCAACCGCACCTCGATGTGGCACCCGATCCACCTGCACGGCCACACGTTCGCCCTGGCGGGTACGGCCCTCGGCGCCCGCAAGGACACCGCGGCGGTCCTCCCGGGCCGCTCGCTGACGGTGGACCTGGACGCCGACAACCCCGGTCTGTGGATGCTGCACTGCCACAACGTCTACCACGCCGAGGCAGGGATGATGACGGTGCTCGGCTACCTCCGCTGAGCGGCCGGGGGCGGCTTCCCCGGGTGACGGCGCGGCAGGCGGACCACGGCTTCCCGGGACATCGCGTCAGTCAGACGATTACACTGGTTCCGTGCCTCAACTACGTCTCGCACTGAACCAGATCGACGCGACCGTCGGTGACATCTCCGGCAACTCCGAGTCGGTCGTCCACTGGACCCGGCACGCCGCCGAGCAGGGCGCCCACCTCGTGGCGTTCCCGGAGATGGTCCTGACCGGCTACCCCGTCGAGGACCTGGCCCTGCGCTCGTCCTTCGTCGAGGCGTCGCGGGAGGCTCTGCGCGCGCTCGCCTCCCGCCTCGCCCGCGAGGGCTTCGGCGAACTGCCCGTCGTCGTCGGCTACCTGGACCGCTCGGAGCACACCGCCGCGCGCTACGGGCAGCCCGCGGGGTCCCCGCGCAACGCCGCGGCGGTGCTGCACCGCGGCCGGATCGCGCTGAACTTCGCCAAGCACCACCTGCCCAACTACGGCGTCTTCGACGAGTTCCGGTACTTCGTGCCCGGCGACTCGATGCCCGTCGTGCGGGTGCACGGCATCGACGTGGCGCTCGCGATCTGCGAGGACCTCTGGCAGGACGGCGGCCGCGTCCCGGCCGCCCGCGCCGCCGGGGCGGGACTGCTGCTGTCCATCAACGCCTCCCCGTACGAGCGCGACAAGGACGACACCCGGCTGGAGCTGGTCCGCAAACGGGCACAGGAGGCCGGCTGCACGACGGCGTACCTGGCGATGATCGGCGGCCAGGACGAGCTCGTCTTCGACGGGGACTCGATCGTCGTCGACTCGGCGGGCGAAGTCATCGCCCGTGCCCCCCAGTTCGCCGAGGGCAGCGTGATCCTCGACCTCGATCTGCCGGCCGCCGCGGCCGGGGCGCCGTCCGGGGTCGTCAACGACGGGCTGCGGATCGACCACGTGGTCCTGAGCGAGGATCCGCTCCCCGCCTACCCGCCGGAGCTCGCCGGCGGCTACGCGGAACGGCTGGACGACGACGAGGAGCTGTACTCGGCTCTGGTGGTGGGCCTGCGCGCGTACGCCGCGAAGAACGGTTTCAGCAGCGTCCTGATCGGGCTCTCGGGCGGCATCGACTCGGCGCTCGTCGCTGCGATCGCCTGCGACGCGCTGGGCGCCCCGCAGGTCTACGGCGTCTCGATGCCGTCGAAGTACTCCTCGGACCACTCCAAGGGCGACGCGGCCGAGCTGGCGAGGCGTACGGGGCTGAACTTCCGCACCGTACCGATCGAGCCGATGTTCGACGCGTACATGGGGTCGCTGGGGCTCACCGGACTGGCCGAGGAGAACCTCCAGTCGCGGCTTCGCGGCACGATGCTGATGGCCCTCTCCAACCAGGAGGGCCAGATCGTGCTGGCCCCGGGCAACAAGTCCGAGCTGGCGGTGGGCTACTCCACGCTGTACGGGGACTCCGTCGGCGCGTACGGACCGATCAAGGACGTGTACAAGACGTCGGTCTTCCGCCTCGCGAGGTGGCGCAACCGCGCCGCCGAGGAGCGCGGGCAGGTCCCGCCCATCCCGGAGGCCTCGATCACCAAGCCGCCGAGTGCCGAACTGCGCCCGGACCAGGTGGACACGGACTCGCTGCCCGACTACGACGTGCTGGACCGGATCCTGGAGCTGTACGTCGACCGGGACCAGGGCCGGGACGCGATCGTGGCGGCCGGCTTCGACGACGCCCTGGTGACGAAGACCCTGCGGATGGTGGACGCGGCGGAGTACAAGCGGCGGCAGTACCCGCCGGGCACGAAGATCTCGCCGAAGGGCTTCGGGAAGGACCGCAGGCTGCCGATCACCAACCAGTGGCGCGAGTCGAGCTGACGCGGGAACCATGGGAGGGAAGCGCAGGCCCGCGCGCTCACGGGACACCACGGGTCAGCGGGACAGCCCCAGTTCACCCGCGCGCAGACCGGCCTGGAAGCGGGAGCCGGCATCGAGGGTGGCCATCAGCTCGGCCACGCGCCGCCGGTAGGTGCGGAGTGAGAGACCGAGCCGCCCGGCCGCCGACCGGTCGGTGAGCCCCGAGCCGAGGGCTTCGAGGATCGTGCGGCCGGCGGCGTCCAGGTGGGGCACGTCGCCGCGCAGCAGGGTGTCGAGGTCGACGGCGCTGTCCCAGATCGCCTCGCAGAGCGAGTGGACGCCGTCGACCAGATTCCTCGACGTCGTCACGGTGAACTCGCGCCCCGAGGGGGTCTCCCCGCCGGCGAGGATCATGATCCGCCGGTCGATGAGGATGGTCTCGTGCGGCAGTGGTGAACCGCTGATGCGGACGAGGGCCCCCTTGCTCCGCACCAGCCCCAGGTGCGCGCGGGCCTCCTCCTCGACGAGCGCGAGCGGACTGAGCAGCTTGCGCACGGTGAAGGCCGGGGAATCCGCCGCGCGCATCCGGCTCACGACCGCTGCCCGGGCCGCCGGCTGGGACCAGGTCCTGAGGTCGCGGGCGGCGCACAGGAAGTCCGTGGAGACGGACTCGAACAGATGGCCGGCGCGGGCGATCAGCTCCGCGTCCCCCCGGACAGAGAACACCTCTTCGTTCCGCACCCCTCCAGTCTGCCAGGCGCCCCTCCGTCTGGCAGCAAGCTGCCAGGAGCTCGCCGGGGACCACGGGGGCGGCCAGCATGGAGCCCATGACGATCAAGACGTACTCCCTCGGCGGGGACCTGACCATCGACCGGCTCGGCTTCGGCGCGATGCGCCTGGCCACGGGCACCCTCCACGGCCCGGCGCGCGCCCCGGAGAACGGCGTCGCGGTCCTGCGGCGCGCCGTGGAGCTGGGCGTGAACCACATCGACACGGCGGGTTTCTACGCAGCCGGCGCGGTGCGGGCCAACGAGCTGATCCGTACGGCGCTGGCCCCCTACCGCGACGACCTGGTGATCGCGACGAAGGTCGGCCCGCTGCCCGGACCGGACGGTGTGCCGAGCGGTCAGGCGGCGCCCGGCCTGCTGCGCGGCCTGGTCGAGGCGGATCTGCGCTCCCTCGGGCTGGACCGGCTCGACCTGGTGTATCTGCGGGTGGGCGGGATGACCGGGCCGGGTGGCGAGTCGGTCTCCGAGCGGTTCGCCGTCCTGGCCGGGCTCCGGGAGGAGGGGCTGATCCGCCACCTGGGCGTCAGCAACGTCGACGCCGCCCAGTTCGCCGAGGCCAGGGCGGTCGCGCCCGTCGTGGCGGTGCAGAACCGGTACGCCGATGACATGGGGATGCTCAAGGAGTGCGAGGAGTCGGGTGCCGCCTTCGTGCCCTACTTCCCGCTCGGCGGTGGCATCGGCCCGCTCGGCTCGGCACGGCGCGACAAGGTCGCCGCGCGTCTCGGCGCCACCTCGGCGCAGGTCGCGCTCGCGGCGCTGCTGGCGGGATCGCCGTCGGTGCTGGCGATCCCGGGCACCGGTTCCCTCGACCACCTGGAGGAGAACCTCGCGGCCGGCGACCTCGTACTGAGCGACGAGGACCTGTCCGAACTCCGCGGCTGACCCGCCGACCGGCCGCCGTCGATCGCCGCACCGGCTCCCCGGGGCCGTAGGGCATCTGCCCGATGCCGCCGCCCCGCCTCAGTCGGCAGCATGGCCGGGAAGGCGCTTCCGCCGGGAGCGCGGGTCCCGGGGAGTGCAGGGTGGCGCTGGGCGCGGTGGTACGGGACCGGACGGCTCTGCTGTGCCTCACGGGGCTCCTGGTGTCCGGCTTCGGTACGTCCGCGATGTGGCTGACCGCCGGGATCTGGGTCAAGTCGCTCACCGGGTCGGACAGTCTGGCCGCCCTGACGGTCTGTGCGATGTGGGCACCGGTCCTCGCGGGCCCCGCCCTCGGAGCGGTCGCCGACCGGGTGCCCCGCCGAGCCCTGCTGGTCACCGTGAACCTGGTGATGGCGGGGTTGGTGGCCTCGCTGCTCCTCGTGGGCCCGGACGACCGGATCGGCGCCCTCTTCGCCGTCCTGCTCGTCTACGGCGCGAGTGGCGTCCTCCTCGACGCGGCGGAGGCGGCCCTGGTCGCGCACGCGGTCGACACGAGGCTGCTGGGTGACTTCAACGGCCTTCGTACGACGGTGAACGAGGGCATGAAGCTGCTCGCGCCCCTCGCGGGCGCCGGGCTCTTCACCCGGTACGGCGCGGGCCCGGTGGTGGTGCTGGACGCGGTGACGTTCGCCCTGGCCGCTCTGGTCTTCGCGCGGCTGCGGGTACGGGAGCCGGCCCGCGGCCGGAAGGCGGCACGGCGGGGCGGCACGGCGGCGGGTGTACGGCTGCTGCGCGGATCGGCGGTCCTGCGGCCCCTGGTGTGCGCCGGGGCGCTGACGATGCTGCTCGCGGGGCTCAACGGGGCGTCGGTGTACGCCGTCGTGGAGGACACCCTGGGCCGTTCACCGGCGTACGCCGGGGTGCTGTACGCCTTCCAGGGCGCGGGCTCCGTGGCGATCGGCCTGCTGGCAGGTCCCCTGCTCCGGCGGCTGCCCGAGCGGACCTTCGCGGCGGCGGGGATCGCGGTGTTCGCGGTGGCGGTCGGGGTGCGGGCGGTCGGCGGCGGGCCGGTGGCACTCGCGGCGAGCGTGGCCATCGGCGCGGGCCTGCCGTGCGTGCTGATCGCCGCGATGACCGCGGTGCAGCGGGAGGCCCCGGACGCGGTGCTCGGCCGCACCGCGGCCGCGGCCAACTCGCTGATGACGGTGCCGAACGCGCTGGCCCTGGCGGGCGGCGCGGGGCTGGTCGCCGTGGTGAGCGTCCAGGTCCTGCTGCCGGCGGCGGCAGTGGCAGGACTGCTCACGGCCGCACGGCTCGGCGGGCGCCGGAGGAAGCACGGAGCCGGGCCGGCTGGGGCGTAGGACGCCCGCCGGCCCGGCTCCGTAGCGCCTCAGCTCTCGTACGCGTGGGCGTCCGCGTGCTCCCGGGTCTCCGCGCGGGCGCCGGACGCCACCACGCGCGAGGTGCCGGGTGCCCGGTCCAGCGTCCCCGCCGTGACCGCCACGGCGAGGCCGGCCACGGCCAGCACCGCGCCGACCAGGGCCGGGGAGGTCCAGCCCCAGCCTGCCGAGATGGCGACCCCGCCGAGCCAGGCCCCGCCCGCGTTGGCGAGGTTGAAGGCGGAGTGGTTGGAGGCGGAAGCGAGGGTGGGGGCGTCCTTGGCCTTGTTCATCACGAGCATCTGCAGCGGCGTGGTCGTCATGAAGCCGATGCCGCCGAGGAGGACCACCATGACCAGGGCCGCCCACTGCACGTGGGCGGTGAAGGGGAAGACGACGAGGACGACGGCCAGGGCCCCGAGCGAACCGTAGAGGGTGGGACGGAGCGCGCGGTCGGTCAGCGGTCCCGCGGCCAGCGCACCGAGGGTCATCCCGATGCCGAACAGTGCGAGGACGAGCGTCACCGAGGACTCGCCGAAGCCCATCGCCTCGGTCGTCATCGACGAGAGGTAGGAGTAGACGGCGAAGACGCCCGCGAAGCCGAGGACGGCGGTGAGCAGGCCGAGTACGACCTGCCGGTTGCCGAGCGCGCTCAGCTCACGGCGTACGTTCTGGTGCGCCTCGACGGGGATCTGCGGCACGAGGCGGGCGAGCGCGGCCATGGCGGCCAGGCCGATCACCGCGACCACCATGAACGTGGCGCGCCAGCCGAGGTGCTGTCCCAGCAGGGTGGCCGCGGGCACACCGACGATGTTGGCCACGGTCAGGCCCAGGAACATCGTGGCCACCGCGCGGGCCTGGCGGCCGTCCGGCACGAGACGGGCGGCGACGACCGCGCCGACGCCGAAGAAGGCGCCGTGCGGCAGTCCCGCAAGCACCCGGCCGGCCAGCAGCCAGCCGAAGTCGGGGGCGAAGGCGGAAGCGAGGTTGCCGACGGTGAAGAGGGCCATCAGCAGCAGGAGCATCCGCTTGCGCGGGATCCTGGAGCCGAGACCGGTGAGCAGCGGGGCACCGAGGACGACGCCGATCGCGTACGCCGAGACGAGGTAACCGGCGGTGGGTACGGACGTTCCCAGATCGTCCGCGACGTTGGGCAGCAGCCCCATCATCACGAACTCGGTGGTGCCGATGCCGAAGGCGCTCACTGCGAGGGCGAGCAGGGCCAGGGGCATGGAGGTGACCTTTCGGGCGGGGGCCGCCCGGACCGTGGGGTCCGGGTGACGGCGGTGTGTGTGCGGGAGCGTCGGCTTCGTTGCCGGAACGGGTTATGTACCCCGTCGGAACAAAGTCTCTCAGACGTTTTATGCCCGGACGTGAACAAGCCGTTGCGCCGGGGTGTGATGTGGGCGTCACTCGGTGGGTCGGACCTCTCCGCGGCCTCCTCAGGACCTCGCACCCGCGCGACCTCTTCTTCCCGCCCCCTGGGCCCTTCCGTGGCCCCGCGGCACACTGTCCTGCCCACCCAACTGGCCACGGGCAGGGCGCTGGTGGCCTTCAGCGCCGTACTGCGGAGCCGGTGCGACGGTGACGGCGCGGAGGGCCCGGCCGCTCCCGCAGGCCGGGCCCTCGCCGTCACCTCTCCGGCGCCGGACGCCCCCGCGCGCCGAGGGACGCCCGGACGGCGCCGGAGGACGCCACCAGCGCTCCCGTGCCCGCGAGGGCCAGGCACATCAGCAGGACGCTCACCCAGACCGGGGCGCGGAAGCCGAAGCCCGCACCGAGGGCGAGGCCGCCCAGCCAGGGGCCCGCCGCTGCGCCCACGTTGAAGGCCGCCGTCGCGAAGGAGCCCGCCAGCGTCGGGGCGTCCGGGGCCGCGCGGAAGACCCGGGTGATCAGCGCCGTACCCGTACCGAAGGCCAACGCCCCCTGGACCAGGACGAGGACGAGCGCCGCCACCGGGTGTCCGGCGGTCAGGGCCAGGGCCACCCAGCCGGCCGCCAGCGCGGCCGTGCCGAACCCGATGACCGCGTCCGGGCGGGCGTCGGCCAGACGTCCCGCCAGGGTGACCCCCGCGAACGAGCCGGCCCCGAACAGCGCGAGCACCACGGGAACCCACCCCGCACCGAACCCGGTGACCCGGGTGACCAGCGGCTCCAGGTAGGAGAACGTGCAGAAGGTCGCCCCCTGCACGAGCGCCATCACCGACAGGGTCAGCAGCAGCCGGGGCCGGGCGAGGGCGCGCAGCTCACTCCTCGCGCTCACCTGCGGTACGCCCTCGGGCAGGCCGCCCGGCACGGCCGCCCACAGAGCGACGGCAGCGGGTACGGAGACGAGGGCCACGGCCCAGAACGCCGAGCGCCAGCACCAGAGTTCACCGAGCACAGCCCCTGCGGGGACCCCCACCACGCACGCGACGGTGACCCCGCCGACGACCACGGCGGTGGCCCGCGCCCGCTGGTGCGGGCCGGCCAGGGCCAGGGCGGTGACCAGCGCCACCGCCCAGAAACCTGCATTGGCCAGCGCCCCGGCGACCCGGGTCGCGAGCAGCACCCCGTAGCTGGAGGTCAGTGCGCCGACGACATGGACGGCGGAGAAGACACCGAGGAGGAACAGCAGCGCCCCGCGCCTGGGCCAGGCGCGGGGCGGTGAGCGGCGCGCCGACCACCATCCCGACCGCGAAGGCCGAGGTCAGCAGCCCGGCGGCGCCGAGCGACACGTGCAGGTCACCGGCGATGCCCGAGAGCAGGCCGGACAGCATGAACTCCGATGTGCCCTGGGCGAAGACCGCCAGGCCGAGCACGTACACAGCGAATGGCATGAGAAGGAGACCCCTTGTGCGGAACCGTCGGAGGAGACGAGCGGTGTGCAGGGGATGCGGGCCGTGCCCGTCGTCACACGCGAGGCGTGAGGACGGCGACACGGCGGAATGCCCGGAGTACTCACGGACATGGGAGCCGGCCCGCACCACCGCCGAGGATCCGGCGGTGGCCGACGGCGCGACGGGAGGGCCCGGTGACCGCTGGGGTCAGAGGCTCTCGGCGTCGGTGACCGGCCACCGGCGAACCGGCGGCCGGAGTCTGTCGGACTCGGGGCTGGACATGGGTGGGAGCGTACCGCGTCGGCCGGCCCGGCGGCTCACAACTGCACGCGGGCCGCGATCGGGAGGTGGTCGCTGTCCGTGGCGGGGAGGGTCCAGGAGGCGAGGGGTTCGACGCCGCGCACCATGATCTGGTCGATCCGCGCCATCGGGAACGACGCCGGCCAGCTGAAGCCGAAGCCGTCGCCCGCGGCGCCCTGGGTGGAACGCATCTGGGCGGTGACCGCCTTCAGGGAGCGGTCGTTCATCGTGCCGTTCAGGTCGCCGAGCAGGACCACCCGCTCGATCGGTTCGTCGGCGATCGCCTCGCCCAGCGCGTCGGCGCTGTCGTCCCGCTGGTTGGCGGTGAAGCCCGCGTTCAGCTTGACCCGTACGGAGGGGAGGTGGGCGACGTACACCTTGACCCGGCCCTCGGGGGTGGTGACGGTGGCGCGCATCGCGCGGGTCCAGCCCAGCTTGATGTCGACGGGGCTGGAGTCCGTCACCGGGTACTTGCTCCACAGGCCCACGGTTCCCTGGACGGAGTGGTGCGGATAGGCGCCGGCGAGCGCGTCCTCGTACGCCGCCACCTTGCCGCCGGGCAGCTCCTGCAGGGCCACGATGTCCGCGCCGGAGCCCGCGACCTGCTGGGCGGTGCCCGCGGGGTCGGGGTTTCCCGCGTTGACGTTGTGCGTGGCGACGGTGAGGTCGCCGCCGGCGCCCGACTTGTCGGCGAACAGCAGGCCGCCGAAGAGGTTGAGCCAGACCGCCACCGGCAGGATCAGCGCGATGAGCGCGGTCGCCGAACGCCGCACCAGGCCGAGGATCAGCAGCACGGGCACGAGCAGGCCGAACCAGGGCAGGAACGTCTCGATGAGGCTGCCCAGGTTGCCGATGGCGTTCGGGATCTCCGCGTGGAAGACCAGCACCACGGTCAGGAGGACCGAGCAGAGCGCCAAAATGATGCCGCGCCGCCAGATGCCCGGGTCCGAGCCGAGTCTGTGACGCAGGGCCCGCAGGCGGGAGCCCGGCTGCGGACCCGCGCCGGCGTTCTCGGTGTCCGTCCTGTACGCCTGCACCATTGCGCTCGTCCTCACTGCCTTGCCGTACACATCACCGCGCTCCCCGACCCTAGGCGATGGGTGACGCCGTTCCCGCCGCCGACGACGGCCTTACTGCCATCAGGACGACGGATGCGGTACGGCGGGTTCCGGGCCGGCGGGTGGTTGTGAGGCTTGTGACAGAACGATCACACAGGAGCGGTCGTCGGTTCCACAGCTGTGACCTGCTGATTCACCGAGCGTGGCGCGAGGCCCTGGAGGAGGGTCCCGATGATGCGGTCGGCGAGGTCCTCCGGCAGGGGGGCGTCCGGGCGGTGGACGGTGCGGACGAGCATGGGCCCCAGGAAGAGGTCGTCCATGAGCTCCACGTCGAGGTCGTCGCGGAGTTCCCCCGCGTCCACCGCCCGCTGCACGGCGGCCAGCATGGCGACGCGCCGCGGGGCGATGACGGTGCTCTGGTACTCGGTCCAGAGCCTGGGGTGTTTCTTCATCTGCACGAACACGTTGTGCAGGAGGGCGGAGGAGCGCTGGGCGAGACCGCGCGTACGCATGGACTCCAGCAGTACGCGCAGGTCGTCCAGGCCGGCGGTGCCGGAGACGGTGGGGTCGGCGGGCTCGATGTCGCGCAGCACGTCGACGAAGAGCTCCTCCTTGCCGTTCCAGCGCCGGTAGATGGTGGCCTTGCCGACGCCGGCGGTCCGGGCGATGCGCTCGATGGAGAGGCCGTCCAGGGTCTCGCCGGCCTCCAGCAGCTCCACGACGGCGTCGAGGATCGCCCGCTCGACGGCCGCGCTCCGGGGGCGGCCCCGACGGGGCTCCGGCCCCTGACCGGGCGGTCGCGCCGGGTCCTGCGCCGGGTTCTGTGCCGCCTGCCGCACCTGGGCCGCCTCTCGCTGCGCCGTCCGCCGTTCACTCTTCGCCGTACGTATCGATTCTCGCCGACCGGCCGGGGGCGGAGCGACTCCCCCGGCCGGAGCGGTGGATCAGCGACTCCCCCGGCCGGAACGGTGGATCAGGACCGGTGGGCCGGTTCCCCCTCGGGCCGGGCCTGATCCGGGACCCCGGGGCCGGCCGGCGGCCTGCCGGGCAGGAACGCGGCCACCACCGCGGCGCCGACCAGTGCGACCGCCGCCGAGCCGAGCGCGGTGACGTGCATGGCACCGATGAACGCGTCGTTCGCCGCCGCGATCAGCGGCTTGCCCGCAGGGCCCATCGTCCGTGCGACACCGAGTGTCGCCTCGATGGACTCGCCCGCGACGTCCCGCGCGGCGGCCGGCACCCCGGCCAGGTGGCCCTCGATGTCACCCCGGTACACCGTGGAGAGGACCGAGCCGAGCACGGCGATCCCGAGCGCCCCGCCGACCTGGCGGAACGTGTTGTTGATGGCGGACCCCGAGCCGGCCCGCTCGCGCGGCAGTGCCTGCATCACGGCGACGGTGACCGGCGGCATGATGTGCGCCATGCCGGTGCCCTGGACGAAGAAGACCAGGCACAGCACCCACAGCGGGGTGTCGGCCCCGAACAGCGCGAACGCCGCGAGGCCCGCGGCGACGAGCAGCATGCCGACGGTGCAGACCGCACGGGCCCCGAAGCGGTCGACGACCAGACGGGCGCGCGGCGAGAAGATCATCTGCGCGGCGGCGAGCGGCAGGATCAGCAGCCCGGACTCCAGCGCGGTGTAGCCGCGCACGCTCTGCAGGTAGAAGGCGGAGAAGAAGGTGACGCCCATCAGCGCGAAGAAGACCAGCGCGATGGCGGCGACGGCGGCGGAGAAGGCGGGCTTGCGGAAGTAGGAGATGTCGATGGACGGGTGGCTGCTGCGCTTCTCGTGCCAGACGAAGCCCACCAGTACCAGCAGGCCGCCGACCAGCGGCGCGAGGACGGTGACGTCGGTGAGGGAGGCGAGCTCGCCGCCGCGGATGATGCCGTAGACCAGCAGGACCAGGCCGACGATCGACAGGACGACCCCGAGCGGGTCGACGCGGCCGGGGTCGGGGTCCCGGGAGTCGGGGACGAGGACGGCCATCGCGATGAGCGCGATGATCACCACGGGCACGTTGACCAGGAAGATCGAGCCCCACCAGAAGTGCTCCAGGAGCGCCCCGCCGGTGATCGGGCCGATCGCGATGCCGAGGCCGACGCCGCCGGCCCAGATACCGATGGCCTTGGGCTGCTCGTCGCGCTCGAAGACGTTCATCAGGACGGCGAGGGTGGCGGGCATGACGAACGCCGCACCGAAGCCCATCAGGGCGCGCCAGGTGATGAGCTCGCCGGGCGAGGAGGAGAAGGCGGCCAGGGCCGAGCCGAGGCCGAAGACGAGGATGCCGGCCAGCAGGACCTTCTTGCGGCCGATGCGGTCGCCCAGGAGCCCGGCGGTGAAGAGCAGCCCGGCGAAGACGAGCGTGTAGGAGTTGATCGCCCACTCGAGCTCGCTCTGGGTGGCGCCGATGCCGGTCGGCGCGGGGCTGGCGATCGTCTTGACCGCGACGTTCAGGATCGAGTTGTCCAGAACGACGATGAGCAGGCTGAACATGAGGACGCCGAGAATGGCCCAGCGGCGGCGGTGGACCGCTTCCGGGACACGGGGCGCGGCGACGGGAGCGCCGGACGGTATGGGCATGGCGACGACTCTAGTGGACTTCCAATACGAGACCGTCTCGTATTGTAAAGACTTTACCCGTCCGCCCCGCACCGTTCACGGCGTCCGGTGGGCCCACTTCACGGGAACGGTCGCGGGATGCCACCATGGAAGGGATCCGGGGACGCCGTCAGGGCGCCTCGAGATGACGAAGGAGCCGTTGGCCATGTCGCTTCAGGCTGCGCAGAATTCCGCCACACCCCCCGCGGGCCCCACTCCCGGCGCCGGTAAGGCCCTCTACGGGGGCACGAGCACCCGCCGCATCACCGTCCACGACATCGCCGCCGCCAGTGAGCGCGGCGAGAAGTGGCCCATGCTCACCGCCTACGACGCGATGACCGCGTCCGTCTTCGACGAGGCCGGCATCCCGGTCATGCTCGTCGGTGACTCCATGGGCAACTGCCACCTCGGCTACGAGACCACCGTGCCCGTCACGATGGACGAGATGACCATCCTCTCGGCCGCCGTCGTACGGGGCACCCGGCGCGCCCTCATCGTGGCCGACCTGCCCTTCGGGGCGTACCAGGAGGGCCCGGTCCAGGCCCTGCGCAACGCCACCAGGCTGATCAAGGACGCCGGCGTGGGCGCGGTCAAGCTGGAGGGCGGCGAGCGCTCCCACGAGCAGATCCGCCTCCTGGTCGAGGCCGGCATCCCGGTCATGGGCCACATCGGCCTGACCCCGCAGTCCGTCAACGCCATGGGCTACCGGGTGCAGGGCCGCGGCGAGGAGGCCGCGCAGCAGCTGCTGCGTGACGCGAAGGCGGTGCAGGACGCGGGAGCGTTCGCCGTCGTCCTGGAGCTCGTGCCGGCCGAGCTGGCCGCGGAGGTCACCCGCACCCTGCACATCCCCACGGTCGGCATCGGCGCCGGCCCCGACACGGACGCGCAGGTGCTGGTCTACACCGACATGGTCGGCCTGACCGGCGGCAAGGTGCCGCGCTTCACCAAGCAGTACGCGAACCTGCGTCAGGTGATGACCGACGCCGCCAGGGCGTACGCCGACGACGTCGTCGGCGGTACGTTCCCGGCCGCGGAGCACACCTTCCACTGACGCCCCTCAGACCACTGCCGCACCACCGACAGCCCGCCGACTTCCCCCATCGGCGGGCTGTCGCCCGTCCGCGGGGACTCCGCCGACAGAACCGCCGCTCCGCTGTCGGCCCGCTGTCAGCGATATGTCGGTGACTTGTCGGTGGCGGCTGGTCTGATGGTGTCCATGACGCAAAACGACAAGAACCTCAGGGGCGGCAAGAACGCCGTCGAGGTACGGGGGCTGGTCAAGCACTACGGCACGACCAAGGCGCTGGACGGCGTGGACCTCGACGTGCGCGAGGGCACCGTCCTCGGCGTGCTCGGTCCCAACGGTGCCGGAAAGACCACCCTCGTACGCTGCCTGTCCACCCTGATCCTGCCCGACGCCGGGCACGCGGTCGTGGCGGGCTACGACGTGGTGAAGCAGCCCCGCCAGCTGCGCCGCACCATAGGCCTGACCGGGCAGTACGCCTCGGTCGACGAGAAGCTCTCCGGCTGGGAGAACCTCTACATGATCGGGCGGCTGCTCGACCTGCCGCGCAAGAAGGCACGGTCACGCGCCGACGAACTGCTGGAGCGCTTCTCCCTCACCGACGCGGCGAGGAAGGCCGCGATGGACTACTCCGGCGGCATGCGGCGGCGGCTGGACCTGGCCGCCTCCATGATCGGCAGCCCGGCCGTCCTCTACCTCGACGAGCCGACCACAGGGCTCGACCCCCGTACCCGCAACGAGGTCTGGGACGAGGTGCAGCGCATGGTCGCGGAGGGGGCGACCGTGCTGCTCACCACCCAGTACATGGAAGAGGCCGAACAGCTCGCCAGCGAGCTCACCGTCATCGACCACGGCAGGATCATCGCCCGGGGCGGTGTCGACGAGCTCAAGGCCAAGGTCGGCGGCCGCACCCTGCAGATCCGGCCCTCCGACCCGTCCGAACTGGCCGCGATGGCGCAGGCGCTGCGGGAGGCCGGCCTCGACGGCGTCGCCGGCGCCCAGGCGGTCCCCGACGAGGGACTCCTCTACGTACCGATCCTCAGTGACGCACAGCTGACCGCCGTCATCGGGCTGCTCGGCACCCGCGGCTTCTCGCTCGCCCACGTCTCCACCGCGCTGCCCAGTCTGGACGAGGTGTTCCTGGCCATCACGGGCGACAAGGCCACCGTCACCGACACGATTCCCCAGGAGGTCGCGGCATGAGCACGACGACTCTGACGCCCGCCCCCACCGACGCGGCCGCACCGGCCGGGAAGCTCCACGACGAGGGCCGGATCGGGCTGCGGAACAACCTGCGCCACATCGGGGCACTCGTGCGGCGCAACCTGCTCCAGATCAAGAAGGATCCGGAGTCGATGTTCGACGCGCTCCTGATGCCGATCATCTTCACGCTGCTGTTCGTGTACGTGTTCGGCGGCTCGGTCGGCGGCAGCATGGGCGGCGGCCGGCAGGAGTACCTCAACTACCTGATCCCCGGTCTCATGGCGATGATGGGCATGAACATCGCCATGGCGGTCGGTTCCGGTGTCAACGACGACTTCCGCAAGGGCGTCATGGACCGGTTCCGCACGATGCCGATCGCCCGCTCCTCCGTGCTCATCGCGAAGATCGTGGTCGAGCTCGGCCGGATGATGGTCGCCACCCTGATCCTCCTGGGCATGGGCTTCGCGCTCGGCATGCAGCTCCAGGAGTCGGTGCTCGGGCTGATCGGCGCGATCGCCCTCTCGGCCGCGTTCGGCGCCGCCATCATGTGGATCTTCATCCTGCTCGGACTGACCATGAAGACGGCCCAGGCCGTCCAGGGAATGGGGATGCTCGTGCTGATGCCGCTCCAGTTCGGTTCGTCCATCTTCGCGCCGACGAAGACCATGCCCGGCTGGCTCCAGACGTTCACCGACTACAACCCGCTGTCCAACCTGGCCGACGCCGCCCGCGCCCTGATGATGGGCGGCCCGCTCGCCCACTCCGTCTGGGTGACGCTCGGCTGGACCGTGGTCATCACCGCGGTGATGGCACCGCTCGCCGTGTCCAAGTTCCGCAAGGCGTCCTGACCTCTCAGTCCCGGTACGCCTCGACGAGGGCGGTGGCCTCCTCCATGGAGAGGCCGCCGCCCTCTGCGTATGCCGCCTCGTAGGCGGCGTCCCCGAGGACACCGCGGGCCAGCTCCACCGCCGAGGCGCAGTCGACGCGCTCCATCGATGTCGGCACGTGCGCGTCAGGCAGCGACGCCCGCCCGGCACCCAGCAGCCGTGCCGCGAGAGCGGCCCCGCGCTCCTCGCCGAGGCCGCCCAGCGCGCGTGCCACGGTGAACAGGTAAAGCACGTGCATGTCCGGCGCCACCATCCGCGACAACCGGTCGTCGGCCCGCAGCAGTGCCTCCCGGCCCAGGACAAGGGCGTCCGCGTACCGCCCGTCCTGGTTGTCCAGCCAGGCCAGTCCGCCCGTCACGAACGCCTCGAAGACGCCTACGGACTGCGACCTGAAGTCCCTCTGCAGCACGGCGAGATGTTCGCGGGCCTCGGAGGTACGGCCGGTCGCGCCCAGGGCGAAGGCGAGGAAGAACCGGGCGAACGCCGTCGCCTCGTGCGCCATGTTGCGCCCCTCGTCGAGCACGTCCCGGAGGATCGTCTCGCCCTCCGGCACGCGCCCCAGCTCGACGAGAGCGGCCGCGTAGCGGGTACGGAGCACCAGCACCTGGGCACGGGCGTCCAGCTTCTCCGCATAGCCGATCGCGGCCCGGTAGTCCTCGGCGGCCCGGGCGTGCTCGCCCGCCTTCTCGTTGGCCTCGCCGCGGGCGGACAGCGCCTCCGCCGCACCCCAGTCGTCGCCCAGCCGGCCGAAGATCTCCAGGCTCTCGTCGGCGTCCGCATGAGCCTCACCCGCCCAGTCGGCACGGTTGGCCAGCACGTTGGCACGCATCTGGAGCACGGAGGCCAGCTCCCACTCGAATCCGAGACCTCGTGCGGTACGCACCGTCTCGTCCAGCAGCCCGCGGACGTCCGGGACCTCCCCGGTGAGCATGACGGCGAAGAACCAGAGCGTGCCCAGGCTGCGGCAGGTCTGGGGCTGGCCCGGGCGGTAGGTGGTGGCGATGATCCGCAGACGGGCCATGTCGCCCTCGTTCGCCCAGAAGTCCATCGCGTGGTCCATGTTGGCCATCCGGAGCAGCGCCACCTGGCGCCGGGCCTCCTGGAGCAGCTCGGGGCCCATCGGCGGCGGCGCGTCGGTGCAGCGTTCGGTGATCGAGGGCGCGGTGTCGGCGGGCGCGGCGAACGGGTCGGGGCCGAGCGCGGAGACCGCCTCGGCCCATTGCAGGGCGTCGCTGCGCAGATCACGCATCTGCCAGTACCAGGCGAGCGAGAGCACCATGCTGAGCGACTCCTGCTCGTCGCCGGCGGCGACGGCGTGCCGCAGGGCCGTGCGCAGGTTCTCGTACTCGCGCTGGAGCAGTGCGAGGGCGGCGAGCTGTCCGGCGCCGCGGAGTTCGGGGTCGGTGGTGCGGGCCAGCTCCCGGTAGAAGGCGAGGTGCTGCCGTTCGACGACGTCCCTCTCCCCCGCCTCGACGAGCCGTTCCGCGGCGTACTCCCCGACGGTCTCCAGGAGGCGGTAGCGCATGCGGCCGTCCACGGCCGGGGCGGCGACGACGAGGGACTTGTCGACGAGCGAGCCGAGCACCCCCGCGACGTCGTACGCGCTCTGCGGCCGGTTCGCACAGACCGCCTCGGCCGCGTCGAGGGTGCAGCCGCCGGAGAAGACCGACAGCCGGCGCAGCGCGGTGCGTTCGTCCTCGTCCAGGAGGTCCCAGGACCAGTCGACGACCGCCCGCAGGGTCTGCTGGCGCGGCAGCACGGTTCGGCTGCCGTTGGTCAGCAGCCGGAAGCGGTCGTCGAGGCGGTCGGCGATCTGGCGGGGGGTGAGCATGCGCAGCCGGGCGGCGGCGAGTTCGATCGCGAGCGGCAGCCCGTCCAGGCGACGGCAGATCTCGGCGGCGGCCTCCGCCGTCCGTTCGTCCGCGTCGACCCGGAAGCCGGAGAGTGCGGCGGCCCCCCGCTCGGCGAGCAGGCGCAGCGCGGTCGGATCGGGCAGCGGGTCCACCGGCCGGACGAACTCCCCCGGTACGCCGAGGGGTTCACGGCTGGTCGCGAGGACGGTGAGGCCGGGGCAGTGGGCCAGCAGATGGTCGGCGAGGGCCGCGGCCGCCTCGATGAGGTGCTCGCAGTTGTCCAGGAGCAGCAGCATGTTGCGCCCGGCACAGTGTTCGGTGAGCCGGGCCAGCGGTTCTCCGGCGCTGCGCTCCGCCACCCGGAGCTCCTCGGCGCCCGCCCCGCGCAGCACGGTCCCGCGGCCGCCGAGCGCGGTGAGGACCGCCTCCGGCACCGCTTCGGGATCGTCGACCGGCGCGAGCTCCGCCAGCCAGACGCCGTCCGGCCAGGCGGCCGGACCGGCGGATTCGGCCGCCTCCTGGGACAGCCTCGTCTTCCCCGCGCCGCCGGGGCCCAGGAGGGTGACCAGCCGGGCGCGGGTCAGGTCCTCACGCAGGTCGGCGATGTCCGCCTCACGTCCGACGAAGCTCGTGAGCCTGGCCCGCAGATTGCCCGGCCGGGCGGCGGGGGCTGGGGCGGGCGGCGGCGGCGCGGGCACGTCCTCCCGCAGCAGCTCCGCGTGCAGCGCACGCAGTGCGGGGCCCGGATCGGTGCCGAGCCGGTCGGCAAGCAGCATGCGCACCTCGTCGTAGGCCGCGAGTGCCTGGGCGGTGCGTCCGGCGTCCCGCAGCGCCCGGACACGGAGGGCCTGCAGGGGCTCGTCCAGGGGGTGGTCGGCGCAGAGCCCGGCGAGTTCGGGCAGGGCGTCCTCGGCGCGGCCCTGCGCGAGGACGGCCTCGGTCCGGGTGCGCCGGGCGTCCAGGCGCCTGGCCTCCCAGCGGGCCGCCGCCACGGAGCGGTCCGGCAGATCGGCGAGGGCGGGCCCGCGCCACAGGGCGAGCGCCTCGCCGAGGACGCTGTCGGCCTTCGCCGCGTCGCCCTCCTCCAGCGCCCGGGAGCCCTCCCCCACGAGCCGCTCGAAGCGGTGGAGGTCCACGGCGTCCGGGTCGGCGGCGAGACGGTAGCCGCTCGTGGCCGACTCGACCGCGTCCCGGCCCAGCGCACGCCTGAGCCGGCCGACCAGCGCCTGCAGGGCACCGAGGGCGTCGGCGGGCGGATCGCCGTCCCACACCTCGTCGACGAGCACCCCGGCGGGGACCGTGTGCCCGGGGCGCAGGGCGAGCACGGTGAGCAGGGCGCGCAGCCGCGCCCCGCCGAGGGCGACGGGCGTGCCGTCCGCGCGGAGGGCGAGGGTGGTACCGAGGATGCCGTAGTGCACGCGCCCATTGTCCGTGACGGCACCGCCTTCCGAGGAACTACCACCCGGCTCCGGGACGTTCTCGCCGTGTCACCCGTACTGTCGGGGGCTCCAGCCGCCGTCCAGCCCCTCAGGAGTACCGCAGATGACCACCGCGTTCCGCCGCCCCAGCGACCGGCGGGTGAGCCCCGTCTTCCTCGGGATCGCCGCCGTCACGGCAGTCTCCGGCTGGGCGGTGTGGACGGACTTCGCCGAGCAGACCGGCTTCGCGGTCTTCCTCTTCGTCACCGCGGCGTGGATCGTCTCACTCTGCCTCCACGAGTACGCGCACGCCCGCACCGCGCTGCACAGCGGGGACATCACGGTCGGGGCGAAGGGGTATCTCACCCTCAACCCGCTCAAGTACACCCACGCCCTGCTGAGCATCGTGCTGCCCGTGCTGTTCGTGATCATGGGCGGCATCGGTCTGCCGGGCGGGGCGGTCTACATCGAGCGGGGCCGTATCACCGGGCGCTGGAAGCACAGCCTGATCTCGGCAGCCGGTCCCCTCACGAACGTCCTGTTCGCCGTCGTCTGCACGGCGCCGTTCTGGCTGGGCGGGCTGGACGGCGTCCCGCTGTCCTTCCGGCTCGCGCTCGCGTTCCTGGCGCTGCTCCAGGTGACGGCGGCCATCCTGAACTTCCTGCCGGTCCCGGGGCTCGACGGCTACGGCGTGATCGAGCCGTGGCTCTCCTACAAGGTCCGGCGCCAGGTGGAGCCGTTCGCGCCCTTCGGGCTCATCGCGGTCTTCGCGCTCCTGTGGATCCCGGAGGTCAACGGGGTCTTCTTCGACGCGGTGGACGCGCTGCTGCGGGGCCTGGGCGTCAGCGAGGTCGAGACGTACTGCGGCCTCGACACCTACCGCTTCTGGCAGGAGTGGTTCGGCGACCGGGACCCGGGCTGCGCCCTGATCCGCTAGAGGGCCTCGGCGCGGGACTCCGCCCGGTGCCTGCGCAGGTAGAACAGCGCCATGTTCGAGGAGAGGCCGACCAGCAGCACCCATACGACACCCAGCAGGATGCCGCCCTGGACGAAGGAGACCACGGCTGCGGCGACGGCGAGGACGCAGACGACGAGGGAGTAGAGAGCGAGGCGGGGCATGAGGGCTGGTGCTCCTGTCCGGGGGTGGTGCGGTCCCGTCCAGTGTCCCTCATGCCCGATTCGGCTCCCTGCACGGGCTCACACGTCGGTGGTGCGCAGCCCCGCGTGTGCCTTGTAGCGGCGGTTGACGGAGATCAGGTTCGCGACCAGCGACTCGACCTGGTGCGCGTTGCGGAGCCGGCCGGCGAAGATGCCCCGCATGCCGGGGATCCTGCTCGCGAGGGCCTGCACGGTGTCGGTGTCGGCGCGGGCCTCGCCCAGCACCAGCACGTCGGTGTCGATCTCCTCGATCGCCTCGTCCTGGAGGAGCACCGCCGAGAGGTGGTGGAAGGCGGCGGTCACCCGGGAGTCCGGCAGCAGGGCGGCGGCCTGCTCAGCGGCGCTGCCCTCCTCGGGCTTCAGGGCGTAGGCGCCCTTCTTGTCGAAGCCGAGCGGGTTGACGCAGTCGACGACGAGCTTTCCGGCGAGCTCCTCGCGCAGCGATTCGAGCGTCTTGGCGTGGCCGTCCCAGGGCACGGCGACGATCACGATGTCGCTGCGGCGCGCGCACTCCGCGTTGTCCGCGCCCTCGACGCCGTGACCCAGCTCGGCGGCGGCGGCCTCGGCACGGTCCGCGGCGCGCGAGCCGATGACCACCTT
Organism: Streptomyces sp. NPDC057287; assembly: GCF_042667905.1. Lineage (NCBI taxonomy): Bacteria > Bacillati > Actinomycetota > Actinomycetes > Kitasatosporales > Streptomycetaceae > Streptomyces > Streptomyces sp. NPDC057287. Next base: position 123,987 of record NZ_JBHUYV010000007.1, on the reverse strand, counting down.
CTGTCCCGCGCGGGCGAACCGGTAGGCGAGACCGCGTCCCTGAGGGCCGGTTCCGCCGAGTACACCCACGGTCAGGCCGGACACGTCGGGGAGGTCCCAGGGGTCCTTGGCGGGGGGCTTGGGGGCGTTTCCACTGTCGTTCGTAGTCATGGCGCCGACCCTACTGCCAGGTAGGGAGGCGGTATCCGCGCTTCCGCGCTCTGCGACGCGTGCCACGGAACGGGGGACCGCGGATCCCGTTCGGGTGGATTACCCCGGTCGGGCAGTCACCGGGGCCAGGTGGAGGCATGATGCCGGGCCATGGATGCCGTACGAGTCGCGTTGCTGCGTGAGGTGCTCGCCGGGACGGAGTGGCCGGCCGCGGCCCGGGGTTTCGCCCGGACCCTGCGGGCGTCGGTCGTCCCGCAGGGCGGCGGGCTGCTGCTGGTGGGGACCGAGGTCTACGAGCCGTGGCACATGGCCGCGCACCTGGTGGACGAGTCCACCTGGTCGGGCCTGCCGCAGCTGCGGCCCACGCTCGTACGCCACCGGGTGGAGCCGGACGACCCGGCGCACCTGGCCGTCGGGCTGGGCCGGATCGAGGCGGCCGGGCGCGGCGAGACGCTGCTCGTGGTGGCACCGGAGCGGCCGGACGGAGGGCTGCTCGAACGCGTGCATGACGCGCGCCGTGCGGGGGCGACGGTCCTGTCACTGGACGGCGGCGACCCCGAGGTGCGGGGTCTCGCCCACGAGGCGCTGACGGTCTCCGACGAGGACGACGTCGACCTGGACACGGTGCAGCACCTGGTCAGCGCGGCGGCCGGGGAGAACGGCTCCCCGTCCCCCCGGGGCCGCCGCACCTTCCGCGACCGCCTCTCCCGCCTGGCCGACCAGCTGACCGCCCCGCCGCCGGCCCGGTGGTGACGGGTCCCGTAGGCGCGGGGCAGGCCTTCCCCGCGCCGGGCGGGTCAGAGGCGGCGTTCCGGGGCGGCCAGCGCGTCGGCGACGAGGTCGAGGTGGCGCGCCGTCCGCTCGGGCTCGATGCCCGCCACCGCGGCGAGGGAGACGCCGAGGAGAAGCGTGGTGACGTCGTCGGCGTCGACGTCCGTGCGCAGCGATCCGTCGTCCGCCCCGGCCCTCAGCAGCGTCGCCACGGCTTCGGTGATGCGCTCGCGGGTGGGGAGCAGGGGGGCCGTCCTCCCTGCGGTGGGGCCGACACGCGGATCCTTGTGCATCGCGTGCTTGGTCGCGGAGAAGGCGATGTAGCGGTCCATCCACGCGCGGAGCGCGGCCCGCGGGGCCAGCTCGTCGAGGAGGGCGGGCGCGGCGGCGGCCACCGCGTCCAGCTCGTTCGCGTAGACCGCTTCCACCAGCGCGTCGCGGGTCGGGAAGTTGCGGTAGAGGGTGGCGATCCCGACGCCCGCCTGCCGGGCGACGGTCTCCAGCGCCACCGGTCCCGCAGCGGAGGTGAAGGCGGCCCGGGCCGCCTGGATGATCTTGTCGCGGTTGCGGCGTGCGTCGGTCCGGGCGGCACGTGGTGTGCCGGATTCCGGGGAGGCAGGGTCGCCGGCTGCGCGCGGAACCATAGTGGAGGATTCCTCCGCTTCCTGTTACGGTCGTAGAAGTGGAGGATTCCTCCACTCGACCCCAGCTTCCCACATCCGAGGACGGACCCCTTGACCTCCCCCGCCTCCCCCCTGCCCTCCTCACCGGCCACCGCCTCCGGCGCCCCGCGCGCCGGAGGGGCCGGCCGACTCGGCGACCGCACCGTCTCGCGTATCGGCTACGGCGCGATGCAGCTCCACCGGATGGCCGAGGACCGCGCCGGCGCGCTGGCCCTCCTGCGCCGCGTGGTCGAGCTCGGCATCGACCACATCGACACCGCGCAGTTCTACGGCAACGGCTACTCCAACGACCTGATCCGCGAAGCGATCCGTCCCCAGGACGGCGTCACCGTGGTCAGCAAGGTCGGCGCCACCCCCGACCCCGGCGGCCCCGCACCGATGCGCTACGCCCAGCACCCCGCCGAGCTCCGCGCCGACGTCGAGACCAACCTCAAGAGCCTCGGCCTGGACCGGATCCCCCTCGTCAACCTGCGCCGCGCCACCACGTCGGGCTTCGGGCTGTCCGCCGGCCCCGACCAGATCGTCGACCTCGACGACCAGCTCGCCGAGATGGAGGCCCTGCGCGACGAGGGCAAGATCGGTGCGATCGGCCTGAGCACCATCGGCCTCGACGACCTGCGGCGGGCCCTCCCGGTGGGGATCGCCTGCGTCCAGAACGCCTACAGTCTGCTGGCGCGCGAGGACGAGGAGCTGGTGCGGACCTGCACCGTCCACGGCATCGCCTGGGTGCCCTACTTCCCCCTCGGCAGCGCCTTCCCCGGCCTCCCCAAGGTCAACGAGCACCCCGTCGTACAGGACGTCGCCCGCTCCCTCGGCGCCACTCCCGCCCAGATCGGGCTGGCCTGGCTCCTCCACCACACCCCGGGCACCCTGCTGATCCCGGGCACCGCCGACGTGTCCCACCTCGAAGCGAACGTCGCCGCGGGCGCCGTCACACTCGACGCCGAGGCCCTCGCCGCCCTGGACGCGATCCACACCGGCTGACCAGGACGACGCCGGAGCCGGGGGCGGCCGGGACCGGAGCGGGCGACAGGCACCCGCCACCCGCCCCGGCGCGATCCGCCGGGCGTCCCCGGCCCCGGTCAGCCCGGGCGGCCCGGCGTCCCGCCCTCCGACCCCTCCGTGCGGTCGTGCCACTTCGGGTCGTTCTCCCACTCCAGGTTCCGCTCACGCGCCGTGTCCATCGCGCGCTGCGCCTCCCCCGGCGTGGTGTACGGGCCGAAGCGGTCCTTCCCCGGGCACTCGGGGCCTTCCTCGACCTTCTTGTGCTCCAGGCAGTAGTACCATTCGCCCGGTTTGCCCACCGTGCGCTTCTTGAACAGGGCCATTGCGGGATCCTTTCCTCGTTGCCATGGTGCCCCGAGGACGCTGGTTAGACTCGCTGACATGTCTGGCCAGTCGCTTCTCGTACCAGGGGAGATCACTCCCGTCCGCTCCGTCCCCGGAAGGATCCGGCGCCCCGAGTACGTGGGGAAGCCCGCCCCCACGCCGTACACCGGGCCGGAGGTCCAGGACTCCGACACCGTGGAGCGCATGCGGATCGCGGGCCGCATCGCGGCGCAGGCGATGGAGGAGGCCGCCAAGCACATCGCCCCGGGGGTCACCACGGACGAACTCGACCGGATCGCCCACGAGTTCATGGTGGACCACGGGGCCTACCCGTCGACCCTGGGCTACCGGGGCTTCCCGAAGTCGCTCTGCACCTCGCTCAACGAGGTCATCTGCCACGGCATCCCGGACTCCACCGTGCTCCGCGACGGCGACATCGTGAACCTCGACGTCACCGCGTACATCGACGGCGTGCACGGCGACAACAACGCCACCTACCTCTGCGGCGACGTCGACGAGGAGTCCCGCCTCCTCGTGGAGCGCACCCGGGAGTCGCTGAACCGCGCCGTCAAGGCGGTGCGCCCCGGCCGGCAGATCAATGTGATCGGGCGCGTCATCGAGTCGTACGCGAAGCGGTTCGGCTACGGGGTGGTACGTGACTTCACCGGGCACGGGATCAACTCCTCGTTCCACTCCGGCCTGATCATCCCGCACTACGACAGCCCGCACGCGACGACCGTGATGCAGCCGGGGATGACCTTCACCATCGAGCCGATGCTGACGCTGGGGACCCACGACTACGACATGTGGGACGACGGCTGGACCGTGGTGACGAAGGACCGGAAGCGGACCGCGCAGTTCGAGCACACACTGGTGGTGACCGAGACCGGGGCGGAGATCCTGACGCTTCCGTAGGGTCCCCGCCGGACGGCCGCCTTACCGACAGGCAGTCGGGAACCTGTTGACTTAGGTAAGCCTAAGCAGGAGGATCGGCGTATCGGTGCGCGGCGGCGTGCACAGCTGCCGCCGGTATGCATGTTTCTGTCCGGACTTCCCGTCCCCCTCGGTCCCCGGAGGCCCGCCTTGGACTCGACCGCCACCACCCCCTTCTCCACCCTCATCCGCACCGCTTCGCACGAGCAGCACACGGAGGCCGAGTCATCGACCTTCATGAGCGACATGCTCGGCGGCCGGCTCGGGGTGGACGCGTACGCGCGCTACACCGAGCAGCTGTGGTTCGTCTACCGGGCGCTGGAGGACGGTGCGGAGACCCTGGGCACGGACCCGGTCGCCGGGCCGTTCGTCCAGCCCGAGCTGATGCGCACGGCCGAGCTGGAGCGCGACCTCGCCCATCTGCGGGGCGAGGGGTGGCGCGACGGCCTGGAGCCGCTGCCGGCCACCGCCGCGTACGCCGCGCGGGTCGCCGAGTGCGCCCGGGACTGGCCCGCCGGATACATAGCGCACCACTACACGCGTTACCTCGGGGACCTCTCGGGCGGCCAGATCATCCGCGGCACCGCGGAGAAGACCTGGGGCTTCGAGCGCAAGGGCGACGGGGTGCGGTTCTACGTGTTCGAGCAGATCTCCAACCCGGCCGCCTTCAAGCGGGACTACCGGGAGCTGCTGGACGCGGTGAACGCCGACGACCTGGAGAAGCAGCGCATCATCGACGAGTGCAAGCGCGCCTTCGCGCTGAACACGGCCGTCTTCCGCGAGCTCGGTGAGGTCTTCCCGCTCAGCGCGTGATCAGGACGTGACCACCAGAAGGACGCGGCCCCCGACCTCCATCGTGCCGTCCGGCGCGGGTGCGGTGAGGATCTGGGAGCCGCGTCCTTGTGTGATGTTGAGGGCCCGGCCGAGCTCCGCGCTCAGCAGCATGGCCGCGGCGCCGGTCGCCTCGTCCTCGTCGATGCCGTCGTCGCGCCGGGGGAAGGCGCGCGCCCGCACACGGCCGGCGGCCTCGTCCTCCCAGGCCCAGACGTAGAGCCAGCCCTCGCCGGGCGGCGGCCCCGTCAGCGCCTCGACCTCCGCGGCCGAGGCGTACCGCTCCAGCGCCCTCTCCGGCGCCCACTCCGGGCGGGCCGTGATCCAGGTGAACTCGCCGTCCTGGCGCGCCGTCACGTCGCCGACGGGCAGCTCCAGGACCTCCAGGTCGAGCAGCCAGGCTGCTCCGACGAGGGGGTGCCCGGCGAACGGCAGCCGCAGCCCGGGGGTGCGGATGTCGACGGTGCCGCGCTCCGGGTCGTCCACGAACACCGTCTCGCTGAAGCCGAGCTTCCTTGCGAGCGCCTGCCTGGACTCGTTGTCGGGATACCTGCGTCCGTCGCGCACGACGCCCAGCGCGTTGCCGTGGCGGCCGTCCGGTCCGCAGAACACACGCAGTACGTCGATGCCTTCGGGTACGTCGAAGTCGTTCACATGCGCATTCAAGCACCGCGCGGGGTGTCCCGACGCCACGAGGGCCGCACCGGCACGCTGTGCCGGTGCGGCCCTCGTGGAGCGGGGACGGGATCAGACGGTACGGCGACGGCGCGCGGCGATCACCACACCGGCGCCCGCCGCGACGACGACGCCGGAGGCGGCGATCAGCGCACCGGCCGGCAGGCCCGATCCGGTGGAGGCGAGGGAACTCGAACCACCCACGGTCCCGCCGCCGACCGTGCCGCCGGACATGGTCCCGCTGCCGCCGGTGCCGCCCGAACCGCCGGTGCTGCCTGATCCGCCGCTGCCTCCCGGGAGTTCGGCGTTCTCGTCGAGGGCGACGGAGACGGTCAGGGCGTCGAGCGGGGTGCCCTTGGCGTACATGCCGCCGAACGCCTCGGTGCCGTCCGCGGTCAGGGTGGCGGGGACGGCGGAGAGGGTCACCACGCCTCCCTTGGCGGCGAGTTCACCGCTGGGGAGCTTCAGATCGGCGACGGCGAGGCCGGTGCGGGTGGTGACCTTCCTGGTTGCGCGGTCCTTGCTGGTGACGTCGGCGACCAGGGTTCCGGCGCCGTCCTTCACCTGGACCTCGAGTCCGGTGAGGGAGAGGTCGAGTGTGTAGGCGTCGCCCTCCTTGTGGCCCAGGAAGCGGACCGTGCCGTCGAATTCGGCCTCCAGGGTCTGCTCCTCGGCGTCGAAGCTGCCCGTCGCGTCGGGGAAGCGGTAGCCCGCGGCCGACGCGGTGGCGCCGCCCGTCGTCTCGACCTTGCCGTTCGCGACGGGACCGGTGACGTAGGAGCGGAAGGACTCCTTGACGCCCCAGTCCAGGGTGCCGTCGACGACCTCGCCCTGTTCGGCCGCCGGGGTGGTGGCCGACACGGAGGGGTTCGGGGAGGCCGGGGTGGTGGGCTTGCCCGTGGGGGTGGCCGTCGGCTTGCCGGTGGGTTCCTTCGTAGGCTCCTTGGTCGGCTCCTCGGTCGGCTCCTGGGTGGGCTCCTTCGTCGGTTCCTTCGTCGGCTCCTCGGTCGGGGGCGTCGTGACCGACTTGACCGACAGGGTGGCCGGGTCGAGGACCTCGCCCTCCGCGTACATGCCGTTGAAAGCAGCCGATCCGGTCTTCGTCAGCTTCGAGGGGATGTCCTTGAAGACCATCGCGCCGCCCTCGCCCTGACCGGGCCGGACCGCCGACAGGTCGAGCTCGGCGAACGCGACGTCGTCCTGGGTGCCCTGCGGGGTCTTGAGGTCGACGGTGACGGCGCCGGCCGTGCCGCTCGTCGAGACCTTCACGTCGGAGAGGGTGATGTCGAGGGCGCCACCGTGGGCGTTGAAGTTGACGCTGCCGTCGAAGGCCGTGTCGGTGCCGTGGGTGGTGGTGTCGTAGGTCCCCGTGCCGTTGCCGAAGGTGAAGACCCCGTTGCCCGCCGCCTGGGTGGCGCCGTCCTCGACGGTGATCGTGCCGGCGCCGCCGATGTATCTGCGGAAGGACTCCTTGAAGCCCCAGTCGAGCGTGCCGTCCGTCAGCTCCACGGTGGCTGCGGGAGCGGCGGCCGGGGCCGCGCTGTCGGCCGCGAGGGCGGGGAGGGCGAACGTCGCGCCGAGGGCGGCCGCGGTGGCGACGGCCGCGGCGAGGGCTATGGGTCGGTTGGCTGCCATGACAGTGACTCCTGGGGAACGTAAGTGATGAGAGGGGTGGTCAGGTGTTCCGTGCCGTACGGCGGCGACGGGCCGCGTACAGGACGGCGGCGACGGCCGCGATCAGCACGGCCCCGCCCCCGACGGCAAGAGAGGTACGGGAGCCGGACTCCGCTGCCGCCGGCTCGGCGGCGGCAGGGGTCACGGCGGACTGTGCCGCGGGCGCTCCGGACGGTTCGGCCCCGCTGCCCAGGTCGGGCAGCGCGGGCATTTCCGCCTTCGGGTCGACGGCGACGGCGAGGGAGACCGGGTCCATCGCGGTGCCGGCCTTGTAGAGGGAGCCGAAAGCCTTGGCCCCGGCGGCGGTGAGGGTCGCGGGGGCCTCGGCGAGGACGGCGAGACCGTCCTGGGGAGCGAGGCCCCCGGCGGCGAAGGTGACGAGCGGAACGGCCTTGTCGGTGGCGCCGTCGCTGGTGACGTCCGCCAGGAGCGTGCCCTTGCCGGAGGCCACCCGCGCGGCGAAGCCGGCGAGTTCCAGGTCCAGGCCGTCCGCTCCGGTGAAGCGGACGCTGCCGGCGAAGGCGGCGTCCAGCTCCTTCCTCCCGGCGTCGTACGTGCCCTTGCCCCGCGGGAAGCGGAAGACGGCCCCGCCGTCCTGGGCGCCGTCGGCGAGGGTCCACCTGCCCCGGCCGATGGAGCCGGTGACGTACTCGCGGAAGGTGCGGCGCACGCCCCAGTCCACGGCGGCGTCCTCGAAGCGGCCCGCGCTCTCCTTCTTCTTCGCGGCGGAGGGCGAAACGGAGGCCGACGGCTTCGACGGCTCGGACGGCTTCGCGGCTGCCGGTGCCTCCGTGTCGACGGAGAGACTGACCGGGTCCAGCGGCGTTCCGGCCGCGTAGTAGCCGGCGAAGGCGCTCGCCCCCTGCGAAGTGAGCGTCGCCGGGACGCTGTCAAGGCCGACGGGCGTGGAGCCGCCCCTCATGTTGATCCCGGCGAGGCCGAGGGTGGCCAGCGGCACCTGGGACCTCGTGGTGACGCGGCCGCTTCCCCGCTCCTTGCTGGCCATGTCGGCGTGGAGCGTCCCTCCGCCTCCCGAGATCCTGACCGTGGGGCGGCTGATGGTGAGGTCGAGCTCGTTGCCGCCGCCGGCCTGCCGGTGGCCCACGAAGTGGACCCCGCCGGAGAACGCGGCCCGGAAGGCGCCGCTCGCCGGGTCGTAGGAGCCGGTGGCCGAGTGGAAGCGGAACTGGCTCCCGCCGACCGTCGCGGCCCCGCCGGTCAGGCTCCAGCTGCCCTGGGCGATGGGCCCGGTGACGTAGCTCTGGAAGGAGGACTTGATACCCCAGTCCAGCCGGCCGCCCTGCACCGTGCGGCTCGCCGCCTGCGCGGCGGAGGCGGGGAGCAACGCTCCGAACAGCACCGCGAGAAGCGCGACGGCGAGCGCGCGGACGGAAAGGGACGACGGCATGGGGCCCTCCGGGCTGATGATGAAGTAAGGCTAGCCTAAGCTTAGTGAGGTGAGGCTAACCTAATATCACTTCAGCGTGCGCCGGAACCCCTCCGGCACCTCGCGCCCTCAAGACCCCAGGACGGTGCACCCGTGCGTCTCCCCCAGCACTCCGCCGCGGCGGGCCGAAGAGCCGTACGACGGCGGGCAGGACGGCTCGGAACGCTGGCCGCCGTGACACTCGCGGCGGCCCTGACCGGATGCGGCCCGGGAACGCCCGCCGGGCGGACGGCGAGCACGCGGTCCGCCGCCGCGACGGCGGACGCCGTGGAGCCGCTGGCGGGGGTCCCCGAGAAGCGGCTGCCCGTCACCGTGCCCTCGGCGGACGGCAAGGACGTCACCGTCACCTCCGCGGACCGGATCGTCCCGCTCACCGGATCGCTCAGCGAGATCGTGTTCACGCTCGGATTCGGCGAGCAGGTGGTGGCCCGCGACATCACCGCCACCTTCGAACAGGCCGAGAAGCTCCCGGTCGTGACCCGCGCTCATGACGTCTCGGCCGAGAGCGTGCTGTCCCTGCGGCCCACCGTCGTCCTCGCGGACACCACGACGGGCCCCGCCGAGGCCGTCGCCCAGATCCGTGACGCCGGGATCGCCCTGGTCGTCGTCGAGCCGGCGAAGGATCTCGCCGATGTCGGCCGCAGGATCGCCACCGTGGCCGCGGCCCTGGGTGCGAAGTCCGCGGGAGACGAACTCAGGACGCGAACGGAGTCCCGCATCGCCGCCGTGCGGAGGACCGTTCCCGCACGCCGGGAGGACGGCGGGCCACGCGTCGCCTTCCTCTACCTGCGTGGCTCGGCCTCCGTCTATCTGCTGGGCGGCCGGGAGTCCGGGGCCGGTTCGCTGCTCGAAGCGGCGGGAGCCGTCGACGCCGGCAAGGCCTCCGGACTGACGAAGGACTTCACGGCCATCACCAGCGAGGCGCTCGCGAAGGCCGCACCGGACGTGATCCTGGTGATGACCAAGGGCCTCGACTCGGTGGGCGGCGTCGACGGGCTGGTGAAGATCCCGGGGGTCGCGGAGACGCCCGCCGGGATGGACCGCCGGATCGTCTCGATCGACGACGGGGTGCTGCTGAACTACGGGCCGCGCACCGACCGGGTACTGGCCGAACTCGTGGACCAGCTCTACCCGGAGGGCGTGGAGGGCACGTGACGACCGCCTCGTACGAAGAGTCCGCCACCAGGGCGGAGCGCGCCCCGGCGAGGCGCGGGAGGGCGTTCGTCCTGACCGTCGCCCTGTCCGCCGCGCTGCTCGTCGGCTGTCTGCTCTCCGCCGGGCTCGGCGCCTACGGCATTCCGCTCGGCGACGTCCTCTCCTCCCTCCAGCACCGCGCCGGCCTCGGCGGGCAGGCCCTGGACCGGGTCGGCGAGAGCGTGCTGTGGAACGTGCGCCTGCCGAGGGTCGCCTTGGCCCTGCTCGTCGGCTCCTCCCTCGGCTGCGCGGGCGCGCTGATGCAGGGGGTGTTCGGCAATCCGCTGGCCGAGCCCGGCGTCATCGGGATCTCCGCGGGCGCGGCGGTCGGGGCCGTCGCCTCGATCGCGCTCGGGCTGACCTTCCTCGGCAACTGGACGATCACCGTCTGCGCGTTCGTCTCCGGTCTCGCCACGGTCCTGCTCGTGTACGTGCTCTCCCGCTCGGGCGGCCGGACCGAGGTGGTGACGCTGATCCTCACCGGCATCGCCGTCAACGCCTTCGCGGGCGCCCTGATCGGCCTCTTCATCTTCTTCGCCGACAACGCGCAGATCACCCAGATCACCTTCTGGCAGCTCGGTTCGCTCTCCCAGGCGACCTGGCCGAAGGTGCTCGCCGTGCTGCCGTGCGCGGCGCTGGGGCTGCTGGTCGCCCCGCTCCACGCCAGGAAGCTGGATCTGCTCGCGCTCGGCGAGCGGCCCGCCCGGCACCTGGGCGTCGACGTCGAGCGGCTGCGGATCGTGCTCGTCCTCGTGGTGGCGCTGCTGACCGCCGCGGCGGTCGCCGTCGCCGGGATCATCTCCTTCGTGGGGCTGCTCGTCCCGCATCTGCTGCGGATGGCGAACGGCCCGGGACACCGCTTCCTCGTCCCGGGCAGCGCGCTCGGCGGTGCGCTGGTGCTGGTGGCGGGCGATCTCGCCGCCCGCACCGTCGCCGACCCCGCCGAGCTCCCGCTCGGCGTGCTGACCGCGCTCCTCGGCAGCCCGTTCTTCTTCTGGCTCCTGCGCAGGACCCGCCGCAGACAGGGTGGTTGGGCATGAATCCGTTCAAGGCACTTCTCACGGCCCGCGGCCGGGAGCTGCCCTCCCCCGCCGCTCCGGGCTCCGCCGCCGCCGAGGCGGCCGGGGTGGGCGTCCGGCTGGGCGGACGGCCGGTCCTCGACTCCGTCGAGCTGACCGTCCGGGCGGGCGAGGTGCTCGCCCTCGTCGGACCGAACGGCGCCGGGAAGTCCACGCTGCTGGCGGCGCTGGCCGTGGACCTGCCCGTGGACGGCGGCGAGGTACGCGTCGACGGCCGGCCGGCCACGTCCTGGTCCCCCGCCGAACTGGCCCTGCGCCGGGCGGTGCTGCCGCAGTCCGCCGCGCTCGCCTTCCCGTTCCCGGTCGAGGACGTCGTACGGATGGGCCGGGCACCCTGGGCGGGGACGGCCCGCGAGGACGAGGACGACGCCGCGGTCGCGGCGGCGATGGCCGCGACCGAGGTCACGGAGTTCGCCGCCCGCCCCTTCTCCGCGCTGTCCGGCGGCGAACGCGCCCGTGTCGCCCTGGCACGGGTGCTCGCGCAGCGCGCCCCCCTGCTGCTTCTGGACGAGCCCACGGCCGCGCTGGACCTGCGCCACCAGGAACTGGTGCTGCGGATCTGCCGCGAGCGGGCCGCCGCCGGGGACGCGGTGGTCGTGGTGCTGCACGACCTCGGCCTCGCGGCGGCGTACGCGGACCGGGCCGTGGTGCTGCACGGCGGACGTTTGGCGGCGGCCGGGCCGCCCGCCGAGGTGTTCACCGACGCGTTGCTCGGCGAGGTGTACCGGCAGCCGGTCGAGGTGTTCCCGCACCCGCGGACCGGGGTGCCGCTCGTCGTACCGAAAAGGCTTGCTTGACCCGCTTTTGACCTTCCTGTGGGTTCCCCATGAGTCAGCCGTGATCCGGCCGTTTCCGCCCCCTCGGAGTGAGACCTGAATCACGCGAAAGACGGGTGTCGGTGAGGTAAGGCACAGTTAAGTTAGGGCCGCCTCACCTCCTGTCGTCCGCACCGTTCCCCGCCCTTTTGACTCTTGTGGAGCCCCGCATGCGAGCCCTTCGTACCTCCGTCGTCACCGCTGTCGCCACGGTGGCCGCACTGACCGCCGTCACGGGCTGCGCCGAGAAGAGCGACGGCAAGGGCGACGGAGCCGTCCAGGTCGTCGCCAAGGACGACTCGTGCACGGTGTCGTCCAAGAAGATCCCGGCGGGCCACGTCGAACTCGCCGTGGAGAACAAGGGGTCCAAGGTCACCGAGGTCTACGTCCTGTTCCCGGACGACCGGATCGTCACCGAGCGCGAGAACATCGGGCCGGGCACCAAGGCGAAGATCACGGCCGAGATCAAGGCCGGCACGTACGAGGTCGCCTGCAAGCCCGGCATGAAGGGCAAGGGCATCCGCCAGACGGTCGAGGTCACCGGGGGCAAGGCGGCGGCGCGCAGCCCCGAGATGGACGAGGCCGTCGCCGGATACCGCACCTACGTGCAGGCCCAGGCCGACGAGACGCTGCCGAAGGTGAAGGTCTTCACGGACGCCGTCGCCGCGGGCGACATCGAGGCCGCGAAGAAGGCGTACGCCGGCTCACGCATCGGCTGGGAGCGCACCGAACCGGTCGCCGAGTCCTTCGGTGACATCGACCCGAAGGTCGACGTCCGCGAGGACGGCCTGGAGGACGGCCAGAAGTGGACCGGCTGGCACCGCCTGGAGAAGGCGCTGTGGCAGGACAAGAAGCTGGGCGCCGAGGAGAAGGCGCTCGCGCCCACCCTCTACACGGACCTGCTGGACTGGCAGAAGCGGGTAGGCCGGGCCGACATCACCCCGACCTCGATGGCCAACGGCGCCAAGGAGCTCCTCGACGAGGTCGCCACCGGCAAGGTCACGGGCGAGGAGGAGCGCTACAGCCACACCGACCTCGTCGACTTCAAGGCGAACGTCGAGGGCGCGGAGAAGTCCTACGCCCTCCTGAAGCCGATCGCGTCGAAGAACGACGCGGCGCTGACCACCTCGCTCGACAAGCAGTTCGCTGCGCTGAACACGCTGCTGGACAAGTACCGCGCGGACAAGGACTCCTACGACTTCACCTCCTACGACAAGGTCGGCAAGGCGGACCGCAAGGAGCTCTCGGACGCCGTCAACGCGCTCGCCGAGCCGCTGTCCAAGCTGGCCGCCACGGTCACGAAGTAGCAGGGGCCGGACCATGACGGAGACCGAGGACACGGGCGGGGGCGCCGACCGCTCCCCCGCCCCCTCCCGCCGTGCCCTGCTCGGCTGGGGCGGTGCCGGACTGGCGCTGGGCGCCGCCGCGGCGGGCGGCGCGGTGGCCGCCGTGCGCTCCGGCGGGAGCCCGGAACCGGCGTCCGACAGCGGCGCGGCGGTGCCCTTCCACGGGACGCATCAGGCGGGTATCGCCACCGCCGTGCAGGACAGGCTCCACTTCGCCGCCTTCGACGTGACGACGGAGGACCGGGCCGAACTGGTCGCACTGCTCAAGGAGTGGACCCGGGCCGCCGAGCGGATGACGGCCGGACGGGCCGTGGGCGAAGGGGCGTACGGAGGACCGGCGCAGGCCCCGCCGGACGACACGGGCGAGGCGCTGGGCCTGCGGCCGTCCCGGCTGACGCTCACCCTCGGATTCGGCCCCTCCCTGTTCGCCGGCGGCCGTTTCGGCCTGTCCGGGCGGCGGCCCGAAGCGCTGGTGGACCTGCCGAAGTTCCCCGGTGACAATCTCGACGCCGCCCGCAGCGGCGGCGATCTGTGCGTCCAGGCGTGCGCGGACGACCCGCAGGTCGCGGTGCACGCCATCCGGAACCTCGCCAGGATCGGGATGGGGCGCACCGCCGTCCGCTGGTCGCAGCTGGGGTTCGGCAAGACGTCCTCGACGACCCCGGGCGCCCAGACCCCGCGCAACATGATGGGTTTCAAGGACGGCACCCGGAACATCTCGGGCACGGACGACGCCGCCCTGAGGAAGCACGTGTGGGCGGACGGGACGGACGGCGCCGGCTGGATGGCCGGGGGGTCGTACCTGGTCGCCCGGCGCATCCGGATGCACATCGAGACGTGGGACCGGGCTCCGCTGCAGGAGCAGGAGGACATCTTCGGCCGCGACAAGGGCGAGGGCGCACCGGTGGGCAGGGCGAAGGAGCGCGACGAGCCGTTCCTGAAGGCGATGCTGCCGACCGCGCACGTGCGGCTGGCACACCCGGACACCAACGGCGGGGCGACGATCCTGCGCCGCGGCTACTCCTTCACCGACGGCACGGACGGTCTGGGCAGGCTCGACGCCGGCCTCTTCTTCCTCGCCTACCAGCGGGACGTGCGCGCGGGGTTCATCCCTGTGCAGCGCGGCCTCGCCGCCTCCGACGCGCTCAACGAGTACATCCAGCACGTGGGTTCGGCCGTCTTCGCCGTTCCGCCCGGCGTCCGTGACACGGACGACTGGTGGGGCCGGACGCTGTTCTCGTGACCGACACCGTGGAAGGACCGGCATGTTCGGCAACTATCTGATCGGGCTGCGCGAGGGTCTCGAAGCCGGCCTGGTCGTCTGCATCCTCATCGCCTACCTGGTCAAGACCGGACGCCGCGACGCGCTGCGCCCGGTGTGGACCGGTATCGCCATCGCCTGCGCCCTCTCGCTGGCCTTCGGTGCCGCGCTCGAATTCGGCTCCCAGGAGCTGACGTTCGAGGCGCAGGAGGCGCTCGGCGGGTCGCTGTCGATCGTCGCCGTCGGGCTGGTCACCTGGATGGTGTTCTGGATGCGGCGCACCGCGCGGCACCTGAAGCGGGAGCTGCACGGCAGGCTCGACTCCGCTCTCGCGATGGGCACGGGCGCGCTGGTCGCCACGGCGTTCCTGGCGGTGGGCCGCGAGGGCCTGGAGACCGCGCTGTTCGTCTGGGCCTCGGTGCGGGCGAGCGGGGAGGGATCCTCCTCGCCGCTGGTCGGGGTGCTGCTGGGAATCGCGACCGCGATCGTGCTGAGCTGGCTGTTCTACCGGGGCGCCCTGCGGATCAACCTGTCGAAGTTCTTCACGTGGACGGGCGGCATGCTCGTGATCGTGGCGGCCGGTGTCCTCGCCTACGGCGTGCACGACCTGCAGGAGGCCCGCTTCCTCGGCGGCCTGGCGGACAAGGCGTTCGACGTCACGGCCACGGTTCCGCCGGACAGCTGGTACGGCACCCTGCTCAAGGGGATCTTCAACTTCCAGGCCGATCCGACCGTCCTTCAGGTCACGGTGTGGGCGCTGTATCTCATCCCCACGCTCACGCTGTTCCTCGCCCCGGTAGGGTTCAGGCGGTCAGTGCGGACGACGGATCAGAAGGCGCAGAAGGCAACGGATGAGAAGGCTGGGTCGACTGGCGGCGGGGCTCGCGACGGCGACGGTACTGGTGGTGACGGCGAGCGGCTGCGTGACGGTACACGGTGAGCTGGAAGTCGTGCCGGGGGCGACGAAGTCCGAGGCCGCCGAAGCCCTGGAGGACTTCACCGTCGCGTACAACAAGGCGGACAAGGCCTACGATCCGGACCTCGACGCGGACCGGGTGACGGGTTCGCTGGGTGCGATCAACCAGGCCGGTCTGGTCGCGCGGCGCAAGAACAGTCCGCAGGGCAACGCGGCCCACAAACCGCTGGAGCTGACCGACGCCTCGTACGTCATCCCCAGGAAGGCCGGCTGGCCGCGCTGGTTCCTCGCGGACACCGACTCCAACCGCGACCAGGACGGCGGGAAGCTGGACACGCGCTGGCTGCTGGCGTTCGTCCGCACCGGGCCGGACGCCCCGTGGAAGGTCTCCTACCTGGCGGTCGCCTCCCCGTCCGAGATCCCGAAGTTCCGCAAGGACGCCGACGGCTGGGCGCAGCCCGTGCCCTCGGCCGGCACCGACGCGGCCCTGGCCACCTCGCCGGCGGAGCTGAGCGGCACGTACACGGACTACCTCAGGGACGGCGCACCGGACGTGTTCGCTCCGGGGTCGATGACCTCCGGCTGGCGGGACGCGCGGAAGAACACCCGCAGGGCGGGCTTCTCCTACCAGTACGACGACCGGGCGCTGGATTCCGGGACGTTCGCGCCGCTGGGCCTGACGACGGAGGACGGCGGGGCGCTGGTCTTCTTCAGCAGCAAGCACTTCGAGCGGCAGACCGCGGCGCGGGGACTGCGGCCGACGGTCACGGCGGACGTGCAGGCACTCCTGACCGGCGAGGTGAAGAGCACCCTCACCAAGGAGCGCGTCTCCAGTCAGCTGGTCTACGTGCCCAAGAAGGGTGCCGGTGAGGCCGACGGCAAGGTGCGTGTGCTGAACCGGCTGCCCGGTCTGGTCGCGGCGCAGGGCTCCTGACTGCCGCGGGCGGCAGGGCCCGCGGGGTCCGTCGCCCGGCGGCCGCGCGCCTCCGGGTCCCGGGCGGGCTCAGCGGCTGAGCGGCCAGGCCACCGAGTCGTGGTCGAGGTCGCTCTGGTCCGCGGTGTCGGCGTACTGCGCGCAGGCGTCAGTGAGGGTTTCGAGCAGGGTCAGCGGGTCGGGCAGCGGGTTCTCCGGGCCACGGATCCAGTGCACGTCCAGCTCACCGGGGAGCCGTGCGGGCGGCAGGAGGGCGTAGCTGCCGCGGCAGTGCCAGCGGAGGCCCGGATGCTCGTCCATGGTCTCGGGGTGGCAGTCCAGCTCGCAGGGCCACCACTCGTCCTCGTCCTCGGGCGTGCCGCGGGTGGCGGTGAAGAAGAGCATCCGGTCCGTGCCGGACTGGGCCACGGGGCCGACGTCGATGCCGGCGGCGATGAGCTTCTCCAGGGCGACGCGCCCCGCGGAGAGGGGGACGTCCAGGACGTCGTGGATCATGCCGGTCGCTGTGATGAAGTTGGCCAGCGGCTGGTTGGCGGCCCAGCGCTCGATCTGCGCGCTGTCCGTCGTGGACTGCGTCTGCCAGGCGAACGAGACGGGGTGCCGGGCGGGGGTGGGACAGCCGACGCGTTCGCACGAACATCGGTACCCGACCGGGTGCGCGGCGGGCGAGATGGGCATGCCCGCCTCGGCGACGGCCAGGAGCAGCGCCAGCCGGGCGGCTTCCTCGGCCTCCGGCTGCGGTTTCGGCCGCCTGCGCAGCCACTGGGAAATCCTGCCCTCTGTGCCGCGATAGCGGCCGGAATCGGCGCCCATCTATCCCCTCACCTCAGCGGTTGTACCTCCATGGTCCCACCATCCTGCTCCTAGGGTGGCCAGAGTTCCCAAGCGGGGTGTCCGGGCCGCCGAACAGGGGCCGGCGCGCATGTGCGGTATGTCACGAAACGCCTGTCGGGTCTCACGGCCGGACGGAGAGCCCCCGCAGCGCGTGATCGACGACGGCGTCGGCGTACGCGTGGGTCAGCGGAAGGGTTCTCAGCAGCCAGCGGTGCGTGAGCGGGGCGACCAGGAGCTCCAGCGCGACCCGCGGATCGATGTCCTCGCGCACCTCACCGGCCTCCTGGGCGGCCCGTAGCCGTGTGACATACAACTGAAGCTGGGGTTCGAGCAGATTTTCGACGAATTGTGCCCCCAGCGCCGGATCCATGATGCCTTCGGCGGTCAGGGCCCGGGTCGGTGCCGCGGCCGCGGGGTCGTTCAGTCCGTCGACCGTGGCCCGCAGGACCAGCTTGAGGTCGGCCGCCAGGTCGCCGGTGTCGGGGATCCCCAGCTCACCGTCCTCGGCCACCCCCACCCCCTCCACGTCCGCCGACCGGCGGGCGCCCTCGTCGGTGAACGCCTCCATGAGCACGGCCGCCTTCGACGGCCACCAGCGGTAGATCGTCTGCTTGCCGACGCCGGCCCGGGCGGCGATGCCCTCGATCGTCGTCCTCGCGTACCCCACCTCGCCGACGAGTGAGAGCGCCGCGTCGCAGATCGCACGGCGGGAGCGGTCGCTGCGGCGGCTGGAGTCGGGGGCCTTGTGAGGTGACATCCGGCCAGCCTAGAGGGTCACGGGCCGATACGTATCGTCTTGCCGCCTGCCCGGTCACCCCGCAGGAACCACCCGAACGGATCACAGCGCGGCGGCCCGGGGCGGCGCACCATGAACTCACGCACACACCCCGTGCGCATCCCACCGTTCCGCGGCACCGGCCGCCGTTCGTGAGGAGCCTGATTTGACCCGTGACGCCACCCCTCGTCGCTACCTGATGTGCGCCCCGGCCCACTTCGAGGTCACGTACTCCATCAACCCGTGGATGGACCCGTCCAAACCCGTGGACCTGGCCCTGGCCACCACCCAGTGGGAGGACCTGCGCGACCGCTACCGGGCCCTCGGCCACACCGTGGAGCTCCTCACCCCTCGCCCCGACCTGCCCGACATGGTGTTCGCCGCCAACGGGGCCACCGTGATCGACGGCCGGGTGCTCGGCGCACTGTTCGCCTACCGGGAGCGGTACGCGGAGGCCGAGGCGCACCGGGAGTGGTTCCGGGCCAACGGCTTCACCGAGATCCACGAGCCGGCCCATGTCAACGAGGGCGAGGGCGACTTCGCCGTGACCTCGTCCTACCTGCTGGCCGGACGCGGCTTCCGGTCGAGCCCGCTCTCCCACGACGAGGCCCAGGAGTTCTTCGGGCGCCCGGTGATCGGTCTCGATCTGGTGGACCCGCGCTACTACCACCTGGACACGGCGCTGTGCGTGCTCGACGACGCGGCCGACGAGATCATGTACTACCCCGGGGCCTTCTCGCCGGGCAGCCGGTCCGTGCTGGCCCGGCTCTTCCCCGGCGCGCTGCTGGCCGAGGAGGCGGACGCCGTCGCGCTGGGCCTCAACGCGGTCAGCGACGGGCGCCACGTGCTGCTCCCGCAGGCCGCCACGGGCCTCTTCGACCCGCTGCGGGACCGGGGCTTCGAGCCGGTCCCGATGGACCTGGGCGAGCTGCTCAAGGGCGGCGGCAGCGTCAAGTGCTGCACGCAGGAGCTGCGGGCCGGGGACGTCAGCCCCTAGTCCTCCTCGGGCGGCGGCCAGGCGTCGCCCCACGCGGTGTCCCGGGCGGCACGGTAGAGCGTGCCGTGCCGCTTGGTGACCGTGGCGCGCCGCAGGCCCTCGTCCCGGGTGCAGAGCTCCAGCAGCACCTGGCCCTTGCGGATCTGCGGTCTGCGGGTGACCCGGGCGGTGACCGGGGCGGTGGGGAAGCGGGTCGCCACGACGTAGCTGAACTTCTCGTCCTCGTGGCTGAGCGTGCCGCCCTTGACCTGGCGGTGCAGGGAGGAGCGGCTGACCCGGGCCGAGAAGTGGCACCAGTCCGTGCCGCGCTCGATGGGGCACGCCTCGTCGTGCGGGCAGGGGGCGGCCACGGTCAGGCCGGCGGCGATGAGCCGGTCGCGGGCCTCGATGATCCGGTCGTAGCCGTCCGGGGTGCCCGGTTCCACGATCACCACGGCCTGCGCCGCCGCCGCGGCGTCCACGACCGCGGCCCGGTCCTCCGGCGTGAGCTCCTTGAGCACGTACGAGACCGTCACCAGATCCGCGGGCGCCGGGGCCGGTGACACGCCGATCCGCGCCCGCTCCCAGGTGGCGGACCGCAGGCCCGGGACACCCGAGGCCTCGGCCAGCTCGCGGCCGAGCGCCAGTGCGGGCTCCGACCAGTCCAGGACGGTCGTCCGCGGCCCGTCCCAGGCCCCGGCGACCGCCCAGCTCGCCGCGCCCGTACCGCCCCCGATGTCGGTGTGGGTGGCAGGGGCCCAGTCCGGTGCGGCCTCGCGGAGTGCGCCGAGGCAGGACCGTACGGCCTCGTACGTCGCGGGCATCCGGTACGCGGCGTACGCGGCGACGTCCGAGCGGTCCCGCAGGATCGGGGCATCGGTGGGGGTGGTCCCGCGGTAGCTGGCGATCAGCCGGTCGACGGCCTGCGCGGCCTGCGTCGGGGGCAGCCCGTCGAGCAGGGCGGCCAGCGCCGCACGCAGGGCTTCCGCGGTGGGGAGGGTGTCGTTCACCGCCGAATTGTAGGCGCTGCGGACCCGCTCCCCGCAGTCCGGCGGTCCGGGACGGAACCGGGACGGAACGGCTACCGGACCGAACTGCTCTTCGCCATGGGCCCGTTGCTACGCTGGCCGACGCCGCATCGGGGATTGCTCAGGGCTTGGCCCGCCGGGGGGACCATGAGACAGAGGATCGTGCGCCTGGCTCTGGTGGGCGGGGTGCTCCTCCTCGCCCTGCTCCTCCTGCTGGCGACCTGCGGGGGCGGTGGCGGCGGCGGGGAGGACGACGAGCCGGAGAAGCCCGCGAGGAGGAGCGCCGGCCCCGCCACGCAGCTGAACGTCCCGCCGGAGTACACGACGGGGCGCGGCTGGGAGGTCGTCGGCGCGGGGCCCGACTACGCCGTCTCGCACACGACGGGCCGGCTGGCCTATCTGGTGGAGGCCCCCGGCCGCCGCTACCGGCTGCGGACCCTCGACACGGAGACCGGCCGGGCGGGCTGGAGCGGCGAGGCCTGGCGGCCGCCGGACCCGCTGCGCTTCCCGAAGCTGCTCACCGTCGCCAAGGACGACCGGCAGTTCTTCGTGACCTGGTCGTTCGGGAAGACCGGCGGCGGGCTCACCCCGGCGCAGACGTTCGTCTCCCTCGACGTGTACGACGTGGTGGACGGCGAGCGCCGCCGTGTCGAGGTGCCCTGGACCGGCGCGCCGACCGTCACGGCCACCGGTCCGGGCGTCCTCATCAGCGACGGCAGGGCGAACAGCGCGGTCGTGGACCCGGTCAGCGGTGAGGTGTCGGAGATTCCCACGTCCGCGGTGACGTATCCGAAGGGCTGCACGGCCTGCAAGCAGCTCACCGAGGTGCGCGGGCAGACCGCGGAGGGGCTGCTGCTGAGCGGGGTGCGCGAATTCTGGGTGCGGGGCGGCTGGTTCAGCAGGAAGACAGCCCCGAAGGGCGCGGACCCCGCGACCGGGGTGCCGACCGCGGTGGCGCCCGGGCTGATCCTGGCGAAGTGGCGACCGGCCAAGGGCGCGAAGCGGGCAGCCACCCACCAGATGTGGACGGTCCATGACGCGGCGACCGGGAAGCCGGTCGTCTCGGTGGAGTGCCACACCCCGGCCATAGAGCCGGGCAGCTATCCCCGGGCCGTCGTCTCGCCCTCGGGCGGTTACCTGGTGGCGGGCAACCTCGCCTTCGACCTGAAGGCCCGGAAGGCGTTCTGCTTCGAGGAGGCGGACGGCTCGGCACAGCTCACGCTCGCGTCGGTGACGGACGGGGGCAGTGCCTACGGCGCGACCACCGCGCGTGACGCGGACGAGGCCCTGGAGGGCGACGGGGGCGGCCCGGTCACGGTGAGCTTCACGACCTGGGACGTCGAGGCGCTGGCGCCGAACACGCGGCTGCCGGAGGTGGAGAGCTCCGGCGTCGGCGTGTTCCGCTGGACGGACCGCAAGGACCGGCTGCACCTGCTGGGCTATCCGCGGGTGGGCTGAGCCGGAGCCGGCCGGGACCCGCCCGGCCGGCCACGGGTCACTTCAGCAGCGGCTGCCGCGTGCCGCCCGTCCGCTGCCACGGTCGGCAGAGCAGCAGGAAGCACACCACCGCGGACAGGGCGCAGACCACCTGCACCACGGCCATCGGCACCGCGGTCCTCTCGCCGGCGATCCCGACCAGGGGTGACGCGATGGCACCGATCAGGAACTGGGACGTCCCCAGCAGCGCGGAGGCGGAGCCCGCCGCGTGCTTCGTGCGCATCAGGGCCTGGGTGTTGGTGTTGGGCATCGCCAGCCCCATGGCGGACATGAGCACGAACAGCCCCGCGGCCACCGGCAGCAGGCCGACCTCACCGAAGACCCCGGACGTCATCAGCAGCAGGGCGACGGCCGCCAGGGAGATGACGGTCAGGCCGAAGCCGAGCGCCTTGTCCAGGCTGACCCTCCCGACGAGCAGCTTGCCGTTGATCTGGCCGACGGCGATCAGCCCGACGGAGTTGATCCCGAAGAGCAGGCTGAAGGTCTGCGGTGAGGCCCCGTAGATCTCCTGCACGACGAACGGCGACGCGCTCACATAGGCGAAGAGCGCGGCGAAGGCGAGGCTGCCCGCGATCATGTAGCCGGTGAACACCCGGTCGGCCAGCAGTCCGCGCATGGTGCGCAGCGCGTCGCCGACACCGCCGGTGTGCCGCCGCTCCGGGGGCAGCGTCTCGTGGAGCCACTTCCAGACGACGAGGGTCAGCAGCACGCCGACGAGGGTCAGGACGACGAAGATGCCCCGCCAGTCGGTGAACTGCAGCACCTGGCCGCCGATCACGGGCGCGATGACGGGGGCGACCCCCGAGATCAGCATCAGCGTCGAGAAGAACCGGGCCATCTCGTCACCGTCGTAGAGGTCACGCACGACGGCCCGGGAGATCACGATGCCGGCCGCACCGGCCAGGCCCTGGAGGAGGCGGAAGCCGATGAGGAGTTCCGCGGTGGGGGCCACGGCGCAGATCGCGGTGGCCAGCACGTAGACGACCATGCCGAGGAGCAGCGGCGTGCGCCGGCCCCAGCGGTCGCTCATGGGTCCGACGACGAGCTGACCGAGCGCCATGCCGGTGAGGCAGGCGGTCAGGGTGAGCTGGACCGTCGCGGCCGGCGCGTGCAGCGCGCCGGTGACCTCCGGGAGAGCCGGGAGGTACATGTCCATCGAGAGGGGCGGCAGGGCGGTGAGCCCGCCCAGCACCAGCGTGACCAGAAGTCCGGCCCGCCGTGCGGTGGTCGTGGAGGCGGCCGGGATGCCCGGCGCCATGGTGGTGGAGATGGCCGGGACACCCGCAGCGGTGGGGGTGGCGGTGGCCTGGGCGCTGAGTGCGGCGCCCTTGCTGGTCGTCGGTATGTGCTCGTCTTCTTGCTGGGCCCGGCTCGCGCCGCTGTCCGGCATCCTCGTCTCCGCTTCGTTGAAACCACATCTATGCTCTCAGGTCAGTCGTAGTGGTCGATACCTTTTTGCGTGGGAGCGGACGGGCATGAGCGGGACTGTGCGTTGGGGTGTACTGGCGACGGGCGGCATAGCCGCGACCTTCACGGGGGACCTGCTGGCGATGAAGGAATCCGGCGCGGAGGTCGTGGCGGTCGCCTCGCGCACGGAGGCCTCCGCGAAGGCGTTCGCCGACCGGTTCGGGATCGAGCGGGCGTACGGCAGCTGGGCGGAGCTCGTCGCGGACGAGACCGTCGACGTCGTCTACGTCGCCACCCCGCACTCCGCACACCGTGAGGCGGCGGGGCTCGCGCTGGAGGCCGGCAAGCACGTGCTGTGCGAGAAGGCGTTCACGCTCAACGAGCGCGAGGCGCGGGAGCTGGTGGAGCTGGCCCGGGAACGCGGGCTGTTCCTGATGGAAGCCATGTGGACGTACTGCAATCCCCTCGTCCGCCGGATGACGGAGCTGGTGCGGGACGGCGCGATCGGCGAGATCCGCACGGTACAGGCCGACTTCGGCTTCGCGGGCGCCTTCGGGGCGGAGCACCGGCTGCGGGATCCCGCGCTGGGCGGCGGCGCGCTGCTGGACCTCGGGGTCTATCCGGTGTCGTTCGCGCAGCTGCTGCTGGGTGAGCCGGACCGGGTGCAGGCGGACGCACTGCTGTCCCCGGAGGGCGTCGACCTGAACACCGGGATGCTGCTGGGCTGGGACTCGGGTGCCACGGCGCTGCTGAGCTGCTCGATCGTGGGCGACCTGCCGACCTCCGCGACCGTCACCGGCACGGCGGGGCGGATCGACCTCCCGCGGGACTTCTTCCACCCGGACCATTTCGTCCTGCACCGTCCGGGGCGCGAGCCCGAGAAGGTCGTGGCGGGCCCGGGTCCGCAGGGCCTCTCGGGCCTGCAGTACGAGGCCGCGGAGGTGACGCGGGCGCTGCTGGCGGGCGAGAAGGAGTCCCCGCTGGTGCCGTTGGAGGGCTCGCTGGCCGTGATGCGGACGCTCGACGCGGTACGTGACCGCATCGGCGTCCGCTATCCGGCGGACCGCCTCGCCTGACCCCGTGCGGGGCCGGCTCAGGCGGGGGTGAGCCCCGGGTTCCCGGCCTCGGTCACGAAGGAGCCGGCCGTGGCGACGGGCGCACCGGGCGTGGTGACCGCCGAAACCGTACGGAAGTCGGCGCGGGCCTCGTCCCGGTCGAGGGTGACGAGCGCGTAGCCGCGGCGGCCGTTGTAGAACTTCAGGTGCGGGTTGGCCCCGGTCAGGTTGTCCCAGTTGGCGGGCTTGTCGGCGCCGTCCTTGCCGCTGGCGATCGAGGTGGCCACGATCTCGGTGCCGACGGTCCGGGAGGACGGGTCGTCGAAGTCCTTCTTGAGGTCGAAGCCGTAGCCGACGTGCACGTCGCCCGTGAGGACCATCAGGTTCTCGATCCCGGCCGCCTCCGCGCCGTCCATGATGCGCTTCCGGGAGGCGGGGTAGCCGTCCCACGAGTCCATGGACAGCTTGTAGGCGCCGCCCGGCACGTCGCGCCGCTGCGCGAAGGTGACCTGCTGGGGCACGACGTTCCACAGGGCGCCGGAGTTCTTCCAGCCGTCGAGCAGCCAGCGCTCCTGGGCCGCGCCCGTCATGGTGCGCGACGGGTCCTCGGACTCCGGGCCGGGGATCTTCCAGCCGTCGCCGTACGCCTGGTTGCTGCGGTACTGCCGGGTGTCGAGGATGTCGAACTGGGCGAGCCGGCCGAACTGCAGGCGGCGGTAGAGCCGCATGTCGGGTCCGACGGGGCGCTGCGGGGCGCGCAGCGGCTGGTTCTCCCAGTACGCCCGGTAGGCGGCGGCCCTGCGCAGCAGGAACTCCTCCGGGGGGACGCTGTTCTCAGGGGTGTCGCCCGCGTAGTTGTTCTCGGTCTCGTGGTCGTCCCAGGTGACGACGAAGGGGTGCGCGGCGTGGGCGGCGCGCAGGTCGGGGTCGGACTTGTAGAGGCCGTACCGCATGCGGTAGTCCTCCAGCGTGAGCGTCTCCCGGTTGAAGTGGTCCGGCAGGACGCGGTCGGTGTAGCCGCGGGCTCCGCCGGCGGCGGTGACCGCGTACTCGTAGAGGTAGTCGCCGAGGTGGAGGACCACGTCGACGTCCTCCTCCGCGAGGTGGCGGTAGGCCGTGAAGTAACCGTCGTGGTACGCCTGGCAGGAGACGGCGGCCAGGCTCAGCGACCCGGTGCGGGCGCCGCGCTCGGGTGCGGTCCTGGTGCGGCCGGTGGGGCTGGTCCAGCTGCCGGCGCGGAAGCGGTAGTAGAAGACCCGGTCGGAGTCGAGCCCGCCGACGTCCACGTGGACGCTGTGGCCGAATTCGGGGTGGGCCGTGGTGGATCCGCGCCGGACGGTCCGCCGGAAGCGTTCGTCGCGGGCGATCTCCCAGCGGACCTCGACGCGCTCGGCGGGCAGCCCGCCGTCGGCCTCGTACGGGCGGGGCGCGAGTCTCGTCCACAGGAGCACGGACTCCGGCAGCGGGTCCCCGGACGCCACCCCGAGGGTGAAGGGGTCCTCGGTGATCTTCCGGGCGTCGAGCTCGGCGGCGGCGGCCGTGCCCGCGCCGGGCAGGCCGACGGTGAAGGCCAGTGCGGCCGCGGCGCCGGTGGCCGTGAGGAAACGGCGGCGCCCCACACCGGGGCCGAGCCGTCGCGCGGCCTCGCGCAGCTCGGCGGAATGACCGTGCTGACCGGGCGTCCTGCTGATCTGTGCGGGTGTCATATGCCCCTCCCCTGCCGGATGTTGTCAGAGGTATTGGAGTGCGGGACGACGACTTCCCGTTGGCACGTACACAACATCCGAATGGCGGTGCGATGAGCACCGGGTGCAGGCCGCCCGGAAACCTCCCGTACGCTGCCGGGCCATGAACGCTGAGCAGAGAATCGCAGTCGTCACAGGTGCGGGATCGGGGATCGGCAGGGCGGTCGCCGTCACCCTTACGAGTGCGGGCTGGACCGTGGCTCTGGCGGGGCGCCGGGCCGGAGCCCTGGAGGAGACGGCCGCCGCGGCCGGCCCGGGTACGGCGGTGTGCCTGCCCACCGACGTGAGCGACCCGGCCGGCGTGGCCGCACTCTTCGCCGCAGTGCGGGACCGCTTCGGCCGGCTGGACCTGCTGTTCAACAACGCGGGGACGTTCGGGCCGCGCTCCGCCCCGGTCGAGGACCTCGCGTACGAGGACTGGCGGACGGTGGTGGACGTCAACCTCACGGGGACGTTCCTGTGCGCGCAGGCCGCCTACCGCCTGATGAAGGAGCAGGACCCGCAGGGCGGCCGGATCATCAACAACGGCTCGATCTCGGCCCACGCACCGCGTCCGCACTCCATCGCCTACACGGCGACGAAGCACGCGGTGACCGGGCTGACGAAGTCGCTGTCGCTGGACGGCCGGCCGTACCGGATCGCCTGCGGGCAGATCGACATCGGCAACGCGGCGACCGACATGACGGAGCGGATGAGCACGGGGATCCTCCAGGCCAACGGCGAGGTCGTCGCCGAGCCGGTGATGGCGGCGGACGACGTCGCCCGGACCGTCCTGCACATGGCGGAGCTGCCGCTGGAGGCCAACGTCCAGTTCGCGACGGTGCTGGCGACGGCCATGCCGTACGTGGGCCGAGGCTGATCATTCTCGATCCGCGCTTGCCCGGAACTCACCCTCGAATGGCGGAATTTGCGAATTTCAACCATCGAGTCCGGGCAAGCGCGTGCTGCCCGTATGCTGCTGACCTTCACCGAATGAACACAGAAGGACCACAAAGCATGCGCATACGCACCGCCGCGCCCCTCGCCCTGGCCGCCGCCACCGCGCTGGCCGGCTCGCTCCTCGCCACGGCTCCGGCCTCGGCGGCCTCCCATCAGGGCGGGCTGCACCTCGGCAAGATCCAGTACGACAGCCCCGGCAAGGACACCCGGACGAACACGTCCCTGGTCGCCGAGTACGTGGACATCCACAACAACGGGAAGTCCGCGCTGCAGCTCAAGGGCTACAAGCTGAAGGACGACACCGGCTACACGTACACCTTCCCCGGCTACACCGTCGCCGCCGGAAAGACGGTCCGGGTGCACACCGGCAAGGGCAGGAACTCCGGGGCCCACGTGTACTGGAACCGCGGTTCGTACGTCTGGAACAACACCGGCGACAAGGCGCGGCTGATCAAGCCGAGCGGCGCGCTCCTGGACTCCTGCTCCTGGGGCAGGGGCACCGGCGTGAAGGTCTGCCACTGACCGCAGTGAACGGGCCGCCGCGGCCGGGGGGGGTCCGTGGAGCGGCCAGGGGGTGGCCCGGGGAGTCAGGACCCCGGGCCACCCCTGCGTGCACCCCGTGGGGCCCTTCCGGGAATGACCGCCTGCACGCCGCGGTTGACCTGCGACATGAGCTCACACGGCAGCGCCGAGGTCCTCCGCTACACCGCTTTCTCCGCCGACCCCGAAGGGGGCAACCCGGCCGGGGTCGTCCTGGACGCCTCCGGCCTGGACGACGCGGCGATGCTCGCCGTCGCGGCGGAGCTCGGGTACAGCGAGTCGGCGTTCCTCACGGCACCGGACGGCCACGGCGGGCACACCGTCCGCTACTTCAGCCCGAAGGCCGAGGTCCCCTTCTGCGGCCATGCCACGGTGGCCGCAGCCCTCGCGCTCGCCGAGCGGGACGGCCCGGGCGACCTGGTGTTCTCCACCCTCGCCGGCACGGTCCCGGTCAGCGTCGCCCGCGAGGGCGGCGAGCTCCGCGCCACCCTCACCAGCGTCGAGCCGCACACCGAGGACGTCTCCCCCGAGGACGTGACGGAGGCCCTGGCCGCCCTGGACTGGCCGGCGGCCGACCTGGACCCGGCGCTGCCCCCGCGCATCGCCTTCGCCGGGGCCCGCCACCTGGTGCTGGCCGCCGCGACCCGGGAACGGCTGGCGAACCTCTCGTACGACTTCGCCCGCCTGGAAGCCCTCATGCACCGGCTGGACCTGACGACCGTCCAGCTGGTCCGGCGGGAGTCCGGCACGGTCTTCCACGTCCGCGACCCGTTCCCGGTCGGCGGCGTGGTCGAGGACCCGGCGACGGGCGCAGCGGCCGCCGCGTTCGGCGCGTACGCACGCGAGCTGGGCCTCGTCCCCGAGGACGCGGTCCTCACCCTCCACCAGGGCGCCGACATGGGCCGCCCCGGCACCCTCACCGTCGAGCTGCGGTCCGGTGACCCGCGGGTCAGGGTGAGCGGGACGGGGACCCGGATCGGCTGACCCGCGCACCCCGCCCACCCCTCCCTCAGGTGAGCAGGCGGGCGATCTCCGCCATCTGCGCCGGGGCCAGCGGGCCGTGGGCGAGGGCGCCCGCGTTCTCCTCCGCCTGGGCGACCGTCCGGAAGCCGGGGATCGGCACCGTCCGCCCGCTGCGGCCCCACAGCCAGCCGAGGGCACCCTGGGCGAGGGTGCGGCCGTCCGCCGTCAGCACCTCGCGCACCGCCTCGACGCGCGGCGCCCAGTGCGCCGAGGGCACCCCGCCCGCCTCGAACCAGTGCAGCCACGCGGGCGGGGCGGACCGGATGTCACCGGCCGCCGCCCGCCGGCCCGGATCGCGGGCACCGGCGAGGAGGCCCATGGCCAGCGGGCTCCGGACGACGCTGAGCAGGCTCCGCTCCTCGCTCAGACCCAGCACCTCCGGAGCGTCCTCCAGCACGTTGCAGGCGTGCTGGACGGCGGCGCAGTGCTCGCCTCCGGCGAACAGTGCCGCACGCTCCGGGTCGTCGGTGCTCCACCCGTAGGCCCGGATCAGCCCCTCGGCCACGAACCCCTCGCAGGCGTCGCGCAGTTCGGCCGCCTCGTCGAGCGGGGTGTCCCCCAGGTGCAGCTGGAAGAGGTCGATCCGGTCGGTCCCCAGCCTGCGCAGTGAGGCGACGAGCGCCCGGCGGGCATACGCCGGCGACCTGTCGGCTCCGTCCATCGTGCGGGCCCGCTCGTCGAACAGGTTGCCCCACTTGGTGGCGACGACGGCCTCGTCCCGCCTGCCCGCGAGCGCCCTGCCCAGCACGCGCTCGCTGTGCCCCGCCCCGTACACGTCGGCGGTGTCGAAGAATCGCACCCCGAGGTCGAGCGCCCTGCGGATCGCGGCCACCGACTCCTCGTCGTCGACCTTGCCCCAGCCGAGCGGGCTGCCGTCGGGCGTCGACCACTCGCCCCCGATCGCCCAGCACCCGAAGCCGAGTGCGCCGACCTCGATCCCGCTGCGGCCCAGTGTCCTCTTCTGCCAGTCCGTCTCTGTCTGCATGTCGGCAGAAGCTACGAGTTGAAGTGCACGAGAAGTCAAGCGCCCGCCGTTCCCCGCCCGCACGGGCCCGGTCACGCGTGTGCGGGCCCCGCCGTCAGTCGGCGTACACGCCCGCTCTCGCCGCCGCCACGGCTGCCGCGGCCGCCCGGTCGGCGACCGTCTCGTCGAGGGGGTCGCCGCTGGCCAGCAGCCGGTAGTAGAGGGGCGCCGACACAGCCCGGACCACCTCGCGCGCGTCGGTACCCCGGGGCAGCTCGCCCCGCGCGACCGCCGCGTCCACGCAGCCGGCCCACTCCTCGATGCGGACCGCGTAGAAGCGGTGCAGGGCCTCGGCCGTCCGGGCGTCGCAGGTCGCCGCCGCGACGACGGCGGCGAAGAGGGGGCCCTGGCGCGCGTCGGTCAACGTCCGCACCACCAACCGCGCGTTGGCCCTGAGGTCCTCGTCCAGGGAGCCCGTGTCCGCGCGCGGGACGGACTGCTCCGCCATCTCCGTCAGCAGATCGGCGACGAGCCCCGCCGTGGTGGACCAACGCCGGTAGACCGTCGTCTTGCCGACCTCCGCGCGGCGGGCGACATCGGCGAGATCGAGCCCGCCGAAGCCCTGCTCGACCAGCGCGTCACCGGCGGCGCGCAGCACCGACTCCCGCACCCGGGCCGTGCGCCCGCCGGGCCGGACCGTGCCCGGCTCCACTTCCTCAGCACCCATAACGGCTCTCCAGTTCCATTAATAGCCCACTCGCTGGTACGGTGACGCACATACTAACGGAACGAGAGAACCGTTAGCACTTCCGAGCCTTCAGGAAAGGGCACCCCATGTCCACCTCCAGCAGCACGGCACCCGCCACCGCACCTCCCCGGGCCCCGGCCGTCCGCATGACAGGCCGGCAGAAGCTCGTGCTCACCCTCCTCCTCGGCGCGCAGTTCATGATCGCCGTGGACTTCTCGATCCTGAACGTCGCCCTGCCCGCCGTGGGCGAGGGCCTCGGATTCTCCCTCGCCCACCTCCAGTGGATCGCCACCTCCTTCGCCCTCGCCGCCGCCGGATTCACCCTGCTGTTCGGGCGCGTCGCCGATCTGGTCGGCCGCAAGCGCCTCTTCACCGGCGGCATGGTCGTCCTCGGCCTCTCCTCGGCTCTCGGCGGGCTCGCCACCTCTCCCGAGGTCCTGCTCACCGCACGCGTGCTCCAGGGTCTGGCCACCGCGGCCGTCACCCCCGCCGGACTCGCGCTGCTCACCACGGCGTTCAGGGAGGGCCCGCTGCGCGAACGCGCCCTCGGCCTCAACGGCGCGCTGATGTCCGCCGGCTTCACGGCCGGGGCGATCCTCGGCGGGCTGCTCACCGATCTGCTCTCCTGGCGCTGGGCCTTCTTCGTCAACGTCCCCGTCGCCGCCCTCGTCGTCGCCCTCGCCCCGTCCGTCATCACCGACTCGCGGCCGGCCGAGCGGCCGAGGCTCGACCTGCCGGGCGCCGCGGCCGTCACCGGCGGGCTGCTGCTCCTCGTGTACGGCCTGACGCAGGCGGGCGAGTCCGGCTGGACCACCCCCACCACCCTGACCGCACTGCTCGTGGGCGCCGCGCTCCTCGCCGGGTTCTGGTTCGTCGAGAAGCGGGCCGCCGCGCCCCTCGTTCCCGTGCACATCCTCAGGCGGCGCACCGTCGTCTGGGGCAACGCCACCGGGCTCATCGCCTTCGTCACCGAGACGTCCCTGGTCTTCCTGCTGACGCTCTACCTCCAGGAGGTCCTCGGCTACTCGCCCCTCGCCACCGGCCTCGCGTTCGGGGTCCTGGGCATCGGGACCGTGATCGGCGGCATGCTCGGCGGCCGCGCGGTGGGCCGGTTCGGCAGCCGGCGCACCATCGTCACGGGCGGCGTCGTCCAGGCCGCCGCCACCCTTTCCCTGGTGGCGCTCGGCACCTCCGGCGGCTGGATCGCACTCCTGCTGGCAGCGACCTTCGTCGGCGGCGTCGGCAACATGCTGATGATCGTGGGCTTCATGGTCACCGCCACCTCCGGCCTCCCCGACGAGGAGCAGGGCCTGGCCACCGGTCTGGCCACGATGACGCAGCAGGTCGGCATCACCATGGGGATCCCCGTGATGAGCGCGATCGTCACCGCGCGGGCGGGTACGGACACCGGGCCCGGCGCGGTGCTGTCCGGGGTCTCGGCGGCGGTCCTCGTCAACTCGGCGCTCGTCCTGGCGGGGGCCCTGCTCGCCG
This sequence comes from Streptomyces sp. NPDC057287, assembly GCF_042667905.1. Classification (NCBI taxonomy): domain Bacteria; kingdom Bacillati; phylum Actinomycetota; class Actinomycetes; order Kitasatosporales; family Streptomycetaceae; genus Streptomyces; species Streptomyces sp. NPDC057287. The sequence continues at coordinate 92,927 of NZ_JBHUYV010000007.1, read as the reverse complement.
GGGTGTTCCTCGGCCGGTCCGACGGCCGGACGTCCGCAGGGTGAGTCGGGTCCGGGCGGCGGGGCGCGGGCGCGGCAGGATGACGCACATGGCACAACCGCTGACCGTCCCCAGCATGACCGCCGGAGCGGATTTCGTCCTGCGCCCCTGGGAGATGAGCGATCTGCCCCTCATCCGCGAGGCGGCGGAGGACGACTACATCCCGCTGATCACCACGATCCCCTCGCCCTACTCCGACGAGGCGGCCGAGGCCTACGTCAGACGCCAGTGGGACCGGGCGGCCACCGGGCGCGGGTACCCGTTCGCCATCGCCCGCACCCGGGACCGCCGGCCGGTCGGCTCCATCGGCCTCTGGCTCGCGGACGCGCCGGAGGGCAGGGCGTCGCTCGGCTACTGGATGACCGCCCCGGCACGCGGCCAGGGGGTCGCGGGAGCGGCACTGCGCACGGTCACCACCTGGGCCCTGCACGAGCTGCGCATCCCCCGGGTCCAGCTCCTGGTCGAGCCGTGGAACACGGCCTCACTGAGGACCGCCGAGAGCGCCGGCTACCGGCGCGAGGGCCTCCTCCGCGACTGGCAGGAGATCGGGGGACGGCGCCGGGACATGCTGATGTACTCCCGGCTGAACGGGGACCGGCCCTCCGGTGACCGGGCACCCACGGGAAGCTGAACGCGAGACGTTACGATCGCGGGCACCGCGCAGGACCGCGGTGCCGCAGCAGCCGAAACCCCCTGGAGAGCCGAGCTTTGTCCGTACCACGCGTCGGTGTAGCCATCGTGACCATGGGGGACCGTCCGCAGCAGGTCGAGGCGCTCCTGGCGTCGGTGGCCATGCAGGATGTGCGGCCCTCCCGCGTGATCGTCGTGGGCAACGGCTCCCCGCTTCCGGACTACCGGTCGTTCCCCGGCCTGACGGACCTCGCCGGCGGTGTGACACTGCTCGAACTCGACGAGAACCTCGGCTGCCCCGGTGGCCGCAACGAGGCGCTGGAAGCGCTCGCGGGTTTCGGGGACGTGGACGTGGTGATCGAGCTGGACGACGACGGTCTCCTGGTGGACAAGGACGTGGTCGGCACGGTCCAGGAGCTGTACGCCGCCGACCCGCGCCTCGGCATCGTGGGCTTCCGCATCGCGGACGAGCACGGCGGGACTCAGCGCCGGCACGTCCCGCGCCTCCGGGCCGGGGACCCGATGCGCGGCGGCCCGGTCACCGCGTTCCTCGGCGGCGGCCACGCGCTCTCCATGGAGATGCTCGCCGGAACGGGCCTCTGGCCGGCCGAGTTCTTCTTCACCCACGAGGAGACCGACCTGTCCTGGCGGGCTCTCGACGCGGGCTGGAAGATCCTCTACGAGCCGCGGCTGCTGCTCCAGCACCCCAGGACGTCCCCGGCGCGGCACGCGGTCTACTACCGCATGACCGCCCGCAACCGTGTCTGGCTGGCCCGGCGCAACCTGCCCTTCCTCCTGGTCCCCGTCTACCTGGGCACCTGGCTCCTCCTCACCCTCGCGCGCACCCGCTCGGCCTCCGGCCTGCGCGCCTGGGCGGCCGGCTTCGCCGAGGGGGTGCGCACCGAGTGCGGGCAGCGCAAGCCGATGCGCTGGCGCACGGTGTGGCGGATGACGCGCCTGGGCCGCCCGCCGGTCATCTGACCGCTCGGGGCCGCCCCCCACCGGCGGCCCGGCCGGTCACCCGGTCCCTACCGCGTCCGGCCGGCCGGACGCAGTCCACCGGTAGAGCACGTCCGGCTCCTTCTCCTCGTTGCGGCCGCCGTCGTCGTAGGCCACGGCGACGAAGCCGTGCCGCTCGTAGAAGGCGCGCGCCCCGGAGTTGCGCTGGAACGTGTAGAGGCTCAGCTCCCCGCTCGAAGCCTCCTTCACCTGCTCCAGCAGGCGTGTCCCGATACCCCGCCGCAGGGTGTCCGGCCGCAGGTAGAGCTGGTCGAGCTCGTCCCCGTCCAGGGAGGCGAAGCCCAGCAGCTCCCCCGTCTCCCCCTCGGCCACCCACACCCTGGTGCCGGGGAGCAGCACATGGGTGATCCAGGCGAGCGTGTCCTCGTCGCTGTGCACCCGCGTCAGACCGGGCAGCGCCGCGTCCCGTGACGTGAGGAAGACGCGGGTGATCTCCTCCGCGTCCCCGGCGTCCGCCGCCCTCAGCCGTACGGACGTGTCCTGAGCCATCCTGTCGCTCCCCCCAGCCGGTGAACGCACAGGTATACCAGGAGCGCCCGTCGGGCGTCAGCGGCCCGTCATGATCGGCGCCCCGTGCGTCAGAGGGCCGTCAGCACCGCGGCCGGGCGGCCGCTCGCGCGCTGAGATGGGGGCGACGGTTCGGCGATCGAGAGAGGCGGACTCCATGCGGCCCGGAGTCGTGGTCGGAGTGAGCGGGACACCCGGAAGTCTGACGGCGCTGCGCCGGGCAGCCACCGAAGCCCACCTGAGGAATGCCGAGTTGTGGGCGGTTCTGGCCTGGGACACCCCCGGCGCGGGCTTCGGCGGCCGGGCCGGCACCGGCCCGGCGCCCTCGCTCCGGCTGTGCCGCACGGATGCGGCCGAGAGGCTGCGCGACGCCCTCACCACGGCCTTCGGCGCGGGCGGGGCCGGGGTGCCGGTCGTCGGGCGGGTCGTACGGGGCACCCCCGGAGCCGTACTGGTGGGGACGGCCGCCGCCGAGGGCTGCCTGCTGGTGGTCGGAACCGGTCCGCGCGGTGCGCTGCACCGCTGCCTGTGGCCGTCCGTGGCCCGCTACTGCGTGGCCCACGCCCCGTGCCCCGTACTGGCCGTACCGCCGTCCCCCGTCCGGCGCGAGCCGGCCGCCGCTCAGCGCGGGAACGCCTGGCGGCTGCGGCCGGACGCCCGGGGACTCGTGGACCGGGACGGCGTGTGACTACCCGTCCGGACCGGGGCAAACGTTGCATAATGCGGCCGAAGGCAACGCCTACCGCCCCACCCGAGGAGTTCAGCCGTGGCTTTGACCCGCGAAGAGCGTGAGCAGTTTCTGGCCGAACCGCACGTCGCCGCGCTGGCCGTGGACGCGGTGGAGGACGGCCGGGCCCCACTCACGGTGCCGATCTGGTACATGTACGAGCCCGGCGGCGACCTGTGGATCATGACGGGGCGCGACTCCCGCAAGGGCACCTCCATCGCCGCGTCGGGCCGCTTCAGCATCATGGTCGACCGCGTCACTCCCACCGTCCGCTACGTCTCGGTCGAAGGGCCGGTCGTCTCCACGACACCCGCCACCCGCGAACAACTGGTGGAGGTCTCCTCGCGCTACCTCCCCGCCGAGAAGGTCGAGGGCTACGTCGACTTCGCCTGGAAGGAACACGGCGAGCAGGTCGTCATCCACCTGCGACCCCAGCACTGGCTCAGCTCCGACCTGGGCGAGGCCTGAGCCCTCGCCCGCACCGCCGCCGGTGACCCCCGAGACCTGCCCGGCCGTACGGGCCGGGGCGTGAGGCCGGGGGCGCCGGTGAAGGCGGCATCCCGCCACCCGCACCCCCGGACGCACACCCGGAGCGGCCCGAAGCGAGCCACCGACGCGGACGCGGCACACTTCGGCGATCCACGTGAGGAAACGGGGCAGGCGTCAGCCAACTCCTCCTTTTCGCCCGGCCGGGCACCATGTGAAGCCTTCATTCCGATGGGAATTCTTCCTTCCGATCTTGTGGCATAGATCGTTTAGGCTCTGGGCAGCATCACGGCGCACATGATGAGTCATCAATTTGTGGCTCAAAACGCGCACTTCGAGTCAATGGGCGTCAATCCCGATCGCCCGGTCGCAGGGCGGGGGCCTGTGAATCGTCTCAAGAGAGGACGCCAATGCCACAGGACGTCACATTCGACCTCCCCTTCGATGCCCCGGTGAGCGAGCACCTCGCTCACGCCCGCGAGCGCCACCTGCGCTGGGTGTGGGAGACGGGTCTGGTGCGCAGCCAGGCGGGGTTCGAGGAGTACCGGTCCTGGGACCTGCCCCAGGCCGCGGCCCGGACGTACCCCCACGCCTCGGCCGACGACATGGTCGTCCTGATGAACTGGTTCTCCCTGGCCTTCCTCTTCGACGACCAGTTCGACGCCGGGAGCCCCGACCGCGCGGACCGCATAGCGGAGGTCGCGCGTGAGCTGATAGCCACCCCGCTGCGCCCCGCCGGGACGGCTCCGCGCGTCATCTGCCCGATCACCACCGCCTGGGCCGAGGTGTGGGCACAGCTCTCGGCCGGCATGTCCCTGGCCTGGCGGACCCGCTTCGCCGCCTCGTGGGGGCGCTTCCTCGTGGCCCACACCGAGGAGGTCGACCTGGCGGCCAAGGGCCGCGCCGGGACACTCGGCATAGAGGAGTACGCGGAGTTCCGCCGCCGCACCGTGGGCATCCACCACAGCATCGACGCGGGTGAACGCAGCCGCGGCTTCGAGGTGCCGGCGCAGGTGCAGGCACACGACCTGATGGTCAGGATGCGGGACCTTGCGGCGGACACGATCGGGTTCATGAACGACATCCACTCCTTCGAGCGGGAGAAGCGCCGAGGGGACGGCCACAACCTCATCGCCGTACTGCACCGTGAGCGTGGCGGCACGTGGGAGGAGGCCGCCGACGAGGCGTACCGGATGACCACGGAATGCCTCGACGAGTACCTCGAACTGGAGGCGCACGTCCCGGTGATGTGCGAGGAGCTCGGCCTCGGCTCCGAGCAGCGCGACCAGGTGCGGATGGGCGTGGAAGCCATCCAGCACTGGATCAGCGGCAACTACGAGTGGGCGCTGACCTCGGGCCGCTACTCCGCCGCGAAGGAGGGCCCGGCGGCGACGGCGGAGCTGGCGGGACGCGGTTCGCTGGACGACCTGCTCACCGTCTGACACACCGTTCCCGCCCGGCCGGAAGGTACGGCCGGGCGGGAACGGATGAGTGGACTCAGACGGACTGCGCGGTGAACTCGACCGGCAGGGCGTCCAGACGCGCCTCCCAGGTGGAGGCGGTCGAGGTGAGCTCGTCGGCGCCCACGGCCAGGCGGAGGCCGGGCAGCCGGTGCAGCAGGACGTCGACGGCGGTCTCGATGATGGCCTGGCCGATGTTCTGGCCGGGGCATTCGTGCGGACCGCCGCTGAACGCGAGGTGCGACTGGTTGCCGTGGACGGAGACACCGGAATCCGGCCGGATCTCCGGGTCGAGGTTGCCCGCGGCGAGCCCCAGCACCAGCAGGTCGCCCTCCTTGATCTGCGTACCGCCGAGCTCGAGGTCCGCGGTGGCGAAGCGCCCGGGGAGGACCGCCAGCGGGGGCGTGTTCCACATGACCTCCTCGACGACCTCGGAGACCGCCCGCTGGCCGCTGACGAGCCCCGCCAGACGGGAGGAGTCGGTGAGGATCAGCTCCAGCACCCGGGCCAGCAGATTGCTGGTCGTGGTGTGCGCGGTGATCAGCACCAGCCGCAGATGGCCGAGGATCTCACCCTCGTCGAGGCCCGCCGCGTGGTCGAGCAGCCCGGTCGTGAAGTCGGGGCCGGGCTCGATCCGCTTGCGCTCGGCGAGCTCCCCGAGGATCCGCATGATGCGGTCGTTGTGCGCGAGGGCGTCCGCGCCGCCCTTGATGACCTGGGCGCAGGAGACCGCGAGGCTGCGCCCCTCGGCGGCCGGGAGCCCGAAGAGCCGCGTCAGCACGAGCATCGGCAGGTACTCGGCGTAGTCGCCCACCAGGTCCGCGCCGCCCTTCCCGGCGAACGCGTCGATCTGCTTGTTCGCGAAGTGCGTGACATGGCGCCGGATACCGCGCCCCGCGAGGGTGTCCAGGTTGTCGGTGACCGCCCTGCGCAGCCTGCGGTGCGGCTCTCCGTCCTGGGAGACGCAGTCGGGCCGCCAGCCGAGCATCGGGATCAGCGGCGAGGTCTCCTCGACGCCCCCGTCCTTCCAGTCCTGCCAGATGCGCGAGTCCCGGCTGAACTGGAGGGGGTTGTCGAGCACCCGCCTGCTCTCGCGGTAGCCGAGGACCAGCCAGGCGCGGACGTCCCCCTCCAGGAGTACGGGCGCCACGGCTCCGTGCTCCTTGCGCAGCCGCCCGTAGATGCCCTGCGGGTCGATCGCCGCGTCCGGCCCGTAGAGCCGGGTGAGGCCGTCGGCCCCTCCGTGCATGACGGGGCAGCCGCGGGGGGCGTCCGTGTCGTTCTCCGGGTGTCCGTCGGTCATCGGGGCTCCAGAGCGACGTCGGAGCGTGCCTTGAGATGGCGTATCAGCGCGATCAGCACGTCACGGCTGGAGGTCCGGTCGCGGGCGTCGCAGGTCACGACCGGGGTGTGCTCGGGGATGTCCAGGGCGTCCCGGATCTCCTCGACCGGGTGGTCCTTGGAGTCCGGGAACACGTTCAGGGCGATGACGAAGGGGACGTTCTGACGCTCCATCTCCTCGATGGCCCGGAAGCTGGAGGCCAGCCGCCGGGTGTCCACCAGGACCACGGCTCCCAGGGCGCCCTTGAACAGGCCGTTCCACAGGAACCAGAAGCGCTCCTGTCCCGGTGTCCCGAAGAGGTACAGCACCAGCTCCTCGTTGATGCCGATCTTGCCGAAGTCGAGGCTGACGGTGGTCTGCTGCTTGTCCGCCACCCCGATCAGGTCGTCGACGTCCACGCTGGCCTGGGTCAGCGTCTCCTCGGTGGTGAGCGGCTTGATGTCGCTGACCGAGCGCACCAGGGTGGTTTTCCCGGTGCCGAAGCCCCCGGCGATCATCACCTTCACCGAGCGGGTGCCGCCGCCGGCCGCCTGCCGGCCGGGATGGTCAAAGCCTTTGAAGTCCACTGAGTACCTCCTCAAGGAGCGCGAGGTCGGGCCCGCGGCCGGCGCCTGACGCCGGAATGGGATCGCGGGCCTCGACGCGGCCTGCGTCCAGCAGATCGGCCAGGAGCACCGCGAGAATGTTGAAGGGCAATCCGAGGTGGGCGCCGAGTTCGGCCACCGACAGCGGATCGCGGCAGCGCCGGAGAATCTCCTCGTGCTCGTGCTGCAGGCCGGTCCCGGCTGCGGCACGGGAGATGATGAGGGTCGCCACGTCCAGGGTCGACGCCGAACCCCCCGGTCCGCTGCGCCCCCCGGTGAGGACGTAGTAGCGCTCAAGACCGGGCGGGTCCGTCGGCCGGCGGGGACCACTCATCCAGAGTGCTCCTCCAGGCGCGGGCTGGTGCCGAGGAGCTCACCCATCCTGCGCGCCAGGTCCCTCATCTGGTGGCCGAGCAGGCCCTGGTCGAGCCCTTCCCTGGCGACGACGCCGAGGTACGTCTCCACACCGGCCCGCACCACGAAGAGGTGGCCCCCGTCGACCTCGATCATCGCCAGGCGGAGCTGCCCCGCGTACTTGGGGAATTGCTCGGCCACGGGCTGTGCGAGCGCCTGCAGCCCCGCGACCACGGCGGCGAAGCGGTCCACGTCGTCCGGATCGTCGGCGCCGTAGGAGGTGATGGCCTTGCCGTCGCTGGATGCCACGAGGGCGAAGCGGATCTCCCGGATGCTCTCCGTCAGATCCCGGAGCGCCCAGCTCACGTCGGTTCCCTGCTGCGTCATGTGGACTAGTCGCTCTCTTCAGTGCGGTTGTACTCGCGGCCGGCAGTCGTCTCGCGTACGCCCGGGCCGGCGTCCTCGGTCCTCACCTCCGGCCGGGCGCTCTCGCGTCCGGCCGTGGCGAAGGCGGCGAGGCCGGCGAACGACGCGTCCGGGGGCACGGGGGCCATGGACTCCGCCGGCCGGCCGGTGGCGTCCGGCCGGGCAGCCGGTGCGTCGGCCCGCCTGCTCCTGCGTCGGGGCAGGCCCCCGGGCGTGGTGTCCATGAGGCCGCCGGCTTCGGTGCTGTCCACCGGCGCGGCGGTTCCGGCCGGCACGGGGACGGGCTCCGCCCTCTCCATGACGGCGGGCGCGGCCGGCCCGGTGACGGGGGCGGGCAGATGGCTGAAGTACTTGTGGGGGACCACCACGACCACGGAGGTGCCGAGCCACGGCGAGTCCGCGAAGGTGACCCGGATGCCGTAGCGGCGAGCCAGGGCGCCCACCACGCGCAGACCGAGGTTGGCGTCCTCCGACACACCGCCGAGGCCCGGGCCCTTCGAGGTGCCCGCGATGGCCTGCTCCGCCTCGCGCTTCCGCTCGTCGCTCAGGCCCTTGCCCGCGTCCTGGATCTCGATGCCGACGCCGTTGGGCACCTCCTTGCCGGAGACGACCACGGGCTCGGTGGGCGGCGAGTAGCGTGCCGCGTTGTCCAGGAGATGGGCGAAGATCAGGGTGAGGTGGTCCACCAGGCCGCCGTCGACACCGAGTTCGGGCAGGTGACGGACCTGGATGCGGTTGAAGTCCTTGATGCGGCCGATGCCGCCCCGGACCACGCTGAGCAGCCGCTGGGGCTCCTGCCACTGGCGCCCGGGCCGGTCCGAACCGCCGAGTACGCCGATGCTTGCCGCGAGGCAGTCGGCAGGGCCGATCTCCTGGTCCAGCTCCATGAGGCCCTGGGCCACGGCGGGCAGGCGCCCGTGCTCGCCCTGCATCTCGTGCAGCCGGCCGCGAAGCCTGCCGGTCAGCACGTGGATACGGCTGCCGATACCGACTACGGCCTGTTCGGCGGAGGTGGAACGATTCAGCTCTTCTTCGACGCCGAGCAGCGCGGTCCGCAGGACCCTGCGCAGCGCCGCGCGCAGCTCCGGACTCGCGTCGGCCTCCTGGCCGACCTCCGCCAGGATGTCGTCGATGGCCTCGCCGTCCCGCAGTCGCGCGACCGCTTCGGGGAGGTGCGTCTCACCGAGTCGGGCGACGACGGCCTGCTGGAGCGCGAACCGCTGCTCCGTGGCGTCGGCCCGTGCGGCGATGCCGGCCTCGTAGGCCTGCGTGTGTTCCGCGATCCTGGCATCGAAGTGGGCTGCCTGCTCGCCCAGTTGCGCTTCGAGGGCCGAGCGCTCGGATGCGAATCTCTGCTCCCGGCCGCGCACGTCCGCGTACAGCTGCTGGGAGTGCTCGGCCTGAGCGGAGCGGAATTCGTCGCCCGCGCGGCGGAGCTGGGACCGGGTCCGGATCAGGAGCCTCACACAGACCGAGCCGGCGACGGTGACCGCCGCGCCCGCGAACGTCGCGGGTATCTGGACCTCGTCGGGTCCCGCCACTGCGGTGACGACGGTTCCAGCCCCTAAGGCCAGCGGCATCAGCCACCAGCCGAACCAAGCGACCGGGGCGCGTGCCGCCGGGGGTGGAGTGGCAAGTTCCATCTGCATCCTTCGAGAGCAACACTTTCGAGCTGGGGGCGGCGCAGGCGTGGCCCGTGGGGAGCGCGCGCAGCATCGCGGCAGCCGAGTGACTTCGCGTCAACTCGCCGCGCCGCCAAGGAGCCTATCGGGTTCCAGATCGAATTGATCAACCGTCCTCCGCATACCGGGAGGTATTCGATCATGCTCTGGCCGGAACTCTCCGGCCGTGCTCGCGCACACCCCTTGAACAGCACCGGATCATCACCCCACCCCCTCCACCGGAGGCCGGTCACGCCTGGCCGGAAGGTGCGGAAGCGACCGCTCCGGGCGAAGGCCCCGGAGACACCCGCTCCCGATCCAGATTCCGCTTCCCGTTCCGATTCCGCTCGACCCCGCTTCCGGTCGCGTTTCAGCCGCCGTCGGGCAGAGGCGCGAGGCCGTCGGCGACCAGGCCGGCGAGCACCGCCTCGCCCAAGGCGTGCACCGCGGACTGCGGGCGGACCATCACGGTGAACTCCTTGATCCGGCCCGCCTCGTCGAACTGGAGCATGTCGATGCCGTGGATCTGCTTGCCGTTCACGGTCGCCCGGAAGACGAGGATCGCCGACGGAGCGTCCTCACCGCCGGCCCCTGCCTCGGCCGTGCCCTCGAAGTCCCCGACGTAGCGGAAGTCCTCGAAGGTGCGCAGCAGGACTCCGAAGAGACCCGACACCATGGGCTTGCCCTCGAAGGGCGTGAACTTCACCGGGCTGTGGAGACGGATGTCCTCGGTGAACAGGTCGTCCAGCGCTGCGAGATCGTGCTTCTCCACAGCGGCGCGGAAGCGTTCGGCGGTCTCCATGACCCCTCCTCTTACTCAACAATGTGACTAGTCAGTTTCTTGAGTATGATGGAGCGGCGGACAAGAAAAGGGAAGGGGCCTCTTCGATGGCCTTGCGACATGCCGTGCTGGCGGCGCTGCTGGACGGCGAGTACAGCGGATACCAACTGGCCAAGGCGTTCGACATCGGCGTCGCGAACTTCTGGCACGCCCTGCCCCAGCAGCTGTACGCCGAGCTGGCGAAGCTGGAGAAGGACGGGCTGGTCGCCGGCCGGCAGGTGGTCCAGGAGACCCGGCCCAACAAGCGGCTCTTCCGGGTCACCGACGCCGGTCTCGCCGAGCTGGAGAAGTTCGCCGCCACCCTGTCGAAGCCGTCCTTCATCCGCGACGACCTGCTCGTCAAGGTCCAGGCCGCCGACCACATCGGCCTCGCACCGGTGATCGAGCAGCTGGAGGAACGGGCGTCCGCCGCAGAGGCCAGGATCGAGCTCTTCGGCAAGCTGCTGCGGCAGATGCGCGGCGACACCGACGAGGAGGAGTTCCTGCTCCGGGGCGAGCGGATCGGGCCCTACCTGACCTGCCTGCGGGGCCTGGCGTTCGAGCAGGACAACCGGGGCTGGTGCCTGCGCATCTCAGCCGTTCTCCGTGAAAGGCGGACCGTTCATGAGCAGCGGTGAATACCTGCGTTACGTCGCCCTGGGCGACAGCCAGACCGAAGGGGTCGGGGACGGCGACGACACCGCCGGACTGCGGGGCTGGGCCGACCGGCTCGCCGAGCACCTCTCGGCCGTCGACCCCTCGCTCACGTACGCCAACCTGGCCGTACGCGGACGCGTCGCCCACCAGGTCCGCGCCGAACAGCTGGGGCCCGCCCTCGCTCTGCGCCCCGACCTGGCCTCGGTCGTCGCCGGGGTCAACGACCTTCTCCGGCCCCGGTTCGACGCGGCGGAGGTGGTCGGCCACCTGGAGGAGATGTTCGCCGCGCTCACCGCGGCCGGGGCCCACGTGGTGACCCTCACCTTCCCCGACATCGGGAAGATCGCGCCGATCGCCCGGCCTGTCAGGTCCCGCGTGTTCGAACTCAACGACCACATCCGCGCCGCGGCCGCCCGGCACGGGGTCACGGTCACCGAAGCCGCGGGACACGCGGTCACCACCGACCCGCGCCTGTGGAGCACCGACCGGCTCCATTCGAGCCCGCTGGGCCACGAACGGATCGCCGCGGCCGCCGCCTACGCCCTCCGCCTGCCCGGGAGCGACGACGCCTGGTCGCTCCCGCTGCCCCCGCTGGCGGTGCCCTCCGCCCGGCAGGCCGCATTGGCCGAACTGCGGTGGACGGCCGCCTTCCTCGGCCCCTGGCTGCTACGCCGCCTGCGCGGCCGGTCCTCCGGCGACGGCCGCACCGCGAAACGCCCCCTGCTCCTGCCACTGAGCGCGACGACGGCGTCCGCCGCCCCGCCTCGGCCCCTCCCGGCGGAACCGCCCGAAGCGACGGACAGATCATCGACCGGCGCCCCCTGAGGGGCCGCGCAGGGTCTTGCCGGATACCGGGTGGGGCGCACACGGACGATGCTCGATGCCTCGGGCGAGGTGAGGCGCCGCGCAGGGTCTTGCCGGGGACGGACGGCGCAGCATCCGGCGCCGGAGAGGGCGAGCCCCGCTCCGCCCGGAGTGCGGTGCTCGCCGTCACGGCGGGCCTCACCACCGCGGCGGTCGCGGCCGGGCAGCCCGATGCGCAAGGCTGCGGAAGCCGGATGAGGGCCCCCGACGCAGGTCGGAGGCCCTCACCGAGGCAATACCGCTGGTGGCGGCAGACGAGTCGGGCTGTACGCCGGGTTCTGTCGCCCGGTCGCCTCGCGGCGGCCGGGGAGACGGCCATCCATCTAGGACCGGCATTGCTGCCGGTCTCGTGCGGTCTACCCGCGAACTCGGGCGGGCAGCCCTCGGACGTTCGCGCAGGAGCACCGAGGCGCTCCCTCTTGACCTTGCTCCGGGTGGGGTTTACCTAGCCGCCTGAGTCGCCTCAGGCGCTGGTGGTCTCTTACACCACCGTTTCACCCTTACCGGGGACCGAGGTCCCCGGCGGTCTGTTTTCTGTGGCACTGTCCCGCGGGTCACCCCGGGTGGCCGTTAGCCATCACCCTGCCCTGTGGAGCCCGGACGTTCCTCGGGAGGATCCGGGGATCCTCACGCGGCCGTCCGCCCGGCTCGTCTGCCGTGGTGACCATGCTACCCGGCGGGGCGGGCGGCTCCGTGCGCCCGTCGTGCGGCGCCGCCCGCGCGGAGCCGTCAGACGGTGAAGGCGCTGATGCCCGCCTCCCAGGCCGCCGAGAGGTCGGCGCCCGGAGGGAAACGGCCGTTGAGTTCCAGGACGAGCATCCCGTGGGCGAAGGCCCAGGCCGCCCGGGCCCGGTCCTCGTCGCCGCCCGCGGCGCGGACCAGCGGGGCCGCGGCGGCGTCCGCCGCCGCTCCGTCGGGCAGGACGCGCCCCATCGTGAGCAGGTAGAGGTGCGGGTGGGCGAGGGCGTGGGCGCGGTACGCGGTGGCGAGCGCGGAGAAGGAGCCAGGGGCAGCCGCCTCGGCGGCCTCAAGGACGCCTGCGGTCTCCCGGAGCATCTCTGCGGCCAGCGCCGCGACCACGGACGACTTGTCCGGGAAGTGCTTGTAGAGGGACGGCGCCTTGACACCCACCCGGTCGGCCAGCCGGCGCATGGTCAGCGCTTCCGGGCCCTGCGCCTCCAGAAGAGCGCGTGCGGCCGCGATGATCTGCCCGGGCCTGCCGGCCGTGGGGGCGATGGCGAGGTCACTCACGCATAAGACCTTCCCTGGTACGGAGTCGGTACGCAGCCCGTAGCCGAGTACGTGATCGTACGAGAGGGGGACAAGCCGGTCGCCGGGGGCCTCGGCGACCGGCGGCCGTGGGGTCCGGCCGCCCCGGCGAGCGTCCGGTCGTGGCGCTCACGCGGGGGCGAACAGGACCTTCGGCGGGTCGAGGTCGGCCCGGGTGAGGCGGACGCGCAGGCGTTCACCCAGCGGAAGAGGGCCGGCGGACTCGATCCGGGCGACGATGGCCGGGTCCTCGATGTGGACGGTGCCGACGCCGGGATCGCCGTCCTTCACGTCGATCACGAATCCGTCGAAGACCTCGCCCGCCCTGTCGCCCACCAGGGCCGCCTCGACAAGGTCGACGCACTCGCGCTCCACGGTGTTCGCACGGCGGGTGCCCCCGGCCATCTCCTCGGGCAGACCCGGCAGCGCCCGGAGCACCCATTCCGGCGGCTCCCGCCCAGCGGTCGCCGCGAGGCACAGCTCGGCCGCGTAGCGGTCGACGAGGCGGCGCAGCGGGGCGGTGCAGTGCGTGTAGAGCTCGGCGACGGCGGCGTGCACGGCCGGGGTGGGGAGGTCTCCGTGCTCGAACACGCTGTATCCGGCGCCGCGCAGGAGCGTGGTGCACTCCTGGAGGAACGCCGCGTGGCTGCCTCTCGCGGGGTCGAGGGAGCGCACCACCTCGGCGTACGGGACGTGGTGCGGCCAGTCGATGCGCAGGGCCTCGGCGGAGCGTCTGAGCCGGGCGACGGCGCCGTCGGGGGCGACCGGCAGCGTCCGGAGGATGCCGGTGCCCGAGTCCCGCATGATCCCCGCGGCGGCCATGCCGGTCAGCAGGGAGATCTGGGCGTTCCAGCCGTCGGCGGGCACGGGCGCGCGGTAGTCGAGGCCGTAGCCTCCGCCGCGTTCGACGATCTCCTGCTCGGGTACGCCGAGCGAGATGCCGCCCCGGGCGACCTCCTGTTGTTCCCGCAGCAGCCCGATGTCCCGGAGCAGGACGAGGGGATCCTCCGCGGTGCCGGCGTCGATCTGCCGCTGGACGCCGGTGTGGTCGAGCTTCGCACGGCTGCGTACGAGGGCCCGGCGCACCTCGGCGGCGACGGCGCGGCCGTCGGTGTCGAGGTCGATCCGCCAGAGGGCGGCGGGACGGGTCTCTCCGGGGAGCAGGCTCGCGGCCCCCTCGGAGAGCACCGGGGGGTGCAGGGGGATCCTGCCGTCGGGCAAGTAGAGGGTCGTCACCCGCCGGTGGGCCTCGTCGTCCAGCGCTCCGCCGGGCCGGACGAAGGCGGCGACGTCGGCGATGGCGTAGTGCACCCGGAAGCCGTGCGGGCGACGCTCCAGGCACATCGCCTGGTCGAGGTCCGTGGAGGCCGGCGGATCGATGGTGAAGAACGGCAGGTCCGTGGCGTCCTGGTGGCCCGACAGGTCCGGTGACTCCGCCGCCTCCCCGGCCTCGGCGAGGACGGCGGGCGGGAAGCCGGCGGTCAGGCCGAGCCCGGTGCGCAGGGCGCTCAGGGCCGTCCGCAGCGGGGTGCCGTCCGCACCGGTCACGTGAAGCTGGCGGCGGGGCATGCCACCGAGCGTAGGCCGGTGCGGCGGGGTCGGCATCCCGGTCTCCCCGGCGGGCCCGGGAGCCCCCGGCCCGTACCCTTGCCGGGGGCTCCCACACGCGCGGGGCCCTGTGCCGCGTATGAAGGAGAAGCCCCGTGCTCGTGCTGTTGCCGCCCTCCGAAGGTAAGGCCGCCTCGGGGCGCGGGGCACCGCTGAAGCCGGAGTCGCTCTCGCTGCCGGGCCTCGCCGACGCGCGTGCCGCGATCCTCGACGAGCTCGTCGAGCTGTGTCTGGCCGACGAGGACAAGGCCCGCGAGGTGCTCGGTCTGAGCGAGGGGCTGCGCGGTGAGATCGCGAAGAACGCCGAGCTGCGCACGGCCGGCACCCGGCCCGCCGGGGAGGTCTACACGGGGGTGCTGTACGACGCCCTCGACCTGGCCTCGCTGGACACGGCGGCGAAGCGGCGGGCCGGGAAGTCGCTGCTGGTCTTCTCCGGGCTGTGGGGCGCCGTGCGGGTGGGCGACCGGATTCCCTCGTACCGCTGCTCGATGGGGGTGAGGCTGCCGGGCCTGGGCGCGCTGAACGCGTACTGGCGCGCCCCGATGGCGGCGGTGATGCCGGAGGCGGCCGGGGACGGGCCCGTCCTGGACCTGCGCTCGTCCGCGTACGCCGGGGCGTGGAAGCCCGCGGGCGCCGTCGCGGAGCGTACGGCGAGCGTGCGGGTGCTCCAGTCCCGGACGGTGGACGGGGTGGAGAAGCGGTCGGTGGTCAGCCACTTCAACAAGGCGACGAAGGGCCGGATGGTCCGCGACCTGCTGGTGTCCGGGGCCCGACCGAAGGGTCCGGCGGAGCTGGTGGAGGTGCTGCGCGACCTCGGGTACGTGGTGGAGGCGCAGGCTCCCGGGCGGGCGGGGCGGCCCTGGGCCCTCGACGTGGTGGTCACCGAGATCCACTGATCCGGGCCCCACCGCGCTCGGCGCCACGGCGACACGTTGCAGCATGCGCAACGCGCGTTGCGCAGTGTGCGGTTCTCGCGGCAGGATGAGTCCATGACCTCCTCCGCGCCCGCCGCCGTGTCCGCTTCCGTGCTGGACCTCGCCCCCGTCGTCCCCGTCGTCGTCCTGGAGGACGCGGCCGACGCGGTGCCGCTGGCCCGCGCGCTCGTCGCGGGCGGACTGCCCGCGATCGAGGTCACGCTCCGGACCGCCGCCGCCCTCGACGCGATCCGGGCGATCGCGTCGGAGGTCCCCGGGGCTGTGGTCGGCGCGGGCACGGTGATCTCCCCGGCACACGTGGACGAGACCGTCGCGGCCGGAGCGCGCTTCCTGGTCAGCCCCGGCTGGACGGACGCCCTCCTGGACGCGATGAAGGCTTCGGGCGTGCCGTTCCTTCCCGGCGTCTCGACGACCTCCGAGGTGGTCGCGCTGCTGGAGCGCGGGATCACGGAGATGAAGTTCTTCCCGGCCGAGGCCGCGGGCGGCACCGCCTATCTGAAGGCGCTGTCCTCGCCCCTCCCCCAGGCCCGTTTCTGCCCGACGGGCGGCATCTCGCTCGCCTCGGCACCCTCGTACCTGGCCCTGCCCAACGTCGGCTGCGTGGGCGGCAGCTGGATGGTGCCCGCCGACGCCGTGGCGGCCCGGGACTGGGCGCGCGTGGAGCGGCTGGCCGCCGAGGCGTCGGCACTGGGCCGCGGCTGAGCCCCCGCGGTCGCGGACCGCGCGGGTGCTCCGCCCGCGCTACCGCAGGTGCGAGGTGTCGTTGAGGAGCCTCAGCGACGGGTTCCCGTCCGCGTAGTACGCCACCGTCGAGACGGAGGCGGGTGAGAGCTCCATGCGGAAGAGCGACTCCGGCGGCGCGCCCAGCGCGAGCCTGACCAGGGTCTTGATCGGCGTGACGTGCGTGACCAGCAGCGCGGTGCGGCCGGCGTAGCGGGCGATCAGCCGGTCGCGGGCCGCCGAGACCCGTTCCTCCACCTCGGCGAAGCTCTCGCCGCCGCCCGTGGGAGCCGCGTCGGAGGACGCCAGCCAGGCGGTCAGGTCGGAGCCGTACCGCTCCCTCACCTCGGCGAAGGTGAGCCCCTCCCAGACGCCGAAGTCCGTCTCGCGCAGGCCCTCCTCGATACGGACCTCCAGGCCGAGCCGGTCGGCCACGGCCTGTGCCGTCTCACGGCAGCGGCGCAGCGGAGAGCTGACGATCTCCTGGACCGTGCCCTGCGCGGCGAACGCCTCCGCCGCGCAGGCGGCCTGGTGGCGCCCGGTGTCCGAAAGCTCGGGGTCGCTCCCGCCGCTCCCCGAGAAACGCTTCTCGGGGGTGAGGGCCGTCTCCCCGTGCCGGAGCAGGATGAAGGTGGCGGGCGCACCCAGATCGGGCGCACTCCCCCAGCCCACCTGCGGGGCGGCCGTCGTGTCCGCCTGCGGGGCGGTCCGCGGGGCGGCCGTCGCCGGGCGGGCGGCGGCCATCGCGGCGCGTACCTTCGCCGCTCCCGCCGTCGCGTCACCGGGCGGGCCCGACGGGGGCGGCGGCTCCTCCGGGAGGGCCCGGGTCCGGGTGGCCCCCGTATCGGCCGTGGAGGCCCCGGGGTCCCACTGCTCGCCCCGCGCGCCCGCGTCCATCGCCTCGTTGGCGAGCCGGTCGGCGTGCTTGTTCTGCGCGCGCGGGATCCACTCGTACGTGACCGAGGAGGCGGGCAGGATGCCTGCGGCCTCCTCGGCGAGCGGCTTCATGCCGGGGTGCTTGATCTTCCAGCGGCCCGACATCTGCTCGACCACCAGCTTGGAGTCCATCCGGACGTGCACCTGCACGGTGGCGTCCGGCAGCAGCGCCTTCGCCGCCTTCAGGCCGGCGATCAGCCCCTTGTACTCGGCGACGTTGTTGGTCGCGACGCCGATGTACTCGGCGGCCTCGGCGAGCGTCCCGCCGGTGACCGGGTCGAGGACGACCGCACCGTAGCCGGCGGGCCCCGGGTTGCCCCGGGAACCTCCGTCGGCCTCGACGACCAGCTGGCGGGGAGCGGTCATTACAGGCCCGACTCCGACGTGCGGACGAGGATGCGGTGGCAGTTCTCGCAGCGCAGCACGGTGTCGGGGGAAGCGGACTTCACGTCGTTGACCTCGGTGATGTTCAGCTCCAGACGGCAGCCCTCGCAGCGGCGCTGGTAGAGCCGGGCCGCACCGACGCCGCCCTGCTGGGCGCGCAGCTTGTCGTACAGCTTGAGCAGGTCGGCGGGTACCGCGCCCGCGACGACCTCCCGGTCCTTCGCCACGGTGGCGGCCTCGGCCTCCAGCTCCTGGGTCGCGGCGTCGCGGCGGGCGGTCGCGTCGTCTGCCTTGGCCTGCACCGCACCGACGCGCTCGGTCAGTTCGGCGACACGTTCCTGAGCGGACTCGCGGCGCTCCATGATCTCGAGGACGACGTCCTCCAGGTCGCCCTGGCGCTTGGCCAGCGAGGTGATCTCGCGCTGCAGGCTCTCCAGGTCCTTGGGCGAGGAGACCGTGCCGGAGTCGAGCCGCTGCTGGTCGCGGACGGCGCGCTGGCGCACCTGGTCGACGTCCTGCTCCGCCTTGGTCTGCTCGCGGGTGGTGTCGCTCTCCTCGGTCTGCGAGGCGACGAGCAGGTCGCGCAGCTGCGCGAGGTCGCTGCCCAGCGAGTCGAGCTCGGCGTGCTCGGGGAGCGAGGTGCGCCTGTGGGCGAGCTGCGAGAGGCGTACGTCGAGTGCCTGGACTTCGAGGAGTCGGATCTGGTCGGCGGGCGCGGCGTTCAGTTGGGGGCTCCAGAAGAGTGGTGGGTGGTCCAGGGGTCGGTGACCTGCTTCGAGACATGGACCCGCAGGTCCCATCCGTGGCGGTCGGAAAGTGCGTCGAGCTGCGCGGCGGCCTGCTCGCACCAGGGCCATTCGGTGGCCCAGTGTGCGGCATCGACGAGGCCGAGCGGCGAGTGCTGGACGGCCTCGGAGGCCGGGTGGTGGCGCAGGTCCGCCGTGAGGAACGCGTCCACACCGGCGGCGCGTACGGCGTCGAGGAGGCTGTCGCCGGAGCCGCCGCTCACCGCGACCCGGCGCACGATCGCGTCCGGGTCGCCGGCCAGCCGGATGCCCTGCGCCGTGGCGGGCAGCCGTGCGGCGGCGCGGGCGGCGAAGTCGCGGAGGGACTCGGGGTGGTCGAGCTCGCAGATCCGGCCGAGCCCGCGGCGGCCGGTGGCGTCGCCGGGGTCCGGCACCAGCGGGCCGGTGACCCGCAGGTCCAGGGCGCCGGCGAGGGCGTCGGAGACGCCGGGGTCGGCGGTGTCGGCGTTGGTGTGCGCGACGTGCAGGGCGATGTCGTGCTTGATGAGCCCGTGCACGACCCGGCCCTTGAAGGTGGAGGCGGCGACCGTCGTCGTACCCCGCAGATAGAGCGGGTGGTGGGTGACGATCAGCTGGGCCCCGAGGTCGCGGGCCTCGTCGGCGATCCGCTGGACGGGATCGACGGCGAAGAGGACCCGGTCGATCTCCGCCGAGGGATCGCCGCAGACCGTGCCGACGGCGTCCCATCCTTCGGCCCGCTCGGGTGGCCAGAGGGCGTCGAGTTCGGCGATGACTTCAGACAGACGGGGCACGGGGGAAAGGCTACCTGTCCGCCGTGCCCCGCCGCCCCTGGCGGCCGGACCCCGCACAGGGGGAACGGCGGCCGGTACGAATCGTTACTCGACGAGGCCCGCGCGGAGGCCGTCCAGGACGAGGTTCGCCGTGGCTCCGTGGCGGACGAGGCCGGCCGGGGCTCCGTGCCGGACGAGGTTCGCCGACGTCCCTCCGGGGCCCGGGTACCGCGTCCCGGCGGACCGGTCCGGGGCCTGCCGGGCCTTCACGGCGCGGGGGGTCTCCCACAGCGGGCCGGCCGGGGCGGTGCCGTCCCCGGTGGCCTTGCACGGGAGTGCGCAGCACAGTCCGCCCTGCCTCCGCAGGCGAATCAGGACATCGACACCCTTATGTGTGAAGTGGTGTGGCCTGTGTTGTCCGTCGGGGCGTCCGAAACCTAGCTTCTGTTGCCGGAGGTGACCGGACCATGACTGCCTGTGCCATCGAGGACACGACCGCCGGAGTCGCAAGGGCGGCCGCGACGGCCGAACCCGCGCCCGCGCCCGCTGTACCGGACGGGCCCGAGGGGCCCGGAAATCCCCACGCCGCGGGTGCGTCGGACGAGGGTGCCGATCCGGTCAGAGCGACGCCACACGACCGGGATGCCGACCCGCCGGCACCGACCGCCCCGGAGACACCGGCCGCCCCGGAGGCCGGCCCGATGCTGTCCGCCGGCCCGCCCGGCACGGGGGCGACGGGCCCCGCCGTCGGTCCTGGCGGGCGGCCCCCGTCCGGAGAGACCACCGCTCCCACCACTCCTGCCCCGCCCGGCACGCACGGCGGGGCCCGAGGAGCTGTCGCACCCGTGCCTCCCCTCCCCTCCGTCCCTCCGCTGCCGCCCGCGCCGCCCGTTCCCCCCATCCCGTCGGCACCGCCCGCACCACCCCTGGCGCAGACGGACGAGGAGCCCCTGGCGCAGACGGACGAGGCGCCCCGCCCCGTGCCGCCCCCGCTCACGATCGCCGCCGACCACTCGTACGCGGCGCGGCTCACCACGGCCGGGGAGCCCGCCGGGCCGGCCCGGTTCGCCGAACGCTGGACGCTGGACGGCCCCGAGCCCTACGCCGTGTCCCTCCCCCTCGACCGGCCGGAGCAGGCCGGGTCGGACGTGCTGCCGCTCTCGGACGGGCGGGTCCTGATCCGGCGGGAGCCGGCCGCCGGCCGGCACACGTTCTCGCTGCTGTATCCGACGGGGCCCGGCACGGGCGAGCTCCCCCTGGGCGCCCTCGTCTGTGCGGAGCTCGCGCTCCTGCCCCCGTCCCCGGACGGCATGAGCGCCTACGCCCTGCTTCCCGGAGTCCGCTCCACCGGTGTCTGGCTGGTGGCGGGCGGGGCGTTCGGCCCCGAACACGTCGCCGACGTCCCGGGGCGCTGTTCGGGCGGCGCCTGGCTGGACCGGGAGGGCCGGCTGCTCGCGCTGGACCGGCAGATGCCGGGAGGCGGCCCCGTGAAGGCGGTCGTCGTGGACCTGGAACGCGGCGGTGAGGTGACCCCGCTCCTGCAGATCGCGCCGGAGAGCAACGACCGCCTGCTGCTGGCCGACGCCGACAGCGGCCTGCTGCTGGTCCGCTCGGACGCGCCCGGCCACGACCGGCTCGGCTGGGGCGTGCTCGGCAGCTGCCTCCCGGTGCGCTTCCCGGAGTGCCTCCGCACACAGGACGGGGCGTTGACGCCGTTCGCCGTGCAGCCGGGCCAGATGCTGATGCCGGAGAGCTGCGCGGTCGCTCTGCGGATCGACGGTGCGGAGGGCAGCTGGGTGGGGCTGTGGCGCCCGGCGGGGCGCCGCCTGCACCAGTTCGCGGCGCCGGCCGGGTGGGCCGCCGGATCCGGTTTCTGGACACGGGAAGGAGTGCTGCACCTGCCGTACGCGCAGGAGGGCACGCCCTGTGCCGTGGCGCTCCTGGAGACCCCCGTGGACGACCCCCACCCGGCCGTCGCGAACGGAACGGGCGCGTCCGGGTCCGCTCCGGCTCCCGCGGTGTGCACACCCGTCCCACTGGGGCAGGCGCCCCTCACCGGACGCCCCGCACCTGGATAAACTCTGGCCCGGGCTACGCAGCCGTTCCGCGCGGGCGCCGACGGTGACCGCGCCGGATGGCGGCGGGGCTGCGATACACACGTAAGCGATTGCAACGGGGAGACTTCCCACATGTCTGAAGCCCGAACCGACACGACCCAGACGCGTCCGCCCCAGGCGGACACGGAACGGGCCGAAGCCGGCGGCTACGGAAAGCACCGAGGAGGCGCATCTGCGGAGAGCATGACCGCGCAGCCGCACGGGCGTCACCGCCGTCCCTCCGAAGGGGGTGGCAGCGCGGCGGCCTGAACCGCTCCGTACGGCACGGGGGCCGTCGCAGCCATCGGCTGCGGCGGCCCCCGGCTGTGCGGCGGCGCCGCCCACCCAGGACATTTGTCACGGGCGAGTCCGTACATGCGCCTCTGCCGGACGGGAGCCGCGCTCCGTAGCGTCATGGACATGAAGCAGATAACGGGGATGCGGCCAGGGGCGCGGCCAACGGCGTTGCGGCCGACGGGAATCACGACGACCGGCCCGGCGGTGTGTTTCACCGGAGCCGTCAAGACGTTCGGCAGGGCGGGCAGCACCGTCCGCGCCGTCGACGGAATCGACCTCACCATCGAGCGCGGCGCGACCGTCGCCCTCCTGGGCCGCAACGGCGCGGGCAAGTCCACCACCGTCGGGCTGCTGCTGGGGCTGGACGTCCCCGACTCCGGGACCGTGCGGCTCCTGGGCGAGACCCCCGACCGGGCGGTCCGCGCCGGACTGGTCGGTGCGATGCTCCAGGACGGCCGCCCGATCCCCCGGGTGACGGTGCGTGAGCTGGTCGCCTTCGTCGCGTCCACCTATCCGCGCCCGCTGCCGGTCGCGGAGGCACTCGCCCTGGCGGGGATGGCGGAGTACGCGGACCGGCGCATCGACAAGCTCTCCGGCGGCCAGATGCAGCGCGTCCGGTTCGCCGTCGCACTGGCGGGCGATCCGGACCTGATCGTGCTGGACGAGCCGACCTCCGCCCTGGACGTCGAGGCGCGCCGCGCCTTCTGGGACTCGATGCGCTCGTACGCGCGGCGCGGCAACACCGTCCTGTTCTCCACCCACCACCTGGAGGAGGCGGACGAGAACGCCAACCGGATCGTCGTCCTCGACCGGGGCCGGATCGTCGCGGACGGCACCGGCGAGACGATCCGGCGGGCGGCGGGCGGCAGCCTGGTCTCCGTCGACCTGGCGGGCCGCCCGGCGGACGGGCTGGACTCGCTGCCGGGCGTGGTGGGCGTCGACGTACGCGGAGGCCGGGCGCTCCTGCGTACGGACGACCCCGACGCGACCGTGGTGGAGCTGGCCCGGATCGGAGCCGTACGCGGCATCCGGGTGAGCGGCGCCACGCTGGAGGACGCCTTCCTCGCCCTGACCTCACCCGGAACGCCGGGTACCGCCGCTGCGAAGGAGTTCCTGCGATGACCGCGTACATCCTGCTCGAAATCCGCCGGACCTTGCGTGACACCGCGTTCCTGGTCTTCGGGACCGGCATGCCGGTGCTGATGTACCTGCTCTTCACCAATCTGGGCGGGGCCGGCGCCTCCGGCGACTGGAGGGCCGCGTCGATGGTCGGCATGGCGGCCTACGGCGCGCTCGTCTCGTCCATGTCGATCGGTACGGGCATCGCCTCCGACAAGTCCCTGGGCTGGCTCAAGCAGTTGCGCATCACACCGCTGGGCCCCGGACGCGCGGTGACGGGCCGGGCGGTCAGCGGCTCGGTGACGGTGCTGCCGACGGTCCTGGCCGTCCTGCTGGCGGGTGCCACGGTCAACGGGGTGCGGATGGCGGCCTGGCAGTGGATCGTGCTGGTGCTGCTGCTGTGGGTGGGGGCGCTGCCGTTCACCCTGCTCGGCATCGGCAACGGCTACCGCCTCACCCCGCAGGCCACCGGCGTGGTCAACGTGGCCTGCCTGATGGGGTTCGCGATCATCGGCGGACTGTGGTTCCCGCTGGAGGCGTTCCCTGGTTGGCTTCGTTCCGTCGGGGAGTTCACCCCGGCGTACGGATTCGCCGAGCTGGGCCGGTCGGTGGCCGCCGAGCACACTCCGGGAGCCGGTGCGGTGGCGGTGCTCGTCGGATGGCTGCTGCTGTTCGGCGGATACGCCGTGATCTCGTACCGCCGGTCCGCACGGACGATGTGATCGGAGTGGCGATGTCCCGCACGACACGACTGACCGGCCGGGGGAAGGGCCCCCGGCCGAGCGGCCGGGAGCGGCGGCCGGGGCCTCCCGGGCCGTACGCCCTGCTGCCGTGGCTGCTGCTCGGGCTGGGCGCCTTCTCCAACCTCTGGCAGGGGGAGACGCCGAACCCCTGGGTCGGCGCCCTGGGTCTCCTCACCTTCAACTCCCTCTACACGTCGGTGGTGTTCCGCGGATTCGACCGCCGGAGGAGGGAGAGCACCACCTCGTACTGGCTGCTGGCCGCCATGGGCGCGGTCACCTTCTCCCTCGCGATCGGCTACGGGGGCAGCTGGCTGCTGTTCTTCCCGCTGCTCTCCCTGGCCTGCGGCACGATCCTGCGGGGCAGGTGGCTCGGGGCCGGGCTGTTCTCCCTGGCCGTGTGTGCGAGCCTCGTGGCCGTGTGGCGCGGGGACCACGCCTCCGAACCCTGGACGATCGGGTACGGGACCCTCATCTCCGGTGGGGTGACGGCCGCCATCCTCACGCTGTCGGAGACCGTGATGGAGTTGCGCGCGACCCGGCAGGAGCTGGCCCGCAGCGCCGTCGAGCAGGAGCGGCTGCGCTTCTCGCGCGATCTGCACGACCTGCTCGGCCACACCCTGTCGGTGGTCGTCGTCAAGTCGGAGGCGGCACGCAGACTCGCTCCGCACGACATCGATGCCGCGATCGCCCAGGTCACCGACATCGAGTCCGTGGGCCGGCAGGCACTCACCGAGATCCGGGAGGCGGTGACGGGATACCGCGAGGGGAGCCTGGCCACCGAACTGGACCGGGCCGGACCGGTGCTGGCCGCCGCCGGGATCGAGGCGGTCATCCACCGCTCGGGCCCGCCGCCCGCCCCGCAGACCGACGCGCTGCTGGGCTGGGTGGCCCGGGAGGCGGTGACCAACGCCGTCCGCCACAGCGGCGCGACCCGCTGTGTGTTCACCCTCGGTTCCGCGCGGGGGCGGGTCCGGCTGACCGTGACGGACGACGGAGCCGGCCCGGGACGCCCCACGGGCCCGGTGGACGGTACGGGGCTGAAGGGTCTCGCCGAGCGGCTGGCCGCCGCGGGAGGCTCCCTGGAGTCGGGCCCCGGGGCGGACGGCGGCTTCTTCCTGGCGGCGGAACTGCCGGCCGAGGTGCGGGAGGGCTCCGGACGGCGGGGCTGCGGCTGACGGGTGCTCCGCCGTGCCTGGAGGCGGGACCGCCGCTGACGGGTGCTCCGCCGGCCCGGGTGGCGGGACCACGGCGGGTGGCGGGACCGCGGCGGGTGGCGGGACCGCGGCGGGTGGCGGGACCGCGGCGGGTGGCGGGACCGCGGCGGGTGATCATCCGGCCGGGTGGCGGCGTCGGGCCTCCGCCGGGCCCCCGGCGGCCTACTCTGGGCCCCGTGAACGAGATGCCGCAGGACCACCGGCCCACCGGTTCGGTACGCATTTTGCTCGCCGAGGACCAGGGCATGATGCGCAGCGCGCTCGCCCTGCTGCTCGGGATGGAGCCGGACTTCGAGGTGGTCGCCCAGGTGGCCGACGGGGTCGGGATCGTGGATGCCGCGCTCCTGCACCGCCCGAGCGTGGCGCTGCTGGACATCGAACTCCCGGGCCGCAGCGGTCTGGACGCGGCGGCGGACCTGCGTACGGAGGTACCGGACTGCCGGGTGCTGATCCTGACCACCTTCGGGCGGCCGGGCTACCTCCGGCGCGCCATGGAGGCCGGGGCCTCCGGCTTCCTGGTGAAGGACGGCCCGGTGGGGGATCTCGCGAAGGCGATCCGGCAGGTGCTGGGCGGAGAGACCGTGATCGATCCGGCCCTGGCCGCCGCCGCACTGGGTGCGGGACCGAGCCCGCTGACGCCGAGGGAGCGGGACGCACTGAACGCCTCCGTGGACGGGGCGACGATCGCCGACATCGCGACGAGGCTGCGCCTTTCGGAGTCCACGGTCCGCAACTACCTCTCCTCGGCCATCGGCAAGACGAGCACCCGCAATCGCATGGAGGCGATGCGGGCGGCCCGCCGGCAGGGCTGGCTCTGACGGCAGGCAGCTCGGACGGCGCCGGCTCCGACCGCGGGCAGACTCTGGCAGCGGGCCTGCTCCCACGGCACCGGGAGCGTTCCCCCTGCCCCACCGGGCAGGGGCTCAGGCCTCCGGGGAGTGCAGTGCCGGCGCGGGCTCCTCGCCGGACCGTTCCGGCCGGGCCCCGGCCGGTGCGCCGGGGGGTCCGCCCGCGGTCCCGGCGCGACTGCCCGGCAGCCAGAGCAGCATCATCGCCGCTCCGGCCACCAGCACCACGGCGGACGTGCGGAAGGCCAGGGCGTATCCGGCCGTGATCTCGGCGGCTCCTCCGGAGCCGCCGGTGCGGGCGGCGGCGACCGTGGAGAGCACGGCGAGGCCCAGCGCGCCGCCCATCGTGCGGGAGGTGTTGACCAGTCCGGAGACGAGTCCGGCGTCGCCGGGAGCCGCGCCGGAGGTGGCGAGCGTCGCCAGCGGGGTGGAGGCCAGCCCGGCCCCGGCCATCATCAGGACCCCGGGGAGACAGACCGAGGTGAGGTAGGAGCCGTCCACGCCCATGGTGGACTGCCAGCCGAACCCGGCGGCGGCGACCAGGACGCCCGTCACGGCGAGGTTCTTGGCGCCGGTCCGCGCCATGATCCTGGGTGCGGCCTTCGATCCGGCGAAGACGGCGACGGACGTCGGCAGGAGGGCGAGGCCCGCCTGCAGCGGGGTGTAGCCCAGGACGTTCTGGGCGTAGACGGTCATGAAGTACCACATGCCGAACGTCGCCGACCCCAGCAGCAGCATCGACACGTTCGCCGCCGAGACGGCGCGCACCCCGAGCACCCGCAGCGGCATCAGCGGGGCGGCGGCCCGCCATTCCACCAGGACGAAGACGCCGAGCAGGGCCAGGCCGCCCAGCAGCGGCACCAGGGTGGCGGCGGCGGTCCAGCCGGAGGCCTCGGTCTGGACGATGCCGTACGCCGTCGTCGCCAGGCCCGCCGTGACGAGCACCGCGCCCAGCAGGTCCACCCGGCGCCGGTCGCCCGCCCGGCCCTCGGCCAGCCACACCGCCGCGCCGGCGATGACGAGGACGCCGATCGGCACGTTGATGAGCAGGACCCACCGCCAGGAGAGGGTGTCGGTGAGGACCCCGCCGATCAGCCCGCCGGCCGCCCCGCCGCCCGCGCCGACCGCCATCCAGGTGCCGATCGCCCTGGTCCGCGCCGGTCCCTCGGGGACGGCGGCGGTGAGGATGGTGAGCGTCGCCGGGGAGAGCACGGCGGCGCCGAGCCCCTGCCCGGCGCGGGCGGCGAGGAGCTGCCACCCCTCCTGGGCGAACCCGCCGGCCAGCGAGGCCGCCGTGAAGAGGCCGAGCCCGGTCAGGAACATGCGCTTGCGGCCGTATATGTCCGCGGCCCGGCCGCCGAGCAGCATGAAGCCTGCGAAGGCGATCGAGTAGGCGTTGACGACCCACTGCAGTCCGGGGGCGCTCAGGCCGAGGTCGGTACGCATGGACGGCAGCGCCACATTGACGACGGACACGTCGAGGACGACGAGGAACTGGCCGGTGCAGGCCGCGGCGACCACGGCCCACGTACGGGTCCTCGATCGTGCGGGCGGCCTCGGGGGCGTGGAGTCGTCATGCATGGGTGTCATACTCTCAGGCCACCCGTGGCCCGTACATCGGTTTCCGGTCCCCCATCGGACCCACCGGGTCTCCGCCCCTCGGCGTAGGACCTCCGCCGACTTCCCGGTTTTTACGCCGCGTTCACCGGAATAACGCGGGCGCAGGGAAGCGTTCAACATGCACACACTTGGCGGCCGGCGCTGCCCGTCGGCGCGCTGCCGCACGCTCCACCCGCTCACCCTTTCCGAACTTCCCCTGCCCGGAGGCCACACGTATGCGACGGACGAACGAACAGCGGGTCGGGGGCCTCCCCGGCCCGCGCAGGGGCAAGGGCGGCGGCGTCGTTCCCGTACTGGCCTTCGCGGGGATCACCGTCGCGGTGATGCAGACCCTGCTCGTCCCCGTCATCAAGGACCTGCCGTCCCTGCTCGGCACCGACCCGGCGAACGCGACCTGGGTGATGACGGCCACTCTGCTCGCCGGAGCCGTCGCGACCCCGATCATGGGACGGCTCGGCGATCTCTACGGCAAGCGGCGGATGCTGCTGGCCAGCCTCGCCGTGATGGTGGTCGGCTCGCTGATCTGCGCCTCCACCGACGATCTCGTGGTCATGATCGCCGGCCGGGCGCTCCAGGGCTTCGCCATGGGTGCGATCCCGCTGGGGATCGGCATCATGCGCGATGTGCTGCCGCGCGAGAAGCTCGGCTCGGCGATGGCCCTGATGAGCTCTTCCATAGGGGTGGGCGGCGGACTCGCGCTGCCCGCCGCCGCGATCGTCGCCCAGCACGCCGACTGGCACGCGCTCTTCCTCGCCTCGGCCGCACTGGGAGTGCTGGCCATGACCCTGACCGTCCTCGTCGTGCCGGAGCCCCCGCTGCGCGCGCCGGGGCGCTTCGACCTCGTCGGCGCGCTGGGGCTCGCCCTCGGGCTGGTCTGCCTGCTGCTGCCCGTCACCAAGGGTGCCGACTGGGGCTGGACCTCTCCCCTGACGCTCGGCCTGATCGCCGCGTCCCTGGTGGTCCTGGTGCTGTGGGGCCTGTTCGAGCTGCGCTCCCCGGCGCCTCTGGTGGACCTGCGCACCAGCGCCCGGCGCGAGGTGCTGCTCACCAACCTCGTCTCGATCATGGTCGGCGTCGCCTTCTACGCCGTCTCGCTGGTGCTGCCGCAACTGCTCCAGCTGCCCGCCTCGACGGGCTACGGCCTGGGGCAGTCGATGGTGGTGGCAGGGCTCTGCGTGGCGCCGCTGGGTCTGACCATGATGTTCGTGGCCCCGCTGTACGCCCGGATCTCCGCCCGCCGCGGCCCCAAGGTCTCCCTGATGCTCGGCATGCTGATCATCGCCGTCGGGTACGGGGCGGGCCTCGGCCTGATGAGCGCCGCCTGGCAGACCGTGGTGATCGCCGTGGTGCTCGGGGCAGGGATCGGGCTCGCGTACTCCTCGCTCCCCGCCCTGATCATCGGGGCGGTCGACGCCTCCGAGACCGGCGCGGCGAACGGCCTGAACACGCTGATGCGGTCGATCGGCACCTCGCTGTCGAGCGCGGTCATCGGCATGGTGCTGGCGAACACCTCGGTGCGGATGGGCGCGGTGGACGTCCCCTCCATGGAGGGGTTCCGGACCTCGTTCATGATCGCCACCGGTGCGGTGCTGATCGGGCTGGTGCTGGCCTCGTTCCTGCCGGCCCAGCGGAAGGCGCGTCCGGTGCTGCTGGCCAGCAGCGCGGGCGACGCGCGCGCCGCCGCGGAGTCCGCCCCCGTGGCGGTGCCGGTCAGCGCTCCGGAGCGTCGAACCTCGGCTCCGTAGCCAGCAGTCGGGACACATCGGTTCCGGCCGCGAGCTCCTGCGGCCGGACACCGCGGCCGAACAGGCGGGCGGGGTGGGCTCCCTGGACCGTCGCCCCGTCTCCCAGGACGCGGAGCCAGGAACCCTCGCGCAGACCGAGCACGGGGACGTCGTTCTCCTCGAGGAACTCGGTGAGCCGCTCCTCGCGGGTCTCGCCCTTGTGGGTGCTGGCCGGGTCCGGGTCCAGGTAGTGCGGATTGATCTGGAACGGGACCAGGCCCAGCGCGTCGAAGGACGGCGGCTGCACGATGGGCATGTCGTTGGAGGTCCGGAGTGTCGGCGCTGCCATGTTGGTGCCGGCGCTGGCGCCCATGTACGGCAGTCCGTTCCGGGCGGCGTCCCGCACGGCCTCGCGCAGGCCGGTGCGGTACAGGGCGTCCAGCAGCCGGAAGGAGTTGCCTCCGCCGATGAACACGGCGTCCGAGGCGGCGAGTTCGGCGACGGGGTCGGCGTTCTCGTGGACGCCGCGCACGGTGATGCCGGACGGCTCCAGGGCCGTACGGACGCGGGCGGTGTAGGCGGCGTGGTCGGCCAGCGCGTACGGCACGAAGGCCAGTCGGGCGTTCCCCGGGAGGAACGCGGTGACGGTGTCCAGAGCGTGCTCCAGGTAACCGCGGCCGTACTGGGTGGAGTTGGAGAGCAGCAGCAGATTCACGGGGGTTCCTCGTGCGGGTGGGACCGGCGGCATCGCACGGAGGCCGGCCGGGCGGTGTGCGGGCGGGGGTCAGGTGCTGCGGGGGCGGCCGGCCCGGGACTTCGGCCGCTGGGGCGGGTGGGTGAGCCGCTGCTCCAGCAGGTGGGCGGCGTGCCGCAGCGCGTCGAGCCGGTCCTCGGGAGCCCCCTGGAAGCGGTCCTCGCCGCCGCCGAGACTGAGGCTGCCGTAGGGCTCACGCCCCAGGAACACCGGTACGGCGACGGTCGCGATCCCGGCGTCGTACTCGCCTACGGTCCACGCGTACCCCTGGGCACGGACCTTCAGGAACTCCTGCTCCAGCAGGTCCGGGTCGGTGACGGTCCGGTCGGTGAAGCGGGCCATGGGGCGCCCCCGGAAGAGCCGGTGGCGCTGGTCGTCGGGCAGGTAGGCGTAGAAGGACTTGCTGGTGGCCCCGGCGTGCGCGGGGTAGAGCTCGCCGACCAGCGGGTAGTAGCGCAGCGGCCCGGTCTCGCCCTCCTCGGCGGCGACGCACCGCATGTGGAAGCTGTCGGGGAGGCAGAACAGGACGGTGTCGCCGGTGGTCCGGCGCAGCTCCTCCAGCACCGGCGCGGCCAGCAGCTCCAGCGATCCGGAGCGCTCCCAGAGCCGGCCGAGCCGCAGCACCGCCGGTCCGATGCGGTAGCGGCGGGTGACCGGGTCGGACACCAGGAAGCCGCGGCCCGCGAGCGTGGCCAGCAGACGCTGGGCGACCGAGGTGTCCCAGCCGAACTCCTCGGCGACCTCGGTGACGCCCCAGTCGGGACGCGTGCGCTCGAAGGCGAGCAGCACCAGGAGCGCCCGGTCGACGGTTTGCAGGGCCCCGGTGGGGGTGCGCCGGTCCAGATCGAATTCGGCCATCAGCATCTCACCATTCAGACCTGAATTGCAGATAACGGGAAATCATTGCGTTCAACGGTAGCGGATCCCGAATGTTGCTCCAGCACCCCGCCCCGCGCTTCCCCGTAGAAGCGCCGGGCGGGTGTCCCGCTCCGGAGAAAGGCCCCCCATGCTCAAGCACGTAATGGACATCGTCGAGCTGCTGGACGACCCGCAGGTCAGCGGCAAGTCGGTCGTCGGACACCTCGACTCCGTCGCCGGGGCCGAGGGCTCGTCCGCCGAGGTCACGACCGTCACCGGCGAGCGAGGGTCCACGGACTTCGTCCTCGTCCGCATCCCGGGCTCCCGGGGGCGCACGTCGGGGGGCGGCGCCCGGACCCTGGGCGTGGTCGGCCGGCTCGGGGGCGTCGGCGCCCGCCCCGAGGTGACCGGACTCGTGTCCGACGCCGACGGCGCGGCCTCGGCGCTCGCCACCGCCGCCAAGCTGCTGGACATGCGCCGCCGGGGCGACACGCTGCCCGGCGACGTGGTCATCGCCACGCACATCTGCCCGAGCGCCCCGACCGAGCCGCACGACCCGGTTCCGTTCATGGGGTCCCCGGTGGACATCGCCACGATGAACCGGCACGAGGTCACCGGAGAGATGGAGGCCGTGCTCTCCATCGACACCACCAAGGGCAACCGGATCATCAACCACAAGGGCCTGGCCCTCTCGCCCACCGTCAAGGAGGGATGGGTGCTCCGCGTCTCCGAGCAGCTCGGCGAGCTGCTTGCGGTGGTGACCGGTGAGCCGTTGGTCACGTACCCGGTGACCACGCAGGACATCACCCCGTACGGTAACGGTGCACACCACATCAATTCGATTCTCCAGCCCTCCACCGCGACCGCGGCTCCGGTCGTCGGTCTCGCGGTCACCTCGGCCGCCGCGGTGCCGGGCTGCCAGACGGGCGCGAGCCACGAGACGGACATCGCGTCCGCCGCCCGGTACGCCATCGAGGTCGCCAAGGCCTTCGGCGCCGGAACCCTGGACTTCCACGACGCGGTGGAGTTCGACAACCTCGTCAACCGCTACGGGTCGCTGGCTCACCTGCAGACCTTCGGCCGCACACCCCAGGAGTCCTGATGGCATCCGACAGCCGGGCCGCCACCACGGCCCCCGAGGCCAAGAGCATCGGCAGCGACGACTACGCGCTCTCCCGGGTGCCGCGCGACAAGCGCTTCGGCTTCTGGTCGATGCTCCTGCAGTGGCTGGCCCAGTCCGGGTCGATCTCCCAGTTCACGCTCGGCGCCACCATCGGCGTGGGAATGACCTTCGGGAACGCCTTCCTCGCCTTCACGCTCGGCGCCGTGATCCTGGAGATCGTGATCTTCGCGATCGGTCTGGCCGGGATGCGCGAGGGCCTCGCGACCCCGATGCTGACCCGCTGGATCGGCTTCGGCCGCAACGGTTCGGCCCTGGTCAGCTTCGTCATCGCGGTCAGCCTGGTCGGCTGGTTCGGCGTCCAGAACACCATCTTCGGCGACAGCGTCTCGGCGCTCGTCGGCGGCCCGTCCTGGATGTGGTGCGTCCTCGCGGGCATCGCGATCACCGCCCTGGTGATCTTCGGCTTCCGCTACATGGCCCTGTTCGCGAAGATCGTCACTCCGCTCTTCTTCGCCATGGTCGCCTGGTCGGTGATCACCACGCTGAACGACCACTCGCTCGGCGACCTGATCAGCTCGCCGCCGCCCGGTGAGACGATCCCCCTGGCGGTGGCCGCCACCGCGATCGCGGGCGGCTACATGACGGGCGCCATCGTCTCCCCGGAGATGACCCGCTACAACAGGAAGGGCTCGCACGTCTTCGTGCAGAGCGCGTCCTCGATGATCCTCTCCGAGTACATCGTCGGCATGGTCGGTGTGCTCCTCGGTCACCTGGTGAAGTCCAGCGAGGTCTCGCACATCGTGCTCTCCACCTCGGGCGCCTTCGGCGTGATCGTGGTCCTGATGTCCACCGCCAAGATCAACGACTGGAACCTGTACGGATCCTCGCTGGGCGTCGTCAACTTCTTCCAGGTCGTCTTCGGCAAGCGGCTGCACCGCGGGGTGGTCACCGTCGCCCTCGGCGCCGCCGGCACGCTCCTCTCCGCGGTCGGCATCATGACCCACTTCACGGAGTTCCTCTCCCTGCTGGGCGTGATGATCCCGCCGATCGGCGGGATCATCGTCGCGGAGTACTGGGTCGTGAAGCGGATGCGGCGCCCCCTGGACGAGACCCGCGAGGCGCAGACCCTGCCCGCGGCCTCGCCCACCTGGGTGCCGATGTCCCTGGCCATCTGGGTCGTGGCGTTCTGCGTCGGCAAGTTCTACGACGGCGGCATCCCCGCCCTCAACTCGCTGGCCACCGCCTTCCTGCTGTACTGCGTGCTCGGCCTGCTGGGCTGGGTCCGGCCGTACGGCACCTCCACCCTGGACGACGACGCGCACACCCCCGCTCCCGCCGCCCACGTCACCACCACGGCAGGAGCAGCATGAGCGTCGTCCCCGCGTCCGAAGAGGCCCAGGAGGAGGTCATCGGCCTCTGCGCCGAACTGATCCGCTTCGACACCTCCAACCCCACGAGCGACGAACGCGCGGCGGCGGACTGGGTGGTCGCCCGCCTCGCGGAGGCCGGCATCGAGTCCGTGCTGGTGGAGTCCGCACCCGGCCGGGCCAACGTCGTCGCGCGCATCGCGGGCTCCGACCCGTCCCGGGGCGCCCTGCTGGTCCACGGCCACCTCGACGTCGTGCCCGCCGACGCCTCCGAGTGGCAGGTCCCGCCGTTCTCCGGTGAGATCCGCGACGGCTACCTCTGGGGGCGCGGCGCGATCGACATGAAGGACACGGTCGCGGTCATGCTGGCCACCGCCCGGCACTTCGCCAGGACGGGTACGCGGCCGGCCCGCGACCTGGTCCTCGCCTTCCTCGCCGACGAGGAGGCGGGCGGGAAGTTCGGGGCGCACTGGCTGGTCGAGCACCGCCCCGAGCTGTTCGCCGGGGCCACCGAGGCGATCGGCGAAGGGGGCGGCTTCTCCTTCGCCATCGACGACACCAGGCGGCTGTACCCGATCGAGAACGCCCAGCGCGGCATGGCCTGGATGGAGCTCACCGCCACCGGGCGGGCCGGCCACGGCTCGTCCCCCAACGACGAGAACGCGGTCACCGATCTCGCCGAGTCCCTCACCCGCATCGGCCGCGAGACGTTCCCGATCAGGCTGATCGAACCCGTCCGCGCCCTGCTGGAGGAGGCCGCGCGCCTCTACGGGGTCGACTTCGACGAGGACGACATCGAAGGCACGCTGTCCCGGCTCGGGCCGGTGGCGGACTTCATGCAGGTGGTGCTGCGCAACTCGGCCAACCCCACCATGTTCACGGCGGGATACCAGACCAACGTCATCCCCGGGAGGGCCACCGCCCGGGTCGACGGCCGCTTCCTGCCCGGCCACGAGCAGGAGCTGATCGACACGGTCGACCGGCTGCTGCTGCCCTCCGTCAGCCGCGAGTGGGTCAACCACGACATCGCGATGGAGACGACGTTCGACGGCCCGCTCGTCGACGCGATGTGCGACGCGGTCCGCGCCGAGGACCCGGACGGCCACCCCGTCCCGTACTGCAACCCCGGCGGCACGGACGCCAAGGCGTTCACGCACCTGGGCATCCGCTGCTTCGGCTTCAAGGGGCTGAAGCTCCCGCACGACCTGGACTACGGCCGGCTCTTCCACGGCGTGGACGAACGCGTCCCGCTGGAGGGCCTGCGCTTCGGCGTCCGGGTCATGACCCGACTCTGGCAGAGCTGCTGACCTGACCCGGCAGCCTTGCCAGGGGCCTGCCCCGACCCGGGCCCACCCCATCCGTACGCCCCCGCCGACCTGTGTCGCGGGGGCGTACGGCACGATGGGACGCCGTCCGATCCACCGTCCCACCTGGAGGAACCCCGTGGCCGCCGAGCCCGCCCGTCCCGAGCCGGATGTTCTCGCCGCCTTCGAGGCCGCCAAGGGCTTCATGCCGGTCCGCGAAGGGCTGGCGCTGTACGCCGCCTCCGTCGAGGCCGCCGCGCTGGGGCTCCCGCTCCTGGAGGTCGGCACGTACTGCGGACGGTCCACGGTCCTGCTGGCCGCCGCCGCCCGGGCGGCCGGAGTGACGGCCCTCACCGTCGACCACCACCGGGGCAGCGAGGAGCAGCAGCCGGGGTGGGAGTACCACGACCCTTCGGTCGTCGACCCGGAGATCGGTCTGATGGACACGCTCCCGGAGTTCCGGCGGACCCTGCACCGGGCAGGCCTTGAGGAGCACGTGGTGGCGCTCGTCGGACGTTCCCCGCAGGTCGCGGCGGTGTGGGGCGGGCAGCTCGGCTTCGTGTTCATCGACGGCGGGCACACCGACGAGCACGCGACCGGCGACTACGAGGGCTGGGCGCCGAAGGTCGCCGAGGGCGGGCTGCTCGTGATCCACGACGTGTTCCCCGATCCGGCCGACGGTGGGCAGGCCCCGTACCGCGTCCACCAACGAGCCCTGGCTTCAGGGGCGTTCACCGAGATCTCGGTGACGGACTCGCTGCGCGTCCTGCGGCGTACGGGGGCGGGGACCTGAGGGGCACGGATAGCATCGCGACGTGCGCCACGACGACTTCCCTCCCCCCACCTCGCGCACGGGCCCGCGCCGCAGGCCCGTGCCGGCCGCCGCGGTGCTGGCCGGCGTCTGCCTGACCGCCGCCGGGTGTGCGGCCGGTTCCGGATCCGCCGAAGGGTCCCCGACCGCGTCC
The DNA here is from genome assembly GCF_042667905.1 of Streptomyces sp. NPDC057287. NCBI lineage: Bacteria > Bacillati > Actinomycetota > Actinomycetes > Kitasatosporales > Streptomycetaceae > Streptomyces > Streptomyces sp. NPDC057287. Next base: position 57,929 of record NZ_JBHUYV010000007.1, on the reverse strand, counting down.
CGGCAGGCGTCGTCCGCGCCGGCCTCCTCCTCCTCGCCCCGGGTGTCACCGGCTCCGGACGCGAGCCCGTCGACGGGGCCCACGTCCGCGCGACCTCTGCCCCGGGGCCCGCTCACGGGCCGCACCGTGGTGATCGACCCCGGGCACAACCCGGGGAACCGCGACCACACCCGGGAGATCAACGCCTCGGTGGACATCGGCACCGGACGCAAGGAGTGCGACACCACGGGCACGGCCACCGACGCGGGTTACGCGGAGGCCCGCTTCACCCTCGACGTCTCCCGCCGGCTGCGCACGCTGCTGGAGGAGCAGGGCGCGAGGGTCGTCCTCACCCAGGACGGCGACCGCTCCTTCGGCCCGTGCGTCGACGAGCGGGCCCGGATCGGCAACAAGGAACGGGCCGACGCGGTCGTCTCGGTCCACGCGGACGGTTCCGCGACCGGCAACAGGGGATTCCACGTCATTCTCCCCGCGGCGGTGAGCGGCGGCGGCGCCGACACCGCGAAGATCGTGGCTCCCTCGCGTGAACTGGGAGTACGGATCGCCGGGAATTTCGTACGCGTTACCGGAAGTGCCCCTTCCAATTACATCGGCGGCGGCACCGGGCTGGACACCCGTGACGATCTCGGCGGCCTGAATCTGTCGACCGTGCCCAAAGTGTTCATCGAATGCGGCAATATGCGTGACCCGAAGGATGCCGCCCTGCTCACCAGCGAGGGCTGGCGCCGGAAAGCGGCTCTCGGCATTGCCGAGGGTGTCGGCAGCTATCTGAAGCGGTAGTTCCGCGGTGATGTGGCGACATTGGGGGGATAGCCGGTCCGAGGTCCGGGCAGCATCACAACCCGCCCGGGCAGACGATAGATTCATCCGTACGATGGGGAGCCGCCCCCGAGCTTCGCGCCGTACCCGCCGTCCGGCGGCATCGACGACCGCCCCGACGATACGACCGACTAAGGACCTTCACGTGAATATCCGATCCCTCACTCGAGGCGACGGCGTGGTGATCGGAGCAGCGGTCGTGCTGTTCATCGCCTCTTTCCTCGACCTCTCCGGCTACGACTGCCCCTCGGGCGTGGACTGCTCGGGCTACAGCGCGAACGCCTGGGACTCGCTCTCCATCCTCATGGGCATCTACCTGGCCGGCCTCATCGGCGCCGCGCTGCTGATCGTCAGCCGCGCGATGCCGGGCCGCAAGGTGGTCGGCTTCGAACTCGGCCAGTTCGGGGCCGCGTTCACCGTGTACGCGCTGTGGACCATGTTCTGGACGATCATCGACGCCGGTGACGCGGGCGCCGGTCTGATCCTGGGTCTGCTGGCCACCCTCGTGCTGGCGGGCGGCGCCGTCGCCACTCCGCTGGTCCCCGCCCTCAAGGCCCCGCTGATGGGCGCTCCGCGCCCGGCGCAGCCCGTGCAGCCGGCCTACGGCCAGCAGCCCGGACAGGGCTACGGCTACCCCGGTGCCCAGCAGCAGTTCGGCGCGCAGCCCGGCCAGCCCCAGCCGTACGGCGGCCAGCCGGGCCAGCCCGGTCAGCCGGAGCAGCACCAGCAGCCGGCCGCGCAGCAGGCTCCGCAGGGCGGCGGCGCACCCGCCGGCGACTTCACCCCGTTCTGGTTCGCGGTGCCGGTCGCCCGTCCGCTGTACGGCGAGGACGGCGCCCCGAACCCGATCGCCGAACTCGCGCCCGGTACGTGGTACCTCGCGGTCGAGCAGCGTGGTCCCGGGCTCATCGCCCAGACGCAGGACGGCCGTCGCGGCGTCCTCCAGGACACCACGGGCATCCAGCGCGGCTGAGCCGCCGCAGACCATGTGCCGACGGCCCCCGCCCTTCCGGGCGGGGGCCGTCGGCATGTGCGGGGACCCGGGCGGTGCTCAGCCGAAGGACGACCTGTCCAGCCAGAAGTCCAGCAGCCCCCGGTCACCGAGGACTTCGAGCCCGCCCTCGTCGGGCTTCTGCCGGCGGTTGAACGCCAGCATCAGTCCGGTCAGAGGGCCCCGCAGCGCCACGGTCGCCTTCTCGTGGGCGTGGCGCCAGGTGAAGCCGTCCTCGCCGAACTCGATCAGCCACTCCGCCCCCGGCACATCCGTGGCGTGCAGGTGCAAGGACCTGCCGCCGCCGCGCAGTTCGGCCGCCTCCGGGTCGCCCTCCGCCTGGGCGAAGGCGACGATCTGCAGCCACTCGGTGATCGTGTCGGCGGCCAGGTCGGGGGCCACCTCGTAGGCCGTCGCCGTGGCGAAGGCCGCGTCCGCCCGGTGGACGGCGGTCTCATGGGCCATGCGCCGCGCCCAGAAGGCGGTCCGGCGTTCCCACGCCCAGGTCCAGACCCCGGCGTCCGGGCCCGCCTCACGCAGGGCCTCCGCGGTCGCGGCGGCGCCCTCCGTCAGCCAGGCGCGCAGAGCGGCGGCGTCGTCGCCCGCCGGGCCTCCGGTGTCCGGCACCTGGTCCTCGGGGATCTCCTCGGCCGCCCTGAGGCGGACCATCTCACCGGCCCAGCGGTGCGCGCCGCCGACGTGGAGGACGAGTTCACGCAGGTTCCAGTCGGGGCAGGTGGGGACCCGCCGGGACAGGCCGGCGTCCGTGACCAGCGCGCCCAGCAGGCCGGTCTGGGCCAGGATCTCGTCGCAGTAGCGCTCGTGCGCAAGGTGGGTCATCCTCGCACCCTATGCGCCGGGCCACGGCGTCCCGGCCGGTCATCCGCTCAGCTGGGAGGTGGACGGGACCTTGTTCCGCACCTCGGCGCCCGCACTCCTCCCGGCGTCCTTGATGCTGTTGATGACGCTCTCGAAGGCCCCGACGTCGCCGGCTCCCGCCTCGCCCTTGCCCAGCCTGGTGGCCACCTCCTTGAGCGACGCGATCCCGGCGGTCAGCGGCGCGACGGCCTTCGCGAGGAGCGGGTCGCCCTTGGCGTTGTCCGCCGCCGCCTTGAGCCGGTTGTACGTGAACGCCCCCGCGACGCCCGCCTTGACCACCGCGAACGTCCGCCCGTCCGCGCCCTTCTTGAACTTGCCGGCTCTGTACGGCTTCACGATCCACTGGTAGGCGGCCCCGGCGGCCAGGCCCGCGTTGGCCGCGAAGCGGGCCTTGGCCCACTTCTGCTGCTGGGCCGACGTCGTGGGACCCGGACTCGCGGAGCCGGCTGCCTGCGTGCCGCCACCGTCGCTGTCACCGCAGGCTGTGGCCCCCGCCAGCAGGGCACAGGAGAGCAGCAGCGCCACGACGAGCCGGCTGATGGGTGCGGAACGGGGCACGACGGGCCTCCCTGGCCGGGGTCTTCACAGCGAGTGACGTGATCCGGCACTCCTCGCCAGGCTCACCCGTGCGGGGGCCCGGCGCCACCCGGTGCGCGCCGTACGGGTTTCACCCACGGTAAAGCGGCAATCCGGAGAGCATGTCTCCCAGATCAGGTTCAGGAAGCAGTACCGCCGCACGTGTCATAGCCGTCGTCGCGGACATCATGGCATTCATCATCATTCTGTGGATCCTGATGTACCTGCTCGACGCCAACCGGGGCAACGACCTGGTCCAGTGGGTCCAGGACTCCGCCCACTGGCTTGCCGGCTGGTCGTACGACCTGTTCACCTTCGACGAAGCGTGGGCACGGGTCGTCGCGGGTTACGGTCTGGCCGCCGTCGTCTACCTGTTCATCGGTCACGCGGTGGCGGGCAGGGTCCGTCGCCACTGATCCGCCGTCGGCAGCCGCGGCCTCTCGTCGGGTGCGAGCCCCCACTCGCTCCGGGCAAGGGGCCGCGGCGCGTTCGCGATCGGGGGCTCAGCCGGTGAGGGTCTTCTTCGGGCGTACCACGCAGAACTCGTTGCCCTCGGGATCGGCCAGCACCGTCCACGATTCGCTGCCGCTCTGCCCGACGTCGGCCCTGCGGGCGCCGAGTGCGAGGATGCGTTCGATCTCCGCCTCCCGGTCCTCGGCGGCGGACGTCAGATCGAGGTGCAGCCGGTTCTTGACGGTCTTGCGGTCCGTCACGGGCATGAAGCAGAGGCCGACCGGGGCGGTGACGTCCGGCCCGACCACGATCTCGCGCTCCCGCTCGGACAGGATCCGCCAGCCCAGTACCTCGGCCCAGAACCGGGCCAGGGCGGGCAGGTCGTGGGCGTCGATGACGATGTGGTGCAGCGACAGAGGCATGTCGGGCAGTGTGCCCGGCTGCCACCCGGGCGCAACCCCTGAGATCTCCCGGCTCCAGGGGCTGTCCCGTAATCCCTGGCGGGCGTACGACGACAGCTACGGCACCTCGCCGCGTTGTCGGAACGCCCGAATACATCCAGTATGCGGACGCCCCTCCGCCTTGCGACGCACCGCGTCTGACGCCGCGCGCTGATCCACCAGGGATTACGGGACAGCCCTCAGCAGCAGTCCGGTTCGAGCCCCGTCGGCAGCCGTTCGCCGCTGAAGACCGCGGTGGTCGCCTCGTCGCCCCCGAGCGCGGCCACCGCGAGCAGCAGTGAGCCGGCCGTCCAGGTGGTGAGCTCCTCCGGCCATATGGCCCGTTCGCCCTCGAAGACGTATCCCGTCCAGTAGAGGCCGCCCTCGGCCCGCAGGTGCTGGATGGACTGGAGGATCTCCAGGGCCCGGTCCGACTCCCCCGTCACCCAGAGGGCCAGGGCCAGTTCGCAGCTCTCGCCGCCCGTGACCCAGGGGTTGGGCAGCACACAGCGCACGCCGAGGCCGGGGACCACGAAGCTGTCCCAGCCGTCCTCGATCCGCCGCGTCGCCGCGGCGCCGGTGACCGCGCCGCCGAGGACCGGGTAGTACCAGTCCATCGAGTACCGGTTCTTGTCCAGGAAGCGCTCGGGGTGGCTGCGGATCGCGTGCCCGAGCGCACCGGCGGCCAGCTCCCAGTCGGGCTGGGCCTCCTCGCGCTGTTCCGCCAGCGCCAGCGCGCAGCGCAGCGCCTGGTGGACGGAGGAGGAGCCGGTCAGCAGGGCGTCGGTGACGGGCGTGCCGTCGGCTTCCCGCTTCCAGCCGATCTCGCCGCCGGGCTGCTGGAGCCGCAGCACGAATTCGATCGCGGCGTAGACCGTCGGCCACATCCGGTCGACGAAGGCGTCGTCACCGGTGGCGAGGTAGTGGTGCCAGACGCCGACGGCCACGTAGGCGCAGAAGTTGGTCTCGCGCCCGAGGTCGGTCGGCCGGTCCGGGTCGCCGTCGTGGTAGGCGGCGTACCAGGAGCCGTCCTCGTTCTGGTGGCGGGCCAGCCAGGCGTAGGCGCGGGCGGCTGCCTCGTGCTCACCGGCCGCGTCCAGCGCCATCGCGGCCTCGGTGTGGTCCCACGGGTCGAGGTGGTGGCCGCGGAACCAGGGCAGCGCCCCGTCCTCGCGCTGCACGGCGAGCAGCGCGGCCACGGTCTCGGCGGCCTGTTCCGCGGTCAGGACGCCCGGCAGGACGAGGTGTTCGGTCTGCTCCGGCGTGCTCACGCCTCGGCCTTCGGCAGGTGCGGCTTGGTCGCGTACGCGACGAAGCTCTTGCCGACGACCGGGTTGAGCAGCTGCTCGGCGACCCGGGTGGCCATGGGCTTCTTCATGATGTCCCAGACGAGCAGCTTGTGATAGGCGCGCACCGGCAGCGCCTTCTCGTTGTCCACCCCGAACGCGCACTTCAGCCACCAGTAGGGGCTGTGCAGCGCGTGCGCGTGGTGGGTTCCGTAGGGCTTGAGTCCGGCTTCCCGGATCCTGCCGAGGAGTTCGTCGGCCTTGTAGATGCGGATGTGGCCGCCCTCGACCTCGTGGTACGCGTCGGAGAGCGTCCAGCAGACCTTCTCCGGGCCGTAGCGGGGCACGGTGATCGCGATCCGGCCGCCGGGCTTCAGCACGCGGACCATCTCGGCGAGCACACCCTTGTCGTCCGGGATGTGCTCCATGACCTCGGAGATGATCACGACGTCGAAGGAGGCGTCGGGGAACGGCAGGTTGAGCGCGTCGCCCTCCATCGCGGTGGCGGTCGCGCCCGCGGGCGCCTCACCGGCCTCCTTCATCGCGGCGAACCACTTCGCGACCTCGCGGATCTCCTCGGCGTTCTGGTCGAGGGCCACCACCTGGGCGCCGCGCCGGTAGCACTCGAAGGCGTGCCGGCCGGCGCCGCAGCCCAGATCGAGCACCCGGTCGCCTGCGGCGAGCGGGAAGCGGGTGAAGTCGACGGTCAGCACGGGGGCCTGCCTTCGAGGTCGGAGGTACGGGTTCCGGGAGCCACGGGGACGCTCACCTGCGGGCTCCCCGGGCGGCGATCGACTGACGGTACAGCTCGACGGTACCGAGAGCGGCCCTGGCCCAGGTGAAGTTGGCCAGCACCCGGGCGCGGCCGGCCGCGCCGAGGCGGGCGCGCAGTTCGCGGTCGCCGAGCAGCCGGTCGAGAGCGGCGGCGAGGGCGCCCGCGTCGCCGGGCGGGACGGCGAGGCAGGTCTCCCCGTCGGGGCCGGTGACCTCGGGGATCGCGCCGCCGGTGGTGGCCACCAGCGGGGTCCCGGTGGCCATCGCCTCGGCGGCGGGAAGCGAGAAGCCCTCGTACAGCGAGGGGACGCAGGAGACCTGGGCGCTGCGGACCAGGTCGACGAGCTCGGCGTCGCTGATGCCCTTGACGAACTCGACGGCGTCCTGGAGCCCGTAGCGCTCGATGGCCTGGGCGACGGGGCCGCGCTCGGCACGCCTGCCGACGACGACGAGGTGCGCCGCCGGGTTCTCGGTGCGGACCTTGGCGAGCGCCTCCACCAGGTGGACGAGGCCCTTCAGGGGCACGTCGGCGCTGGAGGTGGTGACGATCCGGCCGGGGACCTCGGCCACCGAGGGGTCGGGGGACCAGAGGTCGGTGTCGGCGCCGATGTGCACGACGTTGATACGGTCGCGGCGGACCCCGAGGTGCTCGGTGATCTCCTGCTGGGAGGAGCCGGAGACGGTGAGGACCGACGGCAGACGGCGGGCGACGCGCTTCTGCATGCGGGTGAAGGCGTACCAGCGGCGCACGGACAGACGGCGGCGCCTCGACCCGGCGGCGTCCAGGTCCAGTCGGCGGTCGACGGTGATCGGGTGGTGGATCGTGGTGACGAGAGGCGCGCCGAGGTCCCCGAGCAGGCCGTAGCCGAGCGTCTGGTTGTCGTGCACGACGTCGAAGTCGCCGCGCCTGGCGAGGAGATGGCGCCGGGCCCGCAGGCTGAAGGTGAGGGGCTCGGGGAAGCCGCCGGTCCACATGGTGGCGACCTCGGCGAGGTCGATCCAGTCGCGGTACTCACCGCGCCGGGGGGTGCGGAACGGGTCGGGCTGGCGGTACAGGTCGAGGCTCGGCAGCTCGGTGAGCGGGACACCCTCGTCGAGTACGGGATAGGGCTGGGCGCCGATCACTTCGACGCTGTGGCCCAGCCGGGCCAGCTCGCGGCCGAGGTGGCGGACGTATACGCCCTGGCCGCCGCAGAAGGGGTTGCCCTTGTAGGTCAGGAGTGCGATGCGCAACGGCCGGTCACCGTCGGTGCCCGACGTACCACCGCCCGCGAGGGGGCCTGACTCTATGGCCTCAGCGGTCACACTCGGCCCCCTTCTCACTGCGTTTTCGCCGGAGCGTAACCGGTCGCGCTAATCTAGAACAAGTTTCAGACTCGTTCGTTCAACACGCACCGAATCTACCGGCAGGTAGCGTCGGCGTGACGGCCGGATCAGGTGATTCACGCCACGACGGACGCCCTGGCCGGCTGTGCGCGCCCGGAGACCGGCGGCCGGCCGGACAGGTAACCGGTTCTCCCTTTTTGGATGGGGCAGATGACAGCGGAAGCCAGGCCGGCAGCGAGTCCCCTGACGGAACGCCAGGAGGCCCGCCGACGCGGCATTCTGCGGGCCGGCGCGCAGCTCGCCGGGCGGGGCGGTTTCGAGGCCGTGCAGATGCGTGAGGTGGCCGACGCCGCCGGGGTCGCCCTGGGCACGCTCTACCGCTACTTCCCCTCCAAGGTCCATCTGCTGGTCGCGATCATGCAGGACCAGCTCCAGCGTCTGCAGATCACGCTCCGCAGGCAGCCGCCCGGCGGGGACGACGCCGCCCAGCGGGTCGCCGAGACCCTGATGCGGGCCTTCCGGGCACTCCAGCGCGATCCCCACCTGGCGGACGCCATGGTGCGGGCTCTGACCTTCGCCGACCGCGGGGTGAGTCCCGAGGTGGACGCCGTCTCCCGGCTGACGACGGCGATCGTGCTGGACGCGATGGATCTGGAGGACCCCACGCAGGAGCAGCTGTCCGTGGTCCGCGTCATCGAGCACACCTGGCACTCGGCCCTGATCACCTGGCTGTCGGGCAGGGAGTCGATCGCGCAGGTGAAGCGGGACATCGAGACGGTGTGCGGACTGATCGACCGGCCGGCCGCCACGGGCTGACCGGCCCGCCGGCGGAGACCCGCCGGGACCTGCCCATGTGCGGCGCCCACACCGGCACCCGGCCAGGTGGGGTGCCCTGCACCATGTCGACGGCGCCACGGTGTTCGTACGGTTCGGCCCACATCACCCGAACCTGCCGAGGAGCCGGTCACCATGCGTCGCAGAGCCGTAGGCACCGTCCACAGAAGAACCCTGACCGCGGCCGTGCTCGGCGCCTCCGCCCTGCTCCTGGCGGGATGCACCGCCGCCGGACAGGCGGGCGGCTCCGGGTCCGGCAGCGGGTCCGAGGCCGACGAGGCCGTGAAGGTGGGGCTCGTCTACTCCCGTACGGGGCTGCTCGCGGCATACGGGAAGCAGTACCGCGACGGGTTCATGGCCGGACTCGACTACGCGACGAAGGGCACCGGCAAGGCGGGCGGCCACCCGATCGAGGTCACCGAGCAGGACGACGCGGGCGATCCCGGCAAGGCGGTGTCCGCCGCGAAGAACCTGATCGGCAAGGGCTACAAGGTGCTGGCCGGCACGACCGACTCCGGTGTCGCCCTCCAGATGGCACCGCTGGCCGCCCAGAACAAGGTGCTCTACGTCAACGGCCCGGCCGCCACGGACGCGGTCACCGGGGTCAACGGGTACACCTTCCGCTCCGGCCGGCAGTCGTACCAGGACATCCTCACCGCGGGCACCATGCTCGGGGACCCGAAGGGCAAGAAGGTGACCGTCCTCGCGCAGGACTCCACCTTCGGCCAGGCCAACGTCGCCGCCGTCAAGGCCGTCCTGGGCGCCGAGGGGGCGACGGTGGGCTCGGTCCTGGCCCCGCCCAGCGCCACCGATCTGACGCCTTTCGCCCGCCAGGTCAAGGCCGGCGGCCCCGACCTGGTCTTCGTCGCCTGGGCGGGCGCGACCGCCCCCGCCCTGTGGACCGCGCTGGACCAGCAGGGCGTGCTGAGCGCCGGAAAGGTCGTCACCGGGCTGGCGGGGACGGCCTCGTACCCGGTCTTCGGGGCCGCCGGGGCGAAGGTCTCCTTCCTCGCGCACTACTTCCCCGGCGCCGGCGGCGGCAACGCCGTGGAGAAGGCGATGGTCCACGGCGTCGAGAAGGCGGGCGGGACGCCCGACCTGTTCAGCACCGACGGGTTCACCGCGGCGCAGATGATCGTGCGGGCCGTCGAGGAAGGCGGTGCCACCGACACCGGGGCGATGGTGAAGGCCCTGGAGGGCTGGAGCTTCGACGGGGTGAAGGGCAGGCAGCAGATCCGCGCCGGGGACCACGCGCTGCTGCAGCCGATGTTCACCGCGAAGCTGAGCGGCACGGGCGCCGCGGCGAAGCCCGAGCTGGTGAGCACGGAGCCGGGCGACACCGTGGCACCGCCCGCGAAGCCCTCGGCGGGCTGAGCGGTGACCGCACCCGGCACCGCCACCGCGCGGGAAGAGGGGACACGGGCGGGCGCTCCCGTGCTCCGACTGGACGGACTGGGCTGGCGCGTCGGCGGGGCGGCCATCGTCGAGGACGTCACCTTCTCCGTCCGGGAGGGCGAGTTCCTCGCCTTCATCGGGCCCAACGGGGCGGGAAAGACCTCCCTGTTCAACCTGATCAGCGGGATCGTCCGGCCCACCGCCGGCACCCTCGCGCTCGACGGCGCGGACCTGACCGGCCTGCCCGTGCACACCCGTGCGCGGCGCGGGATCGGCCGGACGTTCCAGACCTCCAGCCTCTGGCCGCAGATGACCGTGGCCGAGCACGTCCGGCTGGCCGCCCAGGCCCGGCACGGCGGCTCGCACCGGCTGTGGCGGCGCGCGTCCCCGTACGCCGCAGAGGTGACCGGCGTGCTGGAGCGCACCGGCCTCGGCCACCGCGCCGGGGCGAATGCGGCGGAGCTCTCCCACGGCGAGAAGCGCAAGCTGGAGCTCGCGGTGCTGCTGGTGGGCGAGCCCCGGCTCATGCTGCTCGACGAGCCGATGGCGGGGGTGAGCGCGGAGGAGGTGCCCGCACTCACCGAGCTGATCCGCACCCTGCACCGCGAGGAGGGCCGCACCGTGCTCATGGTCGAGCACCACATGGACGTCCTGCTGGATCTCGCCGACCGGCTGGCCGTGATGCACCACGGCCGCCTCCTGGCTCTGGACACCCCCGCCGCCGTGACCGCCGACCCGGTCGTCCAGCAGGCCTACCTCGGGGAGGGACTGTGACGGCGCCCGCGCTGCTCGTCGTCCGCGGCCTGCGGGTCCTGATCGGCGGCCGGCACATCCTGCACGGCGTGGACCTGGAGGTGGCGCGCCAGGGCGTGACCGCGCTGCTCGGCCGCAACGGGGCCGGCAAGACCACGACCGTACGCGGCATCCTCGGGCTGGTCCCGCGCGAGGGGAGCGTGCTCCTCGACGGCGAGGAGACCGTCGGCCTGGCCACGCACACCCTGGTCCGCCGGGGCATCGGCTACGCCCCCGAGGACCGGGGGATCTTCGCCGGCCTCACCGTCGCGGAGAACCTGCGGCTGGCCGAACGCCGGGGCGCCGAAGGACCCGCGTACGACCTGGTCCACGAGCTCTTCCCCGAACTGAAGCTTCGCAGCGGACAGTTGGCCGGGACCCTGTCCGGGGGCCAGCAGCAGATGGTGGCGATCGGCCGCACCCTGCTCAACGGCAACCGGCTGATCATCGCCGACGAGCCCACCAAGGGCCTGGCCCCCAAGGTCGTGACCGAGGTCGCCCAGGTCCTGGAGCGCGCCGCCGAGGCGGTGCCCGTGCTGCTCGTCGAACAGAATCTCGCCGTCGTCCGCCGCCTCGCCGAGCACTGCGTGGTGCTCGCCGACGGACGGACGGCCCACCGGGGCGACGCGGCCGGACTGCTGGGCGACGCGGAGGCCACCCGCCGGCTGCTCGGCGTGGGCCACGGCCCGCTCGCTCCCCACACCGCGGAGGCGGATTCCTGATGTCCACCATCGTGCTGCTCACCATGACCGGACTCGGTCTGGGGGCGCTCTACTTCCTCGTCGCGTCGGGGCTCTCACTGATCTTCGGCCTGATGGACGTGCTCAACTTCGCCCACGGGGCGCTGCTCTCCATCGGCGCGTACGGCACCTGGTGGGCGGCGTCCGGCAACCTGCCCGGTGCGGGCCCCGGAGGGTGGGGCTTCGCCCTCGCGGTCCTGTTCGGGACGGCCGTGGGCACGCTCGCCGCCGTCGTGCTCGAACTGGCCGTCGTACGCCCCCTCTACACCCGGCCGCGCGAGCAGGTGCTCGCCACGGTCGGTGTGGGGCTGGCCGTGCCCGCCCTGCTGTCGGGGATCTGGGGTTCGGACGCCCGGACCTTTCCCGGCCCCGAGGCGCTCTCCGGCACCTTCGGGCTGCTGGGCGCCGAGGTGCCGGTCAACCGGCTGGTGCTGGTCGCCGCGGCGGTGGCCGTCCTGGTCGCCCTGCGGCTGTTCCTCGGCCGGACCCGGCACGGCCTGGTCGTACGGGCCGGGGTCGAGGACCGGGCGATGGTCACCGCGCTGGGCATCGACGTCCGCAAGGCGTTCACCCTGGTCTTCGCGATCGGCGGCTGCGCGGCCGCGCTGGGCGGGGCCCTCGGCGGACTGTACTTCGGCTCGGTCGACCCCCGGCAGGGCACCTCCCTGCTGATCTTCGCGTTCGTCGTCGTGGTCACGGGCGGCATGGGGTCGGTGACCGGCGCGGCCGTGGCGGCCGTGGTCATCGGCCTGGTCCAGCAGTTCGCCAACTACTACACCGCAGCGGGCCTCGGCGACCTGGCGGTCGTCGTCCTGCTCGCCGCGCTGCTGCTCTTCCGGCCGCGCGGACTGACCGGGAGGCTCGCGTGAGCACCGCCACCACACCCGCACCCGCCCCCACCGCCGCGCCCCCGGCGCCCGGTCGCGACCGGGCCCGGCCGCTGCGCTGGTGGCCGGCCGCCGTCCTCGTGCTCCTGATCGTCGCGCCGTACAGCGCCCTGCCCCTCCCCGGGCTGCTGGACGGCCCCGTCGGGAGCCCGGGGAGTCTGCAACTCCTGGCGACCTGCCTGCTGTTCGGCGCCCTCGCCACGGGCTACGACCTCCTGCTGGGCCGCACCGGTCTGCTGTCCTTCGGGCACGCCCTGTACTTCGCGGCGGGCAGCTACGCCACCAACACGCTCCTGCTGGAGGCGGGCCTGCCGTTCGCCGCCGCCGCGGTCCTCGGACTGTGCTTCGGCGCCGCGCTCGCCCTGGTGCTGGGCTCGGTGAGCCTGCGGGTCACCGGCATCGGCTTCTCCATGGTGACGCTCGCCTTCGCGCAGGCCGGCTCGATCCTCGTCTCCCGCAACCCGGGCGGCTTCACCGGAGGGGAGGAGGGCCGGGCGGCTCCGGCGGAGCTGCTGCCCTCATGGCTGGTCGGCATCGACCACACCGCGAATCTGTACTGGATCGCGCTGGCCTACCTCGTCCTCACCCTCGGCGTCGTCCACTGGGCGGTGCGCTCCCCCACCGGCCGGGTCTGGGAGGGCATCAAGGAGAACGAGCGCCGGGTGGAGGTGCTGGGCCTGAAGCCGTACGGGTTCAAGCTGACGGCCTTCGTCCTGGCCGGGGCGCTGGCGGCGGCGGGCGGGCTCGTCCATCTGCTGCTGACCGGCGGCTCCACACCCCAGACGACGACCTCCGACTTCACCCTGTCGCTGCTCGTGATGGTGGTGCTGGGCGGCTCGGGCACCCGCTGGGGCCCCATGGTCGGCGGCATCCTCTACACCTGGGCCGACCACCGGCTCGGCGACCTCGCCGGGTCGGGCGCGGTCTCCGACCTGCCCGCGGTCCTGCGCGTGCCGCTCTCCCAGCCGCTGTTCCTGCTCGGGATGCTGTTCGTCGCCGTGGTACACCTGCTGCCGGGCGGCCTGGCCCGGCTGCCGTCCCGTCTGCGCAGGACCCGCGAGGAGAACCGATGATCCCGTACGAGGAGATACGCGTCCCCGTCACCGGCGGTGAACTGGCCGCGCTGCGCTGGCCCGCCCGGGAGGCCGGCGCACCGGTGGTCGTGGCCCTGCACGGCATCACGGCCAACGCGCTGTCCTGGGCCGCGGTCGCCCGCCACCTGGCCGGCCGCGTCGCCCTGGTCGCCCCCGACCTGCGTGGCCGGGCCGGGAGCGCGGGGCTGCCCGGCCCGTACGGCATCGCCGCCCACGCGGACGACGCGGACGCGCTCGCGAAGGCGGCCGGTGACGGCCGGCCGGTGCTGGCGGGCCACTCGATGGGGGCGTTCGTGGCGGCGCTCGCCGCGGTGCGGCACCCGGACCGCTTCGGCGAACTGGTGCTCGTGGACGGCGGGTTCGGCTTCCCAGCCCCCACCCACCTGTCCGCGGACGAGCTGCTGACGGCGGTGATCGGGCCGGCCATGGACCGGCTCGCGATGACGTTCCCCGACCGGGACGCCTACCGGTCGTTCTGGCGGGCCCATCCCGCGTTCGGCGGCGAGGGCTGGTCACCGGAGGTGGACGCGTACATCCAGCGCGATCTGACGGGCGTGGCACCGGCGATGCGCTCCGGCTGCGTGCTGGAGGCGGTCCGCACGGACGGGGTGGGCCTGTTCCAGGACGAGGTGCTCGCGGCCGTACGCGAACTCCCGCAGCCCGCCACGCTGTTGTGGGCCCGGCGGGGGCTCATGAACGAGGAGCAGGGGCTGTACGACGAGACCCGGCTGGCCGCCGCGGGCCAGCCGGACACGAAAGTCGGGGCGGTCCCCGTCGAGGACGTCAACCACTACACCGTACTGACGGGCGACAAGGGCGCCGGCGCCGTGGCCGACGCCCTGCTGCGGGCTGCCGTCCCGCACTGAGGGGCCCAGGGCCGGGACGCCCCTACGGGGTGTCCCGGCCTCCCGCCAGCAGGTGCAGCCGCAGGGCCAGTTGCAGCTCCAGGGCGCGGTCGGGCTCGTTCCAGTCGCGCCCCAGGAGCACCTGGATGCGGTCGAGGCGCTGCACCACGGTGTTCACGTGCACGTGCAGCTCGTCCTTGGCCCGGATCAGGCTGCCGCCCGCACCGAAGTACGCCCGGAGGGTCCGCACGAGATGGGTGCCGCGCCGCTCGTCGTAGCGCAGCAGCGGGCCCAGTACGGCGGTCACGAAGCCGTCCACGTCCTTGGCGTTGCCCAGCACGACCCCCAGGAAGCCGAGCTCGTCGACGCAGGCGCCCTCGCCCTCGCGCCCCAGCACCCGCATGGCACGCAGGCACCGCGCGGCTTCCGCGTAGGCGGCGGCGAGTTCGCGGACGCCGCCTGCGGGTCCCGTGCCGGCGACGGTGACGGGCGCCTGGACGAGGTGCCCGAGCTGTGCGGCAGCCGCGCGCGCGGCGTCCCCGGCGGCCGAGCGGGAGCGGCCGTCGCAGTCGATCAGCAGCACGACGGTGCCGGCGTGTTCGGCGCTCACGCCGTGGATGTCACCGCCGAACAGATACCGCATCGCGGCGCCGCCGAGCCTCTCCCGGGCCGTCGCCTCCGCCACCAGCAGCAGGTGCGGCCGGTCCAGGTCGATGCCCAGTCTCCGGCCCCGCTCGGCCAGCCCGGCGGGATCGCGCTCCGGGTCGCCGAGCAGGTCGCTGATCAGCTCTCCCCGTATCCGGTTCTCCGTCTCGGCGACCGTGCGGCGCAGCAGCAGGAGGAGCCCGGTGACGACCGCGGCGCGTTCGAAGAGCCGCCGGTCGGAGTCGTCGAGCCGGTCGGGCCGGTGCAGCACCAGGCCGGCGAGGAGTTCCTGTCCGGCGAGCACCGCGCAGATCCAGCGGCCGTCGCGGTGCACGGCGCGCGCCCCGTGGCGGGACTCCTCGGCGGTCGTGGCGAGCCAGCCGGCGTCCATGCTGTCCGCGGCGAGGCCCGAACCGTCGGGCCGTACGGCCGCCAGTGGGCGCCCGCCCGGGTCGTGGATGGTCAGGGGGCTGTCGAGGAGTCCGGCGACGGACACGGCGACGTCCTTCACGTCGCCGCCGCGCAGCACCAGGTCGGTGAGCCGGTCGTGGGCCTCCTCGGCACGCCGCATGGCGGCCGAGTGCGCGCGGACGGCGGCGTTGGCCTCGGCCAGCTCGGCGTTGGCCCCGGCGAGTTCCGCCAGGGCGGTCCGGGTGTCGTCCAGGGCCCGGGCGGTGTCGATGGCGATGGCGGCGTGCGCGGCGAGCGAGCAGAGCAGGGCCACCTCGTCGGGGCTGAAGACCCGCGCGGCGCGGTCGGCCGCGAAGAGGACGCCGATGACCTTTCCCGTGCCGCCCCGGCTGGAGCCGAGCAGCAGGGGGACGCCGAGGATGGCGACGAGCCCCTCGTCCAGCACACCGGCGTTGATGTTGCGGGTGTGGCGGAAGCGCTCGTCGGTGCGGTAGTCGGGGGTCGCGTACGGGCTGGCGGTCTGCGCCACCAGTCCGCCGAGCCCCTCGCCCAGTTCGAGGCGGAGCCGCTGGAACAGCACGGACACCGACCCGTCCGTCACCCGCATGTAGGTGTCCCCGGCCTCCTCGTCGGGGAGCGTCAGATACGCGGTGTCGGTGCCGAGCAGCATCCTGGCCCGCCGCACGATCGCCTTCAGCACGTCGTCCAGGTCCCGGGAGGCCGCCAGGTCGCCCGCCGTGTCGAAGAGGGCGGTGAGCTGGAGCTCCCTGCGCCGGTGCTGGCGCAGGGCGCCCCTGATCCGCAGGGCGGTGGCGGCCGCCCGCTCCACCTCGGCCAGTTCGGCCGGGGACACGCCCGCGGCCCTGGCCTCCGAGGTGACGGCGCCCAGTTCCTCGGCGGGGGCGTCGTCGGCCAGCAGGTCGAGGAGGCGCGCGAGGAGGGGCGCGGCGGCGGGGGGCGGTTCAGACATGTGCGGCCATCGTTCTTCCGGCTTCCATCGTTCTCCGGGCTTCCTGGGTCGGTCGGGTTCAGTTGGCGGTCCAGCCGCCGTCCATCGTGAGGGAGCTACCGGTGATGTGGCCGGTGCCGGGTCCGCACAGCCACAGGACGGCGCCTGCCACGTCACCGGGCTCGATCAGCGACTTGAGGGCGCTGCGCTCCAGCAGCACCCTGCCCACCACCTCCTGCTCGGAGATGCCGTGGCTGCGGGCCTGGTCCGCGATCTGGTCCTCCACCAGGGGCGTGCGGACGTAGCCGGGGCTGACGCAGTTGCTCGTCACGCCGTGCGGCGCCGCTTCGAGTGCGACCACCTTGCTGAGCCCCTCCAGTGCGTGCTTGGCCGAGACGTAGGCCGACTTGTAGGGACTGGCCCGCAGCCCGTGCACGGACGAGATGTTGACCACGCGGCCCCAGCCGCGTTCGTACATCCCCGGGAGCGTGCGGCGCAAGATGCGGAACGGTGCTTCCACCATGACGCGGTGGATCAGCGCGAAGCGGTCCGGCGGGAACTCGTGCACGGCCGCCACGTGCTGGAGCCCCGCGTTGTTGACCACGATGTCCGCGTCGTCGGGCAGCCCGTCCACCGCCTCGGCCACCGAGAGGTCGGCCACCCAGGCCGTCCCGCCGATCCGTGCCGCGAGGCTCTTGGCGGCGTCGCCCTGTTTGTCCACCACGTGCACATGGGCCCCGGCGGCGGCGAGCGCCTCGGCGCAGGCCAGTCCGATGCCGCTGGCGGCCCCGGTGACCAGGGCGGTGCGCCCGGCGAGGGCCGAGGGGGCGAGGGGGTCGTGCTGGGGGGTCCGGGAAGTCTCCATGGGCGTCACCGTAAGGACGTCGCGGTCCGCATCACATGGGGCCGGTGCACACACCCCGGCGCGGCCGCATGGTGCCGGCGTACGTGGTGCGGTCCGGCGGGCCCGGCGCGCGTCCGGCGCACCGGGAGCGGGCGCAAGGGGAGCGCCGCACACAGCGGTGGGCGGCGGATGTCCGCCTGCCACATGGGCGGCCCCGCCTCCGGCTCATAGGTTCCGGCAGCAGTCCCCCACGCCCGCCCGCCCGATGAGGAGGCCCCACCGTGCGCCCACCGATCCTGCGACGCCTGCTCCGCCGCGTCGCCTCCGTCGCCGTCTGTGCCGTGCTCCCCCTTCTGGCCGCCCATCCGGTCTCCGCCGCCCCCGCGGCCCCGGCGGCCGCCGGTCTCCAGCAGGTCACCGGCTTCGGCTCGAACCCCGGCAACCTCCAGATGTTCGCGTACACCCCCGACACCGTGGCGGCGGGCGCTCCGCTCGTCGTCGCCCTGCACGGCTGCACCCAGTCGGCGAACGCCTACTACACCAACTCGGGCTGGCCGAAGTACGCCGATCTCTGGGGCTTCGACGTCGTCTTCCCGCAGACCACCTCGGCGAACAACGCGCTCTCCTGCTTCGGCTGGTTCGACCAGGCGGAGAGCACGAGGGGCAGGGGCGAGGCCGCGTCCATCGTGCAGATGGTCGAGTACGCGAAGAAGACGTACGGCTCCGACGGCCGCCGGGTCTACGTCACCGGGCTCTCGGCGGGCGGCGGGATGACCGCCGACCTGCTGGCCGCCTACCCGGACGTCTTCGCCGGCGGGTCCGTGGCCTCCGGGCTCCCCGCGCAGTGCGCCACCGGCCAGGCCGCCGCGTCCGCCTGCCAGACGGGGCCGCAGAAGCTCTCGCCCGCCCAGTGGGGCGACAAGGTCCGCGGCTCCTACCCGGGCTGGACGGGCCCCTGGCCCCGGGTGGCGATCTGGCAGGGCACCTCGGACTACACCGTCTACCCGGCCAACGCCACGGCCCTGCGTGACCAGTGGACCGACGTCTGGGGCATCGGCCAGACCCCGTCCAGCACCCAGAGCCTGCCCGGCGGCACCACCCGGAGCGTCTACGCCGACACGTCCGGGCAGCCCGCCGTGGAGACCTACTCGGTCTCCGGCATGGGCCACGGCCTGCCGGTGAGCCCGGGGTCGGGCGCCGACAGCTGCGGGTCGACGGCCGCCTACTTCCTGAACACCGTCTGCTCGTCGTACCACACGGGTGTGTTCTGGGGACTGGACAAGGGCGCCCCGGGCGGTGGGGAGGGCCTGCCCGCCCCGGCCGGCCTGAAGGTCACCGGGGTCACGGGCAGCACGGCCTCACTGGCGTGGAACGCGGTCACGGGCGCGGCCTCCTACGCGGTGTACCGCGACGGGACGAAGGTGACCACGACCGCCTCGACGTCCTTCACGGACACCGGGCTGACCGCAGGCACCTCCTACCGCTACTCCGTGACCGCGACGGACTCCTCGGGGGCCGCAGGGGCGGGATCGGCCGCGGTGACCGCGACCACCTCGGGCGGTACGGCACCCGCGCGGTGCTTCACTGCGACGAACTACGCGCATGTGACGGCCGGCCGGGCGCACACCTCGGGCGGCCACGCCTGGGCGAACGGTTCGGAGCAGGACATGGGGCTGTACAACGTCTTCGTCACCCACACCCTGCGCGAGTCCCCGGCGGGCCACTTCGTGATCGCCGACTCCGGCTGTCAGGCCGGGTCCTCGTAGTCGCCCCTGATCTTCCCGGGCAGCCGGCAGCCGTCCTCGACCGCGGTGAGGTACACGGTCCGCCCGGCGTTCTCCACCGCGTAGTACCGGGCGTACAGCTTCCAGCCGCGCTTGGCGAGGGTGCGGTAGGTGACGTCCCGCTCGGCGTGGCTGGAGACGATCTCCCAGTCGTGCTGACGCAGCCGCAGCACCGTCGCCTCGAACGCGCCGGCGGAGTCCGCCGCCGGCGCGTAGCCCGTCCAGGGTGCGACGCACGTCCGCCAGTCGCCCTCCGGCAGCCCGGTCGTGGAGGTGTCGCCGGGCGGGAGGCCTCCGGCCACGGCGAAACCGGCTATCTCGTCGGCGACCGTCTCCGCGGTGAGCGGGGGGAGGGGCACCCGGGTCGCCCGGGGCACGGTCTCGGTCTCCCCCACGAGACCGCAGCCCGCCGTCACCGTCATGCATCCGGCCGCCACCGCGGTGACAGCCGCCGTCCTTCGTCTGCGCACTGCTGTTCCCACTCAGGTCGTTCCTCCCCACGGGCACGCGCCCATGTGACCCCCGCGGGAGTTTCGCATGGGGCCTGACCTGCTGGGAAGGCCCTTCACCGACGCGGTGCGGCTGTCCGCCCGGAGGGGGCCGGAAGCGCCCCGGTAGAGTGGGCGGGTCGCCATCATGCCCGTACAGGGGGAAGCCGGTGCGAATCCGGCGCCGACCCTTCCCCGACCGCTCGGCCGAGCTCGAGCGGGGGAAACCCCATTCGAGAGGCCCAGTCAGCCATGTCCGTACGCCGCCGCGTGGCCGCGCTCGCCTTCACCGCCGTGCTCTGTGCATCGGCCGCCCCGGTGGCGGTCGCCGCGCCGGGGCCCACCCCGTCCCCCTCCACGCCGGAGCTCCCGGCCGGGCTGTACGGCACCAAGGACCCGACGTACGACGGAGTGTGGCGCCAGTCGCTCGCCTTCCTCGCCCAGAAGGTCGAGCTGGTCACGCCCGCCACGAAGTCGGTGGACTGGCTCGTCGGCCAGCAGTGCGCGAGCGGTGCCTTCGCCGCGTACCGCGACGCCTCCGGGCCGTGCGACGCCAAGACGGTGGCGGACACCAACGCCACGGCGGCAGCCGTCCAGGCCGTGGTCGAGCTCGGCGTGCACCGTGAGGTCGTGGACAACGGGGTCAGCTGGCTCAAGTCCGTCCAGAACAAGGACGGCGGCTGGGGCTACAACCCGGGCAGTCCGAGCGACGCCAACTCCACCGCCGTCGTGACCGGGGCCCTGGCCCGGGCGGGCGTGCCGCTCGCCGACGTCACCAAGGCCGGCGGGAAGACCCCGTACACCGCGCTGCAGACCTTCGCACTGCCCTGCGGCGGCGAGGGCGGCGGGGCGTTCGCCTACCAGCCGGACAAGGACGGCAAGCTCACGGCCAACGCGGACGCCACGGCGGCCGCGGTGATCGGCGCGATGGGCAAGGGCATGGCCGCGGGGAACTCCAACGCGGTGAAGGCCCCCGTCTGCAAGGAGGGCACCGGCCTCACCGTCGAGCAGACCGCGCAGAACGGCGCGTACTACCTGGCGAAGACGCTGGCCGGGTCCGGTCATCTGGACCTGCCGCCGATGCCGGGCGCCGAGGAGTCCGACCCGCAGCCCGACTTCGGCAACACCGCCGACGCCGTCGTGGCGCTGGCGGCGGCCGGCCACAAGGACAAGGCTGCCGGAGCGGTCGCCTACCTGGAGAAGCACGCACAGGGCTGGGCGAAGGAGGGCGGGCCCGCCGCCACCGCGCAGCTGGTGCTCGCCGCCCACGCGACCGGCGGCGACGCCCGTGACTTCGGCGGCGTCGACCTCGTCCGGCAGCTCAACGCGACAGGTCCGGCTCCCGCCGCCACCGCCGTGCCCTCGCCGACCGCGACGGCGCCCTCGAAGCCCGCGGACACGAGCAGCGACGACGAGGGCCTCGGCCTCTGGTGGATCATCGGCATCGGTCTCGCCTTCGGCGCGGGCATCGGCTTCCTGCTCAGCGGACGCCGGAAGAACCAGCAGCTGTGAGGCGCCCGCTGGGCACGGCGGCGCTCCTTCTCCTCGTGGGCGCCGTCCTCGCCGTGCTGGGCGCGGGAAGCGCACAGGCGGCCGGATACCGCTACTGGTCGTTCTGGGAGGGCGACGGCGGGAAGGGCTGGACGTACGCCACCCAGGGGCCTTCCGTCGTCCGGCCCGACGACGGCGCGGTGCAGGGTTTCCGCTTCTCGGTGAGCGAGGACTCCCAGGACTCGGCGCAGCCGCGCCGCGCCCCGGGCTTCGGAGCCGTCTGCGCGGGCACCCCGGCGAAGGACGGCCGGAAGCGGATCGCGCTGGTCATCGACCCCGGCACGGCCGCGGACGCGCCGGACGGCGAGGAGCCGCCCGAGCTGCGCACCGCCTGCGCCCAGGTGGCGCCGGAGGCCAGCACGGCGGAGGCCCTCGCCTCGGTGGCGAAGCCGCTGCGCTACGACAGCTCCGCGATGCTCTGCGCGATATCCGGCTATCCGCGCTCGGGCTGCGGTGAGCAGACCGGGGACGGCGGATCCGGGAAGGCCGACGGCACGGCCGAGGCATCGCCCTCCGGCGACGACGGCGCGGCCGGCGACGACGGCGGTGGCTCCGGCGGCGGCCCGTCGGCCGGTGTGCTCACGGGCGTCGGCGCGGTGCTCGTCCTGGGTGTCGCCGCAGTGCTCCAGGCCCGCCGCCGCCGATGACCCGCTCCACCGGCCCGGCCCGGCTCCACCCCGGCCTGCGCGCCCCCGGGGCCACCCGCGCCAACGCCCTCCCGGCCGGGGCCTGGTGGCTGTGGGCGCTCGGACTGGCGACGGCCGCGTCCCGCACGACCAACCCGCTGCTGCTCGGGCTGCTGGTGGGAGTGGCCGGCTACGTGGTGGCGGCACGCCGCACGGACGCCCCGTGGGCCCGTTCGTACGGGGCCTTCATCAGGCTGGGGCTGTTCGTCGTCGCCGTGCGCCTCGTCTTCTCCGTCGTCCTCGGCTCTTCCGTGCCGGGTACGGAGACCCTGTTCACGCTCCCTGAAGTGCCGTTGCCCGACTGGGCGCAGGGCGTCAGGATCGGCGGCCGGGTCACCGGCGAGCAGCTGGTCTTCGCCCTGTACGAGGGCGCGAAGCTGGCCGCGCTGCTGATCTGCGTCGGGGCGGCGAACTCCCTGGCCAACCCGGCCAGGCTGCTGAAGTCGCTGCCCGGCGCACTGTACGAGGTGGGGGTGGCCGTCGTCGTCGCGATGACGTTCGCGCCGAACATGGTCGCCGACGTGGCCCGGCTGCGGACCGCCCGCCGGCTGCGCGGCCGTCCGACCGGCGGCATCCGGGCCGTGCTCCAGATCGGGCTGCCCGTGCTGGAGGGCGCACTGGAACGTTCGGTGGCCGTGGCGGCGTCGATGGACGCGCGCGGGTACGGCCGCACCGCCCAGGTCCCGCCCGCCGTCCGCCGCACCACCCATGTGCTGACGCTCGGCGGGCTGCTGGGTGTGTGCGCGGGGACGTACGGGCTGCTCGCCGCGCAGGGCGCCGCGCACGGACTGCCGTTGCTCCTGGCCGGGCTGGTGGCGGCGCTGGCCGGACTGCGGCTCGGCGGGCGCCGCTCGGTCCGCACCCGCTACCGCCCCGACCGGTGGGGCGTACGCGCCTGGCTCGTCGCGGCCTCGGGCGCGGCCGTCGCGGCGGCGATGATCCTGGCGGGCGCCGTCGATCCGGACGCACTGCGGCCCGGTGTCGTCCCCCTCACCGCCCCCGTCCTCCCCCTGTGGCCCGCCGCCGCCGTACTGATCGGGCTGCTGCCCGCCGTGGTGGCACCGCTGCCCGCTTCCCCCTCGGACTCCAAGGAGCGCACATGATCCGGTTCGAGCACGTCTCCGTGCGGTACGAGGGCGCCGGGAGCCCCACCCTGTCCGGGGTCGACCTCACGGTCCCCGAGGGCGAGCTGGTCCTGGTCGTCGGTCCGTCCGGTGTCGGCAAGTCGACCTTGCTGGGTGCCGTGTCGGGTCTCGTGCCGCACTTCACCGGCGGGACCCTGACCGGCCGGGTGACGGTCGGCGGCCGGGACACCCGCACCCACAAGCCGCGTGAACTCGCCGATCTGGTCGGCACGGTGGGCCAGGACCCGCTGGCCCACTTCGTGACGGACACCGTCGAGGACGAGCTGGCGTACGGCATGGAGTCCCTGGGCCTCGCCCCGGACGTCATGCGGCGCCGCGTCGAGGAGACGCTGGACCTGCTGGGTCTCGCCGAGCTCCGGGACCGGCCGATCGCCACGCTCTCCGGGGGCCAGCGCCAGCGGGTCGCCATCGGCTCGGTCCTCACCCCGCACCCCAGGGTGCTGGTCCTCGACGAGCCGACCTCCGCCCTGGACCCGGCGGCGGCCGAGGACGTCCTGGCGGTGCTCCAGCGGCTGGTGCACGACCTGGGGACGACGGTGCTGATGGCCGAGCACCGGCTGGAGCGGGTCGTGCAGTACGCCGACCAGGTCCTGCTGCTGCCCGCGCCGGGCACCGCACCGGTCATGGGCGCCCCCGCCGACATCATGGCGCTGTCTCCCGTCCGGCCACCGGTGGTGGCCCTGGGCCGGCTGGTGGGCTGGGATCCGCTGCCGCTGTCGGTGCGCGACGCCCGGCGCCGGGCGGTGGACCTGCGGGAGCGGCTGGCCGACGTGGAACCGCCGCCGCGCGAGACTCCTGCGGACACCTCCGTGACCCCGCTGCCGTCACCCGCCGCGCCCCGGCCCGGATTCCTCGGCCGGCTCCTGGGACGCCGCCCGCACACCGCGCCCTCCGGGCCTCTCGCGGGCGGCGGCGCCACCCGGGTCGAAGGGCTCGGGGTGCGGCACGGGCGGGTCCAGGCGCTGCGCGGGGTGACACTGTCCGTCACACCGGGCGAGACCGTGGCCCTGATGGGCCGCAACGGCGCGGGCAAGTCGACCCTGCTGAGCACACTCGTCGGGATGACCGCGCCGACCACGGGTTCCGTCCTCGTCGGCGGCATGGAGCCGTCCCGCACCGCGCCGCGCGACATGGTGCGCCGGGTCGGGCTCGTACCGCAGGAACCCCGCGACCTGCTGTACGCGGACACGGTCGCGGCCGAGTGCGCGGCGGCGGACTCCGACGCGGGCGCGCCCGCGGGCAGCTGCCGGGCGCTGGTCTCCGAGCTGCTGCCCGGGGTGCCGGACGACGTCCATCCCCGTGACCTCTCCGAGGGGCAGCGGCTCGCCCTGGCCCTCGCCCTGGTGCTCACCGCCAGGCCCCCGCTCCTCCTCCTGGACGAGCCGACGCGCGGCCTCGACTACGCGGCGAAGGCCCGGCTGGTCGGCGTACTGCGGCGGCTGGCAGCCGGGGGACACGCGATCGTCCTGGCCACGCACGACGTGGAACTGGCGGCGGAGCTGGCGGACCGGGTGGTGATCCTCGCCGACGGTGAGGTGGTCGCGGACGGACCGACCCGGCAGGTCGTGGTCTCCTCCCCCGCGTTCGCCCCGCAGACCTCGAAGATCATGGCGCCCCGGGAGTGGCTGACCGTGTCCCAGGTGCGTACGGCCCTGGAGGGACTCGCATGAGGTCCGGGTCCGGCCGCCCGGTCCGGCTCGGCCCCCGTGCCGTTGCCGCGCTCGTCCTGGTCAGCGCGGTCGGGCTGGTCGCGTTCGGCTGGCCGCTGCTGGCCGGGGCCGGCTCCGGGCTCGCGCACGCCGAGGACGCGCCGTGGCTGTTCGCCGCGCTGCTGGTCCTGCTGGTCGCGGTCGTCGTCGCGACGATCGCGGACTCCGGTCTGGACGCGAAGGCCGTCGCGATGCTGGGGGTCCTCGCGGCGGTCGGCGCGGCACTGCGTCCGCTGGGCGCGGGGACGGCGGGGCTGGAGCCGATGTTCTTCCTGATGGTGCTGAGCGGCCGGGTGCTGGGCCCCGGCTTCGGCTTCGTGCTCGGCTCGGTGACCATGTTCGCCTCGGCGCTGCTGACCGGCGGCGTCGGGCCGTGGATGCCCTTCCAGATGCTGTCGATGGGCTGGTTCACCATGGGCGCGGGCCTGCTGCCGGGCCCGGACCGGCTGCGCGGCCGGGGCGAGCTCCTGATGCTCGCGGCGTACGGATGCGTGGCGGCGTTCGCGTACGGCACGGTGATGAACCTGTACGGCTGGACGATCGTGCCGGGGCTCGGCTCGGGGATCTCCTTCGTCGCGGGCGCCCCGCTCCACGAGAACCTGGTCCGCTTCCTCGCGTACTGCACCGCCACCTCGCTCGGCTGGGACCTGGGCCGGGCGGTCCTCACCGTGGCCCTGACCCTGGCCGTCGGTCCCACCCTGCTGCGGGCCCTGCGCCGGGCCACCCGCCGCGCGGCCTTCGACGCGCGGGCCGGCTTCGAGGTCCGCGCGGAGTGAGTCAGCCGGCCAGTGCGTGCTGGGCGGCGAGCCTGACGGGGGCGTTGCCGACCCCGTATCCGTCGTATCCGCCGACGCGCTCGACGAGTTCGAAGAAGACCCGGCCGGCCGTCACGGTGTAGCAGTGCCGGAACTCCCCCTTCTCGTCACGGTCGTACAGGATGCCGAGTTCGCGGTAGGTCTCCAGCTCGCCGGGGGCGAACTCGTAGCGGGCGTCCAGGTCGTCGTAGTAGTTGGCGGGGACCGGCAGCAGCCGGGCCCCGGCCGCGAGGGCGCGGCGGACCGTGGTGACGAGGGCGTCGGTGAGCAGGGCCACGTGCTGGGGACGCCCTCCGCGGACGCCTTCCTCCGTGGGCGAGGCCCCGACGCCGAGCGCGATGCGCACGGTGCCGTCCTCGTTGCTGACGGCCCGGCTGCGGAGCAGGCCGTACGGGTCGGCGAGGTCGACGCTCGCGTGGGGGCGGAGGCCGAGCACCCCGCGGTGGAAGAGGGTCGCCTCGTCGAAGTGGTGCCACGGCTGGGTCAGCGCGACGTGGTCGACGCGGGTGATCCCGATCGGTGCGGGGATGTGCGGGGTGCGTGCGAAGTCACCGGTCCAGCCGGTGGCACCGGAGCGGTCGGTGGCGCAGAAGAAGAACTCGGTGCCGTCGGGCGCGGCCACCGCGTCGAGCGGCGCGTCGCCGGGCGCGCGGCGCCGGGGCAGGACGGGGGCGAGCAGCGACTCGGCCCGGGCGGAGGCGCCCGCCGGGTGGGGGCTCTCCAGGCCCACCGCGGTGAGCGAGGGCTCCGTACGGTGGCTGCCGGTGCCGGTGTTGAGCAGGATGCGCGCCTCGCCCTGCTCCCAGAGGTCCACCGGTTTCCCCGCGTGCCTGGCCGTGCGGGAGAAGCCGAGCGCGGTCAGCAGGGGCACGATCCTGGCGGTGTCGGCGGTGGCGATCTCGACGAAGGCGAAGCCGGTGGGGACGACCGGCGCCGGGGGCTCGGCCAGGCCCGCGGCCTCCTGGAGCAGCGTCAGCGAGCGCCGGGCGTCGACCGCGGTGCGGCCCGCGTCCGCCTGGCGGAAGACGTCGTTGAACACTTCGAGGGAGAGCGGCCCCTCGTATCCCGCGCGGACGGCGGCGCGCACCGGTCCGGCGACGTCGAGGTCGCCCTGGCCGGGGAAGCACCGGTGGTGGCGGCTCCACTGGAGCACGTCGAGAGCCATCAGCGGTGCGTCCGCGAGCTGCAGGAAGAAGATCTTGTCGCCAGGGAGGGCCTCGATCCCCGTGACGTCGGAACCCCGGGCGAGGATGTGGAAGCTGTCGAGGCAGACGCCGAGGGCGGGATGGTCCGCCGCTTCGACGATGCGCCAGGCGTGTGCGTACGTGCTCACGTGGCGGCCCCACGCCAGCGCCTCGTACGCGACGCGGATCCCGTACTCCTGGGCCAGGTCCGCCAGCCGGTGCAGCTGTTCGGCGGCGAGGGCGTCGTCGTCGACGGCGTGCGGCGACACGCTGGAGCAGACCAGGACGGTGCCGGCGCCGAGCCGCCGCATCAGCCGGAACTTGTGCTCGGCGCGCCGCAGATTGCGGGCGAACTCGTCCGCGGGGACTGCTTCGATGTCGCGCATCGGCTGGAACAGCTCGATCGTCAGGCCGAGATCGGCGGTCAGGTCCCGGATCTCCTCCGGGCCGAGGGGGCTTCCGATCAGGTCGTTCTCGAAGATCTCGACGCCGTCGAAACCTGCGCGTGCCGCCGCGGTGAGCTTCTCGGTGAGTGTTCCGCTGAGCGAGACGGTGGCGATGGACGTGCGCATGTCGGTCCTCCTGCGGGGGTTCAGCGCGCGGACGTGAGAGCGGCGATGTCCGCGAGCATGCGAGCGGTGTCGGGTTCGCGGCCGGTGAAGAGCCGGAAGGAGTCGGCGGCCTGGTAGACGGCCATGCCTCCGCCGTCGAGGGTGGGACAGCCCAGGGCGCGGGCGGTGCGGACGAGGGCCGTCTCCAGCGGCCGGTAGACCACCTCGGCGACCCACAGTCCGGGGTGCAGCAGGTCTGCGGGGAGCGGCAGTCCGGGGTGGGCGGCCATGCCGATGGGTGTGGCGTTGACCAGGCCGTCGGCGCCCGCCGTACGGTCCGCGATCTCCAGGAGGTCCGCGGACGCGGCACGGCCGGGGCCGAAGTGGCGGTTCAGGGAGACCGCGAGGGCGGCGGCCCGCTCGGGGACGGCGTCCAGCACGGTGAGCCGGCCGGCGCCGAGACCGAGGAGGGCGTGGGCGACGGCCGCTCCGGCACCGCCCGCCCCCAGCTGCACCACCCGCTCCAGCGGCGCGTCGGGCAGACCGCGCGCGAAGGAGGCGGCGAAGCCGGTCACGTCGGTGTTGTGGCCGATCGCGAGATCACCCTCGAAGACCACGGTGTTGACCGCGCCGAGCGCTTCGGCCTGCGGAGACAGCGAGTCGAGACGGGCGAGGACCTGCTGCTTGCAGGGGTGGGTGACGTTGAGGCCGTCATAGCCCATGGCGCGTGCGGAGCGGACGAGCTCCCCGGTCCTCTCCGGCGGGACACCGAGTGCGCCGATGTCGATGAGGCGGTAGAGGTAGCGCAGTCCCTGCCGGTCCGCCTCCCGTTCGTGGAGGGCGGGACTGAGCGAGGGGCCGATGCCGGAGCCGATGAGGCCGACGAGGTACGAGTCCGGACTCACCGGTTCTCCTCCAGGAGGTGGGCGAGGTGGGTGAGCGCCAGGGCGTACCCGTGGGCCCCCGCCCCGCAGATGACGGTGTCGGCGACGGCCGAGACGTGGCTGCGGTGCCGGAAGGCCTCCCGCCGGTGGATGTTCGAGAGGTGGACCTCCACGACGGGCAGCTCCACGGCGGCGAGGGCGTCGCGCACGGCGACCGAGGTGTGGCTGTATCCGGCGGGATTGATCACGATGCCCCGGTGCGCGGTGCGGGCCTCATGGACGGCGTCGATCAGCACCCCCTCATGATTGCTCTGCCGGCAGTCCGCGCGCAGGCCGTGGGCCGCCGCGGTGCTGCGGCAGAGCTCGTCGATGCCGGCGAGGGTGTCCGTGCCGTACACCTCGGGCTCGCGCAGGCCGAGCAGGTTGAGATTGGGGCCGTTCAGCACGAGGACGGGGACGCCCGGGGGCGGGACCGGTGGGTTCGGCATCGTTCACTTCCCGTGGACACATCGACTTAATGTACGGACTGGTTAGTTAGTCATACCCAAAGAGCGCCCCTCAGGGAAGACCCCCGGCCGAATCAGCCGCCCGGAACACCCGCTCTACAATCGCGAGCACGCACCGCCTGCCGCGAAGGATCGGGATGACCAGCACCGAAGGACCCGCCCAGCCCGCCGTGCGGACCCGCGACGCGGCGCGCACCAGGGACGAGATCCTCACCGTGGCGACGCGCGAGTTCGCCCGCATCGGCTACGCGGGCGCCCGGGTCGACGAGATCGCCGCCCTCACCCGCACCACGAAGCGGATGATCTACTACTACTTCGGCGGCAAGGAGCAGTTGTTCACCGCGGTCCTGGAGCGGGCGTACAGCCGGATCCGGGAGGCCGAACAGCTGCTGGACGTCGAGCACCTCGACCCCGTGGCGGCGGTCCGCCGGCTGGCCGAGGTGACCTTCGACCATCACGAGGAACACCCGGACTTCATCCGCCTGGTCAGCATCGAGAACATCCACGAGGCCGAACACATCGCCGCTTCCGCCGAGTTGAGCCGTATCGGCTCACCGGCGATCGAGGTGCTGCGGCGCATCCTCGACACCGGACGCGCGTCCGGGCTGTTCACGGCGGACGTCGACGCCGTGGATCTGCACGCGATGATCAGCTCGTTCTGCTTCTTCCGCATCGCGAACAGACACACCTTCGGCGCGCTCTTCGGCCGCGACCTGGTGGACGGCGGCCGGCGCGAGCACTACCGGACCATGCTGGGCGACATGATCATCGCCTACCTCACGGCCGACCGGGCGGCCTAGGGGCGGGACGGCCCGGGACGTTCCGGGAGCACGGGGCCGCACGCCCGCCCGGACCGGGGCCCTGGGCACTCGCGGACCGGGGACGCACGCCCGCCCGGGCCGGGGGCGGATTCTGCGCGAACCCTTGACAGGGAAGCCAACTGCTCGCAGCATCCGTAGCCATCCGCAACTAACTACCTAGTGCGTTAATTAGCCGGGTCCGCTCGTCTCTCCCCCGCACGGAACGTCCCCCGAAGGAGCCCGACGTGACCGCTCACGACCCTGCCTCCGGTCCCCCGCCCCGGTCGCAGGCCCAGCCCCGCAAGGCCGCGCTCGCCGCATGGATCGGCAGCGCGCTGGAGTACTACGACTTCTTCATCTACGGCAGCGCGGCGGCGCTGATCTTCCCCAAGGTCTTCTTCGACGAGTCCGATCCGGCCGACGCGACCCTGATGTCGCTGGCCACCTTCGGTGTCGCCTACGCCGCCCGCCCGGTCGGCGCGCTCTTCCTCGGACATGTCGGCGACCGGCTCGGCCGCAAGAAGATCATGGTCTTCACGCTGATGCTGATGGGATTCTCGACCTTCCTCATCGGCTGTCTGCCCACCCGCGACCAGATCGGCGGAGCGGCGCCCGTCCTGCTCGTCCTCCTGCGGATCCTCCAGGGCATCTCCGCGGCGGGCGAGCAGGCCAGCGCCAACTCGATGAGCCTGGAGCACGCGCCGCAGCACCGGCGCGGCTACTTCACCAGCTTCACCATCAACGGGACCCAGGCCGGCCAGCTCATCGCGACCCTGGTCTTCATCCCGGTCGCCGCCCTGCCCGAGGAGCAGCTCCTGTCCTGGGGCTGGCGCATCCCGTTCTGGCTGAGCGTCGCCGTCGCGGTCACCGGGTACGTCATCCGCCGCACCCTGGAGGAGACCCCGGTCTTCACCGAGCAGGCGGCGACCGAGGGAGTGGCGAAGATGCCGCTGGCCGTGCTCCTGCGCGACCACTGGGCCGATGTGCTGCGGGTCGTCGCGGCCGCCGTGATCGCCACGGTCAGCACGATCTTCACCGTCTGGGCGCTGGCGTACGCGACCGGCGACGCGGTCGGCCTGAGCCGCACCGGCATGCTGTGGGTCGGCGCGCTGGCCAACGGCGTCGCCCTGTTCGCCATCCCGCTGTGGGCCCGGCTCTCCGACCGCGTCGGCCGCCGGCCGGTCTTCCTGACCGGCGCGATCGGCAGCGCGGTGGCGATGCCGCTGTACCTGTGGACGATCTCGACCGGCAGCTTCCCGCTGGTGCTGATCACGGGCGTGCTGGTCTTCGGCGTGGTCTACAGCGCGGCCAACGGCATCTGGCCCGCCTTCTACGCCGAGATGTTCCCCACCCGGGTCAGGCTCTCGGGCATGGCGATCGGCACCCAGACCGGCTTCGCCATCGCCGGTTTCGCCGTGGCCTTCGCCTCGCAGATCGCCGGCCCCGACGGCGACAACTGGGCCGGGGTCGCGCTCTTCGCCGCCGCACTCTGCCTGCCGCCGGTCGTCGCCGCGTTCTCCGCCCGGGAGACGGCCCACGTGGAGACGGACCACCTGGGCGAGCGGAACAGCGGGAGGGCCGTGGAGGCCGGGGTGTCGGTCAAGGCCTGACCGGCGCCCCCTGCGAAAGGGTGCGAGAGGGTGCGGGGAGAGCTCTCCCCGCACCCTTTCGCCCCGTCCGCGGGCGTTACGCCTTGCTGCCCGCCGGCTCGGGCACGGGCTGCCCGGCGGTGTCCCCGGCCCCACGGTCCGGCGGTCCGGCCTCGCCGGCGCCGGCCCGGAGCCTCCGCGGACCCGCCAGGGCGTAGGTCAGTCCGAAGCCCGCGGCCACGACCGCCGCGCCTCCGACCGCGTCCAGCACCCAGTGATTTCCCGTGGCGACGATGGCGGAGACCGTGAAGACCGGGTGCAGCAGCCCCAGGACCTTCATCCACGCCTTCGGTGCGAGCAGCACGATCACCACTCCGCACCACAGGGACCACCCGAAGTGCAGCGAGGGCATCGCCGCGTACTGGTTGGTCATCGCGGTCAGTGCCCCGAAGTCGGGGCTGTCGAGATCCTGGACCCCGTGGACGGTGTCGATGAAGCCGAGTCCCGGCATCAGGCGCGGCGGGGCCAGCGGGTAGAGCCAGAACCCGAGGAGTGCGAGGACGGTTGCGAACCCGATGGAGGTGCGGGCCCAGCGGTAGTCCGAGGGCCGTCGTACGTAGAGCACACCGAGGATCGCGAGCGGCACGATGAAGTGGAACGTCGAGTAGTAGTAGTCGAAGAAGTCGCGCAGCCAGGGGACGGTGACGACCGCGTGGTTGGCCCAGTGCTCGATGTCGATGTGCAGCCACTGCTCGGCGGCGTGGATCTGACGGCCGTGCGCCTCGGCGGTGCCGCGCCCGGCGGTCGCCGCCAGCCGGACCTGCGCGTAGGCGGAGTAGACGACCCGGATGAGCAGGAGCTCCAGCAGCAGGTTGGGGCGGCTGAGCACCCGCCGCCAGAACGGCAGCAGCGGCACCCACGCGACGCGCGCCGGCACCGGCTTCGCGTAGTCGGTGGGAATCGCCCGCTGCCAGTGGGGCGAGGTGCGGGGCAGGAAGGGCACGGCGCAGGCCGCGCCGAGCGCGGCGACGAGCAGCACGTTGTCGCGCACGGGAAGGACGACGCCGACGTTGGGCAGCAGCATCTTCCCCGGCAGGGTGAGGACGAGCACCACCACCGCGGGCCAGACCAGCCGGTCCGCGGCCCGGGTGCCGACGCGGCCGACGACGGCGAGCAGGACCCAGAGCAGCTGGTGCTGCCAGGCCGTGGGTGAGACGGCGACGGCGACGCAGCCGGTGACCGCGACGGCCAGGAGCAGCTGTCCGTCCCGGGCGTAGCGGACAGCGCGGCGCAGCCCGAGGACGACGACTGCTGCGGCCAGGGCCAGGAACAGTGCGATCTCCAGGGGGCCTTCGAGCCCGAACCGCAGCAGCGCGCCGTGCAGGGACTGGTTGGCGAGACTGTCCGGCCGGTCGCCGAGTCCGGCACCGGCGAGGTGGTGCACCCAGTAGGCCCAGGAGTCGCGCGGCATCACGATCCAGGCCAGGGCCGTGCAGACGGCGAAGGTGGCACCGCCGCTCACGGCGGCCCGGCGTCTGCCGGTGAGCCAGAACAGGACGGCGAAGAGCAGGACGGCGGGCTGGAAGGCCGCGGCGATGCCGGTCAGCACGCCCGGGAGGCGCTCACCGCGCAGCGCGAAACAGGCGAGGAGCACCAGCAGGACCGGCAGGATGCTGGTCTGGCCCAGGAACAGGGTGTTGCGGACGGGCAGCGACACCATCAGCAGGGTGATCGCGACGGGCGCCGCGAGGAAGGCGGTGCGCCGGCTCACCGGTGCGGGCAGGGCCCGGACGGCGACGTAACCGAGCAGGACGACGAGCAGCAGCGACCCGAAGGTCCATACGACGCCCAGGGCCTGCTCGGCCGAGACCGTCAGCGGCTTCAGCACCAGCCCGGCGAACGGCGTCCCCGTGAACCTGCCGGGGTCGTACAGGGAGCCCGCCATGTGCAGGACGCCGGTCGCGCCGGTCCAGGTCTCCAGATCGGTGAGGCGTTCACCGGGGGGTGTCCGCAGCACCACCGCGACCTGCCGTACCGCCAGGACTCCGACGAGCAGCCAGAGGACGGCTCTGGCAACCGCGGCCCTCGCCCCGGGATCCGCCGCCGCGTTCCCCCGCACACTGCGCTCCACATCTGTCACGCTGCGCCGACCCTCCCGTTCGCATGCACTGTCCCCTCGGCCCGGGTATGTGCGGATGAAGCCTCGCATTGCCCTATGAGGTAGACACAATCAACCCCCTCTTCGCCTGACTGTCA
The DNA here is from genome assembly GCF_042667905.1 of Streptomyces sp. NPDC057287. NCBI lineage: Bacteria > Bacillati > Actinomycetota > Actinomycetes > Kitasatosporales > Streptomycetaceae > Streptomyces > Streptomyces sp. NPDC057287. Next base: position 25,001 of record NZ_JBHUYV010000007.1, on the reverse strand, counting down.
CCACCGATTTGCCGAAAGAATGCCCGAATACCTCTGGGAGGCCGGTCCGAGAAGGCTCCGGGCCAGGCCGGGATCAGTGCTCGTACCGGGGAACGCCCGCCTGCCAGCCCACGAAGAGGGGGACGTCTCCGGTGCCGTCCAGGACGACCACCCCGAAGGGCCGGTCGAAGGCGATGTGCCGCACCACCCGCGGGACCGGGGCGGCGGACCGTGCGGCCACGACCGTGACGGCCGCGGCCTCCACTCCCTGCTCGGCGATCTTCACCACCGTTTCCTGGACCACTTCCGAGAGGTGGAGGGGCACGGTCGAGAGACCGGAGAAGTCCGCCGCGGCGGGGTCGGTCGCGAGCCGCACACCGAGCGCCGGCAGGTGTTCGGTGACTCGTATCTTCGTCCGCAGGGTGAAGCGGGGCAGTGCGAACGTCACCTTGTCGGCCTCCACCGGGGCCCGCGTCTCCTCGGGGGCCCACGCCGAGGGAAGGACCCGTGCGGCTCCCTGGCCCGGCTCCCCCAGGACGAGTCTGACCCGTACCGGCGGAGCGCCGTCCGCCTCCCGCCGGCAGCGCAGCTCGACGACCTGGGCGCCGGAGGCGGTCCACACGTCCCGCGGGGGCGCCGTGGCGTGCATCGTCTCCACCGGCGCACCGGTGCCCGTCGCGTCGGTGAAGAGGGCGTCACGGGTACGGGACCTGTCGAAGGGAAGCTCCCAGAACGCCTTCAGCGCCAGCACGTTGACCAGGGCGAGGGCGACGTCGTCGCCGACGTCCAGCGGCAGCCGCTCGATCAGGCCCCGGGTCCGCTCGCGCGCCCACGCGTCGATCTCCGCGGCGTCGACCGGACCGAACGGGACGTCCGGCAGCGACCGTACGTACTCGGGGTGGAGCGGCGCCGTGTTCCACACCCGGGTCGCCACGTCCAGCGCGTCGGTGCGTCCCCAGTCCCGTGCCGCGTCCGTCACCACAGCCGCGGCCTCCGGCCCGGCGACGCCGAGCAGGGTCCGCAGTTCCACGGCCGTCCGGGTGCGGGCCCCCACCGCGACGGCGGTCATGGCGAGCCACAGTCCGGCGGGCGAGCACACGAAGTCGCCGCCGGACCGCTCCAGCTCCCGTGTCCACCGCTCCCCGAGCTGCCGCACCACTTCGGCCGTGCCGGTGTCCCGCATCATCACTGCCCCCTGCGCGAATTGGTTTCGTCGTCCGGTCGTGCGACAGCCAGAATGGCCCCCATGACCTGGAACGTGGCCCCCGAACGCTTCGACAGCCCCGAATCGGCCCTGCTGTTGCGCGACTACTACGACGAGGTGGCGAGCCGCTACTGGGGCCGCCCGGCGACGGCCGCGGAGATCGACGACGGGCTGGAGGACGACGGGGCCGACCTGCTCGCCGCGCCCACCGGCGCGTTCCTGGTGGGGCGGTACGAGGGCAAGCCGGCGAGCTGCGCGGGCCTTCGGCTGGTCGACGCGACGACGGCCGAGCTGACCCGGGTGTACGTCCGGCCCGCCTTCCGCTCGACGGGCGGCGGCGGCCTGCTGCTCGCGGGCATCGAGAGCGCCGCGCGGGCCTTCGGGGTGCGGTGGATCCGGCTCGACACCCGGAACGACCTGGTGGAGGCGCGCGGCCTGTACGCGAAGCACGGGTACAGGGAGGTCCCCGCGTTCAACCGGGGCCCCTACGCGGAGCACTGGTTCACCAAGGAGCTGTGAGCCCGCCCGACCGGGCGGTCAGCCCACCGAGTGGTCCGGGCGGGGTTCGGGCATGTGCGGCCGCTCCCTGCTCGACCCGCTCACCTCGGCGGACAGCTCCGACACCAGGCGGACCAGGTCGGTGGGCCGGTCCGGGCCCCACCAGTCGCCCAGCATCTCGGCCAGGGACTCCTCACGGGCCCGGGAGAGCAGGACCACGGCCTCCGCGCCCCGCTCGGTGAGGACCAGCTGCATCCCCTCACGCCGGGCATAGCCCTGTCCCTCCACCTGCCGCGCGGCCGAGGTGATCACCCGCAGGGGCACGGGGGCGACCTCGGCCAGCCGGCCGGGCTCGACGGCGCCGTGCCGTTTGATGCGCAGCAGCAGCCAGCTGGCGGCGGGCTGCAGGTCGTACCCGGCCTTCGCGGTGATCTTCTCGTAGATCTCCCGGCGCCCCTCCCTGGTGGCGAGCACCGACAGGGCGCGGGCGCACTCGTCGTAGGAGGAACGCTGGACCGGGTTCGAGGCCAGGGTCTCGCTGGTGTCGGGCGCCGTCACCGAGCCGCGCAGGGGCTCCTCCTTGAGGAACCAGGCGAAGAGGAACGCGACGAGGACGACGGGGACCGCGTAGAGGAAGACGTCGGTGATCGAGGTCGAGTACGCGCCGAGGACCGAGGGGCGCAGGTCCGCCGGGAGACTGCCGATGGCCCGGGGGTCGGCGGCGAGGGCGTCGGCGTCGACACCGGGCGGGAGGGAACGCCCGCTGAGTGCCTCATCGAGTTTGCCGGTCAGCCGGTTGGTGAAGACGGTGCCGAAGACGGCCACGCCGAACGACGCGCCGATGGACCGGAAGAAGGTCGCGCCGGACGTGGCGACGCCGAGGTCCTCGTAGCCGACGGAGTTCTGCACGATCAGTACGAGCACCTGCATCACCAGGCCGAGTCCGGCGCCGAAGACGAAGAAGCAGAGGCTCATCGTCCAGGTGGAGCTCGTCTCGGAGAGCGTGTGCAGCAGCAGCAGGCCGACGGCGGTGACGGCGGTGCCGGCGATCGGGAAGACCTTCCACCGGCCCGTCCGGCTGACGATCTGGCCGGAGCCCGTCGAGGTGATCAGCAGGCCGAAGACCATCGGCAGCATGTGCACGCCGGACAGGGTGGGGGTGATGCCGTGCACGACCTGGAGGAAGGTCGGCAGGTAGGTCATCGCGCCGAACATCGCGAAGCCGATGACGAAGCTGATCACGGCGACGAGGCTGAAGGTCCGCCTGCGGAAGAGCTTCAGCGGCAGCACGGGTTCCGCCGCACGGCGTTCGGTTGCCACGAAGGCGACGAGCAGCACCACGGCGAGGACCGCCAGGGCGATGATCTGCACGGAGCCCCAGGCCCACGTGGTGCCGCCGAGCGAGGCGACGAGCACCAGGCAGGTGGCGACGGCGGCGATGAGGAAGGTGCCCAGGTAGTCGATGGTGTGCTTGGTGCGGCGGACCGGGATGTGCAGGGCCGCCGCGATGACGAGCAGCGCGACGACGCCGATCGGCAGGTTGATGTAGAAGACCCAGCGCCAGCTGAGGTGTTCGGTGAAGAGTCCTCCGAGCAGCGGCCCCAGGACACTGGTCACGCCGAACACCGCGCCGAACAGCCCCTGGTACTTGCCCCGTTCCCGCGGGGTGACGATGTCGCCGACGATCGCCATCGACAGCACCATCAGCCCCCCGCCGCCGAGCCCCTGGAGGGCGCGGAAGCCGATCAGCTGGGGCATGTTCTGGGCCATGCCGCAGAGCGCGGAGCCGATGAGGAAGATGACGATGGCCGTCTGGAAGAGCCTCTTGCGGCCGTACTGGTCGCCGAGCTTCCCCCAGAGCGGGGTGGCCGCGGTCGCCGCCAGCAGGTAGGCGGTGACCACCCACGACAGATGGTCCAGGCCCCCCAGCTCGCTGACGATCGTGGGCAGCGCGGTGGACACGATGGTCTGATCGAGTGCGGCGAGCAGCATGCCGAGGAGCAGCGCGCCGATGGACACCAGGACGTTCCGCCGGGAACGCCCCTCGCCTGTGCCAGGGGGCGGCGGGCTCACCTGCTGGGCCATGAACGTCTCCTCCGGTCCGCTTGACCCCATCCTGGCCGCTGTGTGCCGTTATGGCCTGCCGAGCCGCCGGACGGGCGTTGGGCTTCCCTGCGACGGCCTGCATAATCGCAGGCAGTTCAAAGGGGAGGGGAACCCACGATGACCGGACATATGTGCCCGGAGTGCGGCAGCGAGCAGGACGCGAGACCCGGGGCGGCCTGTGCCTGCGGAGCGCGCACGGCGGGGCGGGACGCCCGGGCGGAGGAGATCACCGCGGCGGGGCGTGACGCCCGCTCGGCGGAGATCGCGGCGGCCGAGGACTTCGACCCGTTGCGGATCCGGCCCTACGTGAGGCTGGACGGCGCCGCGGAGGAGCACCCGGCCCCCGCGGCGGCCACGACGATGCCGCTGTTCCTCGACGGTCCGGCGGACGGAGGCCCGAGGGCGTCGAGCGGAGCACCGGGGGCGGCGCCGGGCGCGCTGCCCGATGCCGTCGTCGTGGACGAGAGCCGTCGGCGTACCGCCTCCGCCTACGCGGGTAGCGGGCCGGACCCCGTGCAGCCGCGCCGTCGACGGCCGTTCGCCGTGGCCGCCGTGGGGGCCGCCGTGGCCGCGGTGGTGGGCACGGCGGCTTTCGCGGGCGGACTGTTCGACGACGAGGACGGCCGGGACTCGGCACTGCCCGAGGTCACGGCCACGGCGCCGGACAGGGGCGGGGAGCCCGCCGCGTCGGTGTCCGCGTCCCCGTCGGCGTCCCCCTCGGCCACGCCGTCCAGCTCGGCCACGACCTCGCCCTCGGCCTCCCCCAGCCCTTCGGTGAGCCCGTCCGCGTCGCGCTCGGCAGCCGCTCCCGCGTCGCCTTCGCCCTCCGCGTCCGCGACGACGGCGCCCCCGACGACGACAGCGGCGCCGCCCGTGGAGGAGGTGTCGGCGGGCACGCTGCGGCCCGGCGACCAGGGCGCCGAGGTCTCCGAACTCCAGCGCAGGCTGCAGGAGGTCTGGGTCTATCGCGGACCGGACGACGGCGCCTACTCGGAACGGGTGGAGCAGGCCGTCGCCGAGTACCAGAGGTGGGTGTCGGTCACCGGCGATCCGTCGGGCGTCTACGGCCCGGAGACCCGGCGCGCCCTGGAGGCGCACACGAACGGCAGGGGGCGCCGGTCCTGACGGCCCGGACCCTCCGGCGGGCGGGGCCGGAGCCCCTTCCGGCCCCTGGATTGGCGTTTCGGCACATGTTTTTGTATCGTGGGGGAACAAAGTAGCCTCCGCCCGTTCTCCCTGACCGGCGGGCGGGGCTACTTGTTTTCTTCACCCGCAGTTTCTTCACCCGCAGCCATGAGCTGTTCCCCCGCGTTCTGGAGCATGCCGATGTCGGCCACCGTCCTCGAAGCCCGCGCCCTCCTGCTGGACATGGACGGCACCCTGGTCAATTCCGACGCGGTGGTGGAGCGCTGCTGGCGCCGCTGGGCGATCGCACAGGGCCTCGACCCCGTGGCGGCCCTCAAGGTGGTCCACGGCCGCCAGGGCTACGCCACGATGGCCGCCCTGCTGCCGGACCGCCCCATGGAGCAGAACTACGCGGAGAACCGGGTCATGCTCGCCGAGGAGACCGCCGACACCGACGGCGTGGTGCCCATCGGCGGCGCCCCCGCCTTCATGGCGTCCATCGCGGGACTCCCGCACGCGCTCGTGACCTCGGCCGACGAGGCGCTCGCCCAGGCCCGGATGACGGCGGCGGCCCTGCCGATGCCGGAGACCCGCGTGACCGCCGAGATGGTCGGGGCCAGCAAGCCGGACCCGGAGGGCTTCCTCAAGGGCGCGGCCGAGCTGGGCTTCGCCCCCGCGGACTGCATCGTGTTCGAGGACTCCGAGGCCGGCATCGCGGCGGGCCGCGCGGCAGGCATGCGCGTCGTCGGCGTCGGCCCGCGTGCGGCGGCCCTCTCCCCCGACGCCCACGTCGAGGACCTGACGCAGCTCCGGGTGGAAGCGGGCCCGGACGGCTCGATCCGTCTGCACGTCGACACCCTGTGACCCACCTGCCCCACCGGGCCTCGACCTGAGACCCCGGTTCGGGCCGGTGTGACGGTGTTCCGGAGCACTCGTGCCGGTCGTGCGGCACGGCCGGGCCCTCCGTGGTCACAGCCGGGTGGCGAACCGGCCGCCGGGCTGCTTCCCCGGCACCCTCCACCCACCTGCCCGTGCTCCGGCACGGCCGGGACGCGCTCGCCGGCGAGTTGCCCGCCCACCCGCCCGAAGACACGCGCGGCGACAGCGAGTCGACCCCGCTCCACCCGTACTCCGCGAGGGCGCTCGACCAGTTGCTCCTCGAATTCGCCCGGTTCTGCGCGCCGCGCGGTCATCCGCTCCAGCAGCCCGGCACCCACCGGGCGGATCGCGTGAGTGCGCCGTACCGCGGCGCGCGGGAACCGGACAACCGCACGCTTCCCCCGAGGGGCAGCCCTGCGGTCAGGCCGCCAGGCGTGTCCCGCGGCGCCAGACGGCGCGGGTGTTGAGGGTGTCGCTGATCGTGCGGGTCGGGTCTCCGTCGACCAGCAGGAGGTCGGCGCGCAGCCCTTCGGCGATGCGGCCCCGGTCACCGAGGCGGAAACGGCGGGCCGTGGTCGCGGTGGCCGCCCGCAGGGCCCGTTCGGGAGTGAGGCCGGCCGCCACCAGGTACTGCAGCTCGTGGTGCAGGCTCGCTCCGTGGGCCAGACCCCCGAAGAACGTCTCCGGCATGGAGACATCGGTACCGGCCAGCACGTCGACGCCGGCGGCGTCCAAGGCGCGCACCGTGTCGTACACGTCGTCGAGCCTGCCCTGCGGGTAGCGGTTGTAGCTGGAGCGCAGGGTCCGGTCCCACGCGCTGTCGAGGCGTGCGGCGACTCGGGGATCATCGGCGAGTTCACTCCCGGTGATCCCCATCATCGAGGCGTTGAGAGTGACGCAGGGAATGACGAACATGCCCGCGTCCTTGACGATTCCGATGATCTCGGCGGTGTGCGGCTGGTCCATGAACACGTGGGTGAGGCCGTCGATGCCGGCTTCCGCGGCCATCCTGGTGGCGTCCACGGTCAGCGCGTGGGCCACGGTCAGGGCGCCGTACTTCCTGGCTTCGGCGACGCCGGCGTTCACGGTGGCCCGGTCGAGCGAGGGCAGCCCCGGGTGCCCCTCCACGCTGCCGTCGTCGATCATGAACTTGATGTAGTCGGAGCCGCGCGCGAGGAGCTGGGGCACGAAGGCGACCGCTTCCTCGGGAGTGGTGGAGAACGGCATCAGGGGCATCACCGGGGGGAGATCCCACTTCGGCCGGAAGCCTTCGGGCATCAGCTCGCTCGGGTGGCCTCCGGGGGGTGTGATGGCGAAGCCCGAGGAGCGCACGTCCGCCTGGGTGTCGTCGTCGGCGATGGGACCTCGGTTCTCCCGGGTGTTCATCCCCTGCATCTCCAGTTCGGTCGTCACCCCGAACCTCAGGGCGAGCGCCAGGGAACCCGGAGCGGAGTGGACATGGGCGTCGATGAGCCCCGGCAGCAGGGTGGCGCCGCTGCCGTCGACGATCTCGCTGCCCTCAGGAACGTCGCCGCCGACATGGGCGATCCGCCCGCCGTCGATGACCACGGTCCGCACGCCGACCGCCTTCTCCCCGTCGAAGATCTGCGCGCCTGTGATCGCGGTGAGCGCCATAGCGGTCCGCCTCGTTTCCTCGCTCGTTCGAATTTACATACCCAACGCTATGCAATTACTTGATGGTATGCAAATGTGCCGACCTGGCCTAGACTCGGTCGCATGAGCAGCGCGTCCTCCTCCGAGCAGTCCTCCGACGACCTGGCGCTGGACCAGATCGGGCCGGCGCTGTCACGGTTGCGCCGCCGCGCACCGGCATCGAGCAAGGACCTGTCCCGCAACCTCGTACTCAACGTGATCGCCGACGCGCCGGGCGAGACGACCGTCGGCGGCCTGGCCGCCGAGATGGGCGTCGCCCAGCCTGTGACCAGCCGGACGGTCGCCGCCTGCATCGCGGATGGACTGCTGCGCCGGGCGGCGTCCCAGTCCGACGGGCGCCGTACCGTGCTCGAACTCACCGAACACGGCGAGGCCGAACGCAACCGCTTCGCCGCCGAACAGCGCAAAGCCTTCGAGGAGATCACCGCCGCGTGGTCACCGGAGGAGCGGATCCAGTTCGCACACCTCCTGGCCCGATACGGAACCGACGCCACCGCGTGGTCCAGGAAACGGGTGGCCGACCGCGACTGAATCCGCGCGCCCCGGAGGCGCCCGTCGGCGGACCGGGCTCAGGCCGACCGGAAGAACGGTCCTCGCCGCGAGCGCTCGCACGACGGCCACCCCACCGCGCGGCCCTCACCACGGACCCGCCCGCGGACCGTCCGCCGCGTACCTGCCCTCACTCCCGGTGCAGCAGCCCCCGCGCGATCAGCTCCAGCACCAGCGCGACGGCGACCGCCTGCACCGCCATCAGGGCCACCAGGACGAAGAGCTGCACGGCGCCCGCCTCCACCGGTGAGGCGCCGCCCAGCAGCATGCCCACGAAGGCCCCGGGGAGCGTGACGAGCCCCACGGTCCGGGTCTGGTCCAGTCCCGGCAGCAACGCGTCCGACGCCACGGGACGGGCGATCTCCAGCCGGGCGTCCCGGTCGAGCAGGCCGAGCGCCATCCCGGCCTCCACCTCCCCACGCCGTGTCCCGAGTTCGTCGAGCGCGCGCCGCCCGCCGAGCACCGTCGCGGTGAGTGCGCCCCCGATGAGGATGCCGGTGACCGGGATGATCGCGATGCCGCGCACCGGGAGGAGCCCGGTGAGCAGCAGCGCCACGACGACGGGCACGACCCCGGCCCCGACCGGCAGCGCGGCCCACCACCAGGTGCGGTTGGGGGTGATCCGCCGGCCCGCGGTGCGCACCGCGACCGCGAACATCAGCAGCAGGAAGCCGAGCAGCGGGCCCGGGGAGCGCACGACCCAGCCGATGAGCAGGGCGACGGCGGCCAGCTGGACCGCCGCGCGCAACCCGGCGACGGCGATCTCGCGGGACCGGCCGAGCGAGGCCCACGCGGCGACGGCGGCGGCGAACACCAGGAGTACGGCGAGCACGACGCCGAGCGCGGGACCGACCGGAAGCAGCACGCGGCCACCCTAGGGGGTGCGTCCCGACCGCCCTCGAACCGCCCGCCCGTCAACCTCGCTCCTCGAACAGCCTTCGGACGGGACGTCAGAGCTATCGTCCTACCCCTTGATGTGACGTGCGCATGTCGCCACTCTGTTACCTGGCGACCACCCCACCGAAACCCCACGCCGCCACGATGGTCCGGCTGCGCCGGTCGCTGCTCAACATCCCCCCACATCAAGGGAGTTCATATGTCCGGAATCTACGCGCGTCGCATAGCCGTCGTCGCCGCCTCGGCCGCGCTCGCCGCAACCACCGGGCTCCTTACGGCCCCCACCGCCCAGGCCGCGATGCCCACCCCGGTCAGCGCCTCGACCGCCCGTTCGTATCTGACCGCGCTCACCGTCTCCACCGAGGGCTCCTCGTCCGGCTACAGCCGCGACAAGTTCCCGCACTGGATCACCCAGTCGGGAGCCTGCAACACCCGCGAAGTGGTGCTGAAGCGCGACGGCACCGGCGTGGTCCAGGACTCCGCCTGCGCCGCGACCAGCGGCAGCTGGTACTCGGAGTACGACGGCGCCACCTGGACCGCCTCCGGGGACCTCGACATCGACCACATGGTCCCGCTCGCCGAGGCCTGGCGCTCCGGTGCCAGCGGCTGGACCACCGCCCAGCGCCAGTCCTTCGCCAACGACCTGACCCGTCCGCAGCTCATCGCCGTCACCGACAACGTCAACCAGTCCAAGAGCGACCAGGATCCGGGCGAGTGGCTGCCGTCGCGCACGGCCTACCGCTGCACCTACGCCCGCGCCTGGGTGCACGTGAAGCACTACTACGGCCTCAGCGTCGACTCGACCGAGAAGAGCGCCCTGCAGTCCGTCCTGAACGGCTGCTGACCCGCCCTCCCGTACAGGGCGGCCCTACCCGCCCTCCTCCGTCGTTCCGTACCCTACGGAGCCACCGGTGACGGCGACGCGAGGAGGGCACACATGGCCGGGCTACGCCTGGGACCGCTGCTGAGGTACGTCGACTGGGAGTCCGGCTCCCGGGCGACGGTCTGGGTGGAGGCGACCAGGCCCTGCACGGCGGAGGTCCGCTGCGCGGACGGGGCGGCCGGCACCTCCCCCACCTTCGCGGTGGAGGGACACCACTACGCCCTGGTGGTGGTGACGGGCCTGACGGCCGGCTCGACCACGCCCTACGAGGTGCTGCTCGACGGCCGGCGCGTCTGGCCGCCCGAGGACTCCCGCTTCCCGCCGAGCACCATCACCACCCCCGCCGTACCGCAGCCGGAGGAGGCTGATCCGGTCCGGGTCGCCTTCGGCTCCTGCCGCTGGGCGGCCCCGCCCGCCCACGGGCACGACCCGATCGGCCCGGACGCGCTCGACACACTGGCGGTCCGCCTCGCCGCCGACCCCGAGGCCGTACGCCCCGACGTCCTCCTGCTCCTCGGCGACCAGGTGTACGCGGACGAGACCTCGGAGGCGACCCGGAAGCGGCTCGCGGCGCGCCGTGACCTGAAGGAGGCGCCGGGCGCCGAGGTCGCCGACTACGAGGAGTACACCCAGCTCTACGACGAGTCCTGGCGCGACCCGGACGTGCGATGGCTGCTCTCCACGGTCCCCAGCTGCATGATCTTCGACGACCACGACGTCGTGGACGACTGGAACACCAGCGGCGCCTGGGTCCAGGACATGCGCCGCACCCCGTGGTGGCACGAGCGGATCGTCAGCGGCCTCATGTCGTACTGGGTCTACCAGCACCTCGGGAACCTCTCCCCCGACGCGCTGGAGGCCGACCCCGTCTACGCGGCCGTACGCGCCGCCCCGGACGGGACGGAGATCCTGCGCGGCCATGCCGCGGCCGCCGACGCCGACCCCACCCGGACCCGGTGGAGCTACCGGCGTGTTTTCGGCCGAGTACGGCTGCTGATGGTGGACACCCGGGCGGCCCGGGTCCTCGAGGAGCAGCAGCGGACGATGCTGCGCGACTCGGAGGCCGGGTGGCTGCGGGACGAGATGCTCACGGACCCCGACTCCTACGACCATCTGCTGATCGGCACCTCGCTCCCGTGGCTCCTGCCACCGCTCATACACGACGCGGAGACCTGGAACGCGGCACTGTGCCGCGGCGAGCGGGGCGAGCGCTGGGCGCGCCGCGGGGAAAAGGTACGCCGGGCCGGTGACCTGGAGCATTGGGCCGCGTTCCCGGACTCGTTCCGCCGGCTGTCGGAACTCCTGCGGGAGGCCGGAAGCACCCGAGGCGCCCCGGCGACGATATGCGTGCTCTCGGGCGATGTGCACCATGCGTACGTCGCCGAACCCCAGTGGTCCGACTTCACCCCGGACGGCACTCCCGCCGCACACATCCTGCAACTGACCTGCTCTCCCATCCACAACTCCGTCCCCGGATACATCCGCACCGGCTTCCGCTTCGGCTGGAGCCGGGCGGGCCGGTGGCTCGGGCGCGCGCTGGCGCTCCACGGGCGGACGGGAAGGCCTCCGATGCGCTGGGACAGGACGGGCGGACCGTGGTTCGGCAATCAGCTCATGACCCTCACACTGCGTGGCCGGAAAGCTGCGCTGACATTGGTTCAGGCCAGAGCCACGCCCTCGGGGGCGCAGCTCGAGACCGTCCTGGAGCGCTCCCTGACCTCGAACGAGTGACCTATTTCTGGCCAGTCGACAGAATGTTGAACTTGCAAGCAATAGTGAGGTCACCCTAACCTGATGGGCCCCGATCGGTTCACGTCCCCAGACCGAAGGAGCCCCACCTCCCATGTCCATCCGTCTGAACCGGGCCCAGCCCTACGCACTCGCCGTCTTCCGTGTCGTCATCGGCTTCCTCTTCGCCTGCCACGGCGCCGCCTCCCTCTTCGGGATCCTCGGCGGCTCCATGGGCGGCGGCACCATACCCACCGGCACCTGGCCGGGCTGGTACGCCGCGGTGATCCAGCTCGTCGGCGGCACCCTGGTCGCACTCGGCCTCGGCACCCGCATCGCCGCGCTGATCTCCTCCGGCTCGATGGCCTACGCGTACTTCAAGGTCCACCAGCCCGAGTCGCTGTTCCCCCTGCAGAACGGCGGCGAGGCGTCGGCGGTCTTCTGCTGGACGTTCCTGCTGCTGGTCTTCACCGGCCCCGGCGCCGTGGCCGTGGACCGGCTGTTCTCCTCGCGCGGCGGCTCCGCGCGGGAGAGCGGGCCGGTGCGCGAGAAGGCTCAGGCCGTCTCGGTCTGACCGCACGCTCCCCACGCCCCGGCCCCCCTCGCCCCGAGGGGGGCCGGGGTCGTACGTGACCTCCGCAACATCAGCCGCCCACCCACCGAATACCAGGTGAACCGGGTCAACGGCAGGCGTACGCTGTACAGCTGGCCCTGCCGCTCATGCCGCTCCCCTGCGACGTCGCGGCGTTGACACGGAACACGGGATAGGGGAGTAGAAAGTGCTCGAGAGTGTGGGTGCGCTGACCGGCAGCCCATGGATCTACGCAGCGGTCGCCCTCTCGGTACTCCTGGACGTCTTCCTGCCCGTCCTCCCCAGCGGCGTGCTCGTGATCACCGCGGCCACGGCCGCGGCCGCCGGCACCACGACGGTCACCGCCGCGGCCGGCGAGGCCACCCGGCAGGTGCCCTCGCTCCTGGCGCTGACCCTCTGCGCGGCCACCGCCTCGGTGCTGGGCGACCTCGTGGCCTACCGCCTCGCCTGGCGCGGTGGCGAGCGCCTCGACCGGGCCATCGCCCGGTCCCGGCGCCTCACCTCCGCACAGGAGCGCCTCGGCGCGGCGCTGAGCCGTGGCGGCGGGGCACTCGTGGTGGTCGCCCGCTTCGCCCCGGCCGGCCGCTCCGTCGTCTCCCTGGGAGCGGGCGCCGCCCACCGCAAGGTGAAGGAGTTCCTGCCCTGGTCCGCCGTGGCCGGAGTGGCCTGGGCGGCCTACAGCGTGGGCCTCGGCTACTTCGGCGGCCAGTGGCTGGGTGCGAGCTGGCTCGGCACGGCCGTGTCGGTCCTCGCCCTGTTCCTGGCGGGTGCGCTGGCGGCACTAGTCGTCCGCCGCCCCGCCCACGCCTCCGCCGCCCCGGCAGCCGGAGCCACGGCCGGGACCTGAGGGCCCTCCCGGTCGCTCAGACCCGGGCGGCGCCCCGGATCTCCAGGCCGTCCAGCAGCCGCTGGGTCGCCTCCGCGATCTCGGCCACGGCCCGGTCGAAGACCTCCTGGTTGTGCGCGGCGGGCGCGCGGAAGCCGGACACCTTGCGCACGTACTGAAGGGCGGCGGCTCTCATCTCCTCCTCGGTGGCCTCTTCGGGGATGGCGGGCGGACGAAGCGTCTTGATGCTGCGGCACATGCCTCCAGTGTGCGACGCGCCACTGACAACGCACCCCAGGACCTACGGGACGTCCGCGAGGTCCTCCCGCTCCCCGAGCCTCCAGACCGGGGGGACGACGTGGTCCCCGTCGAGTACGGCCTGGTCGGGCAGGTGGAGCCGCAGCACCGGCAGGAAGGCACCGGCCGGCACAGGGAGCCAGTTGGCCGCCGCGTCGGGGTCCTCGGGCCTCTCCGCGGACAGGTGCAGCGTCAGCGAGCCGTCGGCGCCGTACGCCAGCCCCGGCGTCCGCTTCCCGATCGCGTACCGTCCCGCCTCGTTCGCGACCAGGTGGCCCCCCGGGCTGTCGTACACGGTCAGCGACCAGAACGCCCGGACCGGGGGCGGCGGCGCGAGGCGCAGGACGTAGCGATGGGATCCGTCGAGGGGGCGGCCGCGGGAGTCCTGGGACGTGTGCGCGTACACCGCTTCGTACCCGTGCGGCAGCCACTGCCCACGCCGCGCCGCCACCGCCCTGACCAGGTACGACGCCTCCCGGTCGGCAATTCTCCACTCCGGCGAGCCGAGCGTGCCGACGCCGAGGTGGTCCAGGTTGTGGTCCCTCAGGTGCGGAACCGTCCGCCAGGCGCCCGGGTGGCCTCCTGGCGCCTGCCGCCGGGCCGCCTCCTCCACCCGCAGCCTGCCCAGCGCGAGCCCCCGCCCCAGGGCGCGCACGAGGCCGGGCCCGGCGGAGACGTACGGCGAGATGCCCTCCTCCAGGAGCCCGAGGGGCTGGAAGCGGTCCTGGTAGGCGCGATCGGCGGCGGCGGGCGGGAAGTCCGCCATCCACACCCGGAGCTCCTCGAAGAACCGCAGTCGCCCCGGCACCCCGGACTCGGTCGCGGGAAGCCCCGTCCGGTGGGCCCGGTCGCCGAGGTGCGTGAGCGTGAGCTCCTGCTGGAGCGCCCTGACGCGGGGCATGTCCTCGGGGCCGTCGCACGCGAGGCGGCCCATGACGGAGACGACGGAGGTGGGCGCGTCGATCACTCCCGAGACCCCGTCGGGCACGGTGCGGGACCAGCCGGGCGGCACGACCAGCCAGTCCCCCTCCCCCGTGCCGGTCGCCCGGGAGCCGAGGTAGGCGAAGGCGTTGCCCCACGCGTCCACGAACTGAAGGACGTAGTACGCGCCACCGGTGTCCGGGACGTGCAGCCTGACCGGCCCTCCGGACAGGTCGAGCTGGGCGAGCGCGTCGACGAGGTCGGCCGGGGCGAACGGGACGTGCGTGCCCGGGGTTGCCGGTCCGTCCGCATGGGCGAAGTCGTTGAACGGCGCGGGCGCCAGCGTCCCGCAGCCCTCCTGGAGGCAGGCCTGCACCGCCGACAGCCGGCGGACGAGCGGCGCCCCGTAGACGTACGCGTCGGCGGCCAGCGCCGTGATCGCGTCCGGCTCCATGCGGCCTCGCCCCGGGTTCACGTCAGATGACCGGCTTCGCCCGGTGGGCGCAGAGGGCCCAGATCACGAAGGTGTCGAGCGCGACGGAGATGATCGCCCATACCGGCTGGTACGGCAGCCAGACGAAATTGGCGATCAGGTTCAGCGCGGCGAGCCCGATGCCCACCCCCCAGGCCCAGGCGGTGCCCTTGAGGATGCCCCATCCGACGAACACCAGGATCACCCCGAGGACCAGGTGGATCCATCCCCAGGTGGTGATGTCGAATTTGAACGTGTAGTTGCTGATGCGCGTGTACACCTCGTCGGACGCGATGCCCGCGATCCCCTTGACGATGGAGAGAATGCCGTCGACGAGCAGCACGACCCCCGCGAACATCACCCCTCCGGCCGCCCAGGGGCCGCCGGGGTCGGAGGGCCGCGAGGTGCCGGGTGCGGATGCTGACTGGGCCATGGGACTCCTCCACTCGACGAACCGCCCCGCACTGCCGCGGGCAAATCCGACCCTGTGCCCCCGCCTCCCCCGCCACGACCCCGACGCATCCGTTCGGGTGACGGGCCACGCCGCTCAGGGCGCTCCCACCGTCACGACCTGCCCCTGCGCGTCGACGGTGAGCGCCACCCGCTCGACCTCGTTCGTCAGCGCGAGGGCCCCCCACACCACGCCCCACACGCAGCACGAGAAGACCGTCAGGAAGGCGTGCAGCACATGGTTGACGGGCTGACCGCGCACCAGGACGGCCTGGCTCCCGGACCGGGACTCCACCCGCCATCCGGCCGCGACCCGCCTGCTCACGACCCAGTCGAGGATCAGGCCCCGCTGCGAGGCGTCGGGCGCCCCTCCGCTCGCCCCGTAGTAACCGGGGGGCGGCTCCAGCGACGCCTCGGGCCGGTGCGCTCCACGACGCCTCACGGGGCTCACCTCCAGGTTTCGAGATCTCCGCCTCGCCACTCGATCAACTCCGGCTGGTCCAGATCGATCTCGTCGTCCCCCTGGGCGAACCCGGCGCGCCGCAGGTACGAGGCCACGTCCCCGCGCCCGTGCGCCAGCCCGACGATCTGCCCGCGCACGGTCACCCGCCGCCCACCGGTCGGCGAGGGCGGATAGACGATCACAGGCGGATGTCCGGACATGCCTCCACGGTCTCCCGCACCCCGCCCACTCGCATCCCGGGGCGGACGGGGCGCGGTGCCCTCCGAGCGCGCCGGCCGGCTCACCCCGTTGCGGGCGGCGTACCTCGGCCAGGCTCATCACAGCCGAACCGTTCCCACAGGCACCGATCTCCGACTGCTCGCAGCAGGCCGGTCCTCACTCGCTAGGGTCTCCGGCATGACCTCCGCCATAGCCGCCATGATCACCGCAGTCGTCGGAGTGCTCGGCACGCTCTTCGCGCCGGTGATCACCAGTTGGGTGACGAAGCGCCAGCGGACGGCGGAGAACCGGGTGGAGGAGCGGCGGCGGCTCCTGGAGGACCGGCGCGGCGCGTACACCGCGATGAACCGGGCGACCGGCCATTTCCACACCCTTCTCAAGGACGCCCTGCACCGCACGCGCGACGGCGTCTGCACCGACGACGACCGGGCCCGTCTCGAAGAGGGCCGACGCGACTACCGCGACCGGTACGCCGAGGCCCAGATGATCGTTCCCGAGACCGTCCTCGACGCCTCCCGCGAGCTCAACGTGGTCCTCGCCGGAACGGACGCCGCCCTCAAGCGCATCCACCGCGGAATCCCCCGTGACGGCGAGACGGCCGAACGGCTGCTCCTGGACCTCAGAGCCGCGGACCCGAAGCTCTCCGCCATGCACCGCATCATGCGTCAGGATCTCGGCGTCCTCGACTGACCTGCCGCCGTACGCGACGGCTACCGGAAGCCGCCACGGTCGTGGTACGTCTCTGCTGTGTACGTACTGCCGGCCGGAGAGGCGTACGACGAAGGGTGGAGGAACGGTGGGTATGGGCAGCCGCGGAGTGCTGGCGGTCGTGGGCACGGCGACCGACGGAGTCGGGCAGCTGCGCGGCGGCCTGGTGGAGCCGGCCATCGCCCTGGGCTGGCAGGTGGCCGTGACGCTCACCCCGAACGCCGGCCGATGGCTGAGGGCCGACGGCGAGCTGGACCGGCTGGAGTCACTCACCGGCCTGCCGGTACGCGATACGCCCCGCCTCCCGGCCGAGCCCCGCCCTCACCCCGTCGCCGACTGCTACGTCGTCGCACCGGCGAGCGCGAACTACGTGGCCAAACTGGCCCTGGGCATCGCGGACAACCAGGCACTGACGCAGGTGGGCGAAGCACTGGGCACGGCCGGTGTCCCGGTGGTGGTGTTCCCGCGGATCAACGCGGCGCACGCTCGGCACCCCGCGTGGGAGGGCCACATCGAGGCGCTGCGAAGGGCAGGCGTGGAGTTGGTGTACGGGGCCGACGTCTGGCCGCTCAGCGAACCGCGCCAGGAACCTGCGGAACGGGAGCTCCCGTGGACCGCGATCCTGAACCGCGTGGGCCCCAGATCCGGTTGACGCGACGCTCCCCCGGATCGCAGCGAAGCCCGGATCACCTGAAGTACGTGGACAAGCGGACGGGGCGGGACCCGAACCGCCCGAGCACCGCCACCGGCCCACGAGTCACAGCGTCGCGGCTCGACGGCTCGACGACTCAACGACTCAACGACTCGACGACTCGACGACTCGACGACTCGACGACGATGGTGCCGCGGGAGGGATTGGATCACGGGCGTAGGATCCGCCCGGCGCATGGAGCGTGCACGGCTGGGGGGGCTCATGAGTGGTTCGGGAAGAATGGATTCGCAGGCCGAGGGCAGCGTGTCCGACGGAAGGTCTCGCGCGCGTCGCCTGCTGTCACGCCTGGTGATCACCGTGCTCGTCCTGGCGATCCCGGTCGGAGGAATCGTCTGGCTGTTCCAGGACGAACTCTTCCACCCGTTCGGTGACGCCCGCGCCTGCGACGGGAGCGACGCGCAACTGTCGGACGTGATCGGCGCCGGGATGGCACCGATCCCCGCAGACGCCTCCGACATTCACTACTTCACCCGGGACGGCCGCGCCCAAGTCTCCTTCGTGAGCGGCCGGATACCCGAATTCCTCGACCGGGCCGGCTTCGCCACCGACCAGAAGCCCCTGTTCGACAAGCAGGACGGGGGCGCCTACGCGCTCGCCGACGGCGAGAGCGAGCTGCCGGAAGGCCTGTGCGGCCCCGGTATCCGGGGCCCCGTGTGGAGCTACTCCGGTACGGCCGTCAGCGTGCTGGTGGAACGCTCCGACATCAACCCCGACTCCTTCCGGACCCCGGCAGCCCGCGCGATAGTCACGTACACCAGTCCCTGACCACGACTGCTGCCGGTCACCGCACACGGCCCATCCCCGGTCCCCGGAGCGGCGGAAGCCAGCACCTGGCTCCGACAGCGGCCGTCGACGAAATGCACCGCGCCCGCCCGTCGACGATCACGGACGGGCGCAGGCGGTCACGGGTGTTCACGAACGGTCACGGGCGGTCACGGGTGTTCTCGCAACGCCGCATACGCCCGCTCGACTTCGCCCAGGTACTGCTCCAGACGGAAGCGAACCTCCTCGATGACCCCGCCGTCGAGGCCGGGGTACGTCAGGCCGGACCACACGACCGTCCCGCCCCGAAGCAGAACCCGGATGGTCAGCCTGTCCGGCCCCGACTCGGGCCACTCCTGGGCCGCCACCTCCACCACGCCCGGCATGTCCTTCGGATGGAGCGGCCCGCCCGGACGGAGCAGTCGCCCCGGAGCCAGGCCCGCCATCCTGCTGTCGCTGCGCGCCACCAGGTCGAGGCCGTCGACGAAGAGGTACGTGTGCACGCCGGTACACGCTGACGGTCCGGGGCAAGCGCCGATGAGCAGAGTGCTCATCTCACCACCGTCGCTGCGGCCACCTGGCGCGACGGCCCTCAGCGCGCGCGGGGGCCTACGTGGCATCTGCCTGAGGGGAGGTCATGGGCCGATCGTAGGGACTACGCCCGCCGCAACTCGCAGGACCCCTGTGCGAATGAGGCCCTCCGAGCGAGCGCAGGTGCACAGGGAGCGGCGGTGCGTCAGTAGCCCGTACCGCGCTTCACCTGTGCCCGCTCGACCCCGTGAGTCGCACCCTTGCCGTCCAAGGTGCGGCACGCGTCGACGATGTCCTGGCTCAGGCGGTCGATCTGCTCGCGGCTCAGGGTCTCCTTGACCAGGGCACGCATGATCTTCACCCGCTCCGCGTTGGGTGGGAGGGTGTACGCCGGCACCATCCAGCCGCGCTCGGCCGAGAGCTGCCAGGCGACGTCGGACTCGTCGTAGGAGTGCTTGCCGACGAGGCGGAAAGCGGCCAGGGGCAACTGCTCGAGGTCGCTGCCGATCACTTCGAAGCGGCCGCTGCTGCGCAGGTTGTCCGCCAGTGCATTGGCGTTCTCCTGCATCACCTTCATGACGTAGGTGTATCCCTGACGGCCGAGCCGTACGAAGTTGTAGTACTGCGCGAGCACCATCGACGCGCCGGTGGAGAAATTCAGCGTGAAGGTCGCATCGGTCTTGCCCAGGTAGTTCTCGTAGAACACGAGGTCCTTGGCCAGGTCGGCCTCCTCACGGAAGACCAGCCAGCCGATGCCGGGGTAGACCAGACCGTACTTGTGACCCGAGACATTGATCGACCGGACCTGCTCGAGCCGGAAGTCCCATTTCGAGTCCGGGTAGAGGAAAGGCCACACGAAGGCGCCGCTGGCACCGTCGACATGGATCGGGATGTCGAGGTCCCGCTCCTTACGGATGTCCCGTAGGAGCTTGTCGATCCCGACGACGTCATCCTTGTGGCCGGTGAACGTAGTGCCGAGGACGGCGACGACGCCGATCGTGTTCTCGTCGAGATGGGGCTCCACGTCCTCCGGACCGATCGTGTACTTGCCCTCCGCGAGCGGCACGATCCGCGGCTCGACGTCGAAGTAGCGGCAGAACTTCTCCCACACGACGTGGACGTCCCCGCCGAAGATCAAGTTGGGCCGATCGATCGACAGGTTGGCCGCCTGGCGGCGCTCGCGCCATTTCCACTTCAACGACAAGGCGCCGAGCATGATCGCCTCGGACGATCCCTGGGTCCGGCATCCGGTCGTCCTGCCGGGCGCGTGGAAGAGATCGGCGAGCATGCGTACGCAGCGCTGCTCGATCTCGGCGGAAATGGGGTACTCCGCATGGTCGATGAAGTTGCGGTGCAAATTCTCCGCAATGAGCCGCTGCGCCTCCGGCTCCATCCACGTAGTGACAAAGGTGGCCAGATTGCGCTGCGGATCGCCCTCCATGGCGAGATCGACGTCCACGAGCCTCATGGCGTCCGTCGCGGCCATGCCTTTCTCGGGAAATGTGTCCGAGGGGGCGGGCTCGGTCAGAAAACGATTGCCGAACAGGGCCGCGTCGTCGCGCTTCGTCATTCGCCGATTCAAGCAGCGCCGGAGCGAGCCTTCGGGATGACGCGCCGAGGCACAACAGCAAGGGAGACCACCACGCCCACCCCGCTCCGGCCGGCGCTCAGGAGCGACGCCTGTCCCGGGCGGAGCCCGAGTATTCCCACCGGAGGCAGGGCCTGAAAGCCGAGGGCTCGGTCTCGCCTCACGCCCTCCGGGCCCACCCACCGCGGCAACACATTCATCTCGCCGTATTCGGCGCCGCCTGCCTTCGCCACACAGCCCTCACGGGGAACTGGATTCCCTGCGAACAGGCGGCGGGCGACAATGCGGAGCAACAAGCGGCCACAGGGCGGTGGCGCCGGAAAACGGGGGAAGCATGATCTACGTCATTTCCATGACGGTCGTGTTCGCGGCCGCGATCGGGATGTGCTTGGTCGCACCGCGGCGCAGAGTGACTCTCTCTCCGCCATCCGCAGCGAAGTTGCCGAAGTCGTCGAGGCCTGCGACCAGGGCGACCTCGCCGGGGCACGGGAAACCGCCGGCCTTCTGCTGACCGACCTCGATGCCCTGCTGGCGCGGTACACCGCCGCACTGGACGCCCACACGATCCCGCGGCCGTACTGATCGCCAGGCTCTGAGCTTGGGTCCGTGACGCGCACTCCGACCGGATTGACCGCTGGTCAGGTGGCAGTCGCTGTCTCCTCGGACTCGGTGTTCAGCAGTGCCACCAGTTCGCTCAGGTCGTTCGAGACCATAACTTGGGCGAGACGTCCAGCGACCGCCACGACCCTCGGCCATGCTGTTGCTTGCAGGTACTGCTCGTCGGTGTCGTCCGGAGCCTCGGAGTCCGCGGCGTTGAGCGCGGAGCCCAGCTGACGCATGAGGTCTACCTCCTCCTCGGTCCGCAGACTGGTACCGAGGTACAGCTCTGGTCGGTCGGCGTCGCAGAAGTCGTCGAAGAGCACGTGAAAGATGTGGTCCACGTTCTCGAAGGCTGAAGGGTCGAGCCACACCGCTTGCTGCCACGGAGGGTTGGCCAGTGCCAGCACAGCCGGCACGAGGTTGACGCGGAAGTCTGCTAGGCGTTGCCTGTCCTCGGTCACAGGGCGGAGAGTAGGGGCGCCGCGTGGCGGTGTCGATTCCTCCCCAGCACCAAGTTGGTACGACTTCACCGCGGGCGCGCGTCGGCGGCGGCAGCGCCGAGCGGGCCGAAGGGCAGGAGCACGGGAGCGGCCAGAGCCTGGAAGCGCGCCCGGAGGAGTGGAGCGGAGTCGGGTGCCTTGATGAGGTAGAGAAACTCTAACCGCGCGGGGCGCTGGGACTGCCAGGCTTCGTGTCATCCGACGGCAAGCAGCCCGGCACGGCTGCGCGACGCTGCTGCCCCAGCCCGGCGTCCCGCCCCGCGTCGTGATGGAGATCCTCGGCCACATTCAGATTACGGTCACGATGAGCATCTACGCCCACGTCGTCCAGGACACGCAGCGCGAGGCCGTGAGTCACCTCCACCGCATGCTGAAGCGGCAGCGTCCCGACCGTTGATGACCACGCCCGTTGATGTCAGAAGTAGACGTCAAAGGCCCCCAACCATGATCGGTTGGGGGCCTTTGCACTGGTGGGCGCGGACGGTTTCGAACCGCCGACATCTGCTTTGTAAGCCTGGCACCCGGCGCTAAGACGTCCTCGCTGGCCACCCGCCTTCTGAGGCACTGGGCCAGTCAACGCAGCGCCTACGCCGTCGCGCGCCCTAGTTGACCGTGGCTAACCGCTCGATCTGGCACGGATCTGGCACGTCGACACCGGCCTTGTAAGTTCGATCTCAATCGGACGCGGACAGTCTTCACAACGGGCCGGTATGCCGTGTCTGGATGCCTGATGCCATCGGCATCCGTCGTCGTTGATGCCAACGTTGGATGTCAGCCGAATAGCTCCGACTCCGGATAGACAACCGACCGCTCCCCTTGACCGGACTCACGTACCCATAGCTGCCGACAGCCCCATCCGCCCACGTCCCACTATCTCTCGAGCGCTGTCATCTCCAGCCTCACAGCCATTCAGTTCCACTGGGCCACACATCTACGGCAATCTTAGCCAGTCTCCGTTGTCGTGCTTCGATTCCCGCAGTTTGCCACTTCTTTTCTTGTGTGTTCCAGAGTTCCTCCAGGCCTGTTCCGGATGAGACCAGCAAGGCGGAGTCATAATACAGATGCGCCTTATCTGGAAATTGAAGTGCGGCAATGCTCGCATTCTTCTTCCCAGTCAGGAGAGTCAGGTTTCCGAGGCGGCTAACCCAAGAGTCGTGATCGTCTAGACGCGTACCGTCGGTAGGTTTCTGGGGATAGACATACTCCACAAAGACTTTTCCGTCCCCGAGCACAACTTCCTCATGTACCTCATCCGCAAGGCGCAGATGTTGCTCGATCTTTGAGAGTAGGTAGCGGGACTGGGACTGCTTCGGGATCGATGCTTCGCGGAAATCGGCTAGGAAGGTTTCATCGTCCGGGATCCATCCCAAAATCTTGCGTACCACCTCATCGATAGAGGCGCCACGCGCAATCTCTTTGGCCGCACTAAAGAGGTTCTCCTCCAGAAGGGTCGACTCTCGACGACCAACTACAGTCCAGCGAACGTAGTAGCTGATTGAGGCATTGAGAAGGGGCTGAAGCTCAGAGTAAGCAACTACTCCTGATGCCGATAGCAGGAGAGGGTACAGAGCATCTGCACTCATGGCCCTTACCTCAGCAAGCGACGCGTCGAAGTCGAGATCTCCGGTATTACTCGTGATTAGCTCAGCGTACCGCCCAGCAGCCCCCTCGAGCTCAGCCGAGAAAGCGCCCACCCCGTACAGTTGAGGTCGTTTGTCGAAATGCTCACTCAACTGTTTACGGATAATCGAGTACAGGCTATGGGATTTTACATCCCCGTTCTTCGATACCCAAAAATGGCGCAGAAACTTTTCAATCTCTTCTCGGCGCTCGAAACCATCAAGGAGCGATCTCCAGGCGTCATTAACTCGGTCTTTTTCGTGGGTGCTCCTACTCTTTTCCATGAGGAAATTGCGAACGAGGTCTACGGTCGAAAGATCCTTTCCTCGTGAATTGATAGTCTCGAAGACCTCGTTTGCGTCACTGGACGAGGGGGTTTGAATTTCCACGAACACCAGACCGTTGATCAAACATTCTCGCAACGAGTCCAGATAGTCTAGCCGCGCTTCCGCGTCCTCGTACATTTCGAGGCAGTTGCTAATTTTCGAGCGGAAGTATGCATATGCGTCGACGATAAGTCGATGGGAAGGGCGGGAGGGGCTTTCAATTCGCGGACAGGCTCCCGTAATTTCACTCCAATCCTGGATGTGGTCGCGGAAAAAATCGCGGTCAAACAACGATAGAACCAGGAAGTACTCCATGGGGTCCTTGCGCCCGGACTTGCGCGCAATGTAGTCCCGTTGGATATTGTTGGCGCTTGAGATGCCCTCTGCGGACTTCATTCCCCAGAGTGCGTCTCTGATGGCAGCGATAAGGATCGTCGACGTCGTGAGTCGCTGTTGCCCATCAAGTAGGGAGCGCGCTTGAATGGAGTCTGCTGTAATGGTGACCACTGGGCCAATGAAATACTCTGACGACGACTCGTTTCCATTTTCGCGGGCTTCCTTGAATTTCTCGATATCCGACCAAAAAACATCAACCTCCTTTTTTGTCCATGCGTATTGCCGTTGACTGTCATCTGGTACGTGGACTACGGGGTTGTTGGCGCCGATCAATTGTCCGAGAGTTTGACGTTGGGCTTGCTTGATGATGGCCATTCGAGGAACCTCCAGTCAGCACGGGGGTCAGATCCTACCGTTGGCAGTCCGCGGCCGTGTCCAGAAGAGGGGAGCGCGTGATCCGTTCCGTGCGATCGTCCGGAGTCCTGTGAGTGCCGGCCTGGCGGGCCAGGTGCCTGGTAGATTTGTGTGCCAACGGGTGCTCCGCGCAAGAGGATTGGTGGGGGAATGGGCATTTCGAACGAGAACACGGCAGCACATCACTTGCACACTCTGCTGCAAAAGGTGCGCGACTCAGGCGAGGCCACCTTGCGTAACGGGTGGTGCAAGGTCCTCGATGCTGACGTGAACAGCGTCGACTTTAGTAAGCGGTACTCCGAGGTCGCTGTGCTGCTTCAGATGACTATCCGTCAATTGGATGCTCTACCCGACAGGTCTCGTGCGCGATGTGAGCGCTATGCACCTGATTGGTGGATGATGGTCGTCCAGCCCAATCATAATTGGAGTGATAACAGCCGAAGTCCCGCGGCGCTTTTTGCGCAGGATAAGCTCGATCATCTCGAATCTGCTGCAGATCTAATCTCGGGGAACCTGGTGGGGTCGGGTGCAGCCCCTCGGAGTGCTGATCTTGAAGAAATGACAAGGCAGTGCAATGAATGGATTGACCTCCTCGCTGCGATGGGAGAAGACGAGATAAATGGGCCAGTTCGAGATGCGCTAGTATCGCAAATCCGGCACCTGCTTTGGCTAATCGACAACGTAACACTATTCGGCGGGGCTAGGGTAGCCGAAGAGGCTAGCGGTGTTATCGGTTCACTTACCCAGGCTGGGGCGACGCTCGTAAACGTGCAACCAAATAATGCTGGTCGGTGGAAGAATGCCATGCTTGGCCTGCTTGCTGCGTGCGTAGTTTTCAATCAGGCGGTTCCGATTGCTCAAGAGTCGATCGAGAATGGTAGCGGCCTCGTTAAGGAGATCGTTTCGGTTGTCGATGAGTTTGGCTCTGATAAGTAGCGGAGAAGCGAAAGGAGAGGGGCCTCGCAGAGGCGGGACTTGTTCCTCCTCTGCTGAGCTGATCCGACTTCGGGTGCCGACCCCCGCCTTTTCGACCCACCACTCGCCCTAGCTCCCATCCCGTCCGCCTTCGACCCACACACCGTGGAGCGGGCGTGGTTCAGGGCGTCAAGGTGGAGCGCGCCACTGTACGAACGACCTTGACG
>NZ_JBHUYV010000006.1:139602-464443 GCF_042667905.1 Streptomyces sp. NPDC057287 | reverse complement strand
GGTCCGCACCCCCTCATCGATGGGGTGCGGACCCGCGCCGTTCCCGCGGTGAAGCGGTGAAGCCGGGCGGTCAGCCGCCGAGGATCTCGCGAGCCAGCTTGGCGGTCTCGGTCGGCGTCTTGCCGACCTTGACGCCGGCGGCCTCGAGGGCCTCCTTCTTGGCGGCGGCGGTGCCGGAGGAGCCGGAGACGATGGCGCCGGCGTGGCCCATGGTCTTGCCCTCAGGGGCGGTGAAGCCCGCGACGTAGCCGACGACCGGCTTCGTGACGTTCTTCGCGATGTAGTCGGCGGCACGCTCCTCGGCGTCGCCGCCGATCTCGCCGATCATCACGATGAGGTCGGTGTCGGGGTCCGCCTCGAACGCCGCGAGGGCGTCGATGTGCGTCGTGCCGATGACCGGGTCGCCACCGATGCCGACGGCGGACGAGAAGCCGATGTCACGGAGCTCGTACATCATCTGGTAGGTCAGCGTGCCGGACTTGGACACGAGGCCGATGCGGCCGGGCTTGGTGATGTCGCCCGGGATGATGCCGGCGTTGGACTGGCCGGGGGTGATCAGACCGGGGCAGTTCGGACCGATGATCCGGGTCTTGTTGCCCTTCGAGCCGGCGTACGCCCAGAAGGCGGCCGAGTCGTGGACGGCGATGCCCTCGGTGATCACGACGGCCAGCGGGATCTCGGCGTCGATGGCCTCGACGACGGCGGCCTTCGCGAAGGCCGGCGGCACGAAGAGGACCGACACGTCGGCGCCGGTCTTCTCGATCGCCTCGGCGACGGACCCGAATACGGGTACCTCGGTGCCGTCGAAGTCGACGGAGGTGCCCGCCTTGCGCGGGTTCACGCCGCCGACGATGTTGGTGCCGTCGGCCAGCATGAGCTTCGTGTGCTTCATGCCTGTGGCGCCGGTCATCCCCTGGACGATGACCTTGCTGTCCTTGGTGAGGAAGATAGCCATGGTGTTGGAGTCCCTCGTCCCTTACTTCGCAGCCGCGGCGAGCTCGGCGGCCTTGTCGGCCGCGCCGTCCATGGTGTCCACGCGCTGAACGAGCGGGTGGTTGGCGTCGGAGAGGATCTTGCGACCCAGCTCCGCGTTGTTGCCGTCGAGGCGCACGACCAGCGGCTTGGTGACGGCCTCACCCTTGGACTTGAGCAGCTCCAGGGCCTGGACGATGCCGTTGGCGACCTCGTCGCAGGCGGTGATGCCACCGAAGACGTTGACGAAGACGGACTTGACGTCCGGGTCGCCGAGGATGATCTCGAGGCCGTTCGCCATGACCTCTGCGGAGGCGCCGCCACCGATGTCGAGGAAGTTGGCGGGCTTCACGTTGCCGTGGTTCTCACCGGCGTACGCGACGACGTCCAGGGTCGACATGACCAGACCGGCACCGTTTCCGATGATGCCGACCTCGCCCTCGAGCTTGACGTAGTTGAGGTTCTTGGCCTTGGCGGCTGCCTCGAGGGGGTTGGCCGCGGCCTTGTCCTCGAGCGCCTCGTGGTCGGGCTGGCGGAAGTCGGCGTTCTCGTCGAGAGACACCTTTCCGTCCAGCGCCAGGATGCGGCCGTCCTTGGTCTTCACCAGCGGGTTGACCTCGACGAGGAGCGCGTCCTCGGCGACGAAGGTGTCCCACAGGGTCACCATCGCCTCGGCGACACCCTCGGCCACCTCGGCCGGGAACTTCGCCTGGGCCACGATCTCGCGGGCCTTCTCGATGTCGACGCCGTCGACGGCGTTGACCGGGACCTTCGCGAGGGCCTCGGGGGTCTTCTCCGCGACCTCCTCGATGTCCATGCCGCCCTGCACCGACGCCATGGCGAGGAAGGTGCGGTTGGTGCGGTCGAGGAGGTACGAGACGTAGTACTCCGCCTCGATCTCCGGGGACAGCTCGGCGATCATCACCTTGTGGACCGTGTGGCCCTTGATGTCCATGCCAAGGATGTCGGTCGCGCGAGCGACCGCCTCATCCGGGTCTGCCGCCAGCTTGACGCCGCCGGCCTTGCCTCGGCCACCGACCTTCACCTGCGCCTTGACGACGGACTTGCCGCCCAGCCGCTCGGTCGCCTCGCGGGCTGCCTCAGGCGTGTCGATCACTTCACCGGCCAGCACCGGTACACCGTGCTTGGCGAAGAGGTCCCTCGCCTGGTACTCGAACAGGTCCACGCGCGTCCGTCCCTTTTAGTGGTCTCGCGGTTGGTTTTCTGCGTGGGCGTGCCGCGAGGGCAACGTGACTGCGCGGTCACAAGGGAGGCGCACACGGTGACCGGGTACGCGGCATGTCCATCCGGCAGGTTATCCCCCGCGCCGCACCGGACCCTAAATTGCAGATCACACCTGAGCGGTGATACCGGTCACAGACCGCGCTGGTGGCCGGGGTACGAGGGACAAAACGGCACGTCCGCAGGGCGGTGCCGGGCGCCCCCCGGTCCGGCGGCGGGGACCGGGCGGCATGGTCACCGGCCGGTGTCCGGCACCGGCAGGGGCCGCCGCTCGATCGCCGCGGCCATGACCTCGGGGAAGAGGTCCGGAGTGCAGGCGAAGGCCGGGGCACCGAGTGCCCCCAGCGCGGCCGCGTGCGCCCGGTCGTAGGAGGGGGCTCCCTCGTCGGAGAGCGCGAGCAGGGTCACGAACCGCACACCTGACGCCGTCATCGCGGCGGCCCGTCGGACCATCTCGTCGCGGATCCCTCCCTCGTGGAGATCGCTGATGAGGACGACGACCGTGTCCGCCGGACGGGTGATTCTCGACTGGCAGTAGGCGAGCGCGCGGTTGATGTCCGTCCCGCCTCCGAGCTGCGTGCCGAACAGGACGTCGACCGGGTCGTCGAGCTGGTCGGTGAGGTCGACGACGGCCGTGTCGAACACGACGAGCCGGGTCGACAGGGTCCGCATCGAGGCGAGCACCGCGCCGAAGACCGCGGCGTGGACGACGGACGCGGCCATGGACCCCGACTGGTCGACGCAGAGGATGACCTCCTTCTTCATCGACCGGTCCGAGCGCCCGTATCCGACGAGACGCTCGGGCACCACCGTGCCGGCCCCCTCCCGGCCGGGAAGGGACACGTGGTTCTTGAGGTTGGCCCGGATCGTGCGGTCCCAGTCGATGTCCCGGTGGCGCGGCCGGTGAGCCCTGGCCGAGCGGTCCAGAGCACCGGTGAGCGTCGCCCTCGTGTGCGGGGCCAGTCGGCGCTCCAGGTCCTCGACGACCTTGCGTACGACCGCCCGGGCCGTCTCCTTCGTCGTCTCCGGCATGGCCTTGGCGAGCGAGAGCAGGGTGCCGACGAGGTGCACGTCGGGCTCGACGGCCTCCAGCATCTCCGGCTCCAGCAGCAGGGCGTCCAGTCCGAGGCGGTCGATGGCGTCGCGCTGCATGACCTGGACCACGGGGCCCGGGAAGTACGTACGGATGTCGCCGAGCCAGCGGGCCATGGACGGGGCGGAAGCCCCGAGCCCCGCGGATCGCTCGGCCCCGCCCCTGCCGCCGGACTTCTTCCCGTCGTACAGCGCGGCCAGCGCCTCGTCGATCGCCGCGTCACGTCCGGTGAGCGCGCGTCCCGTGCTCTCGGCGCCGTCCGCGCCGAGCACCATGCGCCAGCGCCGCAGCCGCTCATCGGCGGCGGGAGTCGTGTGCATCGCTCTCTCCTGTCCCCCGGTGTCCGCGCGTTCCGTGCTCATCCGGTCGCCGCCCGGCGGGCCGGGTCGTCCAGGCCGAGGAGCAGCCGCAGCACCGGGACCACCGCGTCCGCCCGCTCCTCGTCGAGTGCTCCGCCGAAGCCGGGAACGGCGGGAGCGCCCTCCTCGTGCGCGGTGCCGGTACCCGGTCCACGGCGGACGAGCTCGCCCAGCGCGCGCCGGACACCGGGCTCGTAGGCCGAGAACGTACGGCGCAACAGGGGCAGTACGTCGGTGAACGTGTCGTCCGGTATGCCCGTCAGCCAGGTGTCGACCAGCCCGAGGAGCCGTTCGTCGTGGACGAGCAGCAGGCCGCCGCCCGCGGCTCCACCGACGAAGCCCTCGATCCAGGCCGCTGCGTCGGCGGGGGCCGTCCCGGGCGAGAGGGCCAGTCCCGTCAGCCGCGCGGCCTCGCTCCCGGTGAGCCGCCCGTCGTCCAGGAGCAGTCGCGTGGCGCGGCCCCGGATCACACCGGCGACCGCGTCCCTGCCGGACAGCTTGCGCAGGACGGCGGCCCACCGCTCGGGCAGCCCGTCCGCCCGGACGGCGCCGGCGAGCAGCGCGATCGCACCGTGCACGCCGTCCACCCGGCGGTGCGCCTCGGCGGCGGCGTCCGCGTCGAGGGAGGTGCAGGCGGACGGCAGGCCGACGCAGACGCGCTCGGCGAGACCCACGGCCACCTCTCCCAGGGCGGAGGTGTCGGTGGACCGCACGTCCCCGTACCGCAGGGAGCGCGCCAGGGCGGGCAGTGCGTCGGCGAGGTGGCCGACGTCCGCGTCGAGGGCGGCCCGGTCGGCGAGGGCCCTCATCACGACGGGCAGCGCCTCTGGCAGACCGGCCAGGAGGCACTGCTCGGCGAGCGCGGTGACCCGGGCGAGCGAGGACGCAGACACGGCGGCCGACCCGGCCCTGGCGGTCGCGGCGCCGAGCACCGTGGTGCCCCACACACCGGCTTCGGCGATACGGACGAACAGCTCCGGCTCCCAGTGCAGCCTCCAGCTCTCCCGGAAGGTCCCCGTGCTGCCCCGGCCCGCGGCGGGTTCGCCCCAGTCCACTCCGAGGAGCCGCAGCCGGTGGAGCAGTCTGCTGCGGGCCGCGTCGGTGTCCTTCCGCAGATCGAGCTCCAGCTCGCGCTTCTCCGCCTCCGGTCTGAGCCTCAGAGTGCGCTGCTGCCTGTCCAGGTCGCGCTGGAGGGGCACGGCGGGGGCGGTGTCCGGGACCTCGCCGAGGATCTCGCCGACGACGAGCCGGTCCCTGACGAGGGCGAGCGGCACGTCGGAGCCCTCGCACATGACGGCCCTGACCGCGTCGGTGGCCTCGGCGAGTCCGACGGCCGGACGGCCGCGCAGGGCCGCCAGCGTCGCGGCGAGCCGGACGGCCTCGATCACATCCGCCGAGGACACGGCTCTGTCCGTGTCGCGCAGCAGCCCGGCGGCCTTCGTCATCCAGCGCTCCACGGGCCGGTCGGGGGCGCCGAACAGGTGCCCGTACCAGCCGGGCGAATCGATCCCCGCGCCGTATCCGCTGTGCCGGGCAAGCCGGCGATGGGTCCAGGGCACCCAGGTCAGCTCCGCCCTGACCTTGGGTATCCCCTTGAGGAGGGCCCGGTCCGCGGCGACCGTCGTCCTCGCGGTGAGGGCGGGCACGTGCCACGCACCGCAGACCACGGCGATGCCGTCGCCGAACTCCTTGCGGGCGGCGCGCAGCTGGAGGCGCATGCACGCCTCCCGGACGGCGTCCTGCGGATGCCCCCCGTCACCGTGCGCCTCACGCAGCGCCGCCATCGCCTCGGCGAGCGCGGCGAACGGGGCACACGGGTCGGCCGTCCCTCCGTCCGCCGCGCGGTGCTCGACGACGTCCCCCCACCAGCGCTCGGGGTCGTCGTAGCCCGCGGCCCCGGCGAGGATGCCGATCGGGTCGATGCCCCGGCCCCTCTCCTCCCTGTCCGCGCCGTCCTCCTGCCTGCCCGTCAGCGCCAGGGAGTTTGCGGCCGGCAGGTCCACGAAACGCACGGGGACCCCGTGCGTCAGGGCCCAGCGGATCGCCACCCACTCGGGCGAGAAGCCGGCCATCGGCCAGAACGCGGCGCGCCCCGGATCGTCCACGGCGTGGGCGAGCAGCGCGACCGGCGGACGCATCCTGCTGTGCGCGGCGAGCGGCAGCAGCGCGTCGCCCTCGGGCGGCCCCTCCACGAGCACGGCACGCGGCCGTACGGACTCCAGAGCCGCCAGGACCGCGCGGGCGGAGCCGGGGCCGTGGTGACGCACCCCCAGCAGCAGAGGACCGTCGGCCGCGGCGCGGGGTGTCATTCGGAGGCCTCTCGGCAGGCGCGGTAGAAGTCCTTCCAGCCGTCCCGCTCGCGGACGACGGTCTCCACGTACTCCTGCCAGACGACCCGGTCCGCCGCGGGGTCGCGGACGACGGCCCCGATGATCCCCGCCGCCACGTCACCGGGGCGCAGGACGCCGTCGCCGAAGTGGGCGGCGAGCGCCAGGCCCCCGGTGATCACGGAGATGGCCTCGGCCGTGGACAGCGTCCCCGAGGGCGACTTGAGCGTGGTGCGGCCGTCCGTGGTGATGCCGTCGCGCAGTTCACGGAAGACCGTGACGACGCGCCGGATCTCCGCCATGCCGTCGGGCGCCGGGGGCAGTTCGAGCGCATGACTCATCTGGGCCACGCGACGGGACACGATGTCCACCTCGGCCTCGGGTGTCGCGGGCAGCGGCAGGACGACGGTGTTGAACCGCCGACGCAGGGCACTGGAGAGTTCGTTGACGCCGCGGTCCCGGTCGTTGGCCGTGGCGACGAGGTTGAACCCCCGGACCGCCTGGACCTCCTCCCCCAGCTCCGGGACGGGGAGCGTCTTCTCCGACAGGACGGTGATGAGCGCGTCCTGCACATCGGCGGGGATGCGGGTGAGCTCCTCGACGCGGGCGGTCATGCCGTCGGTCATGGCCCGCATGACCGGGCTGGGCACCAGGGCCTCGCGGCTGGGGCCGTGGGCCAGCAGCCGCGCGTAGTTCCATCCGTAGCGGACGGCTTCCTCGGGGGTGCCCGCGGTGCCCTGGACGAGCAGGGTCGAGTCTCCGCTGACGGCCGCGGCCAGATGCTCGGACACCCAGGTCTTGGCGGTCCCGGGAACGCCGAGGAGCAGCAGGGCGCGGTCCGTGGCGAGCGTGGCCACAGCGACCTCGACGAGGCGGCGCGGGCCCACGTACTTCGGTGTGATCAGGGTGCCGTCCGGGAGCGTCCCGCCCAGCAGATAGGTGGAGACGGCCCACGGGGAGAGCTTCCAACGGGTCGGCCTGGGACGGTCGTCGGCGGCGGCGAGCGCCTTGAGCTCGTCGGCGAAGGCATGCTCGGCATGCGGCCTCAGGACTTCGCCGCCGGCTGCGTCGGTCTGTACGGACACGGTCATGGATCCCCCTCCGGATCGGTCGATCCGATGCGGTTTCCACCGTGCACCACACCACTGACAATCGGCTGCGGCCGGGCGGCCGGTGAACGGCGGAGCCGGTCCCGACAGGCGGGAGCGGGACGCGTCCACCGCCCTTTAGGAGCGCTCCGCCCTTCGCCTCCCCGATGGCCTCGCACGGAGGAGAGGCGGTCGGGGCACCTCGCAGCGGATGGAACCGCAGGCCGGAGCCGATTGTCAGTGCCGCCCTCTACCGTCGGTTCCATGGTGCTATCTCACGGGGGAGAATCCGGGCGCCCCATGGGCCCGGTGGAGCGTCGGACGGTGGATCGCGTGCTGGAGCTCGCTCCTGACGAGGCGTCGCGCGCGTCCGGTCGCGCGCTCGGTGCGGAGTCGGCGTGGTCCGAGGCCGGCCGGGCCGGACCGGGCATGGCGTGGGGTCTCTGCCCGGGAACCGACGGCACGCAGTACCGCACGGCGGTCGACGCGAACGGGTCGTCCTCCACGTGCAGTTGTTCCGCCGGGGCCTCTCCCTGCGGACACGTCCTGGGCCTGCTGCTCCTCCTGGCCGCCGACGCCCCGATGCCGTCGCCGCCGGGGGATCCGCCGCCCTGGGCGGCACAGTGGCTGGCGGAGCGACGCCCCGAGGCGTCCGGGGGCGCGGCGAGCCGGGCCGCAGCCGCCCGTCGCGCCGCCCGCAGGGCCGAGCGCGTCACGGGCGGCGCGCAGGAGCTGGAGCAGCGCCTCGCCGACCTGTTGCGCGGCGGACTCGCGACGGCGGACCGGCCGGATTACGGGCTGTGGGAGGAGACCGCGGCGCGCATGGTCGACGCGCAGGCGCCGGGTCTCGCCCACCGGGTGCGGGATCTGGGGTCCGTAGCCGCTTCGGGACCCGGCTGGCCGGTGCGGCTGCTCGAGCAGTGCGCGCTCCTGCACCTGCTGGACTCGGCCTGGCTGGGACTCGATCGGCTGCCCGGCCCGCTGGCGGCGACCGTCCGTACGAGGGTGGGCCTGACGGCCTCCCCCGAGGGACCGGCTGTCCGCGACCGCTGGACGGTCCTCGCACAGTACGACGCACCGGACGGCAGGATCGTCACCCGTCGCATCTGGCTGTACGGCGAGGAGTCGGGCCGCACGGCGCTCCTGCTGTCCTACGGCGCCCAGGGCCGGGCCCCGGCCCTGGCGTTGCCGGTGAGCACCGTGATCGACGCCGAGGTGAGGCCGTATCCGGGTGGCGGAGGGCTGCGGGCCGAGCTGGGGCAGCGGTTCGGTGAGCCCGTCGTCACCGCGGCGCCGCCACCCGGCGGCACCGCGGCCGATGCCGTCGCCGCGTACGGAGACGCCCTGCGGGACGATCCCTGGCTGGATGCCTGGCCCGCCGTGCTGCGGGACGTCATACCCGCGCCGTCCTCGGACGGCTGGCAACTGATCGGCGCGGCGGACGGATCCGCCCTGCCGGTCGCACCCTCCGCGCTGTCCCGGCCCGGCCTGTGGAAGCTCGTGGCCCTCGCCGGTGGCAGTCCGCTGACGGTCTTCGGCGAGTGCGGACACCGCGGTTTCGATCCGCTCGCGGCGTGGGGGCCCGAGTCCTCGGACGACGTCGGAGCGGGTGCGGCCGTGGCGCTCGCCTGACACACCGCCGGCCCCCTCCGCCCCCGATCCGCAGCATTCCCGATCCGCGATTCCTGGACCAGCACCGGAAGGGACCCGATGCCCACCACCGCCACGACGACCGGCGTGCCCCTGGACACACCGTGGGACGACCTCGTCACCTCGGCCCTGCTCGGCACCGACCGGCGCCCGCTGCGGGCGGAGGACGGCGCCGTGCTCGGACCGGCGGCCGTGCTCGCCGCGGCTGCGGTGCACACCGTGCGGCGCCGGGCGGCACTCGTACCGGTCACCGGGGCCATCCCGCCCGGGCCCGCACCCGCCGACCCTCGTCCGCCGGTGCCCTCTGCCGCGCGCCGCAGGCTCGCCCAGCTGCTCGCCGACCGCTCGGCGCCGACCGGCGGAGGACGCCGGGGCACGGCCCCCGATCTCACCGAGCTCATCCCCCAGTGGCTGGCTGCCGCCGGCGCCCGGGGCTACCGGGCACCGGCCGAGCTGCTGCCCGCCCTGCTGGACGCGGCGAGGGCGCGCACGGATCTGCGTCCGCACGTCCTGGCTTTCGCCGGGCCGCGCGGGATCTGGCTGGCCGGGCTGAATCCGGAGTGGAGGTTCGCGCTGCGCGCCTCGTCACGCGGAGCCCCGCGGCCGGACACGGCAGATCCGGAGGCGGTGCGCCTGCTCTGGGAAGAGGGCCTCTTCGCCGAACGGGTCGCCCTGCTGGAGGCCCTGCGGGAGCGGGATCCCGCCGCGGCCCGGACCCTGCTCGCCGCCACATGGCCCGCGGAGAGGGCGGAGGACCGGCTGATGTTCCTCGATTCCCTGCGGTCCGGCCTCTCCGGGGCCGACGAGGCGTTTCTGGAGGGGGCTCTCACGGACCGCAGCCGCAACGTCCGCTCCACGGCCGCCGAGCTGCTGTCCGCGCTGCCCGGTTCCGCGCTCGCCGGGCGGATGGCGGACCGTGCCACGTCCTGCGTGAACCCGGACCGTACGGGGGGCGCCGTCTCCGTCGCCGTGGAGGCGCCGCACGAGTGCGACGCCGCGATGCAGCGCGACGGTGTGGTTCCCGTGCCCCCTTCGGGACGCGGCGAACGGTCCTGGTGGCTCGGTCAGTTGGTGGAGGCCACCCCGCTCGGTGTCTGGCGGGAGAGGTTCGGCGGCCGGACGGCCCACGAGCTCGTCACCCTGCCGGTCGCCGACGGCTGGGCAGGTGAGCTGCATGCCGCCTGGTGCCGCGCCGCGGTGAGACAACAGGACCCGGACTGGGCGCGAGCCCTGCTCGGTGCCCCCGCGACACCGCCGGCGAACGGCCCGGGGACGGCATCGCTGGCGGAGCGGTCGAAGCTCCTCGCCACCCTGCCTCCGGCCGAACGGGCGCTCTGGGTCGCGGGCTTCATAGCCGCGCACGGTCTGTCCGAGGCCTTCCAGCTGCTCGGCGTCTGCACCGTCCCCTGGGACGGGCCGCTCGGCCGGGCGGTGGTCGACGCACTGGACATAGCCCGGGACGCGGGGAGCTACCCCTGGAGTTTCAGCGGGGTGATGGGTCTCGCCGAGCGCTGTCTGAACCCCGCCGAGGCGGACCGGCTCGCGGTGCTCACCACCACTCCGGACGAACGGGAAGGCGCTTCGCCGGGTGCGGGCGGCTACTGGTCGGAGGCGTTCCAGCGTCTGGTCTCCACCTTGCGGCTGCGCGCCGCCATGGATGCGGAGCTGGCCCGGGCGGGCACGGGCTGATCGGTTCGGGAAGCGGACCGGGCAGGGCGCGGGCGGAGGACGGGAGCGACTCGGCACGGAACACGGGAGGTGCGAGCGGAGGACGGACCAACTCAGCCCGGAGAGAGGGGAGATGCGGGCGGAAGCCGGAAGAGTCTCGACGCGGGGACAGGGGAGGCGCGGGCGGAGGGCAGGAACAACTCGGCACGCAGGCAGGAGAGGTGCAGGCAGGGTCCGGGAAGAACTCGGTGCGGAGGCAGGGCGCACCGGCCCCGCCCCACCACGGACCGGCCGCAGACGCCCGCCCGGAATCAGCCTCGCTCCGGCGTGCTCAGGCCTCTGCGGGCTGGCGGACGTGGGCGTTGACCCAGTCCACGATCGAAGCAGTCGTCGCGCCCGGGGTGAAGATCTCCGCGACGCCGAGCCCCTTCAGCGGAGCGATGTCCGCCTCGGGGATGATGCCGCCGCCGAACACCTTGATGTCCTCCGCCTCGCGCTCCTTCAGCAGCTCGATGACCTTGGCGAAGAGCGTGTTGTGAGCACCGGAGAGGATGGAGAGCCCGATGGCGTCGGCGTCCTCCTGGATCGCCGTGTCCACGATCTGCTCGGGGGTCTGGTGGAGCCCCGTGTAGATGACCTCCATGCCCGCGTCCCGCAGCGCCCGGGCGATCACCTTCGCCCCGCGGTCATGGCCGTCGAGGCCCGGCTTGGCCACCACCACACGGATCGGACCGGTCACACCCATCACTGCCTCCACATGCGTCTCCCGTGCCCGGTGGGCCGGTGATGTGAACGAACGTTATCCACAGCATCCCGCACGGCGCCGTTTCGCGGTGGACCGGGAGGGGGAAATCACACATGGGACATGTTCGCCGGCGCCGTTCCCGGCACCGGGCGGCCCACCGGCCGCGCGGGGAGCGTCGCCAGAGGAGCCGCAACGAGGCCGTCGTACCACCGCGCCGTCAGCCGCACGGCACGGTGGTACGGCTCCCCGGTCGCATCAGGGCGGCCGGCCGCCTCCGCAGCGACTCCCGTGAGGGCGTACGGGGCTGGGAGCCGCCTCCCCGCATGCCAGTGCAGGAGGTCGGCCATGAAGGTCCTGTCCTTCCTACCCCTACTGCTGCGCAGGCCGTGTCTGCGCCCCGCCTGGCTGTCGTCGACGCTGCTCAGGGCCACCGCGCTGGAGCTGGTGATCCTGGCAGGGCACGTGCTCATCTACCCCTCGGGCCTCACTCCGGAGCGCCGTGCACCCACGCCCCCGGCCCCGACCGGCCCGGGACGTGACGGCAACGGAACCGAAGACGGTCACGCCCAGGCAGAACCAGCGGGAACAGCGGGAACAGCTGAAGCAGACGGAATCACCCATTCGGCGGACACCGCCGTGCTGCCCACCAAGGCCGTCGACCGGCCGCCCGTCGTGCTCCTGCACGGGTTCATCGACAACCGCTCCGTCTTCGTCCTGCTCCGCCGCTCCCTGGCCCGGCACGGCTGGCGCCATCTCGAATCACTGAACTACTCACCCCTGACCTGTGACATCCGCACGGCGGCCGAGCTGCTGGACCGCCACGTGGAGGAGATCTGCGCCCGCACCGGCCACCGCGAGATCGACATCGTCGGTCACAGTCTCGGTGGCCTCATCGCGCGGTACTACGTGCAGCGGCTCGGCGGGGACCGCCGGGTGCGCACCCTCGTCACCCTGGGCACGCCGCACGGCGGGACGGCCGCCGCCCCGCTGGCCGGCGCCCACCCCATCGTCCGCCAGATGCGCGGCGGCTCCGACCTGATCGAGGAGCTGCGCCGTCCCGCTCCCGGCTGCCGGACGCGGTTCGTCAGCTTCTGGAGCGAGCTGGACAGGGTGATGCTCCCCGTCGAGACGGCCTGCGTCGACCACCCGGACCTCGACGCGGTGAATGTGCGCGTCACGGGGATCGGCCACCTGGCCCTTCCGGTGCACCCCACGGTGGCGTCCGCGATCCGTCAGGCCCTGGAGTCCGACGGCACGGCCATCGGCATCCCCGGAGCTGCCTCCGTCGCCTGATATCCGACGGCTGAACCGCCGCACAGCGCCTGGCGATTAGAACTAATTTCGAACATAGGGCCAAGCCTGTACGCCCCGTCCGCCGAAAGGCGGCCGATTGCCCGATTCCTTCGGGGCTGGAAGCCGCCGAAGATTGTCGTCCTCACCTACCGCCGGGTACAGTCGCGGCCACTGCTCACCCTGGGGTCCCCCCACCGGACCCCGGAACAGGTCCTGCTGCCGAGGCGAGAGAGAAGTTGGTGAACGACCAGCACCCCCACGCCGGGAATGCCGGATACGACGGCCAGTCCACCGGCAGCTTCGACACAGATCCACTCTTCGGGACCCTGCCGGGTCAGCACGAAACCGGCCCCGAGGTCACGTACGGCGACGGCTACGCCCCGGCGTACGACGGCGGTTACGGCGGCTACGACGCGAACCAGTGGGACACCGGAGCGCATCAACAGGCCCCGTACGACGCCTACGGCACCCAGGGCCATCCGCAGATGCACCAGAGCTACGACACGGCCGCCACCTGGATGCCCGAGGCCGGAATCCCGGCCCAGGCCGCCGCCCAGGCCCCTGACGCGACGGGCCAGTGGGACACCACCGGCTGGAACCAGACCGGCCAGGACACCCAGTGGGCGTCGGGCGACACCGGCGCCTTCCCCACCACCACGTTCGACACCACGGCCTACGCGACCGGCACCTACGCCGTCCCCGCCTTCGAGACCGCGGGGTACGAGAACTACGCGGCCGCCGACACCGGCGCCTACGACGCCACCGCCTGGAACACCGGCGCCACGCCCGAGAGCCCGGCGTACGCACCCGAACAGACGTCGTATCCCTCGTACGAACACCAGCCGGCCTCGTACGAGCCGTACGGGACGGCCGAGTTCGCCGCGCACGACGGAATCGGCTCCCACGACCTCCACGACTCCCCCGACCACGTCGGAACCGCCGGAACAGAAGCCGGGACCGTGCGGACGGACGCCTACGACGACGCGTACGACGAAGGTCTCGGGACCGAGAGGCCCGAGCCCCATCCGGACGTCGTCGACGTGACCTCGGAATCGGCTGAATCCGTGCCCACGGCGGCCGTCCCGCGTCCCGTGAGCCGCTCCGCCGCCCCGCGCGGCGGGGGCCGGGGCCGGCGCCGCACCCCCGCGAAGCGTTCCGCTCTCCTCACCGTCGCCGTCCCGTCCGCCTGTGTCATGAGCGTCGCGGGCATCGCCGCCGCCTCGGTGAGCGGGGTCGGCGCCGAGGAGACGAAGGACGAGACCACGTCCATGGCGGCCGCCGACACGGTCAAGCCGGCCGCGGCCAACAACAAGCTGGACACCCAGCTCGCCAACCTCAGCGCCGACGCGGAGAACTTCGCCGACCGGGCCAGCCGCACCCAGGAGCGCATCGACCTGAAGGAGCGTCAGGCCGCCGAGAAGAAGAAGCGCGAGGAGGAGGCGGCCCGCCGCGAGGCAGCGCGCCCCAAGTTCGTCCTGCCCGTGAAGCAGCACGGACTCAGCGCCACCTACGGGCAGGCCGGCGTGAACTGGATGTCCGTGCACACGGGCATCGACTTCCCCGTCTCCTACGGCACCCCCGTCATGGCGGCGACCGACGGCACCGTGCGCACCCAGTGGAACAGCGCCTACGGCAACATGGCCATCGTCACCGCGGCCGACGGCACCGAGACGTGGTACTGCCACCTCAGCACCACCAAGATCCGTTCAGGATCGGTCAAGGCCGGCGACGTCATCGCCTTCTCGGGGAACTCCGGCAACTCCACCGGCCCGCACCTCCACTTCGAGGTCCGGCCGGGCGGCGGCTCGGCGATCGACCCGATGCCGTGGCTCCGCAGCCACGGGATCAACCCTTACTGAGCCGGCACGTCGCGGACTGAAAAGCCCCGGCCTCGTATCTCCCGGTCCGGGAGATACGAGGCCGGGGCTTTCCGCCGGCGGCCGGATCAGAGCTTCTCGACCGGTGCGTAGCGCAGCAGCAGCTTCTTGGGCCGTTCGTCGCCGAAGTCGACCGTGGCCTTGGCCTGGTCGCCGAATCCCTCGACCGCCGTGACCGTGCCCAGGCCGAACTGGTCGTGCGTGACCCGGTCCCCCGCGACCAGGGTGACCACCGGCTTGTCGGACGTGCGCCGGGTCGCGAATCCCGACGGCCCGGACTTCGCGCGCGACGAGGACAGC
The DNA here is from genome assembly GCF_042667905.1 of Streptomyces sp. NPDC057287. Taxonomy (NCBI): domain Bacteria; kingdom Bacillati; phylum Actinomycetota; class Actinomycetes; order Kitasatosporales; family Streptomycetaceae; genus Streptomyces; species Streptomyces sp. NPDC057287. The sequence goes on along the minus strand of NZ_JBHUYV010000006.1, from coordinate 449,829 downwards.
GACGACGTGATGCCGGACGTCGGACCCGCGGGAGCGGCCATCGGCCCCTTGCGCTTCCACTCCAGGTGCTGGTCCGGGATCTCCTCCAGGAACCGCGACGGCGGGTTGTACGAGGGCTGGCCCCACGCACTCCGCATCGACGCCCGGGTCAGATAGAGGCGCTCGCGGGCGCGCGTGATGCCCACGTAGGCGAGCCGGCGCTCCTCCTCCAGCTCCTTCACCTGGCCCAGCGCGCGCATGTGCGGGAAGACGCCGTCCTCCATGCCGGTCAGGAACACCACCGGGAATTCGAGGCCCTTGGCCGTGTGCAGGGTCATCAGGGTGATGACGCCGGACCCGTCCTCGTCCTCGTCGGGGATCTGGTCGGCGTCGGCGACGAGCGCGACCTTCTCCAGGAACTCGGCGAGCGTGCCCGCGCCTTCCTCCTCCGCCCGCTCCTGCTCGAACTCGAGGGCGACGGCGGCGAGCTCCTGGAGGTTCTCGATACGGGTCTCGTCCTGCGGGTCGGTGGAGGCCTGGAGCTCGGCGAGATATCCCGTCCGCTCCATGACGGCCTCCAGCACGACGGCCGGGCCCGCGCCCGACTCCACGATCGTGCGGAGCTCCTCCATCAGCGTGTTGAACCGCTTCACCGCGTTCGACGAGCGGGCCGCCATGCCGTACGCCTCGTCGACGCGGCGCAGCGCCTGCGGGAAGGAGATCTTCTCGCGCATGGACAGGGCGTCGATCATGGCTTCGGCCCGGTCGCCGATGCCCCGCTTGGGCACGTTGAGGATGCGGCGCAGCGGGACGGTGTCCTCGGGGTTGGAGAGGACACGGAGGTAGGCCATGACGTCCCTGACCTCCTTGCGCTCGTAGAAGCGCACTCCGCCGACGACCTTGTAGGGCAGTCCGACGCGGATGAAGATCTCTTCGAAGACACGGGACTGGGCATTCGTGCGGTAGAAGACGGCGACGTCGCCCGCCTTCGCCTCCGCGGCGTCCGTCAGCCGGTCGATCTCGTCGGCGACGAACTGCGCCTCGTCGTGCTCGGTGTCGGCGACGTAGCCCGTGATCCGGGTGCCCGCGCCGGCGTTCGTCCAGAGGTTCTTGGGGCGGCGGCTCTCGTTGCGCTCGATGACGGCGTTGGCGGCGGACAGGATCGTCTGCGTGGAGCGGTAGTTCTGCTCCAGCATGATCGTCTTCGCGTCCGGGTAGTCCTCCTCGAACTGGAGGATGTTGCGGATGGTCGCGCCGCGGAACGCGTAGATCGACTGGTCCGCGTCACCGACGACGCAGAGCTCACCGGGGGCCTCGGCCTCGCCGGACGGGCCCACCAGCTCGCGCACCAGGGTGTACTGGGCGTGATTGGTGTCCTGGTACTCGTCGACCATGACGTGGCGGAAGCGGCGGCGGTAGTGCTCGGCGACGTCGGGGAACGCCTGGAGCAGGTGGACCGCCGTCATGATGATGTCGTCGAAGTCGAGCGCGTTGGCCTCGCGCAGCCGCGCCTGGTAGAGCGCGTACGCCTGGGCCAGCGTCTTCTCGAAGCCGTCGGCCGCCTGGCCCGCGAACGTCTCCTCGTCGATGAGCTCGTTCTTGAGGTTCGAGACCTTCGCCGTGAACGACTTCGGCGGGTAGCGCTTCGGGTCGAGGTCCAGATCGCGGCAGACCAGCGCCATCAGCCGCTTGGAGTCGGCGGCGTCGTAGATCGAGAACGACGAGGTGAAGCCGAGGCGCTTCGACTCACGGCGCAGGATCCGCACACAGGCGCTGTGGAAGGTCATGACCCACATGGCGTTGGCACGCGGGCCGACGAGGTCCTCCACCCGCTCCTTCATCTCGCCGGCGGCCTTGTTGGTGAAGGTGATCGCGAGGATCTGTCCCGGGTGCACCCCGCGCTCGGCCAGGAGGTGGGCGATCCGGTGGGTGAGCACCCTGGTCTTGCCCGACCCGGCCCCGGCGACGATGAGCAGCGGGGACCCGGCGTGCACGACCGCGGCGCGCTGCTCGGTGTTCAGCCCGTCGAGCAGCGCGGCGGAGTCGATGACGGGACGCGGGGCACCGTCGCGGTAGTGGGCGTCACGCGGCGGCGGAGGCGTGTCGAAGACAGCCTCGAAGAGGCCCTCCGGCACCGCTTCGGGTGCGTGCTCCTCGGGGGGCGGCGGGGGGCCCTCCTCAGCTTGCTGGAGGCCGGTCAGGAAACTGTCGTCAAAGAGGCTGCTCATCGCCTCACGAGTCTAGGCGGCCGCACCGACAGCCCGGGCCGCATCGGCTACAAGGGCTCCGGCACGTGCGCGCACCGACACGGTTCGCGCACGGTGCGTGAGATTCAGGGGGCCGATCCGGCCACACGGTCCGCCGTGCGGCGAAGGTCACGAAAATGTATCGGGCATATCGCACATCAACCTTCACAGGGACGCCACGGGTTGGCTAGCGTCTCCGGCGGGTGCCCCGTACCCCCTTGAGGCGAACAGCGCCGCACGGGCGCTCCCGCCGAATCCGCGCTCCCGCCCAGGGGGCCGGAACCGGGGACCCAGACGCAGCACCGGGGTGAATCGGTCCGTCCTCGCCGGACCGTAGGGCAGCCTTCCGTTCCGCCCGAACCCTCCCCCAGGGCCTGAACGGCCTGGGGGGACCCCCATCGCTAACCCGGGTAGGCGGTCCACGGAAGGAGATGCCGGCCTTGGCGTCGCATCGCAGACCGCGCACCCGTGTGCGCAGCACCACCCCTGCCGTCGGTCTCACGACCGCGGCGCTCGCCTCCGTCACCCTGCTCTCCACGCAGAGCGCGACGGCCGCCCCGGCGGAGCCCCGGCCCAGCATCGAGGAAGTACAGAAGAAGGTCGACGCCCTGTACCGCCAGGCCGGCACGGCGACCCAGCAGTACAACCAGGCGAAGACCGCTTCGGCCGAGCAGCGCTCGAAGGTCGACGCGCTGCTGGAGGCCGCGGCGAAGCGGGCCGACAAGCTGAACGAGACGCGCCGGGAGCTGGGCAACTACGCGGCCGCGCAGTACCGCACCGGCTCGATCGCCCCGACCGCGACCTTCTTCCTCGCGGACGACCCCCAGTCGTACTTCGACCAGGACCAGCTGATGGCCCGGATGACCAGCCAGCAGCAGAAGTCGGTCGCCGACTTCCGTACGCAGCAGAAGGAGGCGGCGGCGAAGCGGGTCGAGGCGACGAAGAGCCTGGAGACGCTCACCACGTCGCAGGCCACGCTGCGCACCAGTAAGCAGCAGGTGCAGACGAAGCTCACCGAGGCCCGCTCCCTGCTGTCGGAGCTCACCGCCGAGGAGAAGGCACGGCTCGCGGAGCTGGAGCGCAAGAAGGAGGCGGAGGCCGAGCGCAAGGCCGAGGAGCTGGCCAGGCAGCAGGCCGCCGCCGCGAAGGAGAAGGCCGACCGGGCCGCCACCGAGGAGGCCGCGCAGGAGGGAACGGGCACCGGTACGGAGACCGGGGGCACGGGCTCCGACAGCGGCTACGCCTCGAAGGCCGAGAAGGTCCTGTCCTTCGCCCGGTCCCAGATCGGCAAGCCGTACGTCTGGGGGGCGACGGGCCCGTCCTCGTACGACTGCTCGGGGCTCACCCAGGCCGCGTGGAAGGCGGCCGGTGTCGACCTGCCGCGCACCACCTGGGACCAGGTCGAGGTCGGCACCCGGGTGGCCACGGCGGATCTGCGGCCGGGTGACCTGGTCTTCTTCTACGACGACATCAGCCACGTCGGCATCTACAAGGGCGACGGCATGATGATCCACGCGCCGAAGCCCGGAGCGAACGTCCGCGAGGAGTCGATCTACTACATGCCGATCTACGGCAGCGTGCGCCCGGCGTAGCGCGCGGGACACCACCGGCGGGCGGGTTCGGGGCACAGCCCCGGCCCGCCCGTTCCGCTCAGGTCCAGAGCGTGGCGATGAAGATGTTGGCGACGGTCAGCCCGCCGACCGCGGCGAACGCGCCCTTGCCCGCCCTCTCGTCGTCCCGCTTCACATAGACGAGCGCCAGGATCACGACCAGGAGCAGCAGCTTCACGCCGATCTTGACGTTGTTCACGCTCTGGTCGTCGGCCTGGTTCAGACCGACCAGGGCGACGCCCGTGACGAGCATGGTGAGCGCACCGTGCAGCATGGCCGGGACGAAGCGGGCCGTACCCGCCCCCATGGCCTTCATCTGGGTCAGGAAGCCGCCGAGCAGGGAGGCGATCCCGATGATGTGCAGGGCCACGAAGACATTGATGAGTACGTCCATGGCCGCAGCCTAACGGCGGCCATATCACCACTCTTCGGCACGGTACGACTTACCGATGAGTTCATCTCAGGTCTGCGCGAATTGCCGGACTCCGGTTGATTTTTCCGGTCATTCGAGGGAAACGAAACAGCACATGCAGGCAATACCTGTCATTACGCCTCTTCCCCGTGCGCCGGGTTTAGCGTCCCTCCCAGGTGACCGGCTCTGCATCACCGCCCCCGTACCGGGCGGCGTGCCGGTCGCCCCGCCAGGAATCCGGCGGCGGGCCGCTCCCCCCTGTGGTGGCCCGCCGCCGGACCCCGGCGGGCCCGCCGGCATCCCCGACGGGCAGTCGAACGGAAGGACGCACCACCCCCGTGCCCCGCCATCGAGAAGCCGCTCACCGCAAGCCCAAGCAGCGCCTGTTCACCGGGCCTGCTGCCCGCACCGCAGCGACCCTCGCCCTCGCCGGGGCCGCGACCGCCGCCACTCTCGAAGGTGCCGCCCAGGCGGATCCCCGGCCCACCCCGGCCCAGGTCGAGGCCAAGATCGACCGGCTGTACCACGACGCCGAGGTCGCCACCGAGAAGTACAACGGCGCGAAGGAGGAGACCGCCGCCTCCGAGAAGGCCCTCGACGCACTGCGCGACGAGGCGGCCCGCAGGACCGAGCGCCTCAACACCGCGCGCGACGCCCTCGGCTCGTACGCCACCGCCCAGTACCGCAGCGCCGGCATCGACCCCGCCGTCCGGCTGGCCCTCTCCTCGGACCCCGACCAGTACCTGGAGCGCGCCTCGTACGAGGACCGGGCGGGCGACCGCCAGGCGGGCGCGATCAACGGGGTGCGCCGGCAGATCGGCGACATCGCCCGGCTGCGCGCCCAGGCCGAGGACGAGCTCGCGGTGCTCGCCTCCCGCCGGGCCGATCTCCAGAAGCACAAGAACGAGGTGCGCGCCAAACTCGCCGACGCCCGGAAGCTGCTCGCCACCATGACCGCGGACCGGCGCGCCGCCTACGAGCGCTCCGCCGACGCCGCGCACGGCGGCACCGCCACCCGCGCCGACCGGAGCGCCCCGCGCGGCTCCGTGGCCGCGCCGAACGCCCGTGCCGCACAAGCCGTCGACTTCGCCTACGGGGCGCTCGGCAAGCCGTACGTCTGGGGAGCCACGGGCCCCTCCTCCTTCGACTGCTCCGGCCTCACCCAAGCCGCCTGGCGCGCGGCAGGAGTCTCCCTGCCCCGCACGACGTACACCCAGATCAACGCCGGCCGGCGCGTCCCGCAGTCCGAACTCGCACCGGGCGACCTGGTGTTCTTCTACTCCGGGATCACCCACGTCGGGCTCTACATCGGCGGCGGGCAGATGATCCACGCCCCGCGCCCCGGAGCCCCCGTCCGTATCGCGCCGATCAGCGAAATGCCCCTCGCGGGTGCCACCCGCATCGCATAGGCTCCCGGCCTCATGGACACAGCCATCCAGAACTACGTGCGTACACTCACGCTCCGCTCCCCGGACCACTACCGGGTGGGCCCGTTCACGGTGCGCCACAATCCGGGCTGGGAGCTGAAGTTCGCCAACTACGCCATCCCCGACCGGGACGCCGAGCCCACGGCGCAGGACATCGCCGACCTGGTCGCGGCGTTCCGCTCGCGCGAACGGCTGCCCCGGCTGGAGTTCCTGCCCGCCTGGGCGCCCGCCGTCGAACCCGCCCTGATGGCCGCGGGGTTCACGGCGGAGAGCCGCGCCCCGGTCATGGCCTGCGCCGCCGGGGGCCTCCTGCCGCCGAAGCCGGTGGACGGCCTGCGCGTCGCCGAGCCGGTCACCGCCGATGAGTTCGCCGCCGCGGCCGCCGTCCAGCACTCCGGTTTCGGCGGCGAGGGCGGCCCCGACGACGGCGAGATCGCCTGGCTGCGGGAAGCGACGGCGGGCGGCGGTGTCTCGGCCCTGGCCACCGTGGACGGGCACCCCGCCGGGGCGGGCGGCTGCTCCGCCCCGTCCGACGGGATCGGCGAACTGGCCGGCCTGGCCGTCGCCGGCACCTTCCGCCGCCGGGGTGTGGGCGCGGCACTGGCCGCCTGGCTGACCCGCACCGCCTTCGCACGCGGCTTCCACACCGTGTGGCTGGAGCCCGGCGGCCCCGACGTCGAGCGGATCTACGCGAGCGTCGGCTACCGAAGGACCGGCGAGAAGCTCAACATCTCGCTCGATCCCGCCTGAGCGTGCGTGCGGCTCAGACCAGCCGCCGTGCCGTCGCCCACCGGGTCAGCTCGTGGCGGTTGGAGAGCTGGAGCTTGCGCAGCACGGCCGAGACGTGGGACTCGACCGTCTTCACCGAGATGAACAGCTGCTTGGCGATCTCCTTGTACGCGTATCCCCGGGCGATCAGCCGCAGCACCTCGCGCTCGCGCTGCGTCAGCCGGTCGAGGTCCTCGTCGACCGGCGGGGCCTCCGTCGAGGCGAAGGCGTCGAGGACGAACCCGGCCAGCCGCGGCGAGAACACCGCGTCGCCGTCCTGGACCCGGAAGACGGAGTCGACCAGATCGGCGCCGGTGATGGTCTTGGTGACATAGCCGCGGGCGCCACCCCGGATGACGCCGATGACGTCCTCGGCCGCGTCCGAGACGGACAGCGCCAGGAAGCGCACCGGGTTCTCGACCGCGCCCATCATCGGGGCGCAGCGCCGCAGCACCTCGACGCCTCCGCCTCCCGGGAGGTGGACGTCGAGGAGCACGACCTCGGGCCGGGTCGCGGTGATCACGGTGACCGCCTGGTCGACGTCGGCGGCCTCGCCGACGACCTCGACCCCGGTCTCCTCGGTGCGGCCGATCTCGGCCTGCACCCCGGTGCGGAACATCCGGTGGTCGTCGACGAGCACGACCCGTACCCGGCGCTCCGGGCCCCCGGTGGCTTCGGTGTTCTCGGTCATTCGCCCGCCCTCTCCATCTCCAGCTCGACTTCCGTGCCCCCGCCGGGGACCGAACGCAGCCGCGCCGTCCCGCCGTTGCGCTGCATCCGGCCGATGATTGATTCTCGTACGCCCATCCTGTCGCCGGGAACGGCGTCCAGGTCGAATCCCGGCCCCCGGTCCCGTACGGAGACGAAGACCGTGCGGCCCTCGACCTCCGCGAAGACCTGGACGGCACCGCCCTCGCCACCGTACTTGGCGGCGTTGACCATCGCCTCGCGTGCGGCCTGCATCTGCGCCACCAGCTTCTCGTCGAGCGGGCAGTCCCCGACGACGACGACCTCCAGCGGGACCCCGTGCTTGTCCTCGACCTCCGCGGCGGCGCGCTTGACGGCCTCGGCGAGGCCGGACGGTTCCTCGGCCTCGTCCTTGCCGGTGCCCTCGGGGTTGTACAGCCAGTTGCGCAGCTCGCGTTCCTGGGCGCGGGCGAGCCTGCGGACCTCGCCGCCGTCGTCCGCGTTGCGCTGTATCAGCGTGAGGGTGTGCAGGACGGAGTCGTGGACGTGGGCGGCGACCTCGGCACGCTCCTGTGCCCGGATGCGCATCAGGCGTTCCTCGGAGAGGTCCTGCGTCATCCGCACGAGGTAGGGGCCCGCGAGGAGCGCGATGCCGGTGAGTACGGCGATGGCGGCCGTCAGCGCGGTGCCCAGCTGGGCCGCCGAGCCCCGCACCACCATGAAGGCGGCGAGACCGAGGCCGACGAGCGCGACCCCGGCCAGTCCGCGGGCCAGGTGCAGCACCCGGCGACGGCGGCCGACCTCCATCCACCGGGCGCGCCGGGCGTTGTCGGCCTGGCGCCACACGAGGACGGAGCCCGCGCCGATCAGCAGCGCCGGCCAGACGTAACGGTCCGCCTTGCTGCCCATGTCGACGTTGCCGACGAAGGTCACGGCGCCGACGAGCAGGGCGACCAGGGCGAAGACCTGGCCCTTGTCGGGCTTGCGGAGCCGGCGACGGCCGTCGGGGGCGGTCTCGAAGAGGGACCGGTTCTCCACCCCGCCGACCCCGCCGACACCGAGCGGCACGACGATCCAGAACACGGCGTAGAGCAGGGCGCCCAGGCCGTCCGCGAAGAACAGTCCGAGGAAGACGAACCGGACCCACGCGACGGGCAGTCCCAGATGCCCGGCGAGCCCTCGCGCGACACCACCGAGCATCCGTCCGTCGGCGCTCCGGTACAGCTTGCGCGGCGCAGGCTCCTCCGGGTCCGGGGCGTGGGAGCTCGCGGCTCGCGTCGTGGCTGCTGGCATGCACCGATCGTCACACGTCCCGGCGGGTCGTGGCATCAGGGTCTGCCCGGACTCGACCCTGAGGCCCCGGGACGGGCTCCGCCGCTCCGGCCCGCCGGGCGGGGCGGGACGGCCGGGGTCCCCAGGGGCCTGAGGGACGCAATATCAGGGACGGGCCAGGGTCGTCGTGGGCCCCACAAGGGCGTACGGGCCGTCACCATGGAGCCATGACCGTTCCCCAGGACGCCTCCCCCGGCGTCGCTCCGCCCCCAGAACCGGCACCGCGGCTGCGTCGCAGCAAGCGGCAGAAGGTGGTGGCCGGGGTGTGCGGCGGGCTCGGCCGGTACTGCGACGTGGACCCGGTGATCTTCCGGATCGTGCTCGGCGTCCTCGCGGTGACGGGCGGCATCGGCCTGATCTTTTACGGCTTCGCCTGGCTGCTGCTCCCCGTGGACGGCGAGGACGAGAACGAGGCGCGGCGGCTGCTGTCGGGCCGGGTCGAGGGCGCCTCGCTGATCGCGCTGCTGCTGGCCCTGGTGGGCTGCGGGCTGCTGCTGTCGATGCTGCACAACGGCGGGATGCTCGCCTTCGCCGCGATGCTCTCGCTGACCGTGATCGGCGTCTCGGTCTGGACGCAGCACCGCGGGACGGCTCCGCCCGAGGACGCTCCCGGGGCGTCGGCGCACGTTCCGAAGAGCGCGGCGCACACCGCCGGCCACGGGGCGCCTCCTGAGGTGAAGGCACCGCCCACCACGGGCACCCCGTCCTGGTGGCGGGACCCGATCGTCAAGGACGGCACGACCGGCCCCACGAGCAGCGGCTATCTGTGGGGCCCGGCGAGCGCGTTGCCGGAGGTGGCGGAGCCCGGCGGGAGCGGTGCGAAGGCCGACGCCCCGTTCTCCCCGCCCGGCCGGCCGCCCGGGACCCGGGGACCGCGTTCGATCGGCGGCCTCGTATTCCTGCTCGCCCTCGTCGCGGGCGGTCTCGGCACGGGGCTGAGCTGGGGGACCCATCCGCTCGGGACGAGCCTGCAGATCGGGCTCGCCGCCGCGCTCGGAGTGTTCGGCCTCGGCCTGCTGGTCGCCTCCGTCCTCGGCAGGACCGGCTTCGGCACGGTCCTGCTGGCCATGATCACGGCGGGGCTGCTGGCAGGGGCGTCCGTGGTCCCGAAGGACATCGGCACCGACTGGGTGAGGGAGGAATGGGGTCCGGCCTCGGTCGCCGCGGTCCAGCCCCTGTACAAGCTCGACCTGGGTGACGCGAAGCTCGACCTGTCCCGGATCACCCTCCCGAAGGGCGAGACGTTGCGGACCCGCGTCGAGGTCGGTGCCGGCCGAGCGGTCGTCGTCGTCCCGGCCGGGGTGACGGTGAAGGTCGACGCCGAAGCGGGCCTGGGCGACATCCGGTTCCCGTCCGACGTGCGCAAGGACGTGGACATCGCCCCCGACCGTCACACCCGGCGGACCGTCGCACCCCCCGGGGGCAGCGCACCCGCCGGCACGATCGAGCTGGGCATGGGCATCGGCATCGGACAGCTGGAGGTCACCCGTGGTGCGTCATGAGATCCGGCCGGGCCGCGCGGTGGCCGGCCTGGCCATGCTGACCCTGGCGGGCGGATACGCGGCGGACGCGGCCGGGGCGTGGGAGGTCCCCTGGACGTTCTTCGGCCCCGTGTTCCTCGGCGGCCTGTGGCTCGCGGCCACGGTGACCTGGGTGAACTACCGGCTGCGCCGGCGGCGGGCAGCGAAGAAGGCGTCCTCGGCGGCCCCGTCCACGTAGACGGCCCGGGTCCCCGGATCCCCCCGGAGCCTCAGATCCTCCCGGGGCGTCGGCTCCCCCTCAGGGCGTCCACCGACCAGTAGGACGCGCCCGCCAGCACCAGCGGGAGCCAGGCCATCAGGTAGACCAGGTCGTTGCCGTAGTAGTACGGCGTGCTCTGCCAGCTGACGGTCAGCCACAGGCTCAGGGAGATCAGGGCGCCGCCGAAGGCCGCCAGGCGCGCCCAGAGGCCGGCGAGGGTACCCAGGCCGACGAGGAGCTCGCCGATCGCGATGGCGTAGCCGAAGCCCTCGGGGCTCTTCAGCGCCAGGTCGACGAGGCCCGGGATCGCCGCGCTGTCCCGTACGGCGTTCATCATCTCGCCGATGGAGCCGGGCCCGCTCGCCGAAAGGAACGCGCTGTCGGTCAGCTTGTCGAGCCCCGCGTAGACGAAGGTGACGCCGAGGAAGATCCGCAGGGGTAGGAGCGCGTACTCCCGCGCCCGGTCCCGCAGCCCCTTCGGCTCGTCCAGCCCGTACGAACCGCCCCTGTACCCACTCATCACTGTCCCGCTTTCCGTTGGCCCTTCAACAGACCATACGTACGCCGGTTCGGTGCCGCTCACCAGGTGCGCGGTTCAGTCCGTGACGTCGATGAGGCAGGAATTCGTCTCCACACCCGCCGCCGTGACGACCTGTACCTCCACGGTGCCGGGTTCGACCTCGACGGGCACGGGCACGGTGAGCACGGTGTCCGACGGGTTGGCGAACCCTCCGGTGACCGGGATGAGGGGGACGTGCACATGCACCCGTCCGATCCTGACGACCACCCGTGCCAGCCTGTCGGGGCTGCCGGCGCCGGGCGCGACGAATCCGGCGCCGCGGATCTCGATGTCGTCGCCGGTACGGATCGGGGCGTCCAGGTCCCCAGCCTCCCTGGCCCTGACGACCGACAGGATGACGGGCCGGCCGCCCTCCGCGTACTTGCCGGCGAAGTACGTCGCCGCCGAGACGGCCACCAGGACCGCCAGGCCCCACGGAAGGTCCGGGAGCTGCTCGGGCCGGCGGGCCAGACGGACCGCGGCGAACAGCACGGCGACCGCGCTGACCAGCACGTACTGCACATCGGTGAAACTGCCGCGCCCGGAGTCGTCGGTCAGCAGATCGGCGGCCCGGGGCCGGTCCGCGCGCAGCTTCTGCAGCCGCTGCCCCAGCACGCGCACGGTCACCACCCGGCGTACGACGACGGCGACGGCGCACACCAGGGCGAGCACGGTGAGCACGCCGGCCGAGCGGACCAGGTCCAGGCCCTCGATCAGGGCGTCCCGGTCGCCGTGGTCGGACGCTCCGGCCAGTTGCAGCGCGAGGACGAGCACGGCGAAGGCGGCGAGGAGCACCCAGGACGCGGCGACCGTGCGCGAGGTGGAGAGCCGGTTGTCCTCGCCGATCAGCGGGGCGAGGAGGCCGCCGCGGGCCCGGTGGACTCGGGCCGCGCCGGTCAGGAGGCCTGCGGTGACGAGCGCCGCGACCAGCCCCGCGGTGCGGGCCGTGGACCAGCCGGCACCGATGGCGGTGGCGGCCTCGCCGATGACCAGCAGCGCGACACCGCCCCAGACCGCCACCAGGGTGCGCTGCCAGAGCGTGTGGAGCCAGGCGTCACCGGCCTCACGGCTGCGTTCGGCGACGGCGCGGGCCGACTCGGTCAGCTCGTCCGACACCCACTGGCGGGACGCGGAGACGGACTGCGCGACCCCGCCGGGCAGGCCCTGCCCGGCGGCGAGTTCGTCCCGCTTGGTGAGGAAGGCCGCCACGGCCCGCCGGTGACCTTCACGTGCTCCGTGCGGGCAGTCGCCGCACGTACAGCCACCGCCGTGCGCACTCTTCGCCCTCGCCTCGTCCAACGCCACGGAGAACGCCGCCCTTTCCCACCCCGGTGAAACCAACTCGCCTGCGATTTCTGCGAATTGTGCCGTACGGGGCGGGCTCGCCCCACATCGGGGCGGGCCGGGAGCGCGTGTCGGAGAAATGTGCGATTCTCAGGCGCTGAGCACGAGGTAGGCGAGACCCAGGGTCCCCCGGTATCCCCCGTAGTAACCGGTGCGACGGGCGTCGACGGCCTCGGTCACCCCGGAGTGCAGCGGGTGCCCGGGATTGGCCAGTGCCCAGCGTTCGCCGCGCCCGATGTTGGCCGCGGACTCGAAGAGGTCCCACTCGCGCTGGTCGGCGACGGTCACCTGGAGCGGCCTCAGCCCCGCGGCCTCCGCCTGCCGGATCAGCTCCAGCAGCGAGCCGAAGTCACCGGGCTCGGCGCCCAGCCCCTCCAGCGCGGCGGCCGAGGGTTCACGCTCCCAGAACCCGTCCCCGAACAGCACCCGCCCACCGGGTCGTACGGCTGCCCGCAGGGCCTTCAACGCTTCCGGGGTGCCGCCGGGCCAGGCGTGCGAGGAACCGATGGAGACGACGAGGTCGTAGCCGTCACCCGGATACTCCGCCGCCGGCACCTCGTGGAACCGCACCCGGTCCGCGAGCCCACGCTCCCGCGCCAGCCGCAGGCCGCGCGCGACGGCTTCCGGGTCGGTCTCGATGCCGTCCCCGGTGGAGCCGGGCGCCGCTTCGACCAGGCGCATCAGCAGCTCGCCCCAGCCGCTGCCGAAGTCGGCGATCCGGGCGCCGGGGGCGGGCGCGCACGCGGCGATCAGCTGCGCGGCGTGTTCCTCGGAGAGCGGGGTGTTCCACGTGAGGCGGTCGTTCCCGGGGGCGGACATGAGGGCGCGGATCTCTTCGCTCGGCATGACCGGGAGCCTGGCACGGGACGTCGGCGGAGGCCAGGGATTTCTACCGGCCCCGGTTGTAGATCTCCGTGAGGTCCGCCTCGATCGGGAAGGGCGAGTCCAGCTTGATCTTGTTGTGATGGATACCCGTGGGTGTGTAGGCCTTCAGAGCCGGATCCAGTTCGTAGGCGTAGACGATGGGCAGGCCGTCGCCGTTCGCCTCGACCCGCCAGAAGTGCGGCACTCCGGCGGCCGCGTACTTGCGCGGCTTGACCTCACGATCGCGGTCGACCGAGTCGGGGGAGACGACCTCGACGACGAGGACGACGTCCTCGGGGGCGTACCACGTCTGATCGGCTCCCAGATCCGCCTCCGCGCGGTAGACGAGCAGGTCCGGCTCCGGGCGGTTCCGGGCGTCCAGCCTGATGCCCATCTCACGATCGACATCCAGATCGTGCGGCAGATACGCCAGCAGGGCCTTTTCCAGCAGCCACATCGTGCGGGTGTGGAACTTCCGCTGCGGACTCATGAAAACGAGACTCCCGTCGATCAGCTCCGTGTGGGGCGGGAGGCCCGGGATCCGGTCGAGGTCGTCCGACGTCCATCCGCCCTCGGGCGGGATGGGCCAGCGATACCGCTGTTCGTCGGATGCGGCGCTCATAAGTGCTCCCATGGGGCTGAGTCTCGTCTCCTCGGTCAGCGTACCCAGCGGATACGCCGATGCCGCCGCCCAAACGAATGAGCGACGGCATCGGCATTGACCTCAGGGGGCAGGGGTCACTCCCACTCGATCGTCCCCGGCGGCTTGCTCGTCACGTCGAGCACCACACGGTTGACGTCGGCGACCTCGTTGGTGATGCGGGTCGAGATCTTCGCCAGCGTCTCGTACGGAAGGCGCGACCAGTCGGCCGTCATGGCGTCCTCGGAGGAGACCGGGCGCAGCACGATCGGGTGGCCGTAGGTGCGGCCGTCGCCCTGGACGCCGACGCTGCGGACATCCGCGAGCAGGACCACGGGGCACTGCCAGATGTCACGGTCCAGGCCGGCCGCGGTCAGCTCCTCGCGGGCGATGGCGTCGGCCTCGCGCAGCAGGTCGAGCCGCTCCTTGGTGACGTCGCCGACGATGCGGATCCCGAGGCCGGGGCCGGGGAACGGCTGGCGCTGGACGATCTCCTCGGGCAGGCCGAGCTCCTGGCCGACCATCCGGACCTCGTCCTTGAACAGCTGGCGCAGCGGCTCGACGAGCTGGAACTCGATGTCGTCGGGGAGCCCGCCCACGTTGTGGTGGGACTTGATGTTGGCGGTGCCGGTGCCGCCGCCGGACTCGACGACGTCCGGGTAGAGGGTGCCCTGGACGAGGAAGGCGACCTCGGGGCCGTCCTCCTGGAGGATCTCCAGCTGGGCCTGCTCGAAGACGCGGATGAACTCGCGGCCGATGATCTTCCGCTTCTGCTCCGGGTCGGACACACCGGCCAGGGCGTCGAGGAAGCGCTTCTCCGCGTCGACGACCTTGAGCTTCGCCCCGGTCGCGGCGACGAAGTCCTTCTCGACCTGCTCGGTCTCGCCCTTGCGCATCAGGCCGTGGTCCACGTAGACGCAGGTCAGCTGGGAGCCGATGGCCTTCTGTACGAGGGCCGCGGCGACCGCGGAGTCCACGCCGCCGGAGAGGCCGCAGATGGCGCGCTTGTCGCCGACCTGCTCGCGGATGAGCGCGATCTGCTCCTCGACGACGTTGGTGGTCGTCCAGGTCGGCTCGATGCCCGCGCCCCGGTAGAGGAAGTGCTCCAGGACCTGCTGGCCGTAGGTCGAGTGCATGACCTCCGGGTGGTACTGGACGCCGTACAGCTTCTTCTCGTCGTTCTCGAACGCGGCGACCGGCACGACGTCCGTGGACGCGGTCACGGTGAAGCCCTCGGGGGCGGCGGAGCAGGCGTCGCCGTGCGACATCCATACAGGCTGCTCGGTGGGCGTGCCCTCGAAGAGGGTGGAGCCGGCCTTGGAGACGGCGAGCGGGGTACGGCCGTACTCGCGGGCACCGTTGTCGTCGACCGTGCCGCCGAGGGTGGTGGCCATGAGCTGGAAGCCGTAGCACATGCCGAAGACCGGGATCCCGGCCTCGAACAGCGAACGGTCCAGGCTGGGCGCGTTCTCCGCGTACACCGACGACGGGCCGCCGGAGAGGATGATCGCCCGCGGGTTCCTCGCCAGCATCTCGGCCACCGGCATGGTGGACGGGACGATCTCGCTGTAGACCCGGGCCTCACGGACGCGACGGGCGATGAGCTGGGCGTACTGGGCGCCGAAGTCGACAACCAGGACGACGTCGGTCGTGGTGTCGGGGGCGGCGGGGGGTGCTGCTGGCACGGGGCGGCCTTCCGGCGGTGGAGAGGGGGTCGGTCCTCCCAATTCTACCGGCCGTGGGACAGCGCCCCGCCGGGCTCCCGTCTCACGATCCGGGCCCGGCGTGGACCCCGGCCCGGGCGGGGTCCATACTTGCCCTCATGCGTCAGCACACGATCTTCGTCTTTACCTATGGCACCCGGCCCGCCGGCTGCCATGGTCGTGCTGCTTGAGCAACTGACAAGCACTTTCCAAGGCGCCCCGGGCCGACAGGCCCGGGGCGCCTTGTCGTTCCGGACCCGTCGCTCCGGAGGCCCCGGCCCCCAGGAGTCACAGATGACCAGCACCGCACCCACGAAGACGGCCGCCGAGCGGACCGGCGCGCACACCGACGAGGCCGCGTCCCTGATCGGGGGCGCCCGGACCCGCATCGACACGCTGGACGACCGGATCATCGGTCTCGTCCAGGAACGGATGGCCGTCTCGGCTGTCATCCAGGAGGCCAGGATCACGTCCGGTGGCCGCCGGGTGAACCTGTCCCGCGAGATGGACGTCCTCAACCACTACAGCGACGCCCTGGGCAAGCCGGGCACGTCACTCGCCATGACGCTGCTGGAGCTGTGCCGCGGCCGGGTGTGACGTACGGGAAGGCTGTACGGCCGCACCCGCGTTCGGTCCCGGTCTCACCCGTACGGCGCGTGACCGGGCCCCGGACGGCTTCGTTGGTCCGGGTGTCCGTGCCAGCCAGGGGCGGCACCGGCAGGAATCCACGCGTGGCTCCGCCGGATCGTGTGACGTGCCTCAAGCGCGTCGTGGGACCACGGCCCGGCGTGTGTGACCGGTCGGCAGGGGACAGCAGCCCGGTCACCCATGCGCGGCCGGCCCCGGGGACGCCCGGGACCGGCCGCCTTCGGACCGTCGTGACGGCGGTCCGTCACATTGGCGGCGTCAGCCCTGCCGGGCGCGACGCCGTGTCGTCCCGTACAGCACGCCACCCACGGCCAGGGCGGCCGCCGCGGCCGCGGCGGAGATCAGCGCGACCGAGCCGGTGGAGGCGAGGCCGCCGTCCGTGCCCGGCGCCGCGGATCCGGACGTGCCGGTGTCCCCGGCCGAGCCCGGACCCGACGAGGCACCCGGGGAGCCGGTCGTCCCGGAGCCTGCGGTGTCACCTCCGGTGGAACCCCCGGAGGCACCCCCCGCCCCATGGGCGCCGCCCGACGTGTCGCCCGTGTCCCCGGAGCCGGAGCCGTCGTCGTTGAGCACCAGCTTCGCCGTGTTGTTCGCCGGCTTCGAGTCGAAGGGCAGCTCGGGGTCGCTCAGCCAGGTGTTGCGGATCCGGACGGCTCCGGAGGCGTTCGGGACCGCCTCGGTGATCTTCAGGTCGAACGGCCACGTGCGCTCCGACCCGTCGCGCACGGTCATCCGGGTGTCGCAGACGTAGCGCGGCGCGGCGCTCTGGTCCTCGCGGTACTTGCCGTCGGCCGTGACACCTCGGCAGGCGTCCGGCTTGCCGGTGACCTCGGCGCCCTCGGGGACGGTGAAGTCGAGGGTGGCCACGGGCTCGCCGGAGCGGATGTAGCCGATCCAGGCCGGCCCGTCGTTGCGGAAGCCGATGCCGGCGGTGACGATGTCGCCCACGGCGCCGTCGGCCGTGCCGCCGACCGCCACGAAGTCCGCGGTGTTCTCGGTGCGGAAGTCGACCTCCTGCTGGTTGTCCCAGGGGTCGAGGTCCGCGCCCCGGGCGGAGGACGCAACCTTCTTCAGGGTCAGATCGGGGCCGGTGCCCCGGGTGAAGGGCGCTCCCGCGCGCTGCGCGGAGCGCTGTGCGCCGCTGTCCTCGTTGATGCGGTAGATGAAGGTGTCGTAGAACGCGCGGTCGGTGGCCTTGACGGACAGCGGCACCCCCAGCGTGTACGTGGCGCCCGGCTCGTAGGTGCCCTCGACGGAGCACAGGGTGGTGGCCCAGGCGTCACTGTCGAACGGCTCGTCGCCGGCCTCGCCGTTGTACTCGCAGTTGGCGTACTGCTCGGGGATCTCCAGCCCGCGCGAGTACCTCAGTGTCAGCAGGACGCCGTCCGCGGCCGTGGTGCCCTTGTTGGTGAAGGTGATCGGGGCGGGCTGTGTGTCGCCCGGCTTCAGCTCCTGCTCGAAGGGGAGCCGTTCCATGACCAGGTCGGGGCCGCCGATCGTCACCTTCGTGGAGAACGGGGTGAAGGTGGCCCCGTCCGCCGAGCCCGTCACCTCGATGGTGCCGGAGGCTCCGTCCTCGCTGCCCTCGGCGGCCGCGAGGTCGAAGTCCGCGATGGAGCTGAGGCCCGCGTACACCCCGTAGTCGTGGCAGACGGCCGTAACGCCGGTGATCTCGCAGTCCGATCCGGTGTCCTCGGCCGGGAGGACCTGGGCGACGCCGGCGATGCCGCTGAGGTCGAGGGTGTACGTCACCTCACCCTCGTAGCCCGTGCTCTCCTCGTCCGGATCCGGGTTGTGGACGGTGAGCCCGAGCGAGGACTTCTGCGGGGACCCGGACGCCGGGTAGGGGTGCAGCGCCGTCTCGGCGGGCCCGCCCAGCGTGAACACGGGGTCGGCGGCCTGCGCCGGCGTACCGACGGCGAGTGATCCGGCGGCGAGCAGACCGGCGGCGGCGAGGCTGCCTGCCGCGCGGCGCAGGGCGGGTCTCGGGGACATGCGTGACATCGCGAACCTCTGGGGATCGGCGGAGCTGTGCGACTGCTGTGACTCGGTACGGGTTCGACCGCGCCGAGGCGCGAAGAGTTGCGCCGGGCAAGATCACGAATTGACCACGGCGCGGGAGTGTGGCGAGCACCACATAAAGATTCTGTGAAACGGGGGACAACCGTTACCGGGCTTCACAGGTCATCCATGGCGAACACACCGGCTCGTTCCGTGCCCCACTACGGCAGGCCCGTGCGCCCCTTTCCTCGCCGTACCGCAACCCGCGCGGTACCACGGACCCGCTGAGGCCCCCAGATGAAGCTTCGCCGCACCCTGGCACTCGCTGCCGCCACCGCCGTCATAGGCCCGGTCGTCCTGCTCTCGGCACCTGCCGCGTTCGCGGAGACCGAGACCACGACGACCGAGACCGCCTCGCCCACGCCGACTGAGACGACGACCGAGTCGCCGTCCCCGGAGAACACCGAGTCGGCCACGCCCTCCGAGACGCCGGAGGCCACGGAGTCGTCCGAGGGCACCACTCCGGAGACCACCTCCCCGACCCCGACCGCCACCGAGTCGGAGACGGCGTCCGCGACGCCGACGCCCACCGCCACGGAGACCGAGGACGAGGACGAGGACGAGCCCACGGCGACGTGTGAGCCGCGTCCGCTCAAGCTCGCCATCAACGGCCTGTCCGGAAAGATCGTCCGGGGCAGCGGCTGGGACCGCTTCACCTTCAACATCTACAACGACTCGAAGAAGACCGTGAAGAACGTGGTGTTCTTCGCAGGTGCCGCCGCCGACAAGGCGGGCGAGCAGCTCTTCACCTCCAAGCAGGTCCGCCTCCAGGCGCTCAACGAGGCCGACGGCACGTGGGAGGACCTGGACGAGCTGGGCACCTCGTCCGGTTACGTCGGCGAGACCGACGGGATCAAGCCGGGCTACGAGGTCGACATCTCCCTGCGCCTCAAGGTCGGGGCGAGCGCACCCGTCGGGGCCGGCTTCAGCCTCGGTGGCGGGCTCGTCTTCGGCGACGACTTCGAGTCGGAGCCGTGCTTCACGGACGTCGCCTACAAGTTCCAGATCGTCGAGGCCGGTGACGACGACGGCGCGAAGCCCCAGGAGGGCGGCAAGATCCCCGTGCCTTCCGAGAAGCCGGCCGGCACCACCAACAAGGTCACCGGCAGCCTCGCCGAGACCGGTTCGTCCTCCAGCACTCCGGTGTTCGCCCTCGCGGGCGGCGCGGCCGTGGTGCTGGGTGCCGGCGCGATGTTCATCGTGCGGCGCCGCAAGAACGGTGACGCCGCCGCGTAAGGCGCGTCACCGGGAGGTACGTGGAGGGGCTGCACTCGGAGGGGGGTGCAGCCCCTCGGCGTTCCCGCGGAGGGGTGCGGCCCCTCCCCCGGCGGGATCGCGGGGCGGGCCCTCGGCCGGATCGCGCTCAGGTCTCCGCGCAATCGCGGTCAGGCCTCCTTGACGGCCGCCTTCGGGGGCACCGCCGGCATCCCGAGGAACGGAAGCTTCAGCGCACCGAACGCCTCCTTGGGCACGGCGGGCGCCATCGGCTCGACCGCGGCGAGCCGCTCGTACGCCGCGTCCTGCTCCGGACGGGGGTCCTCCTCACCCTTGTTGGGCCAGAAGGACATGGCGCGCTCGGCCTGCGCGGTGATCGTCAGCGACGGGTTGACGCCGAGGTTCGCGGAGACCGCGGAGCCGTCGACCACGGAGATGCCGGGGTGTCCGTACAGCCGGTGGTACGGGTCGATGACACCCTCCTCCGGGCTCGCGCCGATCGGGCAGCCGCCGAGGAAGTGCGCCGTGAGCGGCGTGCCCATCAGCTCCCCGATGTTCGATCCGGCGAAGCCGTTGATCTCCTGGGCGAGCAGCGTCGCGCCCTGGGTGGCCTCGGCGATCTGGGTCGGGTTGGGCGAGCCGTGGCCCTGCCGGGCGGTGAGCAGCCCCTTGCCGAGGCCGCCGGGCTTGCGATAGGCGGTCAGCGAGTTGTCGAGCGACTGCATGACGAGGCCGATGATCGTGTGCTCCGACCAGCGGCGGTTGGACAGTGACCGCATCGTGAGCCACGGGTGCCTGGCCACGTTGCCGAACCAGCCCATCACCCGGTGGGTGCCGTAGGGCACCTGGAGGATGGTGAGGGCCCCCATGGCGTTGGAGCCCTTGCCGTAGCGCACCGGCTCGATGTGGGTGTTCTCGTCGGGGTGGATGGACGAGGTGATGGCGACGCCCTTGGTGAAGTCGGCCTTGGCGGCGCCGTGCCTCCTGCGGTAGCGGCGGTCGGTCGTCTGCGCCCCCACCAGGCCCTCGGAGTTGGTGCGGGTCAGCTCACCGAGCCGGGACGACAGCCGGGGCAGCAACCCTTCGTCCTTCATCGTGTGCAGCAGGGTCTGGGTGCCGTACGTGCCCGCGGCGACGACCACCTTCCGGGCCCGGAGCACGGACGGCTCCGCCTTGCGACGCCGGTTCGTGGGGACGGTCGACACACGGTAGCCGCCGTCCGGGCCGTCCGTGACCGCGACGACGGACGTCATCGGGTGGATGACGGCCCCGGCCTTCTCCGCGAGGTACAGGTAGTTCTCGTTGAGGGTGTTCTTCGCGCCGTGCCGGCAGCCCGTCATGCACTCGCCGCACTGGGAGCAGGCCCTGCGGGCCGGGCCCGCGCCACCGAAGTAGGGGTCGGCCGCCTCCCCTCCGGGCTTAGTGCCCACCGTGCCGTCGGCGTCCTTCCCGTCCCCGAAGAAGACGCCGACCGGGGCGAGATGGAAGGTGTCGCCGACCCCCATGGTCTCGGCCACGGCCTTGAGGTGGACGTCCGCCGGGGTCATCGTCGGGTTGAGCCGCACCCCGAGCATCCGCTTCGCCTGGTCGTAGTACGGCGCCAGCTCGGCCTTCCAGTCGGTGATGCCGGACCACTGGCGGTCCTCGAAGAACGGCGCGGGCGGCACGTACAGCGTGTTGGCGTAGTTGAGGGAGCCGCCGCCGACACCGGCGCCCGCCAGCACCATCACCTTGCCCAGCAGGTGCACCCGCTGGATGCCGAACAGGCCGAGCGCCGGCGCCCAGAGATAGTTCTTGATGTCCCAGGAGCTCTTGGGCAGCGTCGCCCGCGTGAAGCGGCGGCCCGCCTCCAGGACGCCGACCCGGTACCCCTTCTCGCTCAGCCGCAGGGCCGAGACGGCGCCGCCGAACCCCGAACCGACGACGAGGACGTCGTAGTCGTACGCGTCGTCGGTCGCCGCCGTGTCGGCCTGATTCTGGGCAGGGCTGTCCTGGGACATGGCTCTCCTCGGTACGAAAAGGGCAGGTGCGGGTGCAGGTGGGTCGCTGGGGATCAGCGCAGCCGGAAGGCCTTCATCGCCTTGAGGCTGCGGGTCATGAAGGCCGTGTACTTCTCGTCGTCCATCCCGAAGGCCGGCGCGAGGGGCATCAGCCGCTGCTGGGCGACCGTCTGGGCCTCGGTGTACTTCAGGATGCCCTCGGAGCCGTGCCGCCGGCCGAGCCCGGATTCCTTCATGCCGCCCATGGGCGACTGGACACTGCCGTACGCGGGTGCGTAGCCCTCGTTGATGTTGACGGTGCCCGCCCGCAGCCGGGCCGCGATCCGGTGGCCGCGCCGGGCGTCCTTGGTCCAGACGCTCGCGTTGAGGCCGTAGGGGGTGGCGTTGGCGAGGGTCACCGCCTCGTCCTCGTCGGTGAAGCGGTAGAGGGAGACGACCGGGCCGAAGGTCTCCTGGGTGCAGACGGCCATCGGCTCCTGCACGTTGTCCAGGATGGTCGGCTCGTAGAAGAGCGGGCCGATGTCGGGGCGGGCGACGCCGCCCGCGACGAGCGTGGCACCCTTCTCGACGGCTTCCGCCACGTGCCGGCTGACGGTCTCCAGCTGACGTTCGCCCACGAGCGAGCCCATGTCGGCCCCGTACGCGAGGGAGTTGCCGAGCCGCATCGCCTTGGTGCGCGCGGCGAAGCGCTCCACGAAGGCGTCCGCGACGGACGCGTGGACGTACAGCCTCTCGATGGAGATGCAGAGCTGGCCGGCCGAGGAGAAGCAGGCGCGCACGGCGCCTTCGGCGGCCTTCTCCACGTCGGCGTCCTCCAGGACCAGCATGGGGTTCTTGCCGCCGAGCTCCAGCGAGACACCGACCAGCCGTGCCGCGGCACGCTGGGCCACGTCGCGGCCCGTGGCGGTCGAGCCGGTGAAGGAGACGTAGTCGGCGCGCTGGACGACCTCCGGCCCGACGACGGGGCCCGCGCCGAGGACGACCTGGAACACCTCGGCGGGCAGTCCGGCCTCGATCAGCAGGTCACGGGCCCAGAGTGCGGTCAGCGCGGTCTCCGTGTCGGGCTTCATCACGACGGCGTTGCCGGAGACGAAGGCGGGGAGCGCGTCACCGACGGAGAGTTCGAGCGGGTAGTTCCAGGGGGCGATCTGGCCGATGACGCCGCGCGGCTGGCGCAGCTCGGTGACCTTGGTCAGGGCCGGGACGACCCCGGTGTGGCGCTTCGGCTTGAGGTACGCGGCGGCCCTGCGCCCGTAGTGCCGGGCCGAGACGGCGACGGCCTGCACCTCTTCGTGTGCGTGCAGTCGGGCCTTTCCGGTCTCCAGCTGGATGAGGTCGAGGACCTCGGACTGGCGCTGAAGGATCAGGTCGTGGAAGCGCAGCAGCACCGCCGCCCTGGCCCGGACCGGGGTCGCGGCCCAGGCGGGCTGGGCGGCGCGGGCCCGGTCGAAGGCGGTCTGGACGTCCTCGGGGGTGGACTCGGGAAGGTCCGCCAGCTTCTCCCCGGTGAAGGGGCTGTGGTTGAGCGTGCGGCCGGAGCCCACGACGCCACGGGTCAGCTGGGCGATCACCTCGGGTGTGACCACGTCTGCGGCGGTGCGTGCGCCCGCCGGGGCGGCGGCCACCGGATTGGTGCCGACACGGCTGCCGGAGGCGGCGGAGGTGGTCGAGGAAGCCTGCGAGTCCGTCATGAGGGCGAGAGTATGTCCACCCGCCCACTTTGGGTACCCGTGGGTAACAGGTTTTCACAGACCCCGCCAGAGACTCCCGCCGCGCCCAGCCATACAGCCAGTGATCACTGGCTGTATAACCGCTGATCAGGGGCGATCCTCCGTGATTCTCGGGATCGGCCGTCAAGATCCGTGAATCTTCCACCGCTCGGCCGGGCCGGCGCCGACGATCTCCCCGCGCGGCGCCGCAGGACCGGCCCCCGGCGTCCTCACGGGCCCCCTCAGCCCAGCCGCTCCGGCGGTACCCAGCTGCGCAGCATGGTCTCGAAGAGCTCCCGCGTCTCGGCCCGGTCCTCCTCGGGCCCGGTCAGGTAGAGCGCGTACTCCGGCCCGCCCGCCTCGGCGAAGTACATCTGGTCGATGCCGTGGCGCGGGCCCGGGTGGTCCTTGGACTCCATCCAGGTGAACTCCCAGCGGGAGCCGGGGCGGTCACGGAAGACGTTCTCCTCCAGCGTCAGGCGTCCGTAGTCCGGCAGGCGCTGGGCCAGGTCCTTCTCGATGCTCTGCATGTGCGCGTACGAGGTGTCGAAGTCGGGCTGCGGATCGAGGCTGATCCGGAGGCTGTGCGCCCCGCCGTCAGGGGTGTAGTCGATCTGGTCGCTGCCCGACTGCCGCTCCCAGCCCTCCGGGAGCAGGAGGCTGAAGCCCTCGGCAGCTTCGACCCGCTTCCAGCCGTCGGGGGTCTTCCCCGCGGCGGGCTCGTCCTCGCCGGCCGGCTCCGCGGACGGATCCCCGGCGCCGTCCCCGGAGGACGCGGAGGACACCGAGGGGGCGGGGCCCGCGGTGCTCCGCCCCGAGGAGTCACCGGCCGCGCTCCCGCCGCCCCCGGTGTTCCGGATGACCAGGCCCACCGCCCCGCCGATCAGCGCGGCCACCGCGAGGATCACCAGGACGGTGCGCCAGCGGTTCCCGGGGGGCCGGGTGGCGGGCGCGGTGGTGTACGGGGGTTCGGCCACCGGGGGCAGGGGCCGGGCCAGGTGGGCGGTGGAGCCGTCCGGGGCGGAGAAGTCGCGCAGCTCCTCCTCGGAGACCCGCTGGGTCGGCACGTGCGCCTGCGCGGCGCGGGGCTTCCGCCCCTCCATCGCGTCCAGCAGCATGCGCTCCGTCTCCGCGGCCGTCGGGCGGTCCGCGGGGTCCTTGCGCAGCAGGGCGGTGATCACGGGCGCCAGCGCGCCGCCGCGCGTGGGCGGGAGCGGTTCCTCCGTGACCACGGCCTGCATGGTGGAGATGGGGGACGTGCGACGGAACGGCGAGCTCCCCTCGACCGCCGTGTAGAGCGTGGCCCCCAGCGACCAGAGGTCGGAGGCGGGGCCCGGATCGCCGCCGCGCACCCGCTCGGGTGCCAGGTAGTCGATCGAACCGACCAGTTCGCCGGTCCTGGTGATGGTGGAGTCGCCCTCGATCGCGGCGATCCCGAAGTCGGTCAGGAGGACCTGGCCGTCACGGGCGAGCAGGACGTTGGCCGGCTTCACGTCCCGGTGCAGGACTCCCGCGCTGTGGGCGGCCCGCAGGGCGCTCAGCACATGGAGCCCGATCCTGGCCGCCTCGCGCGGAGCGACCTCGCCCGACTCCTTCACCGCGTCGGCGAGCGAGGGCCCGTCGACGTACTGCATGACGATCCAGGGGCGGTTGTCGTACTCGATGACGTCGTGGACGGTGACGACTCCCGGGTGCGTGATCCGGGCCGCGGCGCGCGCCTCCTTCTGCGTGCGGGCGTGCAGCACGGCCCGGTCCGCCTCGGCGACGTACAGTCCGGCGGTCAGTTCCTTGACCGCCACGGTCCGGTGGAGCACCTCGTCCTGGGCACGCCAGACCTTGCCCATGCCGCCGCGCCCCAGGACGTCACCCAGCCGGTACCGCCCCGCCAGTACGATTCCCGCGTCCGTGCCCTGCGCGTGTTCCACGTGTGTCCTCGCCCCGTTCCTTGGGACGACAGGGTACGGACGGGAGGCCGTGTCACGGAACCTCACATCGCCCACGAGACCGCACTGTGATGCTTGTCGCGTCGAGCTGTCGCCCCGTCAGGAGTTGACGCGGTAAGAGGAGATGGCCTGTTCGTAGATGTCGGAGACCTTGTCCCGCTCGTTCTCCGGGCCGATGACCTGGACGATGTGGTACCTGCCGTCCACGATCATGGCCAGGTTGCGGACGTACACCTGACGGCCGTCACCCTCCTGCCAGGTGAACTGCCCCTCCGCCATGGCCTGTCGTCCGACGTCGACGCGGCGCAGACCGGTGGACGTGGCCCAGCTCGACTCACGGAAGGGCTTCAGCTCGGGCTCCGCGGTCCGCTGGTAGTCCAGCGGGTCGCCGCCGTTGGCCTTGACGGTGTCCCGGCCGGGCACCACCAGCACGCTGAACCCGTCGCTGCCGTAACGGACCTGACGGTCCGCGTTGGCGGGGCTGCGCTGCCAGCCCTCCGGTACGCCGATCTCGAAGCCTTCGGCGTCCTTGCGCAGCTTGTAGCCCGGCGCGAGGGCGACCGCGGAGCGGCTGGTCTGCGGCTTCTCGGAGCCCGACGAGCCCGTGGAGGCCGAAGGCCCGGAGGGATCCGAAGGCTTGGGCGAACCGGCCGACGGCTCCTCCCCGGCCGACGCGCCGTCACCGGAACCCGGATCCGCGGGTGCGACGGAGTCCGAAGGCGCCGCCCCCGTCCCCGATCCGTCCTTGGGCATGAACAGCATGGCGTACGCGACGGCGGCGGCCATCGCCAGCAGGATCAGCACCAGCAGCAGGCGTCCGAGCCTCCGCGGCGCCCGGCCGCCGGGCCGCGGCTGGCGCAGCACCTTGGGCCCCTTGGGCTCTCGGGGAGCGCGCGGCGGCTTCTCGTACGCCGGCGGCTGCTCGTACGCCTGCCGGCTCTCGCGGCGCTGCGGCTTTCCCTGCCGGTGCCGGCCGTGCGCCGCGCCTCGGCCGCGGCGCCTGCGCACGAGCTCGCCCCGGCGGCGTACGACCGGCAGGCGGGTGGCGTCGGCGGGCGGCATCGTGACGATGTCGGTGCCGGCCTCGGGCTCGGGGGCCGAGCGCACGAGGGAGCGCAGCCAGCCGCGCAGCTCCTCGAAGTCGGGCCGCTCCGTGGGGTCCTGGCGCAGCAGGGACTCGACGACGGGTCGCAGCGGCCCGCACTCCTCGGCGAAGGCGGGCGGTTCGCCGCAGACCATCTGGACGAGCTCGGAGGCGTTCTCCTCCGGGTACGGGGCGTGGCCCTGCACGGCGCGGTAGAGCAGCGCGCCCAGCGCCCACAGGTCGGTGGACGGGCCGATGGGCGGGGCGAGCTGCCAGTTGTCGTGGACCGGGCCGGCCTGCTCGGGCGCCCACCGCTCGGTGACGGCGCCGACGACCGCGATACGGGCCTGCCGGGCGCGTTCGGCGGCGAGCGGGGTGGCCGGTCCGCGGTAGGCGGGGGCGTCACCGCGTCCCGCGACGACCTCGTCCCACCCTCCGGCGGGTCCCCGCGCGGTGACCGGGCGGGGCAGCCGGTCCGGGCGGTCGACGGGACCGCTGCCGAGGCGCCGCGCGTCGGCACGCAGTGCGTCCTCGCCGGAGCGGCCCGGCCCCCCGGAACCGCCCGCGGGCACGGGACGGCCGGAGCCGGGGCCGTCGCCCCAGGTACCGGCCAGATGGACACGCCGGCCGGGGGGCGGGGGGCCGCCCGGATCCTCGTCGTCGTCCTCGTCGTCCTCGTCGTCGTACGGATACGGGTACGGGGCCTCGGCCGCCCGGCCCCAGGTGCCGGTCAGCTGCGGAGGTCCGGGAGTGCGAGGAGTGGCGGGCTCCTCGGTTCCTTCCGCGTCGTGGCGGTCGTCGTGGCCGTCGTCATGGCGGTCGTCATGGCCGTCGTCGTGGCCGCCGCCATGGCCGTCGTCGTCCTGATCCGCGCGCTTGCGCTCCTCGCCGACGCGGGCCGCGGCGCGGGCCCCCGCCCGGTAGGCCGCGATGGCCCCGGCGCGAGCGGCGCGCAGCTGCGCCGCGCTCCCCGCCCCGTGCTCCGCCGGCGGCAGGGTGGGCGGCGCCACCTCGATCTCGGCACGGGGGCCGGGGGGCGTCACCCCGTCAGTGGGTGTCCTGGGGGCCGGCAGGGCCTCCGGGGCGGGAAGCGCGCCGGGCGCCTGAGGGGCAGGGCCGGGCCGGTACGGACCTGAGGGCTCGTACGGGCCTGCCCCGACCGCCGGGAGCTCGTAGGGGCCGGGCTCGACGGCCGGGAGCTCGTACGGGCCGGGCCCGGCCGCCGGGAGTTCGTGGCGGCCGGGCTCGGCCGCCGGAGGCTCATGAGGGGTCGGCGGCTCGTACGGGCCGACAGGCCCCGATTCGACCGCCGGGGGCTCGTACGGGCCGGTGGGCCCCGATTCGACCGCCGGGGGGCCGTAGGCGTTCTCCTCGTCAGGCTGCGGCGCCGGAACGTATCCGCACAGTGCCTCCTCGGCCGCGCCCGCCGCGAGTCCGGTCAGCACCACCCGGCCGTCGTCGCAGACCAGCACCGTGCGGATCGTGATGTTGCGGTGCGTCCAGCCGTGCGCGTGCAGCACACGCAGCGCCGTGAGCACGTCGGAGCCGATCTCGGCGGCCCGGTACGGATTGAGGGGCCGCTCCGCCAGGAGGGCGGCGAGCGGCCGGGCGGCGACCAGCTCGCTCACTATCCAGAGCGATCCCGCCTCGGCGAACACGTCGAAGACCTGGTCCAGGCGCGGGTGGTCGGGCACCTGGGCCGCCGCCTGCGCGGCCTCGATGGCCCGCCGGACCGCGGGATCCGTGGACCGCCGCACCGTACGGCCGGTGGCGCGCCTGGCCGAGGGCGCGCCGTCGGCGTCGAGCACCTCGGCGTCCACGACCTCCGGCAACGGCACCTGCCGTACCAGGACTTCCTGCCCGCTGTACGTGTCGAAGGCCCGGGTCTCCGCCAGTTCGTACGCATCGGACGGGGGCAGCGGAAGGCGGTAACGGTCGGCAAGCACCCGACCCGCGTAGTCGTCCACGACGCCTCCCCAGAGCGCGCTGTCCCCCGGTCACCGAGACCGCATCAATCCGTCAATTGCGGTCACTTGCTGTGCAATTGACCCCTGATTACGGCTGCGTACGGTCCTCGGCCTCTCACAATACGTGGCAAGGGGCGGCGGCGCGGCCGGGTCTCGCCAACCCGGCCGCCACGGGCCCCGCCCGGGCCGGTCAGCCGGTGGGCTCGAACGTGGCGAACGCCGTCTCGCGCAGGGTCTTGCACGCCTCGCCGTCCCACTCGTCCGCCTTGCAGCTGACCATGATCGAGTAGCCGCGGGTGGCGTCGACCTTGAAGCCCCGGTTGAGGACCCTGACCCGCATGCCCTGCTGGTTGCGCGTGAACTCCCAGTCCGCGACGGTCGGGTAGCCCTTGTACTCGGCCTTCTTTATCCCGATGTGCGAGTATCCGCTGCTGCTCGCGGCGACATTTCCCATCAGACCGCGCCATGCGGCGGCGGCGTCGTCCCCGGGCGAGGAGTTGTAGTCGATCTGGACGCGCGGGAAGCCGCCGCCGTCGTTGTAGATGCCACCCGAGTTGCTTCCCGCTATGCCGTTGCGCTTGAAGCCCTCGGGCATCGCCATCGAGAAGTGGAACCGCTCGTCGGCGACCTTCTTGTACCCGGTGGGCAGCGCGTCCGGGTCGGGGGAGGGCTCGTCGGTCTGCTGCGAGGGCGAGGGGTCGCCCGTCGCCTCGCCCTTGTCCTCGCCCTTGTCCTCACCCTGGCCGTCCTTGCCGCCGTCCTGCGCGGCCTCTCCCTCACCCTTGCCCGAGCCGCCTCCGGCGGCCTTCTCGGCGTCACCGCCGGCCGTGGAGCCGGCAGAGACGGCGGTGTCGCCCTTGGAGCCGCCCGTGTCACTCGCGTCGTCGTCGCCGAGCGTGAGCGCCAGAACCGTGCCGAGCACGGCGAGGACGACGACACCGGCGATGACGGCCAGCGTGCGGCGCGGTACGACATCGGTGATCGACGCACGGGCCGCTGCCGGACGTCCGGGCGGCGCTGCGGGGCCCGAGGCCGACGCGGTGGCCGCCGGGGTCCTGGCGTTGCGCACCGACCGAAGCGCGTCGCGCAGCCGGTCCTTCGTCCCCTCGGCGATCCCGGCCGCACCCGCCGCGGGGGGCGCCGCGGAGGAGGCCGGGACGGCAGGGGTACCGGGCACCCGGCCGTCGGGGGCAGGGCTGCCGGAATCCCCGCGAGCCCCGGGTCCGCTACTGGCAGCGGCGGACGTGGGTACGGCGGCGGCAGCAGCAGCGGCCTTCTTCGGCCCGCCCTTGCCGCTCCGGCCGCCCTTGCCGCTCCCGGAGTCGCCGATCGTGGGCAGCGCCATGACCTGGGTGCGTTCGGCCGGAGGGACGGCGGGCGCCTCCGGTGCGTTGATCACCGCGTTGAGCAGGACGCGCGCCCCGGCGTCGTCCAGACGCTGATCGGGGTCCCTGGCCAGCAGGCCGTAGATGACCTCCTCCAGCGGGCCGGCGTTGACGGGCGTCTCGACCGGCTCGGTCATCACCGCCGTCAGGGTGGCGATGGCCGATCCCTTGTCGTACGGCGGACGCCCCTCGACGCTGGCGTAGAGCAGCCCCCCGAGCGACCAGAGGTCGGCGGGCGGGCCCGGCTTGTGCCCGCGGGCCCGCTCGGGCGAGATGTAGGAGGGGGCACCGACGAGCATGCCCGTCGAGGTGACGGAGGGGTCGCCCTCGACCTGGGCGATCCCGAAGTCGGTCAGGACGACGCGGCCGTCCTCCGAGATCAGCACGTTGGACGGCTTCACGTCACGGTGCAGGATGCCCTCGCGGTGCGCCGAGCGCAGCACGTCGAGGATGGCGAGGCCGACCTCCGCCGCACGCCTGGGCGTCAGCGTCCCGTCCTCACGGATCACCTCGGCGAGGGACTTGCCCTCGATGAGCTCCATGACGATCCACGGCCGGTCGTCCTCGTCGACCACGTCGTAGACCGTCACCGCACTGGTGTTGCGGATCCTCGCGATGGCCTTCGCCTCACGCAGCGTCCGCGTGATGAGACGTCGCTTCTCCTCCTCGTCGATGGCCGAGGGGAACCGCAGTTCCTTGACCGCGACCGTGCGCCCCAACGTCTCGTCGGCAGCACGCCAGACCGTGCCCATGCCGCCCCGGCCGAGCACCTCCCCGAGGCGGTACCGCCCCGCGAGGAGACGTCCGTCCTTGTCCCCTTGGGGCTCCCGCGCCTGCTCCGCCTCCGACATGCGTCCCCTCTGCGATCAACCCGCCCTGGCAGAGCGTTCATTGTCCCTCACCCCGGGACCGGCCATGGTCGCGGGTCGGGGTCGGCCATGATGTGACCGGAGGAAGGGACCCCCTGCCATGCCGATATCCA
The DNA here is from genome assembly GCF_042667905.1 of Streptomyces sp. NPDC057287. Lineage (NCBI taxonomy): Bacteria > Bacillati > Actinomycetota > Actinomycetes > Kitasatosporales > Streptomycetaceae > Streptomyces > Streptomyces sp. NPDC057287. Next base: position 419,524 of record NZ_JBHUYV010000006.1, on the reverse strand, counting down.
GGGCGCTGCCCGTCGCCCCGATGGTGCTGACTCTGCTCGCCGTGGGAACCGCGAGCCTGCCCAGCGAACCACACCCCACGCCCGCATCGTCCTACCTCCCCCGGCTCGTCGTCGAGGGCCGCGCCCCGGCGGCCGCCTTTCTGGCACGTCACCACACGCCCGGCGGCGGGCAGACGTTCGGCTCCACGGGCCCCGGCATAGGGCCGGGCGACCGCTTCCGGGCAGGCAGCATCACCAAGACGTTCGTCGCGACCGTGGTCCTCCAACTGGCCCGCGAGGGCGAGCTCGGGCTGGACGACAGCGTCGAGGAACACCTGCCGGGGCTCGTGCAGGGGCACGGGAACGACGGATCCGCCATCAGCCTGCGCGCCCTCCTGACCCATACCAGCGGCCTCTACGACTACATGGCGGCCCTGCCGGCCACCGATCCGGCGCTCACGGGGGCCGCGGGCCCGTCGGCGCAGCCGGTCACCCCCGCAGCGGCGGTCCGTGCGGCCGTGGCCCGCCCTCCGGTGGCGGCGCGCGGCTCGTACGCCTACTCCAACACCAACTACGCGCTGCTCGGGCTCGTCGTCCAGCGCGTCACCGGACATCCCTACGCCGCCGAGATACGGCGCCGCGTCCTCGTCCCCCTCCGGCTGACCGGCACCTCACTGCCCGGCGTCCGGGCGGTCCTGCCCCTCCCCCACTCACGCGGCTACCACCGCTCCCCCGCGGACGGCACACTGCGCGAGGTCACGGACGTCGACCCGCGGTTCGCGGGCGCGGCGGGGGAACTGGTCTCCACGCTGGCCGACCTGGACGCCTTCTATGCGGCGCTGCTGGGCGGTCGGCTGCTGCTCCCCGCCGACCTGGCCACACTCCTCGACACCCGGGCCTCGGCCGGTGTGTACGGCATGGGGATCTATCCGCAGAAGCTCTCCTGCGGCCTCACCGTCTGGGGCCACAACGGGCACATCACCGGCAGCTACGTCCGGAGCGCCGCGACCCGGGACGGCCGCCACACCTTCACCTTCCGGGTCAACACGGACACAGCGCCCGGCGCGGCCCTCGAAGCGGATTTGCTGGAGGCGGAGTTCTGCCCGCCCGCCCGCTCCGAGGGCCCGTAGGGACACCGGGCGCTAGAGCGGCGGCACGATGTCCGGCGCCCCCAGGCGCGCCGCGTCCGCCGTCAGGTCGTCGGGCTGGCGCTGCGACTCACGCTCCGCCTCCACCCGCTTGCGGTAGTGCTCCACCTCCCGCTCGACCTGGTCCGTGTCCCAGCCGAGGACCGGCGCCATCAGGTCGGCGCACTCTCGGGCGCACCGCGTGCCCCGGTCGAAGGTCTCGATGGAGATCCGGGTACGCCGCGTCAGGACGTCGTCGAGGTGGCGGGCGCCCTCGTGCGAGGCGGCGTAGACGACTTCGGCCCGGAGGTAGTCCTCGGCTCCGGCCAGCGGCTCCCCCAGCGTCGCGTCGGTGCGCACGAGGTCGAGGAGCTCCTCGGCCATCGAGCCGTACCGGTTGAGCAGGTGCTCCACCCGGACGACGTGCAGCCCGGTGCGGGCGGCGATCCTGGCGCGGGCGTTCCACAGGGCCCGGTACCCCTCGGCACCCAGCAGCGGGACGTCCTCGGTGACGCACTCCGCCACGCGCTGGTCCAGCGCGTGGACCGCCTCGTCCACGGCGTCCTTCGCCATCACCCGGTACGTCGTGTACTTGCCGCCCGCCACCACGACGAGTCCGGGCGCCGGGTGGGCCACGGTGTGCTCGCGCGACAGCTTGCTGGTGGCGTCCGACTCACCGGCCAGCAGCGGCCGGAGCCCCGCGTAGACGCCCTCGACGTCGTCCCTGCCGAGCGGGGTGTTCAGCACCGCGTTGACGTGTTCGAGCAGGTAGTCGATGTCGGCGCTGGAGGCGGCCGGGTGGGCCTTGTCGAGGTCCCAGTCGGTGTCGGTCGTCCCGATGATCCAGTGCCGCCCCCACGGGATCACGAAGAGCACGGACTTCTCGGTCCGCAGGATGAGCCCGGTCGAGGAGTGGATGCGGTCCTTGGGCACGACGAGGTGGATCCCCTTCGACGCCCGGACGTGGAACTGTCCGCGCTCGGCGATGAGGGCCTGGGTGTCGTCCGTCCACACCCCGGTCGCGTTGACCACCTGCTTGGCCCTGACCTCGTACTCCCCGCCGCCCTCGACGTCCTGCACGCGCGCGCCGACGACCCGCTCCCCCTCCCGCAGGAAGCCGGTCACGCGCGCCCGGTTGGCCACGTGCGCCCCGTAGCCGGCGGCCGTGCGGACCAGGGTCGCCACGTAGCGCGCGTCGTCCATCTGGGCGTCGTAGTACTGCAGGGCTCCGACCAGAGCGTCCTTCTTGAGGGCGGGGGCGACCCGCAGGGCGTGGCGGCGGGAGAGGTGCCGGTGCACGGGCAGCCCGCGGCCGTGGCCGGAGGACAGGGACATCGCGTCGTACAGAGCGACGCCCGAGCCCGCGTACAGCCGCTCCCAGCCCTTGTGCTGCAACGGGTAGAGGAAGGGCACGGGCTTCACCAGGTGCGGCGCCAGCCGCTCCAGCAGCAGCCCGCGCTCCTTCAGCGCCTCCCGCACGAGGGCGAAGTCCAGCATCTCCAGATAGCGCAGTCCGCCGTGGATCAGCTTGCTCGAACGGCTGGACGTGCCGGACGCCCAGTCGCGCGCCTCGACCAGTCCGGTCGAGAGTCCTCTGGTGACCGCGTCCAGCGCGGTCCCGGCGCCTACCACGCCCGCTCCCACGACCAGCACGTCCAGTTCGCGCTCGGCCATCGCGGTCAGCGCCTCGGCGCGCTCCGCAGGTCCCAGTGTCGCTGTCCTCACTGCTGCCTCCCGGTAATCCCGGTGCATCGGGGTGGTACGGCACGGGAGCGGGGACCGGCCGGAAGGCCGGGCGCCCGTGCCCACCACTCGATTCTGTCCGCGGTCCACGACTTCAGCCACCGCCTGTGGACAACACCCGCCCCACACGAGTCACAGAATGCGACATATAGGTCATATTTACGCCTAGTCTGACATTGCGCTGTCCCCAGCAGTTGCACTTTCTGTCTCTTGGCCTTAGGGAAAGGACGGCCCATATGCCCGCAGACCTCGCCGTCATCGGACTCGGTCACCTCGGCCTGCCCCTCGCCCAGGCAGCCGTCGGTGTGGGGATCCACACCGTCGGCTACGACACCGACCCACGCCCGTTCGCCGAACTCTCGGCCGGCCGTACGCCGGTCGAGGGATCCCTCAGCGCCTCCGACATCCGGCGGATGGTCTCGGGCGGCTTCCGGCCCACCGCCGATCCGGCCGCGCTGGGCCGGGTCCGCACCGCCGCGATCTGCGCCCCCACCCCCCTGGGGCCGGACCGCACCCTCGACCTCGGAGCCGTGACGGACGCGGCCAGGGCGCTCGCCGCCCGGCTGCGGCCGCACACCACCGTCCTGGTGGAATCCGCCGTGCCTCCCGGCACCACCGAGAACGTCGTGCGCCCCCTGCTGGAGGAGGGCTCCGGTCTGCGCGCAGGACGCGACTTCCACCTCGCCCACTCCCCCGGCCGCCTCGACCCCGGCAACCGCACCCACGTCTACGGCAACACCCCCAAGGTCATCGGGGGCCTCACCCCCGCCTGCACCGAATCGGCCGCCGCCTTCTACGGGCGGCTCACGGACAAGGTCGTCCGGGCCCGCGGCCCCCGCGAGGCGGAGATGACGAAGGTCCTCGAAACCAACTTCCGGCACGTCAACATCGCGCTGGTCAACGAGATGGCGGTGCTCTGCCACGACCTCGGTGTCGACCTCTGGGACGTCATCAGGTGCGCCGAGACCAAGCCGTTCGGCTTCGAGGCCTTCCGCCCCGGACCCGGTGTCGGCGGCCACGCCGCCCCGGTGGACCCCGGCTGCTTCCCGTACAACAGCCGTACGCCCGGGCACCCGTTGCGCATGGTCTCGCTGGCCAAGGAGATCAACGACCGGATGCCGAGCTACGTGATCCAGCGCTGCGCGACCCTGCTGAACGAGCACGGCAAGTCCGTCCGGGGGGCCAGGGTCCTGCTGCTCGGGATCACGTACAAGCCGGACCTCGCGGACCAGGAGTCCTCCCCCGCCCGCGAGATCGCGACCCGGCTGATGGACATGGGCGCCCAGATCGGCTACCACGACCCGCACGTGCTGGACTGGCGGGTGCGCGACCTGCCCGTGCCTCGTGCCGATTCGCTCTACGAGGCCGCCGCGGGGGCCGATCTGACGGTGCTGCTCCAGCACCACCGCACGTACGACCTCCAGGGACTCGCGGTGAAGGCGCAGCTCCTCCTGGACACCCGGGGGGCCACTCCGGCTGGGGCAGCTCATCGCCTCTGAGCTGCACCGGAGCAGGGCGGTCGGGATTCCGGTGGGCGGTGTCGGCACGGGCTGCTAGCCTGCGGCGTCACTTCTCGCACATTCGTGCGCACCGCTTCCCAGGGGGGAACCCGTATGAGCCAGCCCGTGCAGCCGCCGAACCCACCGCAGCAGCCCCACGTCGGCGGTCAGCCGACCGACGGCAACCCGTACGCCGCGCAGCAGCCCCCCGCACCGACCGGCAACCCGTACGCCGCGCAGCAGCCCCCCGCACCGACCGGCAACCCCTTCGCGGGCGGGCAGCCCTCCGCACCGACCGGCAACCCGTTCGCGGGCGGGCAGCAGCAGCCCGGCCAGTCCGGCGGCAATCCGTTCGGCCCGGCGGCGCGGAACAACCTGGTCGTGGGCCTCCTGGTCGCACTCGGCGCAGCCGTCCTCGCCGCCATCCTCTACGGCGTCATCGCCGGAGCCATCGAGCGCGAGGTCGGTTACGCGGCCATCGGAGTGGGCTTCCTGATCGGCTTCGCGGCGAGCAAGGTCGGCGGACCGCTCCCGGCACTCGGCATCGCCGCCGCCGTCCTGTCCCTGGGTGCGGTCTTCCTCGGCCAGCTCATCGGCGCGTCGATGATCGCGTCCGACGCCCTGGGCGTCGGCTTCTCCGAGGTCTTCTTCGACCACTTCGGTGACCTGGTCACCATCTGGAAGGAAGAGTTCGACTTCATGAGCTTCGTCTTCTTCGTCCTGGGCCCGGTCGGAGCGTTCGCGGGCGTCCGCAAGGCCGGCTGACCGGCCCGTACACACGGGAGGGCCCGGACCGCGGCTGCGGTCCGGGCCCTCCCGTGTGCGGCGTGAGTGTCAGCGGCGGTGCTGGGAGTCCGCCACCGTCACCTCGACGCGCTGGAACTCCTTGAGGTCGCTGTAGCCCGTGGTGGCCATCGCCCGGCGCAGGGCGCCGAAGATGTTCATCGAGCCGTCGGGGCTGTGCGAGGGGCCGGTCAGGACCTCCTCGGTCGTCCCGACGGAGCCCAGGTCGACCAGCTTGCCGCGCGGCACGTCCTCGTGGACGGCCTCCATGCCCCAGTGCCGGCCGCGGCCGGGCGCGTCCGTGGCGCGGGCCAGCGGGGACCCCATCATCACGGCGTCCGCACCGCAGGCGATGGCCTTGGGCAGGTCTCCGGACCAGCCGACGCCACCGTCGGCGATGACGTGGACGTACCGGCCGCCGGACTCGTCCATGTAGTCGCGGCGGGCACCGGCCACGTCGGCGACCGCGGTCGCCATCGGGACCTGGATGCCGAAGACGTTGCGCGTGGTGTGCGCGGCGCCGCCGCCGAAGCCGACGAGGACGCCGGCCGCGCCGGTCCGCATCAGGTGCAGGGCTGCGGTGTACGTGGCGCAGCCGCCCACGATGACCGGGACGTCCAGCTCGTAGATGAACTGCTTCAGGTTGAGCGGCTCGGCGGCACTGGAGACGTGCTCGGCGGAGACCGTCGTACCGCGGATGACGAAGATGTCGACGCCCGCGTCGACGACCGCCTTGGAGAACTGCGCGGTGCGCTGCGGAGACAGCGCGGCGGCGGTCACGACACCGGAGTCGCGCACCTCCTTGATGCGCTGCCCGATCAGCTCCTCCTGGATGGGGGCGGAGTAGATCTCCTGGAGCCGCGGGGTGGCGGCCTCGACGGGCATCTCGGCGATCTCGTCGAGGAGCGCCTGCGGGTCGGCGTGCCGGGTCCACAGCCCCTCGAGGTTGAGGACCCCGAGGCCACCCAGCTCACCGATGCGGATGGCGGTCTGCGGAGAGACCACCGAGTCCATCGGCGCGGCCAGGAAGGGCAGCTCGAAACGGTAGGCGTCGATCTGCCAGGCGATCGAGACCTCCTTCGGGTCACGGGTACGGCGGCTCGGTACGACAGCGATGTCGTCGAACGCGTATGCCCTGCGGCCGCGCTTGCCGCGCCCGATCTCGATCTCAGTCACGATGGTGTGGCCTTTCCCTCTACGTCTGCGCTGACCAGTATCCCCGACGCACGCGTGAGGGGCGGTCCCGGGAACCCGGTCCGCCCCTCACCTGCGCTGATGCCTTACTTCCTGCTGTAGTTCGGTGCTTCGACCGTCATCTGGATGTCGTGCGGGTGGCTCTCCTTGAGACCCGCCGAGGTGATGCGGACGAAGCGGCCCTTGCTCTCCATCTCGTCGACGGTCGCGGCGCCGACGTAGCCCATGGTCTGGCGGAGGCCGCCGACCAGCTGGTGGAGGACGTTGGCCAGGGGGCCGCGGTAGGGCACCTGTCCCTCGATGCCCTCGGGGACGAGCTTGTCGTCCGAGGAGACCTCGGCCTGGAAGTAGCGGTCCTTGGAGTAGGACCGCCCCTGGCCACGGGACTGCATGGCACCCAGCGAGCCCATGCCGCGGTACGACTTGAACTGCTTGCCGTTGATGAACATCAGCTCGCCCGGGGACTCCTCGCAGCCCGCGAGGAGGCTGCCCAGCATCACGCTGTCCGCACCGGCGGAGAGCGCCTTGCCGATGTCCCCGGAGTACTGGAGGCCGCCGTCGCCGATCACGGGGACACCCGCGGCACGGGCGGCGAGGGCCGCCTCGTAGATCGCGGTGACCTGCGGGACGCCGATGCCCGCGACCACGCGGGTGGTACAGATCGAACCGGGTCCGACGCCGACCTTCACGCCGTCGACACCTGCGTCGATCAGGGCCTGGGCGCCGTCACGGGTGGCGACGTTGCCGCCGATGACGTCGACGCCGACGCTCGACTTGATCTTCGCCATCCAGTCGAGGGCGTTGCTGTTGTGGCCGTGCGAGGTGTCGACGATCAGGAAGTCGACCCCCGCGGAGGCGAGTGCCTGCGCGCGGTCCAGCGCCTCGGGGCTGGCACCGACGGCCGCGCCGACCAGCAGACGGCCTTCGGCGTCCTTGGCGGCGTTCGGGTACTGCTCGGCCTTCTTGAAGTCCTTGACCGTGATGAGGCCCTTGAGGATGCCCGCGTCATCGACCAGGGGCAGCTTCTCGATCTTGTGGCGGCGCAGCAGCTCCATGGCCTCCACGCCGGAGATCCCGACCCGGCCGGTGACGAGCGGCATCGGCGTCATGACCTCGCGCACCTGGCGCGTCCGGTCCGACTCGAAGGCCATGTCACGGTTGGTCACGATGCCGAGGAGCTTGCCCGCCGGGTCGGTGACCGGCACGCCGCTGATGCGGAACTTCGCGCACAGCGCGTCCGCCTCGCCGAGCGTGGCGTCGGGGTGCACGGTGATCGGGTCGCTGACCATTCCCGACTCTGACCGCTTGACCAGGTCGACCTGGTTCACCTGGTCCTCGATCGAGAGGTTGCGGTGCAGCACGCCGACGCCGCCCTGACGGGCCATGGCGATGGCCATCCGCGCCTCGGTCACCTTGTCCATGGCGGCCGACAGCAGGGGGATGTTCACCCGTACGTTGCGCGAGATGAGGGACGAGGTGTCGACCGCGTTGGGCAGGACCTCGGACGCGCCCGGCAGCAGCAGCACGTCGTCGTATGTCAGCCCGAGCGTGGCGAACTTCTCAGGCACTCCGTCGACGTTTGCAGTCATGACACCTTCCCCAAATGGTCTTGATCGGTGCGGATGTCCATGCTAACGGGCTCCGCGGGTGTCTCATTCCACGATCAAGATCACCTGGCGGTTATGTGGCTTCCTCCACACCGCAGGAGCCTCCGGAACCCGGCTCCCCTACTGACCGGCGAGAGCCCGCAGCCTGCTCAGAGCACGGTGCTGGGCGACGCGGACCGCGCCCGGGGACATACCGAGCATCTGCCCGGTCTCCTCGGCGGTCAGCCCGACCGCGACCCGGAGCACCAGCAGCTCGCGCTGGTTCTCCGGCAGGTTGGCGAGCAGTTTCTTGGCCCAGGCCGCATCGCTGCTGAGCAGCGCCCGCTCCTCGGGGCCGAGCGAATCGTCGGGCCGCTCCGGCATCTCGTCGGACGGCACCGCCGTCGATCCGGGGTGGCGCATCGCGGCCCGCTGGAGGTCGGCGACCTTGTGGCCCGCGATGGCGAAGACGAACGCCTCGAAGGGCCTTCCGGTGTCCTTGTACCTCGGCAGCGCCATCAGCACCGCGACGCAGACCTCCTGCGCGAGGTCCTCCACGAAGTGACGGGCATCACCGGGCAGGCGGTTCAGCCGGGACCTGCAGTAGCGCAGGGCGAGCGGGTGCACGTGGGCGAGCAGGTCATGGGTGGCCTGCGCGTCACCGTCGACGGCACGGTGCACCAGAGCACCGATCACCGTCGTCCCGTCCTCACGCATCGGACCATGGTGCCTCGGCCCCGTCCGATCCGAGGCATCGCGTCCCGAGTTGTGCACCGAAGCGTTATCAGTGTCACGCACCGAACCACCACCGGCGTGCGCCCCGGCGTCGGGCGCCGCGGCGCCGCCGGCTCTGCGCGCCGGAGCGCTGCCGACGGGTGCGCCGACAGGGCCCGCAGTCGCGTCGGGACGGTCGACGTGCGCTTCGGGTCGTGCGTCGTAGGCGTTGTGAGCAAGTGCTCCAGCGTTCTGAGCGGGTGCGCCGGATGTCATGTCCTGCGCCCTCCCCTTCCGCTCGACCGAATGTTCCCCGAGGAACTCCACAACCCCAAGGATGCGGCATCGGCCGGAAAGCGTCACATAGCGCTGGTGAGGAGGGCCCGGCCGCAGGTCCGCCGCCACCGTCGCCCCGTCCGCCGGCGTGCGGACGGGATCGCACGGCTACCGGCCGCGCCGCGGCATCAGCGGACCAGACCCCAGCGGAATCCGAGCGCGACGGCGTGCGCACGGTCCGAGGCCCCGAGCTTCTTGAACAGGCGCCTGGCGTGCGTCTTCACCGTGTCCTCGGAGAGGAAGAGCTCGCGCCCGATCTCCGCGTTGGAGCGGCCGTGACTCATGCCTTCGAGCACCTGGATCTCCCGCGCCGTGAGCGTCGGCGCCGCACCCATCTCGGCGGACCGGAGCCGGCGCGGGGCCAGCCGCCACGTCGGGTCGGCGAGCGCCTGGGTCACGGTCGCCCGCAGCTCGGCGCGCGAGGCGTCCTTGTGCAGATAGCCGCGGGCTCCGGCGGCCACCGCGAGCGCGACGCCGTCCAGGTCCTCGGCAACGGTCAGCATGATGATCCTGGCCCCGGGGTCCGCCGAGAGCAGCCGCCGGACCGTCTCCACACCCCCCAGACCGGGCATGCGTACGTCCATCAGAATCAAATCCGAACGGTCGGCCCCCCAGCGGCGGAGGACTTCCTCGCCGTTGGCCGCCGTCGTCACACGCTCGACGCCGGGAACGGTCGCAACCGCGCGGCGGAGCGCTTCTCGGGCAAGCGGGGAGTCGTCGCAGACGAGGACGGATGTCATGACCGTCCTCCGCAGCTGATGCGCGTCACCTTGAGCCTCCAGGCTGATACAAGTCGTCACCTGTGCGGTTGACCCCCTCGGACATCTGCCCGAGCTCGATCTCCGTCAACCGCCTCCCCCTCATCAACGACGGTCACTCGAAAGAGTTACGGGCCAAAGCATCCGGTTCGGCACTCTAAGTGAGGGTGCGCACACGGAGGAGAGCGACACGAGATCGTTCACCCCTCAACCGACCCGTCACCCGACGGCCTGCCCCATTTAGCGGGTTTTCTTCCCTTTTGCTGGCGTCTGCGGCTAGATTCGCAATCAGTCATATTTACATCTACTAACACCGTAGATGTACGGTCGGGACTCCGGTCATCGACGACGACGGACGAGCACCAACGGTCGAGGATGCCGTTTCCGAACCAGCAAGGTTTCGAGGGGACACGCAATGGCAGATTTCTCCCGCCTTCCCGGACCCAACGCGGACCTGTGGGACTGGCAGCTGCTGGCCGCCTGCCGCGGGGTCGACAGTTCGCTGTTCTTCCACCCCGAAGGAGAACGCGGAGCAGCTCGGAGCGCCCGTGAGACCTCTGCGAAGGAGGTCTGCATGCGCTGCCCGGTACGCGCCGAGTGCGCGGCGCACGCGCTCGCCGTACGGGAGCCCTACGGCGTGTGGGGCGGCCTGACCGAGGACGAGCGCGAGGAGCTCATGGGCCGCGCGCGCAACCGTCTGATCTCCGCCCACTCGGGGCCGGCCCCGGAGGCCGGCCACACCTGAGGGTCCGCACGACCCGCCGAACGCAGAAACGTTTTTTCACGCCAGTCGTGCCCGCCCACGGACCACACACCGGCCACCGCGGGCCGGGCGGTTCGCCGTGCGGGCGGCCGGGAACGCGGCCGGTTCAGCGTGCGGCAGCCAGGGACAGCTGGTCCAGGGTCGCCGCGACCGCCGGAACACGTGCGAGGTCGGGCAGCGTGAGGGCCACGATCTCCCGCTCCACGGCCGGCTCCACCGTCACCGTGCGCGCACCCTTGGGCCGTACGGACTCGAGGGCCAGCTCGGGCAGGACGGCGACACCGAGGCCCGCCCCCACGAGCCCGATCACCGCCGGGTAGTCGTCCGTCGCGAAGTCGATCCGCGGGGTGAAGCCGGAGGCCTCGCAGACCTCGACCAGCTGCCGCCTGCAGCGGGGACAGCCGGCGATCCACGGTTCGTCGGCCAGCTCCCCGATGGTCACCGCGTCCGAGCCCGCCAGCCGGTGCCCCTCGGGGACCAGGCCGATGAGCCGGTCCCTCAGCAGCGGACGCTCGACCAGGTCGTCCCATTCGCCGCCGGTCGTCCCGTAGCGGAACGCCAGGGCGATGTCGCAGTCGCCGTCGCGCAGCATCTCCACCGAGCGCGGCGGCTCCGCCTCGACGAGCGAGACCCGGGTGCCCGGGTGCGCGGCACGCAGGGCGGCGAGTGCGCCGGGGACGAGGCTGGAGCTCCCACTCGGGAACGACACGAGCCGGACCCGGCCGGCCCGCAGCCCGGCGATCGCGGCGACCTCCTCCTCCGCGGCGGTCAGCCCCGCGAGGATGCCGGACGCGTGGCGCACCAGCGCCTCACCCGCCTGGGTGAGACGCATCTCGCGCCCTGTGCGAATCAGCAGCGGAGTCCCCGCCGAGCCCTCCAGCGCCTTCATCTGCTGACTGACGGCGGGCTGGGTACAGCCCAGCTCACGCGCGGCGGCGGAGAACGAACCGGTGGTGGCCACGGCGCGCAGGACACGGAGATGACGGGCTTCGATCACCCTTCAACCATAAGCGACTCTTGCAGAAATGGCTGGTTAATCACGAGCACCTTTGAGGGCCTCGCGGTTAGCCTGTCCCGTTATGAAGGTGCTCACCGTGAACCTCGGCCGCCCCGCCGCCTCCTCCCACGCGGACGGAGCCTCCGGTCTCACCGGCATCGGCAAGCGTCCGTCCGACGGCCCCGTACGGGTCACCGACCCCGGCCCCAAGGGCAGCGGCGGCAGCGGCCTGGCCGGGGACACGGTGTGCGACCTCCGGCACCACGGAGGCTCGGACCAGGCGGTGTACGCGTACGCCCGCGAGGAGCTCGACGCCTGGGAGCAGGAGCTCGGCCGGCCCCTGCCGAACGGTTCGTTCGGCGAGAACCTGACGACTCACGGCCTCACCGTGAGCCACGCCCGCATCGGGGAGCGCTGGCGGATCGGCGAGGAGCTGGTCCTGGAGGTGACGTCGGGGCGCATTCCGTGCCGTACGTTCGCGGGCCACCTGGGCGAGCGCGGCTGGGTGAAGCGGTTCACGCGCGAGGGGGCCACCGGCGCGTACCTCCGGGTGGTCGAACCGGGGACGATCCGCTCCGGCGACCCGGTCGAGGTGGTGCACGTGCCCGGCCACGAGATCACCGCGGCCATGCAGTTCCGGGCGACGACCACGGAGCGGCACCTGCTCCCCCGCCTGCTCGACGCCGGGGACGCCCTGCACACGGAAGCGCTGCGTGCCGCGCGGGCGTACGTGGCCTCGCAGCGGGGCCCCGCCTCCTGACGGCCCGGGCCCCGACGGGAGACACCCCCGCCGCCGGGAGCCGTCCGACGGAGCGACCGGAGGTGCGGAACGCCGGTCGCCCCCTCGTCAGGGTTGAGTTCGGGCACCGGCGCTGACGCGGAGTGCGGCGCGCGCCGGCAGGCGGCGTACGACCTCCGCCGAGCCGCCCGGTCCGTCCTCCGCCGGGCGGACCGGTCCGGAGGGAGAAGCCGGGTCCGCCACCCGCGGACGCGGGCACTAACGTGCCGCTTATGACGACTGCACTGATTACGGGCGCGACGGCGGGGATCGGGGCCGCCTTCGCACGGCGGCTCGCGGGTGACGGGCACAATCTGGTGCTGGTGGCCCGCGACACGGAGCGGCTGCGGGCCCAGGCCACGGAGCTGCACGACGGGCACGGCATCGAGGCCGAGGTGCTCACGGCCGACCTGTCCACGGACGCCGGGATCGAGGCGGTCGAAGCGCGGCTGGCGGACCGTGTGAGCCCCGTCGACCTGCTCGTGAACAACGCAGGCTTCGGCAACAAGGGGCGTTACCTGGACGTCTCGATGGCCGATGAACTGACGATGCTGAAGGTCCACTGCGAGGCGGTGCTCCGGCTCACCTCGGCCGCGGCGGGCCCGATGCGGGAGCGCGGCCGCGGCGGTGTGGTGAACGTGGCTTCCGTCGCGGCCTTCCTGCCGCGCGGGACGTACGGGGCCTCGAAGGCGTGGGTCGTCCAGTTCACCCAGGGCGCGGCGAAGGACCTGGCGGGTTCGGGGGTGCGGCTGATGGCCCTGTGCCCGGGCTTCGTACGCACCGAGTTCCACGAGCGGGCCGGGATGGGGACGGGCAACATCCCGGACTGGATGTGGCTCGACGCCGACAAGCTGGTGGCCGCCGCCCTGGCGGACCTGGCCCGGGGCAGGTCGGTCTCGATCCCGGACCCGCGCTACAAGGCGATGATGGGCCTGGTGAAGCTGACGCCCCGCGGTCTCCTCGGCGGAGTCACCTCCCGCGCCGGGCGGACGTACGGCCCGAAGTAGGCGCCGGGGGCACCGTCCCCCGCACACGCACCGAGGCCCGGTGCCCCCGCGACGGGGGTACCGGGCCTCGGCGGCGTACGGGGTCGTACTAGTGGGAGTGGCCGTGGCCGGCGTCGGCCTCTTCCTCGGCCGGCTTCTCGACGACCAGGGTCTCGGTCGTGAGCAGCAGCGACGCGATGGACGCGGCGTTCTCCAGGGCGGAGCGGGTGACCTTGACCGGGTCGATGACGCCGGCCTTCACCAGGTCGCCGTACTCGCCGGACGAGGCGTTGAAGCCCTGGCCCTTGTCGAGCTCGGCGACCTTCGAGGTGATGACGTAGCCCTCGAGGCCCGCGTTCTCCGCGATCCAGCGGAGCGGCTCGACGGCGGCGCGGCGCACGACCGCGACACCGGTGGCCTCGTCGCCGGTCTTGCCGAGGTTGCCCTCGAGGACCTTGACGGCGTGGACCAGAGCGGAGCCACCACCGGAGACGATGCCCTCCTCGACCGCGGCGCGGGTCGCGGAGATGGCGTCCTCCAGACGGTGCTTCTTCTCCTTGAGCTCCACCTCGGTGGCGGCACCGACACGGATCACGCACACGCCGCCGGCCAGCTTCGCGAGGCGCTCCTGGAGCTTCTCGCGGTCCCAGTCGGAGTCCGTGGACTCGATCTCGGCCTTGATCTGGTTGACGCGGCCCTTGACGTCGGCGGAGTCGCCGCCGCCGTCGACGATGGTCGTGTCGTCCTTGGAGACCGTGACGCGGCGGGCCGTGCCGAGCACGTCCAGACCGGCCTGGTCGAGCTTGAGGCCGACCTCCTCGGCGATGACGGTCGCACCGGTGAGGGTGGCGATGTCGCCGAGCATGGCCTTGCGGCGGTCACCGAAGCCGGGGGCCTTCACCGCGACGGCGTTGAAGGTGCCACGGATCTTGTTGACGACGAGGGTGGAGAGCGCCTCGCCCTCGACGTCCTCGGCGATGATCAGGAGCGGCTTGGAGGCGCCGGCCTGGATGACCTTCTCCAGCAGCGGGAGCAGCTCCTGGATCGAGCCGATCTTGCCCTGGTGGATCAGGATGTACGGGTCGTCGAGGACGGCCTCCATACGCTCCTGGTCGGTCACCATGTACGGGGACAGGTAGCCCTTGTCGAAGGCCATGCCCTCGGTGAACTCGAGGTCCAGACCGAAGGTGTTGGACTCCTCGACGGTGATGACACCGTCCTTGCCGACCTTGTCCATCGCGTCCGCGATGAGCTCGCCGACCTGCGGGTCCTGCGCGGAGAGCGCGGCCACGGCGGCGATGTCGGCCTTGTCGTCGATCGGGCGGGCGGTCGCGAGGAGCTCCTCGGACACGGCCTTCACGGCGGCGTCGATGCCCTTCTTCAGGGCGGCCGGGGACGCGCCCGCGGCGACGTTGCGCAGGCCTTCGCGGACGAGGGCCTGGGCGAGCACGGTGGCGGTGGTGGTGCCGTCACCCGCTACGTCGTTGGTCTTGGTCGCCACCTCCTTCACCAGCTGGGCACCGAGGTTCTCGTACGGGTCGTCGAGCTCGACCTCGCGCGCGATGGTGACACCGTCGTTGGTGATGGTGGGAGCGCCGAACTTCTTGTCGATGACGACGTTGCGGCCCTTCGGACCGATCGTCACCTTCACCGTGTCGGCAAGCTTGTTGACGCCGCGCTCAAGGGCGCGACGGGCGTCCTCGTCGAACTTCAGAATCTTCGCCATGGGCTGAGCTGTCCTCTCAAACGAACTGCGCCCCTCGCCGCCCGGCTAGTTATTTCGCAGGGGGCCAGGGGCGCAGAACGGAAGCAAACGTTAAGTGAATTACTTCTCGACGATCGCGAGAACGTCGCGCGCCGAGAGGACGAGGTACTCCTCGCCGTTGTACTTCACCTCGGTGCCGCCGTACTTGCTGTACAGCACGACATCGCCGGTCTTGACGTCGAGCGGCAGGCGCTCGCCGTTCTCGAAGCGGCCCGGGCCCACGGCCAGGACGACGCCCTCCTGGGGCTTCTCCTTGGCGGTGTCCGGAATGACCAGGCCGGAAGCCGTGGTCTGCTCGGCGTCGAGCGGCTGGACCACAATGCGGTCCTCGAGCGGCTTGATCGCAACCTTGGAGCTGGTGGTCGACACGATCCGGTCTCCCCCTTCGGAGATCTCACGGGGTTTAACAGTCTGTGGGGTGGCGACCAGGTCGATCCGTCGTCGCGGGTGCCGGACCTGCCCTGTCGCGCGGTGGTGCTGGCACTCTCCCTCGGGGAGTGCCAGCACTGACACTATGACTGCGATTAGCACTCGGTCAAGCGGAGTGCCAATTCACCACCCTCGCGTGGCGCCGCGGGACCGGCCCACGCCCGGGACAACGCGGGAGACCGCCACGTCGTTCCGGCGTCGGGCGGCCGGGTGCGCCGGCCGCGCCCCGGTCAGACGTAGTCCTCCAGCCTGGCCACCGCGTACCCCTTGTCCGTGACCGTCTTCATGACGCGCCGGACCATGTCGGCCATGGATCCTTCCCAGTCCTCGTCGCCCCGGAAGTGGGTGAGGATGATGTCTCCCGGGTGCAGGTCCCTGTCCCACTCGCGCCACTCCATGTGGTCGGGGAAGGCCTCGGCGGCCCACAGGGGCACGGCCTTGATGCCGCAGGACTTCGCGATGCGCAGGGTGTCGCCGTTGTAGTTGCCGTACGGCGGCCGGAAGAGGGTGGGCCGCTTCCCGAAGTACCTCTCGATCTTGTCCTGCTCACCGCAGATCTCCCGCCGCTGGTCGGACGCCGAGAGCCCCGGGAGGTAGCGGTGGTTGAGCGTGTGGTTGTTGAGGGTGACACCCCGGGCCTGCATGTCCTTGAAGTAGCCGTAGTCGTCGCTCACCACGTAGTCGCTGAGGAAGGCGCTGTACGGGATCTTCAGCTCCGTCATCATCCGCAGCAGTTCGGGGTCCTTCTCCGCCCCGTCGTCCATCGTCAGGAAGACGACCCGCTCCTTGGTGGGCACGGTGGTGAAGACCGGCGGCAGCGTCTCCCCTCCCTCCACCTCGAATCCCTCGCGCGTGGTGATGCGCGGCTTCACGGCGGGCGGCGCGGGTGCGACGAGCGGGACCTTCGCCAGGCCCCACTTCTTCGCGACGGCCACCCGGGCGGCCAGTTCCCGCTTCAGCCGCTCGGCCCGGGCCCTGGCCTTCGCCTCGGCCGCGGCGGGGCCCGCCTGCGCGGCGGCGGCTCCCGGCCGGCCGGCGGCCGGTCCGTCCCGGCCGGCAGCCCCTTCGTCCGTACCGTCGGCACACCCGGAGGCGGCGGCGCCGATCAGCAGGGCGGCCAGGACCGCGCAGGCCGTTCTGCGGCGCTTCATGACAGATTTTTCTTTTTGTCGTACTAGCTGCATGGCGCCGCATCCTGCCACCGGGACACCGGCCGCCTCCCGCGACACCTCCGGGGGATCCGCCGGGTCCCCCGGCTGGCTCACAATGGACGGGTGAACGCCCTTCCCCCTGCTGATCAGGCCGACCCGCTCGCCGCCTTCGCCGCCCTGCGCACCCCCGAGGGCACGGCGCTCCTGGACGAGCTGCGCGACCACGACCCCGCCCGGGAGCTGGCGACCGCGACCCGGCTGCGCCGCACGCACCCCGCCGCCCTGGTGTCGGCGGCGCTCGGCCAGGCGCGACTGCGGCAGCGCGCGGCCGCCAAGTTCGGGGCTGCGGACGCGTACCGCATGTTCTTCACCCCGAACGGCGTGGAACAGGCGACCCGCACCTCGGTCGCCGGTTACCGCGCCGGGCGGTTCGCGGAGCTCGGCGTGCGGAGCGTGGCCGACCTGTGCTGCGGCATCGGCGGCGACGCGATCGCCCTGGCCCGGGCCGGCATCCGGGTCCTGGCCGTGGACCGGGACCCGCTCACCGCGCAGGTCGCCCGCGCCAACGCCGGGGCGCTCGGCCTCCAGGACCTGATCGAGGTGCGGTGCGCCGACGTCACCGACATCGACACCTCTCCGTACGACGCGGTCTTCGTCGACCCGGCCCGGCGCGGCGGACGCGGAAGGATCTTCGACCCCGAGGCCTACTCACCGCCCCTCTCCTGGGCGACGGAGGCCGCGCTGAAGGCCCCCCGCGCAGCGCTGAAGATCGCTCCCGGTGTTCCGCACGAGGCGATCGGGCCGCAGGCCGAGGCCGAGTGGATCTCGGACGGCGGCGACGTGAAGGAGGCCGTGCTCTGGTTCGGCGAGGGCTTCACGCCCGGCGCCTACCGGGCCACGCTGCTGCCGTCCCGCGCGACCCTCGCCTCCGAGGGTCCGCTCCCCGCCCCGCCGGTCGGCCCCGTCGGCCGGTACCTGTACGAGCCGGACGGCGCCGTCATCCGGGCCCACCTCGTGGCCGACATCGTCGAGCGGTGCGGCGGCAGGCTGATCGACGAGACGATCGCGTACGTCACGAGCGACTCGCCGTACGCGTCCGACGCCACGGCCGCGTACGAGATCACCGACCAGCTGCCCTTCAACATGAAGAAGCTCAAGGCCCTGCTGCGGGAGCGTCAGGTCGGCGTCCTGACCGTCAAGAAGCGCGGCTCCCCGGTCGAACCGGAGGAGCTGCGCCGGAAGATGAAGCTCCAGGGGCCGCACGAGGCCACCGTCTTCCTGACCCGGGTGGCCGGGGCTCCGACGATGCTGATCGGACAGCCGGTGAAGCGCCCCTGATCAGCCGTCCGCCGCGACCAGCGGTTCCGCCCTCGCCCCGACCAGCACCCGCAGCACCCAGCGCCGGTGGGCGAACGCCTTGACGAGGCCGGTCAGCCCGGTCAGCCAGGCGAGGAAGCCGAGCCCCATCAGCCAGGCCACCGTGCCGTACGTCTCGTGACCCGCGCGGGCGGTCGCCGGCACGACGACGCAGCCGAGGAGTCCGGCCGCGCAGAGGGCGAACGACGCCAGCAGCCAGGCGACGTTGGCCCGCGGCATGCGCAGCGACAGGTCCCCCTGAGGGTCGCGGTCCAGCGCCCCCCACTCCACGAGGAGCCGGTGGACCCGCACGTCCCGCGCCACGCCCACCGCCAGGAGCGCGGCACCGGGGATCAGCACGGCCGCGCCGATGGCGAGGCTGATGACCCCGGGGATCGTGTCGAGCGGCCCCTGCGCCTCCTCGAACATGACGAACGCGGCGCCCGCGAGTGACCATCCCAGCGCCGCGACCCCCGCCCACATCCACAGGACACCCAGGCGACCGGGACCGATGAACATCCTGACCAGCTCGCCCAGGATCAGCGCACGGTCCCGCAACAGCGCGTCACGGTCGGGCCATGTGCGTATCTCCGCGGGCGGGGGCGGCGGCGGAAGCGGTGAACGGCGTGGCATGGCCCAGACATTACCCAGCGAGGGCCGTGCCCCGGCATCGACGTCCGCCGGGGGTCAGGTCAGTGGGTACGACGTCCGGCCGGACGCCTCGTCGATCTCGTCGTGCGCCTTGGTGAGCAGCCTCATCGCGAGCTCGTTCAGCGCGCGGGCCCCGGCGATCTCCTCGCCCACCCGCGGCTGTTCCGCGTCGGAGGGGTGACGGCTGGCGTATCCGTGGGCCCGGACCTCGGACCCGTCGCTGAGCCGTACGAGGGCCGCCGCGCGGGTGCGGTGGGTGTCCTCCTCGAATTCCAGCTCGACATGCCATCCGACGGTGGTCTCCATCATGACGGTCACCTCCCGGATTCCCTGCTTCCAGGGTGCGCCCGTTCCCCCGCCCGCGCACGGCGTGGGCCGTGGGCTCAGGCGTCCCGCAGAGCCTGGACGTCCAGCTTCCGCATGCCCATCATCGCCTTCATCGCCCGTTCCGCCCTGGCCCGGTCGGGGCCGTTGAGCAGCTCGGGCAGCTCACGCGGGACGATCTGCCAGGACAGGCCGTACTTGTCCCTGAGCCATCCGCACTGGCTCTCCTCACCGTCTTCGGTGAACGCCGCCCACAGCCGGTCGACCTCCTCCTGGTCCGCGCAGTCCACGCTGAGCGAGACGGACTCGTCGAAGGTGAACTGCGGGCCGCCGTTGAGGCCCATGTACTCCTGGCCGGCGAGCACGAAGTCGACGGTCAGCACCGATCCGGCCGACTCCGTGCCCTCGGGCCAGCGGGTGGTGTTCTCGATGCGGGAGTCACCGCCGAAGACCGAGACGTAGAAGGCGGCCGCTTCCTCCGCCTGGTTGTCGAACCACAGACAGGGCCTGATCTTCTGCATGGTCTGCTCCTTCGCTCGGAACGTCGTCGTTCGCGTGCAAGGTAGACCGGTCCCGCGCCGGAAACTCATCGGGACACGGGGCGGCGCGGTCCCGTCAGCCGCCCGCCGGGCCGAGCGACTCGAAGCGCCACCG
Source organism: Streptomyces sp. NPDC057287 (assembly GCF_042667905.1). Taxonomy (NCBI): domain Bacteria; kingdom Bacillati; phylum Actinomycetota; class Actinomycetes; order Kitasatosporales; family Streptomycetaceae; genus Streptomyces; species Streptomyces sp. NPDC057287. The sequence continues at coordinate 399,951 of NZ_JBHUYV010000006.1, read as the reverse complement.
GTGCACCGGGCGGCTGATCAGCCCGGTCCCGGGCTCCGGCAGCTCCGGCAGCTCCTCGTCGTACGCCGCGTCCCACCAGGTCAGCACGAGCACCCGGTCCTCGGGGGCGCGCAGCAGCTCGCTGCGCAGCGGCTTCCGGGGCAGCTCGGCCGCCCTCGCCCCGACCCACTCCAGCAGTTCGGCGCCCCGGCCCTCCGCGGCACGGGCCTCCCACATCAGGGCGACGGTCATGAGTAGAGGTTGTCCTTGCTGATCTCGTGCACGTGGTCGTGGCTGTGGTCGTGGGCATGGGTGTGGCCGCCCGCCCCCGGCACATGGGGCTCCGTGACCGGCAGGGAGGAGTCCGCCGAGAGGTCCAGGTCGGACACCGGGCGGTTGCGCGCCACCATCTCGGCGCCGAGCGCGGCGACCATGGCCCCGTTGTCCGTGCACAGCCCCGGCCGGGGCACCCGCAGCCTGATCCCGGCCTTCTCGCACCGCTCCTGGGCGAGCGCCCGCAGCCGCGAGTTGGCCGCGACGCCGCCGCCGATCATCAGGTGGTCGACGCCCTCGTCCTTGCAGGCACGGACGGCCTTGCGGGTGAGGACGTCCACCACGGCCTCCTGGAAGGACGCCGCCACGTCCCGTACGGGCACGTCCTCGCCGGCCGCGCGCTTCGCCTCGATCCAGCGCGCCACGGACGTCTTCAGCCCGGAGAACGAGAAGTCGTACGCGGGATCGCGCGAGCCGCTCAGTCCGCGCGGGAAGGCGATCGCCTTCGGGTCGCCCTCCCTTGCCAGCCGGTCGATGACCGGACCGCCGGGGAAGCCGAGGTCCAGGACCCGGGCGATCTTGTCGAAGGCCTCGCCCGCCGCGTCGTCGATGGTCGCGCCCAGCGGCCGTACGTCGTTCGTGATGTCCGGGGCCAGCAGCAGCGAGGAGTGCCCCCCGCTCACCAGCAGCGCCATCGTCGGCTCGGGCAGCGGGCCGTGCTCCAGCTGGTCGACGCAGATGTGCGAGGCCAGGTGGTTCACCCCGTACAGCGGCTTGTTCAGCGCGTACGCGTACGCCTTGGCGGCCGAGACGCCGACGAGCAGCGCCCCGGCGAGTCCGGGACCGGCGGTGACCGCGATGCCGTCGAGGTCACGGGCGCTGATGCCGGCGTCCTTCAGGGCGCGCTCGATGGTGGGGACCATCGACTCCAGGTGGGCGCGGGAGGCGATCTCCGGGACGACACCCCCGAAGCGGGCGTGCGTGTCGACGCTGGAGGCGACGGCGTCGGCGAGGAGCGTCGTGCCGCGCACGATGCCGACGCCGGTCTCGTCGCAGGAGGTCTCGATACCGAGTACGAGCGGTTCGTCAGCCATCAGTCTGTCTCTGTTCCTTGTACGGTCAGGCGCATGACGAGTGCGTCGATGTTCCCCGGCTGGTAGTAACCCCGGCGGAAGCCGATGGGTTCGAAGCCGAAGCGTTCGTAGAGCTTCTGCGCACGGGTGTTGTCGACACGGACCTCCAGGAGCACCGCGGCGCACTCGAAGGCCGTGGCGTGCCGGAGCAGGTCGGTCAGGAGTTCGGAGCCCAGGCCGCCGCCCCACTGGCCGCGGCTGACCGCGATCGTCTGGACGTCGGCGAGGTCCCCGGCCGAGGCGAGGCCCGCGTAGCCGACGATCCGGCCGTCGGCGGGGTCCTCCGCGACGACGTAGCGGTGGGTGGCACGCGGTCCGCGGGCGCGGACCAGCTCGGACCAGAACATGCCCGCCGACCAGGCGTCGTCGGGGAACAGCTCGTGTTCCAGCTCCAGCACCGGCGCGATGTCCCACCAGCGCATCTCGCGGAGCACAGCGGTCGCGGTGGTCACTTGGGGGTGACCACCTTGTAGTTCTTGGGGACCTGGGCGTCGGGCCTGCGCAGGTAGAGCGGCTGCGGCGGCAGCAGTGCCGCACCGGCGGCCAGCCGCTCGGCGGCCAGGGCGGCGAGGGCTCCGGCGGATACGTGCTCCGGCCCGCGGGCCTCCGGGAAGGCCTCGGGGTAGAGCAGCGCGCCCGCGCCGGCGACGGGCAGTCCGGCCAGCCGGTCCGCGATGTCGGCGGGGCGGTCGACGGCGGGTTCGCCGTCCCGGGTGCGGAAGTCCTCGTACCGCGCCCAGTAGACCTCCTTGCGGCGCGCGTCGGTCGCGACGGCGAACGGGCCTTCGAGGCCCTCCCGTCCGGCGGCGTACGCGAGGGCGTCGAGCGTGCACAGTCCGTGCACGGGCACGGAGAGGGCGGAGCCGAAGGCCGCCGCGGTGACCAGGCCGACGCGCAGTCCGGTGTACGGGCCGGGTCCGACCCCGACGACCACGTCGGTCACGGCGTCGAGTTTCACCCCGGCCTCGGCGAGGACCCGGTCGACGGCGGGCAGCAGCAGTTCCCCGTGCCGGCGGGCGTCGACCTGCCCGGTCTCGGCGACGACGGACGCACCGTCGTGCAGGGCGACGGTGACGGCGGGGGTGGCGGTATCCATGGCGAGCAGCAGCACACAAACAGCCTACGGCTCCGCCGACTCGGCCACGGCAGCCCGGACGGCGTCCCGGTCTCCCCTTCCGCTGCTGGTACCGTCGCCGGGTATACGTGTTTCGGCATAAATGCTTGTATGACGCGCGACGGACGGCATGCGAAAGGGGACCTCACGGTGGCAAGGGGCAGCTCGGGAATCGTGGCCGGTCTCACCGCCGCGGCGGTGGCCGCGGTCTGTTTCCTCGCCTACCAGGCGTCGGCGAACGCGCCCGACACCGTCGCCGCCCCGCCGGCCGAGGCATCGGGGCAGGCCACCCCCTCCGAGAAGCCCGCGGCCCCGAGGTCGCCCCTCGCGATCCCGGAGGACTCCGACGCGGGGGCCCGCGTCGTGTACGCGCTGAAGGACCGCCGCGTGTGGATCGTGGACGACAGGGACAAGGCGCTCCGGACGTTCACCGTGATGCCGAGCTCGGTGAACCCGCTGCCCGGCGTGTACCGGGTGACCTCGCGCTCCGGCAGCATCAAGGGGTCCGACGGCGTCCTGATCGAACACGTGGTGCGCTTCGCCGACGTCGGTGATGTCTCCGTGGGCTTCAGCGCCGCGCAGGACGGCTCGCTGGAGAGCCCCGACTCCACCCTGAAGACCGGCGGGGTACGGATGAAGCGGGCCGACGGCAACGCCCTCTGGACCTTCGCGACGGTCGGCGTGAAGGTCGTCGTCGCCCCGTAGCCCGCCCGACGCGTCTTCCTACGGAAAGCTGCGCCGCGTCCGGGGCGGCTACGCCGCGTCGCGCCCCGCGGCGGGCCGCACGTCCTCGGCGGCGTCCGCGTCGTCGCCCCCGTGCTCGTCGCCGGGCGGCGTCGACACCGCCGTCGCGGCCGCGCAGGAGGCCAGCAGGTCCTTCATCGACACCGCGGACACCGTCCCTGGCTCCGCCTGGGACGACTGCGGCCGCACGTCACGCTCGGGTGCCGGCATGGATGCCTCCTCGGGCTTCGGCGGGAGACGTGGTTAGGTAGACCTAACCAGTCCCTGCATCCCATGTGACCACGGCGGGCCTCCCCGGCGCAACATTTTGCCGACGCCCTGTCGGAAAGCGTCCGGAAGTGAGGGTACGGAATCCGCCTCGCACCCTCTGTCCGGCGCCCGCGCCTCCGCGCTCAGGCCCCCGCCAGCTCCGCGCCCAGTCCCGCCCAGCGCGCACCGATGCCCACCAGGGTCACCCTGCGGCGCTCGTCGTCCGTGTCGCCGACGGCGCGGTCGATCACCACGCGCAGGCGGGTCTCCGACAGCTCCTCGACCTTGCCGTCGCCCCACTCCACGACGATCACCGACTCCGGCAGCGAGACGTCCAGGTCGAGGTCCTCCATCTCTTCGAGGCCGCCGCCCAGGCGGTACGCGTCGACGTGGACCAGGGCGGGGCCCGGGCCCAGCGGCGGATGGACCCGGGCGATCACGAAGGTGGGCGAGGTGACGGCGCCCCGAACCCCGAGGCCTTCACCGAGGCCGCGGGTCAAGGTGGTCTTGCCCGCGCCGAGCTCGCCGGTCAGCATGACCAGGTCGCCGGGGGCCAGCACACCGGCGATCCGGCGGCCCAGCTCCTTCATCTCTTCGGGGGACTCGACGGCGACGTCCAGGGTGACGGTGCCCGATGCGGCGGGGCCGGCCACCGAGCCGTTGTGCGCTGCTTCCATGCCGACCAACGTTAGAGGATCAGCGCGCCTCGGCCGGAACGGCGCCGATCCGCACCAGCAGGTCGGCGAGCCGGTCGGTGACCGTCTCCGGGTGCTCCAGCATCACCAGGTGCCCGGCGTCCGGCACGATGACCAGCTCGGCGTCCGGCAGCTCGTCCGCGATGGCCTCGCTGTGCGAGCTGGGCGTCACGAGATCCTTGTCCCCGGCCAGGATGAGCACCGGGATGTCGCGGAAGGCGGGCAGTGCGCCGCTCTTGTCGTGCTCGGTGAACGCCGGATAGAACTCGGCGACCACATCGATCGGGGTCGACTCGATGAGCCGCTCCGCGAACCGCGCGACCGCGGGGTCCACGTCCCGCGATCCGAACGAGTACCTCTTGATCAGCCCCGCGAACAGGTCGGCCGTCGCCCGCCGCCCGCGCTCCACCAGCTCCGTCTGCGATCCGAGCGCCTTCAGCACCCCGGGCAGCACCCGGCGCACCGCGTTCACGCCCGCCACCGGCAGCCCGAAGTTGACCTCGCCGAGTTTGCCGCTCGACGTCCCGACGAACGCGACCGCGGCCACCCGTTCGCGGATCAGCTCCGGATACCGGTCGGCGAGCGCCATCATCGTCATGCCGCCCATGGAGTGCCCCACGAGCACCAGCGGGCCCTCCGGGGCCGCCGCGTCGAGGACCGCCCTGAGATCGCGGCCGAGCTGGTCGATGCCGACCGGCACGCCCTCGGCCTGCGCCCTGCCGCGCTCGGAGCGTCCGTGGCTGCGCTGGTCCCAGTGGACCGTGCGGACCAGCCCGCGCAGCGCCGCCCGCTGGAAGTGCCAGGAGTCCTGGCCGAGGCAGTAACCGTGGCTGAAGACGACCGTCAGGGGCGCGGGGTCCTTGCTGCCGAACAGCCGGCGCCTGCGCCCTCCGGAACCCGCGGGGACACTCGCCCCGGCGCCCTTGCCCGCACGGCTCGTGCCAAGGTCCGGCTCGATCTCGTCGACCTCGTAGTAGAGCTCGGTGCCGTCGTCGGCGACGGCACGGCCGGGCATCCCGCGCAGGGACCCGTACGGGCCGGACGCGTCCAGCGCCAGGCGGGCCTTCTTGCGCATGCCGCGGCCCACGGTGAGCCGCTCGACGGCGACGCCCGCGGCCGCGCCCGCGGCGATGACGCCTATCGCCGCCCCGGCGACGCCCGCCCGGCGCCAGCCGGCCGCCGCGACGGCCGCCGTCGCCACCACGTCCTCCGCGCTGGTCTCGCTCACCGTGCCGCGCTCCTTCGTCGTCGTTGTCGTCGTCGGGCCATGATCCTCGCCGGACCGGGCTCAGTCCCGGCCGGAGTCCTCGTGGAGATGGACGCGGGGAACGCGTGCACCGATGCGCGTGACGATCTCGTACGCGATCGTGTCCGCCGCACGCGCCCAGTCCTCCGCGCTCGGCTCGCCCCGGTCCCCCGGCCCGAACAGCACCGCCTCCGCGCCGGCCTCCAGGGTGTCGCCCCCGAGGTCGACCACGAACTGGTCCATCGCGACCCGGCCCGCGATCCTGCGGACGGCGCCACCGACCAGCACCGGCCCCCGGCCCGACGCGTGGCGCGGGATGCCGTCCGCGTAGCCGACCGGCACCAGGGCCAGCGTCGTCTCGGCGGAGGTCGTGTAGTGGTGCCCGTAACTGATGCCGTGGCCCGACGGCACCTGCTTGACCAGCGCCACGGACGCCGCGAGCGTCATGACGGGGCGCAGCCCGAAGTCGGCCGGGGTGCCCAGCTCGGGGCTGGGCGAGATGCCGTACATCGCGATCCCGGTGCGCACGAGGTCGAAGTGGGACTCGGGCACCGTGAGCGTCGCCGGGGAGTTGGCGATGTGCCGCACCTCGGGCCGGACGCCTTCCTTCTCGGCGTACGCCACCATGTCGCGGAAGACGCTCAGCTGGGCGGCGATCGACGGGTGGCCGGGCTCGTCGGCACAGGCGAAGTGCGACCAGAGGCCCGTGACCCGCAGGGTGCCCGCCTCCTCGGCGGCGCGCGCGGCCGTGACCAGCGCCGGCCAGTCCGCGGGCTGGCAGCCGTTGCGGCCCAGGCCCGTGTCGGCCTTGAGCTGGACCCTGGCCGGGACTCCGGCCTCCGTGGCGGCGGCGACGACCTCGTCGAGGGCCCACATCCCGCTCACCGAGACATCGATGTCCGCTTCGACCGCCTCGCGCCAGGGGCCTCCGGGCGTCCACAGCCAGCACATCATCCGGCCGCCGATGCCCGCGGCGCGCAGCGCGAGCGCCTCCTGGGGCGTGGCGGTGCCCAGCCAGGCCGCACCGGCCTGGCGCGCCGCCCTGGCGCAGGGCACCGCCCCGTGCCCGTACGCGTCGGACTTCACCACGGCCATGAGCTGCGCCCCGGACGCCCGCGCACGCAGGGCGCGCACATTGGCGCGCAACGCGGCGAGGTCGATCTCGGCACGGGCTCTCAGGGTCGCTGTCTCGTTCATCGCGCCCAGTCTCTCAGAGCCGTACGCCTGTGCCCTCGACCTCCTGTGCCCGGTGAGGCGGTCACCGGTGGTCGAGGGCGTGCTCCAGATGGTCGACGAGGACCGGGACGTGACTGGCCGGTACGTCCTTCACGGACGTGACGAGCGTGACGGCGCCGCCCTTGCGCAGCAGGGCCAGCAGCCCCTCGACGGCCTCGGTGTGGGCCGGGTCGCCGAGCTCGGTGCGGTAGCGGTCCACGAAGTCGTCGTGCCGGTCACCGGTGCGGTCCTCGTGGTACCAGGTGCGGAGCTCCTCGGAAGGCGTCACGTCCTTGGCCCACAGGTCGACCGCCGCGTGCTCCTTGGAGATCCCGCGCGGCCAGAGCCGGTCGACCAGGACGCGGGTGCCGTCGTCCTCCTCCGGCGGGTCGTACACCCTGCGTACGCGTATGCCGCTGCCGCTGGCCACGACCGATCACCGTCCGTTCCCGTCGTTCGGGGCCCGGCTGCTCCCGGCCTTCCATCCAGCCTGGATCAGGCCCGCACGTCCCGCCACGCCGCCGGCAGGGCGCCAGCCACGTCCTGCGCGGACACCGGTGCCCCGTCGGAGGCCCGACGCGCCGCGAGACCGTGCAGATAGGCGCCCACCGACGCGGCGTCGCGCGGCGCGAGACCCGCGGCCAGCAGCGAGCCGGTCAGCCCGGACAGCACGTCGCCGCTGCCCGCCGTGGCCAGCCAGGACGTGCCGGTCGGGTTGACCCGCACCGGCGAGTCCTCGGCCTCCGCGACGAGGGTCGTCGAGCCCTTCAGCAGCACCGTGGCGCGGTAGCGCGCGGCCAGTTCCCGTACGGCGGCGAGCCGTCCCGCCTCGACCTCCTCGCGCGGTACGCCGAGCAGGGCTGCGGCCTCGCCCGCGTGCGGGGTGAGGATTGTCGCCGCGGTCCGGGAGCGCACGGCGCCCTCGTCCATCAGCCGCAGCCCGTCCGCGTCGACCAGCACCGGGACGTCGGCGGCCAGCACGTCGGCCACCGCCCCGGCCGCCGCCGGGGAGTCTCCGAGCCCCGGCCCGACCACCCAGGCCTGCACCCGTCCCGCCTTCGACGGCGGGCCGGGGTGCACCAGGGTCTCCGGGAAGCGGGCGATCACCGCGTCGGCCCCTGGACCCGCGTACCGCACGGCCCCCGCGCCGCCGTGCAGCGCCCCGGCGACCGCGAGCACGGCCGCGCCCGGATACCGTTCCGAGCCCGCGGCGATGCCGACGACCCCGCGGCGGTACTTGTCGCTCTCGGCGTCGGGCTCGGGCAGCAGGGCGGCGACGTCGGCGTACTGGAGGGCCTCCAGGTCCGGCCGCGCGGGCAGTTGCGCCGTCAGGCCGATGTCGACGAGCCGGAGCGCGCCCGCGTGCTCGGCGGCCGGGTCGATGAGCAGCCCCGGCTTGTACGTGCCGAAGGTGACGGTCGCGTCCGCCCGCACGGCCGCACCGAGCACCTGCCCGGTGTCCGCCTCGACCCCGCTCGGCAGGTCGACCGCGAGCACGGGCGCGTGTCCCCGGGTGACGGCGCGCACCAGTTCGGCCGCCTCGGGCCGCAGGCCGCCGCGGCCGCCGATCCCGGTGATTCCGTCGACGACGAGGTCGACGGGGCCCAGACCGCCGGGGGTGTCCAGGACCTGCCCGCCCGCCGCCAGCAGGGCGGCCAGCGCCGCCCTGTGGACCTTGTCCGGCGAGGTCAGCAGGGCCCGTACGCCCGCCCCGCGACGGGCCAGCCGGGCTCCCGCGTACAGGGTGTCCCCGCCGTTGTCCCCGCTGCCGACGAGGAGGAGGACCCGGGAGCCGTACACCCGTCCGTTGCGGCGGAGCAGATCACCGCAGGCCACCGCCAGTCCGGCCGCGGCGCGCTGCATCAGCGCCCCGTCCGGCAGGCGTGCCATGAGTGCCTTCTCGGCGGCCCGTACGGTCTCGACGCTGTAGGCGTGTCGCATACCTCAACCCTCCGCGATCACCACGGCCGACGCCACCCCCGCGTCGTGGCTGAGCGAGACGTGCCAGCTCCGTACGCCGAGCTCGGCCGCCCGCGCGGCGACGGTGCCGCGCACCTCGAGCCGGGGCCTGCCGCTCTCCTCGACGCACACCTCGGCGTCGGTCCAGAGCAGCCCGCCGGGCGCGCCGAGCGCCTTGGCCAGGGCCTCCTTCGCCGCGAACCTGGCCGCCAGCGAGGCGGTCCCCCGCCGCTCCCCGCCGGGCAGCAGCAACTCCCGCTCCAGGAAGAGCCGATCGGCCAGCTGGGGCGTACGCTCCAGCGCCGCGCCGAAGCGCTCGATCTCCGCCACATCGATCCCGACCCCAATGATCACGCGCTCACTCACTCACTCGACTGTCACGGACTTCGCCAGGTTGCGCGGCTGGTCCACCTCGTTGCCCCGGGCGGTCGCCAGCTCACAGGCGAAGACCTGCAACGGCACCGTGGCGACCAGCGGCTGAAGCAGCGTAGGCGTAGCAGGGATCCTGATGAGGTGATCGGCGTACGGGACCACCTCCTCGTCCCCCTCCTCCGCGATGACGACGGTACGGGCCCCGCGGGCCCTGATCTCCTGGATGTTCGACACGATCTTGTCGTGCAGGACCGAACGGCCGCGCGGGGACGGCACGATCACGACCACCGGCAGGCCCTCCTCGATCAGCGCGATCGGTCCGTGCTTGAGCTCCCCCGCGGCGAAGCCCTCGGCGTGCATGTACGCGAGCTCCTTGAGCTTCAACGCGCCCTCCATGGCCACCGGATAGCCCACGTGCCGGCCCACGAAGAGCACCGTGTCGTGGCCGGACAGCGAGCGGGCCAGCTCGCGCACCGGCTCCATCGTCCTCAGCACACTGTCGACCGCGCCGGACATCTCGGAGAGCTGACGCACCACGGTGCGGATCTCGTCGCCCCACTTGGTGCCGCGCACCTGCCCGAGGTACAGCGCGACGAGGTAGCAGGCGACGAGCTGTGTCAGGAAGGCCTTGGTGGAGGCCACGGCGACCTCGGGCCCGGCATGCGTGTAGAGGACGGCGTCCGACTCCCTCGGGATGGTCGAGCCGTTCGTGTTGCAGATGGCGAGGACCTTCGCCCCCTGCTCACGGGCGTGCCGCACCGCCATCAGCGTGTCCATCGTCTCGCCCGACTGCGAGATCGCGACGACGAGGGTGCGCTGGTCCAGGATCGGGTCGCGGTAGCGGAACTCGCTGGCGAGCTCGGTCTCGCAGGGCAGCCTCGTCCAGTGCTCGATGGCGTACTTGGCGATCATCCCGGCGTGGAAGGCGGTGCCGCAGGCGATGACGACGACCTTGTCGACCTCGCGGAGCACGGTCTGCGGAATGCGCACCTCGTCGAGGTGGAGCGTGCCCGAGCCGTCGACCCGGCCCAGCAGCGTGTCGGCGACCGCCTTGGGCTGATCGGCGATCTCCTTGAGCATGAAGGAGGCGTAGCCGCCCTTCTCCGCGGCCGACGCGTCCCAGTCCACGTGGTACTCACGTACGTCGGCGGGCCGGCCGTCGAAGCCGGTGACCGTCGCCCCGTCGCGCCGCAGCTCGACCACCTGGTCCTGGCCCAGCTCGATCGCGTCCCTGGTGTGCGCGATGAAGGCGGCCACGTCGGAGGCCAGGAACATCTCCCCGTCCCCCGCCCCGACGACGAGGGGCGAGTTCCGCCGGGCGCCGACCACCACGTCCGGCTCGTCGGCATGGACGGCCACCAGGGTGAACGCGCCCTCCAGCTGCCGGCAGACCAGCCTCATGGCCTCCGCCGGATCACCGCAGGACGAGTACGCCTCGGCCAGCAGATGGGCCACCACCTCGGTGTCGGTCTCCGAGGCCAGGTCGTGCCCCCGGCCGGCCAACTCCTCGCGCAGCGCCGCGAAGTTCTCGATGATCCCGTTGTGCACGACGGCGACCCGGCCCGCGTTGTCGAGGTGCGGGTGGGCGTTGACGTCGGTGGGCCCACCGTGCGTGGCCCAACGGGTGTGCCCGATCCCGGTGTTCCCGGCCGGCAGCGGCCGGTCCTTGAGCTCCTTCTCCAGGTTGAGGAGCTTCCCCGCCTTCTTCGCGGAGGCCAGCCCTCCGTCCGCGAGGACGGCGACCCCCGCGGAGTCGTACCCCCTGTACTCCAGCCGCTTCAGCCCCGCGACTACGACATCCTGCGCCGACTGCGTCCCGACGTAACCCACGATTCCGCACATATCGCCACCATAAGGCCGGTGCCCTCGGCCGGGGCCGCGCCGAAGTGCCTGCCGCTGCGCCAAAAGTGTCTGCCACCCTGTCGGTCCTGACCGTCGGCCCGCCCCCGTGAACCTTTCCGGCCGCTGCGGGCAACAGCGGGTGCCCACACTCACCCGCCCGACCGCCGGAGGCGCCGTGCCCGACCTACGACCACCACCGCCGACCGGGGAGGACGACGCGGAGACGATCACCCGGTCCCTGCGTGAACCGGAGCTCTTCGCCGGGCTGTACGACCGTCATGCGGCGGACATCCACCGGTACACCGCCCGCCGCCTCGGGGAAGGCGCGGCGGACGACATCACCGCCGAGACGTTCCTGATCGCCTTCCGTACACGCGCCCGCTACGACCCCTCCCACCGTCTCGCCCGGCCCTGGCTGTACGGCATCGCCGCCAACCTCATCGGCAGGCACCGGCGCAGCGAGGTGCGTGCCCTCAAGGCCCTGGCGCGCACCGGGGAGGACCCCGTCGCCGCGTCCTGGAGCGAGCGCTCGGACGACCGGATCGCCGTCCAGGCGCCGCTGGCCGGGGCGCTCGCCGCGCTCTCCCCCGGGGACCGGCACGTGCTGCTGCTGGTCGCATGGGCGGACCTGGGCTACCAGGAGGTGGCCGACGCGCTCGGCGTACCGCTCGGCACCGTCCGCTCACGTCTCAACCGCGCCCGCCGCAAGGTCCGCGAGGCTCTGAGCACCGACCCCGCCTTCCCTTCGGCCCAGCAGGAGCTGAATCCGACATGGACGAGATGACCCGTCTGCGCGAGCTGCGCGCCGACGCCCCGGAGCCCGACCGGTCCACGCTCGCCCCCGGGCGGCAGCGCCTGACCGCCGCCATCGCGGGCGGCCGGCGCGAACGCCGTCTGCGGACCGACTGGCGGCTCGCCGCAGTCGGAGCCGCCGTGGCGGTCACCGTGGCGGCCCTGCTCGGCACCCATCTGGTCGGCACGTCCGACCCGCACGCCACGGGCCCCGCCGCCACGGCGGCCGGCCTCGACCTGTCCCGCCCCGCGGCCGAGACGCTGGGCAGGGCCGCCGACTTCCTGGAGGGCGTGACGCCTCCGCCGGAACCCCGCGACGACCAGTGGATCTACACCAGGAGTGTGCTGGGGGAGCCGCGGTTGAAGGTCCCGGACAGTCGGGCGGGCAAGGCCGAGTACAACCCCGACTCCTGGATTCCGTACCGGGACCCCGCCATGGACAAGGACCGGTCGGACGACGAGCACTCGGCCCGCGAGATCTACCGGGCCGCCGCCGCCCTGCCCGAGGATCCCGCGGCCCTGCTGGCCCGGGTCCGTGAGCTCTACCCCGCTGACACCACCGCCGGAGCAGCCACCGAGAGCGAGGAGGCTCAGACCTTCCGCGGACTGGGTGTGCTCGTCGGGTCCTACCCGCTGGCCCCGGGGGCCCTCGCCCGCATCTACCGGGCGATGGCCACCGTCCCCGGCGTGGAGATCACCGACCACCTCGTCGAGGACGCGGCGGGCCGCGGGGCGATCGCCGTCACCCGGGAGGAGGAAGGCACTCACCAGCGCCGGGAGATCCTCCTCTCCCCGTACGACTACGGCTACGCGGGTCTGCGCTTCGTGGTCACGGAGGACTACGAGCTGGAGTGGCCCGAGGACTTCCAGGGCGCCCCCGCTCAGAAGTACACCGCCGGTGACATCACCATCGACTCGGCCCGCACCGTCGCGGCCGTCGTCGACGCCGAGGGTGCCAAGCCCTGATCCGCACGGCGCGGTCCCTCCCGGCCGGGGCCGGTGTCCGCGACAGGGGTGCGGACACCGGGCCCGGGCGGGAGGGACCGGTGCGCTACGGGCGGGACGGTCCTACGCTCTCGGTCATGACGACCCCTGAGTGCTACGCATGCGTCCAGGAAGCGCGGTTCGACGATCTGCCGCCCCGGGAGTGCGTCGACTTCGACCGGCACTGGCGGGTGGCCCACTCCTTCACCACTTCGGTTCCGGGCTGGCTCGTGCTGCTGCCCCGCCGCCACGTCACGGCGGTGCACGACCTCACCGACGCGGAGGCCTCCACGCTGGGGGCGTGGCAGATCGGCCTCTCCCGGGCGCTCCGCGGCGTGACCGGCTGCGAGAAGACGTACGTCGTCCAGTTCGCCGAGGCCGAAGGCTTCGCCCATGTGCACTTCCACATCGTCCCGCGCACGAGGGACCTGCCGCCGGAACACCGCGGACCGGGAGTCTTCGAGCTGCTCCGGGCCCCGGAAGGGGAGCGGGTCCCGGCCGGTCAGGCCGACCGTCTGGCCACATCCCTCCGGGCCCACCTCCGCGGGCGTCCTGCCGACGGGTGACACCCCGGCGACCGGGCTGCCGTGCCGGCGGCCCGCCCGCGAGGGGGGCCGCCGGCACGGCTCCGCTCAGCGCACGTCGACGTAGTCGCCCGCTGCGGTGGCCGTGCCCGAGGTCGACGAGCCGCCGAACGTCCAGCGGAAGTAGCCGTCGGCGGAGGCCTTGACCGTGGTCTTCAGCGCGCCCGTGCTGGACGAGGTCGCCGTCTTGACCGTGGAGTAGACGGAGCTGCCCGCCTTACGGAACTGGAGGCTGACCGACTTGCCGGCGTAGCCGGTGTACGCGTGCTTCACCCAGTCCGCCCGCTTGAGGCTGCCGGTGACGGTGATCGTCTTCCCCTTCGTCACCGGCTCGGGCGAGGCGTCGACCGTGGCCTTCGCCCAGCGCTTGACCTTCACGCCACCGGAGGCGGTGGTGTACTCCGCCGTCTTGAGCTGGCCGTTCGTCTTCCACAGCTTCGCCGCGACGCCGATCTTCCACGTCGTGGCATCGCTGTTCGAGTCCAGGTCGTAGCGCGGGTCGACGGACAGCTCACCCTCGCAGTCCGCGATCCGGGCGCTGGTCTCGTAGCAGGTGTACCCGCTCATCAGGAGGCCGCCGCTGTCGGCGCCCTTGGCCGGGGTGGTGCCGTGGTAGAGGAAGGGCTCCGCGTCGTACGCGAAGGGGTCGGCGGTGCTGTAGCCGACGGGGAGGGTGATCCGGAAGGTCACGGGCGGCGCCTTCTCGTCCGAGGTGCCCACGATGATGGACCTTCCCCCGTTGACGACGATCCGCGACACCGTGATCCCGGTGTCCGCGGCCTGTGCCGACGGAGCCGTGAACACCGAGAGGGCGAGCGCCCCCACCACTACGCCCGCGGCGCCGGTTCTGCCACTTGTCTTCATTCGCACCTCATCTGTCACGCAGGAATGGTTCCAGCCGACTGACGGCAGTCACCTGCCGCAGGCGGAGCGGCAGGTTACCAACGGGGCGGATCCGCTCGGCGGGCAGGGCGATCATCACCGCCGCACACGGCCTCGTTCCAGGAATTCAGCAGGCCCTTTCCTACGGAACGGGACCTGAGATCCCCGGGGGGTGCGAGGGCCGGCCGTCCCCCGTCGACCGGGATTCATTCCCGCCGGGAATTCTCCCGGGTCCCCCACGAGACCGGTTCCTCCCCCACGTGACCGACCCCACCCCCCACTCCGTTCAAACTCCCGCAACAATGAGTACGTGATCACTTCGCCCGCACGGAGCACCCGCCGCACCGAGCACGCGCCGACGCCCTACGTCGACCTGACCCGGGCCGAGTGGAGCGCCCTGCGTGACAAGACCCCCCTGCCGCTCAGCGCCGAGGAGGTCGAGAAGCTGAGAGGGCTCGGCGACGTCATCGACCTCGACGAGGTCCGGGACGTCTATCTGCCGCTCTCCCGGCTGCTCAACCTCTACGTCCAGGCCACCTCCGGCCTGCGCGGCGCCCTGAACACCTTCCTCGGGGACGCGGGCAACGGGCACGGCGAGCAGCGCGGCACCCCGTTCGTCATAGGGGTCGCCGGCAGTGTCGCCGTCGGCAAGTCCACCTCCGCCCGCATCCTGCAGGCGCTGCTGGCGCGCTGGCCCGAGCACCCCCGGGTCGAGCTGGTGACCACCGACGGGTTCCTGCTGCCGATGAAGGAGCTCGAGGCGCGGGGCCTGATGTCCCGCAAGGGGTTCCCCGAGTCGTACGACCGGCGGGCGCTGACCCGGTTCGTCGCCGACATCAAGGCCGGCAAGGACGAGGTGACGGCCCCCGTCTACTCCCACCTGATCTACGACATCGTGCCCGGCGAGCGGCTGACCGTGCGCCGCCCCGACATCCTCATCGTCGAGGGGCTGAACGTACTGCAGCCGGCGCTGCCCGGCAAGGACGGCCGGACCCGGGTCGGGCTCGCGGACTACTTCGACTTCAGCGTGTACGTCGACGCCAAGGCCGAGGACATCGAGACCTGGTACCTCCACCGCTTCCGCAGGCTGCGCGAGACGGCGTTCCAGAACCCGTTCTCGTACTTCCGGAAGTACACGCAGGTCTCCGAGGCGGAGGCGCTGGACTACGCGCGCACCATGTGGCGGACCATCAACAAGCCCAACCTGCTGGAGAACGTGGCGCCGACGCGCGGGCGTGCCACCCTGGTGCTGCGCAAGGGGCCGGACCACAAGGTCCAGCGCCTGTCACTGCGCAAACTCTGACTCCGGGAGGGATCCGCCGTGCTCCATCTGCGCCTCATCGTGCCCGCCGACCGCACCGACGAGGTGCTGGCGCTGATCGAGCGGACCGTGGGGACCGCGCATGTCGCGGTGCTCACGGGTGCCGCGCGGAACCCGGTGGGCGACGTCGTCCTGTGCGACGTCGCGAGGGAGGCCGGTGACGAACTGATCGGCGCCCTGCGGAAGATGGGCATCGACGACAGCGGCTCGATCACGGTCGAGGACATGGACCTCACCCTCTCCAGGCGCGCCGACGAGGCTGAGAGGGCGGCCCCGGGTGAGGGCGCGGACGCGGTTCTCTGGGAGGAGCTGAGCGAGGTCACCCACGAGGAGTCGACCTTCAGCGCCACCTATGTGTCCTTCCTCGCGCTCGCCACGATGCTCGCCGCATGCGGTGTGATGCTGGACAACGCGGTCCTGATCGTGGGGGCCATGGCGGTGGGCCCGGAGTTCGGTCCGCTGGCCGGCATCTCGACGGCGCTGGTGCAGCGGGCGCCCCGGCTGGTGGCGCGGTCACTGTGGGCGCTGGTCGGAGGCTTCGCGGTGGCGATGGTGCTCACGGCGGGCTTCGCCTGGCTGCTGGACGGGCTCGAGCTGTTCACCGAGGACATGGTGAAGGCGGAGAGGCCCAACACCGGGTTCATCTGGCACCCGGACTGGATGTCGTTCGTGGTGGCGGTCCTGGCTGGTATCGCGGGGACGCTCTCGTTGACGTCGGCGAAGTCCGGCGCGCTGATCGGAGTGGCGATCTCGGTGACCACGGTGCCCGCCGCCGCCAACGCAGCCGTGGCCTTCAGCTACCAGGACCTCCAGCAGACGTGGGGGTCCTCGGCGCAACTGCTGGCCAACCTGGGCGGCATCGTCCTGGCGGGAACCCTGACCCTGCTCGTCCAGAGGGCGCTGTGGAACGTGCGGCGCCGGACGGCCTCAGCCGGCCGGCGGACGGTGAGCACCTCCCGGTGACCTCGGCCCGCGGCCGGGGGTGACGGACCGGCAACGTCGCGGGCACCGGAACTGCCGTACACCGCACATGCGGGAGCGCCTCCGCCGGTGCCACGATCAGGGGCATGACCGTTGCCGGGGAAGTGCTCTGCCGTCCCCTCAGGAGACGCGCCCTGTGGTGTTCCGCCGCCTTCGGGACAGCCGGGGTGGCCCTGGCCGCGGTGCGCACCGGGCTCCACGGCAGGCTCCTGGACGTGTGGGCGGCGGCGGACCTGCTGCTCGCGCTCGTGGGCCTCGTCTGCCTGTACGCGGCCGGCGCCCGGGTGAGCGCCGACGTCCACGGCCTGCGGTCCCGGACCCTGTTGCGCCGCCGGAACATGCCGTGGACCGACATCGCCGATCTCCGCGTGTACGTCCAGTACGGACGGAACCAGCAGATCCACCGTGTCAGCGTGCTGCTGCGCGACGGACGCACCCGGCGGCTGCCCCTGCCGCTGAGCGGGTCCGCCGACGACCGCGGGCGGTTCGACGCGGAGCTGGACACGCTCCGCGCGCTGCACCGCGAGCACGGAGACCCGGAATCGCGCCACACCCCCGTCATCTCGTACCGCGCCGCGGGGCGCGGCGCGGCCGTGCCGGCGGTCCTGTGCGCACTGCTGCTCGCGGGCGCGGGACTGGCAGCGTGGTCCGTGCCGGCCACCGCGTCCGAGAACCGGGCGTGGAGGTCGGCGCTCCCCTGTGCCGCCGGAACGCCCGCCACGGAGCGCGGCGAGTGCCTGAGCACCCTGAGCGCGGTCATCACGCGGACGGAGACCGGCAGGGGGAGTCGGAGCAGCTGGCTGTACTTCGCCGACGGACGTCCGCTGGAGCGCCTCGGTGTCTCGCGGGAGGGGGCCCGGGGATTCCGCCCCGGCGACCTCGTCGAACTGACCGTCTGGCGGCACCAGGTGAGGGAGGTGGCCGGGGAACACCACGTGTGGCGCGACCACTTCACCGGTACGGGCGAGATGGCCGTCATCGCGGCCGTGTGCGCCCTCGCGGCGGGCTACCCCGGCGCCCGTCTGCTGCTGCACCGGCGCGGCCGCGGGCTGCCGGACGACGAAGTCCTCCCCTCGGCGCTGCCGTTCGCGGCCGTGCTCGTCGCCACGGCGGTGTGGCTGCTGCCGCTCTGCTACCTCCACCCCACGGGCCGGCTCGGCTCTCCCACGACGCTCGCCTGGGCGGCTTCGGGTGGTGCGGCCACACTGGCGCTGTCCGCCCGGGCCTGGCACGCCACCCGCGTCCGTGAGCCCGGGGCGACGGCAGGGGGCCCGCCCCCGGACGGCGTGGACCGGTTCCTGCCCGCCCGGTTCCTGGAGCACACCGACTACAACCCGAACGGCTTCGGCACCCACATCGTCCTGGGCGACGGCCCACTCGCGGTGACGCCCCATCCCGGCCCGGGCAGGTTCGCGGCGAGACGCGTTCCGGTGGAGCGGCTCACCGTGACGGGTGTGCGGCGCGTCCGGGGCGGCGACGGCGACACCGTCAGCAGGAGCTGGCACGTCGCCGAACTCGACGACGCGGGCGAGCCGGTCCACCTCGCGGCATCCCCCTCCGACCTGACCCGCATCGTCCAGGAGCTGGAGGCAGGACGCAGGACGACCCCGGCCGTGGAGCCGGGGTCGTCCGTCTGACCGGTGGTCCGTCAGCCGAGCGCGGACTTGACCACGTCGGCCAGCTGCCCGGCCACCGCGCGTGCCTGCTCGAGGTCGGCGGCCTCGACCATGACCCGTACGAGCGGCTCGGTGCCGGACTTCCGCAGGAGTACCCGCCCGGTGTCACCCAGGTCGTGCTCGGCCCGCGCCACGGCGGCGGCCACCTCGGGAGAGGTGTCCACACGGGACTTGTCGACGTCCGGCACGTTGACGAGGACCTGCGGGAGGCGCTGCATCACTCCCGCCAGGTCGGCGAGAGTGCGTCCGGTGGCGGCGACCCGCGCCCCGAGCATCAGCCCGGTCAGCGTGCCGTCGCCCGTCGTGGCGTGGTCCAGGACGATGACGTGGCCGGACTGCTCACCGCCCAGCGCGAAGCCCTCGGCCTTCATCGACTCCAGGACGTAGCGGTCGCCGACGGCGGTCTGCACGAGGTGGATGCCCTCACGCTCCATCGCCATCTTGAAGCCGAGGTTCGACATGACCGTGCCGACGACGGTGTCCTTGCGCAGCTGGCCGGCCTCGCGCATGGCGAGGGCGAGCACGGCCAGGATCTGGTCTCCGTCGATCTCCTCGCCGGAGGCGTCCACGGCCAGGCAGCGGTCGGCGTCGCCGTCGTGCGCGATACCGAGGTCGGCGCCGTGCTCGACGACGGCGGCCCTCAGCAGCTCCAGATGGGTGGAGCCGCAGCCGTCGTTGATGTTCAGGCCGTCCGGTTCGGCGCCGATGGTGATGACCTCGGCCCCGGCACGGGCGAACGCCTCGGGCGACACGCGGGCGGCGGCGCCGTGTGCCTCGTCGAGGACGACCTTCAGGCCGTCGAGCCGGTTCGGCAGGACGGCGATGAGGTGGGCGACGTACCGGTCGAAGCCCTCGGCGTAGTCGGTGACCCGGCCCACTCCGGCGCCGGTCGGACGGGCCCAGGGCTCACCGGTGCGGTGCTGCTCGTAGACCGTCTCGATGCGGTCCTCCAGCTCGTCGGCGAGCTTGTGACCGCCGCGGGCGAAGAATTTGATGCCGTTGTCCGGCATGGCGTTGTGGCTGGCCGAGAGCATGACGCCGATGTCGGCTCCGAGCGCACCGGTGAGGTAGGCCACGGCGGGGGTGGGAAGCACCCCGACACGCAGGACGTCCACGCCGGCGCTGGCCAGACCCGCCACGACGGCGGCCTCCAGGAACTCCCCGGACGCACGGGGGTCGCGGCCCACCAGAGCGGTCGGCCGGTGCCCCTCGAAGGTGCCCGCCTCCGCCAGTACGTGCGCCGCCGCGACCGAGAGTCCGAGCGCGAGCTCGGCTGTCAGGTCCGCGTTGGCGACACCGCGCACGCCGTCCGTGCCGAAGAGTCGTCCCACTGGTGTCCTCCGAAGGTGCTCCGAAACCGCAAAACCAAAGTAATCAAATTAGGGCAAAGCGAGGCAAGGCACAGCAAAGAAGGGCGCGCCCGTGGCTGCCAGCCCGATAAACGTGCAAACGTCTTAAGCCGTTATACGCCCGCAGAGGCTGATAAACGAACGCCCCAGCAGCACGAGGTGTGCCGCCGGGGCGAACGTGTAATGCAGACGAGCAGGCGATTTAGCGCTTGCTGTACTGCGGGGCCTTACGGGCCTTCTTGAGACCGGCCTTCTTGCGCTCGACCGCGCGGTCGTCGCGGGAGAGGAAGCCGGCCTTCTTCAGCGTGGCGCGGTTGTTGTCCGCGTCCGCCTCGTTCAGCGCGCGGGCCACGCCGAGGCGCAGGGCGCCGGCCTGACCGGAGACGCCGCCACCCGAGATGCGGGCGATGACGTCGTAGCGGCCGTCGAGCTCGAGCACCTTGAAGGGCTCGTTGACTTCCTGCTGGTGCACCTTGTTGGGGAAGTAGTCCTCAAGGGTGCGACCGTTGATCTTCCACTTGCCGGTGCCCGGGACGATCCGGACGCGGGCGATGGCGTTCTTGCGACGGCCAAGGCCGGCCGCGGGCTGCGGGTCGCCGAAGCGGCCCGCGAGCGACTCGGAGGTGTACTCACCCTCGACGGGGACCTCCGACTCGAAGGTGGTCACCTCGGCGAAGGTCTCTTCGCCCTCGGTGCCCTCGACGGGCGTCTCTGCAGTGGTCTCGGCCACGATTCTCCTCAGATCTTTCTTTAACGTCTTAGGGGGGAGGCCGGAACTACTGCGCGACCTGGGTGATCTCGAACGGGACCGGCTGCTGCGCAGCGTGCGGGTGCTGGTCGCCCGCGTAGACCTTGAGCTTCGAGATCATCTGACGACCCAGGGTGTTCTTGGGGATCATGCCCTTGATGGCCTTCTCGACGGCCTTCTCGGGGTTCTTCGCGAGGAGCTCGTCGTAACGCACGGAGCGGAGACCGCCCGGGAAGCCCGAGTGGCGGTACGCCATCTTCTGGGTCTTCTTGTTGCCGGAGAGGTGAACCTTCTCGGCGTTGATGATGATGACGAAGTCGCCCATGTCCATGTGGGGGGCGTAGATCGCCTTGTGCTTGCCTCGGAGGAGGTTCGCGGCCGTGGTGGCCAGACGGCCGAGGACGATGTCCTCAGCGTCGATGATGTGCCACTGGCGAGTGACATCGCCGGGCTTGGGGCTGTACGTACGCACGTCTTAGCCTTCGCTTCTTCAGTGGATGAGGTCCAGACACATGGCACTTCTGAAGCGATCATGCAGCTGGGGCACACAATGCCGGGGACCTTGCCCGTATGCGAGCCACTGGGAACTGCTCCAGAGAACCTACGCACGGGCTCTTCGCTTAGAACGACGAAGCCCATACGTATAACAACCCCTGACAGTACCCGCCCCGCCCGGGACGGGTCAAAACGCGCGGCCCCTACCGCTCCCGCGCGACCCGGCGCTCGTCCCAGACCGGCTCCGTGGACTCCCGCACCACCCCGTCCGAGCCGAAGACCAGGTACCGGTCGAAGGACTTCGCGAACCAGCGGTCGTGCGTGACGGCCATGACCGTCCCGTCGTACACCTCCAGCCCGTCCTGCAACGCCTCGGCCGACTCCAGGTCCAGGTTGTCCGTCGGCTCGTCCAGCAGCAGCGCGGTCGTGCCGGCCAGCTCCAGGAGCAGGATCTGGAACCGTGCCTGCTGCCCGCCGGACAGCCTCTCGAAGGCCTGGTCGCCCTGGCGCTCCAGCTCGTAGCGCCGCAGCACCCCCATCGCGCCGCCCCGGTCCTTGGCCTGCTCGGTCCAGAGGATCTCCACCAGCGTCCTGCCGAGCAGCTCCGGGTGGGCGTGCGTCTGGGCGAAGTGACCCGGCACGACCCGCGCCCCGAGCTTCCACTCCCCGGTGTGCGCCACCGGCTCCCCCGCCAGCAGCCGCAGGAAGTGCGACTTCCCCGAGCCGTTGGAGCCGAGCACGGCGACCCGCTCCCCGTAGTAGATCTCCAGGTCGAACGGCTTCATCAGCCCGGTCAGCTCCAGGTTCGTGCAGGTCACCGCCCGCACCCCGGTCCGCCCGCCGCGCAGCCGCATCCTGATGTCCTGCTCGCGCGGCGGCTCCGGGGGCGGCCCCGCCTCCTCGAACTTCTTGAAGCGGGTCTGCATCGCGTGGTAGCGGTTCGCCATGTCGGGGCTGTTCGCCGCCTGCTGCCGCATCCGGAGGACCAGCGCCTTCAGCCGGGCGTGCTCCTCCTCCCAGCGCCGCAGGAGCTCCTCGAAGCGCGCGAACCGCTCCTTGCGGGCCTCGTGGTACGTGCCGAACCCGCCGCCGTGCACCCAGACGTCCGAGCCGGCCGGGCTCGGCTCCACGCTCACGATCTTCTCGGCGGCCCGCGAGAGCAGCTCCCGGTCGTGGGAGACGAAGAGCACCGTCTTACGGGTCTCCCTGAGCTTCTCCTCCAGCCACCGCTTGCCGGGGACGTCCAGATAGTTGTCCGGCTCGTCGAGCAGCAGCACCTCGTCCGGACCCCGGAGCAGCGCCTCCAGGACGAGCCGCTTCTGCTCGCCCCCGCTGAGCGTGCGCACCTCGCGCCACTGCGCCTTCTCGTACGGGACGCCGAGCGCGGCCATGGTGCAGATGTCCCAGAGCGTCTCGGCCTCGTACCCCTGCACCTCCGCCCAGTCGCTCAGCGCCTGCGCGTACGCCATCTGCGCGGCCTCGTCGTCCACGGTGAGGATGCGCTCCTCCGCCGCGTCGACAGCCGCCGCCGCCGTCCTGAGGCGGGGCTGGGCCACGGAGACCAGCAGGTCACGGACGGTCCGCTCGTCCCGTACGGAACCCACGAACTGGGCCATCACGCCCAGCCCGCCGCTCACCGAGACCGAGCCGCCGTGCGGCTGGAGCTCCCCGGCGAGCAGCTTCAGCAGGGTCGTCTTGCCCGCCCCGTTCGCGCCGACGAGGGCGACCACGGCGCCGTCGGCCACCCGGAACGAAGCGTCGCCGAGCAGCACCCGTCCGTCCGGTAGGTAGTACTCCAGGTGGCCCGCTTCAAGATGTCCCATGCACAGCATTGTCACGGCAGGAGAACCATTGGCCCAACCGGATTACGGTCGGTCTAGGATTCGCCGCATGAGCTTTGGGCAAGGGGGGCCCTCCTGGGGGCCGGGAGAGAGCCGGACTCCGGACTGGGCAGCACTGGCGGAGGCGTCCGCCGCACGCGGCAGGCGCAAGAAGTGGCTGCTGATCGGGGGTGGCGCGGTGGCCACCGCCGCCGTGGCCGCGATCGTGGCCACGGCCGTCATCACGACCGGTGGAGGCGGTGGCACGTCCGGGTCGGACAAGAACGCGAGTGAGCTGCCCGCCCCCGCCGACCTGCCCTCGGAGACCTCCGCGCCGGGGCCCTCCTTCTCCTCGGTGGCTCCGCCGCCCCCGCCGGACCCGAAGGACTACATAGCCGACGAGAAGAAGGACAAGGGCCCGGTCACCGTCGACGCCTTCTTCCCCGGCAGGAAGCTGACCATGGGCGACCGCGTCTACGCCAAGGGCGCCACCGCCCGCACGGCGAACTGCGCCACGACGACCCAGGGCGCCCTCGGCCAGATCCTCGACGGCAACGGCTGCGACCAGGTCATCCGCGCCACGTACAGCAAGGACGGCGTCGCGGTCACCATCGGTCTCGCCGTCTTCGGCACCGAGGCGGAGGCCAGGAAGGCGGCCCAGCAGGCGTCAGGCGGCCTCGCCTCACTGAGCGGCTCGGGCGTACCCACCTTCTGCCGCGGCGGGTCCGTCTGCCGGCGTACCGCCAACTCCTACGGGCGCTACGCCTACTTCACGGTCGGCGGCTTCACCAGCGGGAAGAACGTCACCACAGCGGCGAAGGACGTGTACGCGGTCGGTGACGACCTCACCGACTTCACCTTCCGGCAGATCCGCCACCGCGGTGAGGTCCAGGCCTCGGCGGCCGCAGGGGCCCCCGTCGTCTGACCGTCCGCCCGCCGCTCGCGCACCGTCCCGTCCCTCCCTCCGACCGAGGACCCGCCGCCGTGCGTCTGCACACCCTCCTCACCATCCCGCGCGTCCTGCGCCACAGCGACGCCATAGGCGCCGACCTGCCCCCGGACGACGCCGTGGTCGTGGACGCCCCGGACCCCTCGCTGCGGGAGGCCCTCGCCGCGGCGGCGGACGGTGACCACGCCCCGGCCGCGGAGCTGCTCGCGGCCACCCGGGAGCACGCCCAGTGGGAGCGCAGGGACACCTGCGTCTCCCGTCTCGCACGGGCCTCCCTGCACCACCCCGGGTGGCTGGACAGCTGGCTGGAGGAGTATCCGGAGCACCCCGACGCCGTACTGGTCAAGGCCGACCAGTACATCTACCAGGCCTGGCAGATACGGACGGGCGCCCGGGCCAAGCACGTCGAGGCCGACCAGTTCCGGGCGTTCCACACGGTGCTGCGGGACGCGGTGCCGGTGATCTCGGAAGCCGCCGAGCTCAACCCCGACGACCCGGTCCCGTGGCGCATCGCGCTGACACAGGCCCGGGGCATCCAGGCCCCGCGCGAGGTCTTCGACACCTATCTGGCCGAGGCGAACGCGCGCGACCCCCACCACGAGGGCTGCCACGTCCAGGCGCTTCAGTACCTGTGCGGCAAGTGGTACGGCTCGCACGAGGAGATGTTCGCCTTCGCCGAGCGCGCGGCCGACCAGGCGCCGCCCGGCTCACGGCTCCACGCGCTGCCGCTCCAGGCCGTCGTGGAGTACCTGATCGCCGACGAGGAGACGCCCGATCCCGACCCGTACACCCCGCGCGCCGAGGCCGCGGTGGTCCGCGCCCAGGCCCTGTCGGAGAGCTACGCCCCCGGCGACCGGGAGGCCGCCGGCTTCCGCAACCACCTGGCCCTGGTCCTGTGGTCGATGAGCCGCTACGAGGAGGCCCTCACCGCCTTCCGCAGCATCGGGGTGCACGCCACGACCTTTCCCTGGACCTATTTCGGCGATGCCCGCGCCGAGTTCCTGGAGGCCCGCTCCGACACCCGTGTCGAGCTGGCCATGAAGGTCCCCTTCTTCCGCCCGTCCCCCCGGCCCCCGGCCACCGGCGCGCCCGACTGGGAGCGCGAGCTGGCGCCCCGGTCGGTCGCGATCGCCTCCACCGGTCCCACCGAGGTCGCCCAGGCCGCCCTGATCTGCGGCCACAGCCTGCGGACGGCCCCTGCGGGCAGTCACCACACCTACGTCGAGATCGTCCCGGACCCGGTGCGCGGGAGACGCGCGGCCCTGCTCCCGGAGGACCCGCTCACCTCGGCCGCCGACAACTTCACCACCGCCGAGGACTGGCCCGCCCTGGTCCTGCACCGCACACCCGAGCGGAGCAGCTTCACCCTGCTGCACCGGGGCAGGAAGGTGACGGACCACGCCTGGGAGACCGCCGCCCCCGCCACCGACCACGCGAAGGCGACCGCCACGGCCGCCGCACTGGCGCGGGTCTACGGACTGACCGACCCGCGCCCCCTGGCCCACATCCTGCGGGCCTCGGGCGACCCCGCCCGCCATCAGGGCCAGCTGGTCGCCGCCCTGGGCCTCCCTCCGCTCCCCGAGGGCTACGGGGGCGAGCAGGAGATCCTCGCCGGACTCCCGGGCGCCCGTGTGCTGGTCCGGCGCGGATTCCTCGCGGGCATGCGGGACACCATGACCACGAAGGACGGCGTCCACCCGGAGACCCCGCCCACCTCCGAGTCCCACCCGGTCAGCTGGTGGATCCTGCGCACCCTGGCGCTGCTGGTCTTCGGCGCGGCGGCGGTCTACGCCTGGTGGACGCCGGACATCGGCTGGTTCCGCTCGACCGTGTCCAGCGCCGTCGCCGTCCACTTCGCCGCCAGGCTGGTCCGCGCCCTGCGCCGCAGACCGGTCAGCAGCAGCCCGCCCCCGGCAGCGTCCTGACGTTCCGGGCCTCCACGGCCCTCGCCGCCAGCTGCCCGTCCGCCGGATACGCCACTTCCTCCAGCGTCAGCCCGTGCGGCCGCACCACGTGCACACCCGGGTCCCGCACCTTCGCCGCCAGCACCTCGGCCGGCCACCCGGCAGGACGGCGCCCGTCACCGACGAACAGCGCCGCGCCGATCAGCGCCCGCACCATGTTGTGGCAGAAGGCGTCCGCCTGCACGGTCGCCGTCAGCACCCCCGACCCCGCGTCCCGCACCCAGTGCAGCTTCTGCAGCGTACGGATGGTCGTGGCGCCCTCACGCTTCTTGCAGTACGCCGCGAAGTCGTGCTCCCCCACCATCAGGGCGGCGGCCTCGTTCATCGCGTCCAGGTCCAACGGCCGGTCGTGCCACAGCACATGGCCCCGCAGCAGCGGGTCCACACCGCCCGGCCGGTCCCCCACCCGGTAGGCGTAACGCCGCCACAGCGCGGAGAAGCGCGCGTTGAACCCCGCGGGGGCCTCGGCCGCCCGCCAGATCCGCACGTCCAGCGGCAGCCGCCCCGCCATCCGCCGCAGCAGCTTCTCCTCGTGCTCGGCCCACACCCCGGCCGGCAGGTCGACGTGCGCCACCTGCCCCCGCGCGTGCACCCCGGCGTCGGTGCGCCCCGCGACCGTCAGGTCGTACGTCACGGACGACCGCGTCACGGTACGCAGCGCGTCCTCGATCTCACCCTGCACGGTGCGCCTGCTGGTCTGCTTCGCCCAGCCGGAGAAGTCCTTGCCGTCGTAGGACAGGTCCAGCCGCACCCGTACGAATCCGGGCTCTGCCTCGTCACTCACCCGAAGATCCTCTCAAAAGCGAACGGGCCCGCACCGCCCCGAAGGGAGATGCGGGCCCGTACCGGGTCTCAGAACGCTCAGGCGTCCTTGGAGTCCTCAGCGGCGGCGTCGGCCGGCTTGGCGTCCTCGACGGTCTCGGCCGGAGCCTCGTCCTTCTTGAGGGCGTCTTCCTTGACGGCGCGCTTGGTCGCGGCCTCGGCCTCACCGGTGGCGGCCTGCGCCACGGTCAGCGCCTCGACCAGCTCGATGACGGCCATCGGGGCGTTGTCGCCACGACGGTTGCCGATCTTGGTGATGCGGGTGTAACCACCGGGGCGGTTCTCGTACCGCGGGGCGATCTCGGTGAAGAGCGTGTGCACGATGCCCTTGTCCGTGATCGACTGCAGCACCAGGCGACGGTTGTGGATGTCGCCCTTCTTCGCCTTGGTGATGAAACGCTCGGCGACCGGACGCAGGCGGCGGGCCTTGGCCTCGGTCGTGGTGATGCGGCCGTGCTCGAACAGCGACTTCGCGAGGTTGATGAGAAGAAGCTTCTCGTGCGCAGCGCTGCCGCCCAGACGGGCACCCTTGGCGGGCTGAGGCATGGTTTTTCTCCTTGTGTGCTGCACCGGCCGTATCAGGTACCGGTGTCAGTTCCCGCGAGGCGGCCGCCCCGCGGAAGTTCGTGTGCCGTCCGCACCCGAGATCGGGCCTCAGCCCGAAATCCGAGCCCGTCCGGCGTTTGAGGACAGAGCCTCAACCCCGGCGCGGGGCACCCTCGACGACGGGCACCCCTCGCCGGAAGGCGCTCAGTACTGCTCGGTCTCCACGAAACCGGCGTCCGCGTCGTCGTCGGCGCCGAAGGCGTCGGCGGCGGCGGTCGGGTCGAAGCCGGGAGGCGAGTCCTTGAGCGCCAGGCCCATACCGGCCAGCTTCGCCTTGACCTCGTCGATCGACTTCGCACCGAAGTTGCGGATGTCGAGCAGGTCCGCCTCGGAGCGAGCCACGAGCTCACCCACGGAGTGGATGCCCTCGCGCTTGAGGCAGTTGTACGAACGGACCGTGAGCTCGAGCTCCTCGATCGGCAGCGCCAGATCGGCGGCGAGCGCGGCGTCCGTCGGGGACGGGCCCATGTCGATGCCCTCGGCGTCGATGTTGAGCTCGCGCGCCAGACCGAACAGCTCGACCAGGGTCTTACCGGCCGACGCCATGGCGTCACGGGGACGCATGGCCTGCTTGGTCTCGACGTCGACGATCAGCTTGTCGAAGTCGGTGCGCTGCTCGACACGGGTCGCCTCGACCTTGTACGTGACCTTGAGCACCGGCGAGTAGATGGAGTCGACCGGGATCCGGCCGATCTCCTGGCCCACCTGCTTGTTCTGGACGGCGGAGACGTAGCCGCGACCGCGCTCGACGGTCAGCTCCATCTCCAGCTTGCCCTTGCCGTTCAGCGTGGCCAGGACCAGGTCCGGGTTGTGGACCTCGACACCGGCCGGCGGGGCGATGTCAGCAGCGGTGACCAGGCCGGGACCCTGCTTGCGCAGGTACATCACGACCGGCTCGTCGTGCTCCGAGGAGACGACCAGCTGCTTGATGTTGAGGATGAGGTCGGTCACGTCCTCCTTGACGCCCGGCACGGTGGTGAACTCGTGCAGGACACCGTCGATCCGGATGCTGGTGACAGCGGCACCGGGGATCGAGGAGAGGAGCGTGCGACGCAGGGAGTTGCCGAGGGTGTAACCGAAGCCAGGCTCCAGCGGCTCGATCACGAACCGGGAACGGAACTCGTCGACGACCTCTTCGGTCAGCGACGGACGCTGAGCGATAAGCATGAAGGAATCCTTCAGTCGTGGGCACCCACTATTTGATGCCCGACAGATGAAACAAGGGTACGGGCGGCACGCCCCCGAAGGGGCATACCGCCCGGACCCACGCTACTGACGCACGGCCGTCACCGGCCGCGACGGATCAGACGCGGCGACGCTTCGGCGGACGGCAGCCGTTGTGCGGCGTCGGGGTGACGTCCTGGATCGAACCGACCTCGAGGCCCGTGGCCTGGAGGGAGCGGATCGCGGTCTCACGGCCGGAGCCGGGACCCTTGACGAAGACGTCGACCTTGCGCATGCCGTGCTCCTGCGCGCGGCGGGCGGCCGACTCAGCGGCCATCTGCGCGGCGAAGGGGGTGGACTTGCGCGAGCCCTTGAAGCCGACGTGGCCGGCGGAGGCCCAGGAGATCACGTTGCCCGAGGGGTCCGTGATCGAGACGATGGTGTTGTTGAACGTGCTCTTGATGTGGGCGTGCCCATGAGCGACGTTCTTCTTTTCCTTGCGACGCACCTTCTTGGCTGCGCCCTGACGACCCTTGGGGGGCATGTCTTTACTCCAGATGGAGAGGGGAGGTGATCGGTCCTACAGCGAAGACCGCTGGTTACCGCGGATGACCGGTGACCCGGACGCCCGCAGCTCGTCCGCTGAGGACTACTTCTTGCCCGGCTTCTTCTTACCGGCGATCGCGCGACGCGGGCCCTTGCGGGTACGCGCGTTCGTGCTGGTGCGCTGACCGTGGACCGGCAGACCGCGACGGTGCCGGATGCCCTGGTAGCAGCCGATCTCGATCTTGCGGCGGATGTCGCCCTGGATCTCGCGGCGAAGGTCACCCTCGGTGCGGAGGTTGGCGTCCACGTACTCGCGGATCTTGACCAGGTCCTCTTCGGCCAGGTCACGAACGCGAGCGTTGGGGTTCACGCCGGTGGTGGCGAGGATCTCCTTGGACCGGGTACGCCCGATGCCGAAGACGTAGGTGAGGGCAACCTCCACGCGCTTTTCGCGCGGGATGTCAACACCTGAAACGCGTGCCATTCAATGGCTCCAGTTGTCATTTCGGGGGTCTTCCGCAGTACCACTCCCGAACGCCGACCTCGCCCGTGTGGGAAGAGGTGGTACGCCCGGGTCCCCGGCCCCCGCCGGAGGTGTCGTCAGCCGAAGCTTGGACGGGCACTGCGTATGTACGTTTACGTGCGTCGCGCGAAGAACTGCGAGATGCAGGTGGTCGTGCGTCAGCCCTGGCGCTGCTTGTGGCGCAGGTTGTCGCAGATGACCATGACCCGGCCGTGACGGCGGATCACCTTGCACTTGTCGCAGATCTTCTTGACGCTCGGCTTGACCTTCATGGGATGTCAGGTTCTCCGGGTCAGTGCCCTCACCACGCCGAAGCGGGATGGCGGCAAGATCTACTTGTACCGGTAGACGATCCGGCCACGCGTCAGGTCGTACGGAGAAAGCTCCACGACGACCCGGTCATCCGGGAGGATGCGGATGTAGTGCATACGCATCTTGCCGCTGATGTGCGCGAGGACTTTGTGACCGTTCTGGAGCTCCACCCTGAACATGGCGTTCGGGAGGGACTCGATCACGGTGCCCTCAATTTCGATGGCACCTTGCTTCTTGGCCACGCTTCGCCCTTCGAATCGGCTACCTTGATCGACTCCACGCACCGTATGCAGACACACGGATGCACGAGAGCCGACGAGTCAGTCTACGTCAGCGGACTCCAAAAGACGAATCCGTCAAGTTTGCCCACTTCCTCTGATCCTTAGACACGGATCAGCCGGACAGTCCTGTGCGGGCGGTCCGGCCCCGGGCGGGAGGTGAGCTCAGCCCAGCGGGTCGGGAGCCGCCTCCACGCCGTACTGCGCGAGCTTCGCCCGGCCGCAGTCCGGGGCGGTCAGGACCAGCGGGCCCTGCTCCGTGAGGGCGATCGAGTGCTCCCAGTGCGACGACGAGGAGCCGTCGGTCGTGAGGACCGTCCACTCGTCGGAGAGGACCTTGGTCTGCGCCGTGCCCAGCGACACCATGGGCTCGATGGCCAGGCAGACGCCCGGGACGAGCTTGATGCCCTTGCCGCGCTTGCGGGAGACGTAGTTCAGCAGGTGCGGGTCCATGTGCATCTCGGTACCGATGCCGTGGCCGCCGTAGTCCTCGATGATCCCGTACTTGCCGGTCGCCGGGCGGGGCTGGCGACGGATGTAGGACTCGATGGCCTTCGAGATGTCGACGAGCCGGTTGTTCACCTTCATAGCGGCGATCCCGGCCCACATGGACTCCTCGGTCACCCGGGAGAGCTCGACGAGCTCCGGGGCGTGACCGGTGCCCACGAAGGCCGTGTACGCCGCGTCCCCGTGCCAGCCGTCGATGATCGCGCCGGCGTCGATCGAGATGATGTCGCCGTCCTTGAGGACGGTCTTCTCGTCCGGGATGCCGTGCACGACGACCTCGTTGACCGAGGTGCAGATCGTGGCCGGGAATCCGCCGTAGCCCAGGAAGTTCGACTTCGCACCGTGGTCGGCGATCACCTTGCGCGCGACCTCGTCCAGGTCCTTCGTGGTGGCGCCGGGGACGGCCGCCTCGCGCGTGGCGGCGTGTATGGCAGCGACCACGAGGCCCGCCTCGCGCATCTTCGCGATCTGCTCGGGGGTCTTGATCTGCACCATCGCTGGGCGCCTTTCTGCGTACGGAGGTGAACGTCGGGCCGTACTCCACGATACGGCGCAAACAGTCGGCCGCGGCGCCCGAAGGCGCCGCGGCCGGCTGCGGTGGTGAAACGGGGGCGTCAGCCCTCGTCGGACTTCTTGAGTGCCTCCATGGCCCGCTCGGTCACCTCGGTGACCTTGCCGAGCGCGGAGATCGTCACGACCAGGCCCTGGGACCGGTAGTAGTCGATGATCGGCTCGGTCTGCGTGTGGTAGACCTCGAGACGGGTCCGGACCGTCTCCTCGGTGTCGTCGTCCCGCTGGTACAGCTCGCCACCGCAGGCGTCGCAGACGCCCTCGGCCTTCGGCGGGTTGTACGTCACGTGGAAGACGTGCGCACTGTCGTTACGGCAGATGCGGCGGCCAGCGATGCGCTTGACCACCTCGTCCTCGGGGACCTCGAGGTCAAGAACCGCGTCCAGCTTGACGCCCTCGCTGTGGAGCATCTCGTCGAGCGCCACGGCCTGCCCCACGTTGCGGGGGAAGCCGTCCAGGAGGAAGCCGTTCTCGGCGTCCGGCTGGGACATGCGGTCCTTGGCCATCGCGATGGTGACTTCGTCCGGCACCAGCTGTCCCGCGTCCATGTAGGAGCGGGCCTGCTTGCCAAGGTCGGTGCCCTGGCTGATGTTGGCGCGGAAGAGGTCGCCCGTGGAGATGTGCGGAATCGAGAGATTCTTGGCAAGGAACGCAGCCTGCGTTCCCTTGCCGGCACCGGGCGGCCCGACGAGGACGATTCGCATCAGCGGAGGAACCCTTCGTAATTGCGCTGCTGGAGCTGACTCTCGATCTGCTTCACGGTCTCCAGACCCACACCCACGATGATCAGGATGCTCGTCCCGCCGAACGGGAAGTTCTGGTTCGCGCCACCGAAGCCGGCCAACGCCATCGTCGGCACAAGAGCGATCAGGCCCAGGTAGAGCGATCCCGGCCAAGTGATCCTGTTGAGCACGTAGCTCAGGTACTCGGCTGTGGGTCGACCTGCCCGGATGCCCGGGATGAAGCCACCATACTTCTTCATGTTGTCCGCGACTTCTTCGGGGTTGAACGAGATCGCCACGTAGAAGAAGGCGAAGAACACGATCAGCAAGAAGTACGTCGCGATGTAGTACGGGTGGTCGCCCTTGACGAAGTGGTCCTGAATCCAGGTCGCCCAGCCCGCGGTGGAGTTGGAGAACTGAACGATTAGAGCAGGAATGTAGAGCAGCGAAGAAGCGAAGATGACGGGAATCACACCCGCCTGGTTCACCTTGAGCGGGATGTAAGTGGACGTACCGCCGTACGACCGGCGCCCGATCATGCGCTTCGCGTACTGCACGGGAATCCGGCGCTGGGCCTGCTCGACGAAGACGACGAGGCCCACCATCACGAAGCCGACGAGGATGACCGTGATGAACTCGATCCATCCGTCGGCCAGCTTGCCGCTCTGCTTGATGGCCCACAGGGCGCCGGGGAAGCTGGCGGCGATCGAGATGAACATCAGGATCGACATGCCGTTGCCGATGCCGCGGTCGGTGATGAGCTCACCGAGCCACATGACGGCGGCGGTTCCGGCGGTCATGGTGATCACCATGACGATCGTCGTGAAGATCGACTGGTTCGGGACGATCTGGTCGGCGACAGGGCAGCCGCTGAACAGCGCGCCGCTGCGGGCGGTCGCCACCAGGCCGGTGCCCTGGAGGATGGCCAGTGCGACGGTCAGATAACGCGTGTACTGCGTGATCTTGGCCGTGCCCGACTGTCCCTCCTTCTTGAGGGCTTCGAGCCGGGGGATGACGACGGTCAGCAGCTGAAGAATGATGCTGGCCGTGATGTACGGCATGATGCCGAGCGCGAAGATCGTGATCTGCAGCAGTGCACCACCGCTGAACATGTTGACCAGACCGAAGAGGCTGTTGTTGCCCTTGCTGGCTTGGTCAACACAGGTCTGGACGTTCTCGTAGCTCACCCCCGGTACGGGGATGTGCGCCCCGAGCCGGTAGAGCACGATGATGCCGAGCGTGAAGAGCAGCTTCTTGCGCAGGTCGGGCGTCTTGAACGCCCGGGCGAACGCGGTGAGCACGGTGCCTCCTGCGACCCCCGCGCAAAAGCGTGAGGTGACGGTCTTGAGGATCGACGGGTACGTAACAGCCAAAGGACCCCGGGCGCTTGCCCAGGACTTACCACAGCAACAATGCACGCCACCTTACCGGCGGACATGCCCCCCTAGGAACGACCAACCGGGGATGCCCCAAATGAGAGGCATCCCCGGTCGGGTGTTCAGGCCACAGCCCTGTCCGAGTTGTCTCAGACGAGTTCGGTGACGGTGCCGCCGGCAGCGGCAATCTTCTCCTTGGCGGAGCCGGAGACGGCGTCAACCGAAACCTGCAGTGCCACGGAGATCTCGCCCTGTCCGAGGACCTTGACGAGGTGGTTGTTGCGCACAGCGCCCTTGGCGACCAGGTCGGCCACCGTGACCTCTCCACCCTCGGGGTAGAGCGTCGAGAGCTTGTCCAGGTTCACGACCTGGTACTCCGTGCGGAACGGGTTCTTGAAGCCCTTGAGCTTCGGG
This sequence comes from Streptomyces sp. NPDC057287, assembly GCF_042667905.1. Classification (NCBI taxonomy): domain Bacteria; kingdom Bacillati; phylum Actinomycetota; class Actinomycetes; order Kitasatosporales; family Streptomycetaceae; genus Streptomyces; species Streptomyces sp. NPDC057287. The sequence goes on along the minus strand of NZ_JBHUYV010000006.1, from coordinate 366,745 downwards.
AGACGCATGTGGAGGGGCATCTGGCCACCCTCGAAGCGCTCCGGAACCTGGTAACGAGCCTTCGTACCCTTGGTACCACGGCCTGCGGTCTTACCCTTGGACGCCTCACCACGACCCACACGGGTCTTGGCGGTCTTGGCGCCCGGGGCAGGCCGGAGGTTGTGGGCCTTCAGCGGGCTGTTCTCCGCCATGTCAGTCAACCTCCTCAACCGTCACGAGGTGGCGGACGGTCTGCACCATGCCGCGGAACTCGGGGCGGTCCTCCTTGACAACCGAGTCGTTCAGGCGCTTGAGCCCGAGCGAACGCAGGGTGTCGCGGTGGTTCTGCTTGCTGCCGATGTACGACTTCGTCTGCGTGATCTTGAGGCGAGCCATTACGCACCCGCTCCCGCACGTGCACGAAGCAGAGCCGCGGGGGCGACGTCCTCGAGGGGCAGACCACGGCGAGCCGCGATCTCCTCGGGACGCTGCAGGCCCTGGAGGGCCGCCACGGTCGCGTGCACGATGTTGATCGGGTTCGAGGAACCGAGCGACTTCGACAGGATGTCGTGGACGCCGGCGCACTCCAGAACGGCGCGCACCGGGCCACCCGCGATCACACCGGTACCGGGGGAAGCAGGCTTGAGCAGAACGACGCCCGCGGCCTTCTCGCCCTGGATCGGGTGAGGGATGGTGCCCTGGATACGCGGGACCTTGAAGAAGCTCTTCTTGGCCTCTTCGACGCCCTTGGCGATGGCCGCGGGAACTTCCTTGGCCTTGCCGTATCCGACACCGACGGTGCCGTCACCATCGCCCACCACGACCAGCGCGGTGAAGCTGAAGCGACGACCACCCTTCACTACCTTGGCAACGCGGTTGATCGCGACGACGCGCTCGACGTACGCGGTCTTCTCGGCGGCAGCGCCACCGTCACGGCCCTTCCGGTCCCGCCGCTCGCCGCCACCGGCACCGCTTCCGCGGCGCTGGGGTCCAGCCATTGGATTTACCTCTCTCTGTTACGTCCGCTGTGCGTTGGAACCGGGGCTTAGAACTTCAGCCCGGCTTCACGGGCGGCGTCAGCCAGAGCGGCAATCCGCCCGGCGTACTGGTTACCACCGCGGTCAAACACGACGGCCTCGACGCCTGCGGCCTTGGCGCGCTCGGCGACCAGGGCGCCGACCTGCTTGGCCTGGGCGCTCTTGTCACCCTCCGCACCACGGATCGACGTGTCCAGGGTCGACGCCGACGCGAGCGTGTGGCCCGCGATGTCGTCGATGACCTGAGCCACGATGTGGCGGTTGGAACGCGTCACGACCAGGCGCGGCCTCTCCGGCGAACCGGAGATGTGCTTGCGGACGCGGATGTGGCGACGCTTGAGGGCGGCACGCTTGTAGGCGTCGCCCTTGGCGATCTTTACACCGTATGCCATGGCTTACTTACCCGCCTTTCCGACCTTGCGGCGGATAACCTCGCCGGCGTACTTGACGCCCTTGGCCTTGTACGGGTCAGGCTTCCGCAGCTTGCGGATCTTCGCCGAGACCTCGCCGACCTTCTGCTTGTCGATGCCCTCGACACTGAACTTCGTGGGCGACTCGACCTTGAAGGTGATGCCCTCGGGGGCCTCGATGAGGATCGGGTGGCTGTAGCCCAGGGCGAACTCCAGGTTGGAGCCCTTCGCCTGGACTCGGTAACCGACACCGCTGATCTCGAGCGCCTTGCTGTATCCCGCGGTCACGCCGGTGATCATGTTCGCCACCAGCGTGCGGGACAGGCCGTGAAGGGCCTTGTTCTGACGCTCGTCGTTCGGGCGGACGACGTTGAGCACGCCGTCCTCACCCTTGGTGACCTCGATCGGCGCTGCGACGGTGTGCGAGAGGGAACCCTTGGGGCCCTTCACCGCGACCGTGCGGCCATCGATGGTGACGTCCACACCGGCGGGAACCTGGATGGGGAGCTTGCCGATTCGCGACATGAGCTTTCCTTCCTTTCCCGACTACCAGACGTAGGCGAGGACTTCCCCACCTACGCCCTTCTTGCCTGCCTGCTGGCCGGTCAGGAGACCGTGGGACGTGGAGATGATCGCCACGCCCAGGCCGCCGAGGACCTTCGGCAGGTTGGTGGACTTTGCGTATACACGCAGACCCGGCTTCGAAATGCGCTTGATGCCGGCAATCGAACGCTCGCGGTTCGGCCCGAACTTCAGCTCGAGGACGAGGCTCTTGCCGACCTCGGCGTCCTCGACCTTCCAGCCGGTGATGAAGCCCTCCTGCTGGAGGATCTCCGCGATGTGCGACTTGATCTTGCTGTGCGGCATTGCGACATCGTCGTGATACGCCGAGTTCGCGTTACGCAGACGCGTGAGCATGTCTGCGATGGGATCAGTCATGGTCATGAGTTGGCCTTCGGCCTCTCTCGCCGGGGTTTCCTGTATGCGCCATCCCTCTCCCCACTCAGTGGCGGGACGGGTGCGGTGCGGGGACCTACGGCGTAGTAAGTCGGTCAGGGCGGCAGGCGCCCAACCCTTCAAGCCTACGGCATGAAGAGCGGGGCTCCTGCCGACCAGATACTTACCGAGAGCTTTCTGGTCCTCCCAAGCCCCTAGGGGCGAAGGAGAATTACCAGGAGCTCTTGGTCACGCCCGGCAGCTCGCCACGGTGAGCCATCTCACGAAGGCACACGCGGCACAGGCCGAACTTGCGGTAGACGGAGTGGGGCCGGCCGCAGCGCTGGCACCGGGTGTAACCCCGGACGCCGAACTTCGGCTTGCGGGCGGCCTTAGCGATCAGAGCCTTCTTCGCCACGGTCAGTTCTCCTTGAACGGGAAGCCGAGGTGACGAAGCAGGGCACGACCCTCGTCGTCGTTGGTCGCCGTGGTGACCACGGTGATGTCCATGCCCCGGACCCGGTCGATCTTGTCCTGGTCGATCTCGTGGAACATGACCTGCTCCGTGAGACCGAAGGTGTAGTTGCCACGGCCGTCGAACTGCTTCGGCGACAGACCGCGGAAGTCACGGATACGCGGAAGCGCGAGCGACAGCGTACGGTCCAGGAACTCCCACATGCGGTCACCACGGAGGGTGACGTGGCAGCCGATCGGCTGCCCCTCGCGCAGCTTGAACTGCGCGATCGACTTGCGGGCCTTCGTGACGGCGGGCTTCTGGCCGGTGATCGTGGTGAGGTCCCTGACGGCACCGTCGATCAGCTTGGAGTCGCGGGCGGCGTCGCCCACACCCATGTTGACCACGATCTTGACCAGACCGGGGACCTGCATGACGTTCTCGTACGAGAACTCCTCACGCAGCTTGCCGGCGATTTCCTCGCGGTAGCGCGTCTTGAGACGCGGCGCAGTGGTGGTCGTCATCAGATGTCCTCACCGTTCCGCTTGGCAACGCGGATCTTCTTGCCCTCGTCGTCAAAGCGGTAGCCGACGCGGGTGACGACCTTGTTGCCGTCCTTCTCCACGACCAGCTGTACGTTGCTGACGTGAATCGGGGCCTCGGTGGTGACAATGCCACCCGTCTGCGAACCGCGAGCCGTCTGACCGGCCTTGGTGTGCTTCTTGACCCGGTTGACACCCTCGACGAGGACGCGGTCCTGAGCGGGGAAGGCAACGATGACCTTGCCCTGCTTGCCCTTGTCCTTACCGGTGATGACCTGAACCAGGTCGCCCTTCTTGATCTTCATGCTTACAGCACCTCCGGCGCGAGCGAGATGATCTTCATGAACTTCTTCTCGCGCAGCTCTCGGCCCACCGGGCCGAAGATACGGGTGCCGCGGGGGTCGCCGTCGTTCTTGAGAATGACAGCTGCGTTCTCGTCGAAGCGGATGTACGAGCCATCCTGACGACGACGCTCCTTGACGGTGCGAACGATGACGGCCTTGACGACGTCACCCTTCTTCACGTTGCCACCGGGGATCGCGTCCTTGACGGTGGCGACGATGACGTCACCGATGCCCGCGTAGCGGCGACCCGAGCCACCGAGAACACGGATGGTGAGAATTTCCTTCGCACCCGTGTTGTCGGCGACGCGCAGTCGCGACTCCTGCTGGATCACGTCTATCTCCTGATCGTCTGCCGGTTCCCGGCAGGGGCTTCGTTGCGGAAGCCCCTGCCGAGCCTGGCGGAACTGTCCTGAGGGGAGACCCCCTCAGGGATTACTTGGCCTTCTCGAGGATCTCGACGATGCGCCAGCGCTTCGTGGCGGACAGCGGACGCGTCTCCATGATGATGACGCGGTCGCCGACGCCTGCAGCGTTCTGCTCGTCGTGGGCCTTGAGCTTGTTCGTACGGCGGATGACCTTGCCGTACAGAGCGTGCTTCACGCGGTCCTCGACAGCGACGACGACGGTCTTGTCCATCTTGTCGCTGACGACGAGACCCTCACGGGTCTTGCGGAAACCGCGGTCGGTGTTCGTCTCAGTCACAGTCTTCTCGCTCATCAGACGCTCTCCACCGTCTCGATGCCCAGCTCGCGCTCGCGCATCAGGGTGTAGATCCGGGCGATGTCCTTACGGACGGACTTGAGCCGACCGTGGTTCTCGAGCTGTCCGGTCGCCGCCTGGAAGCGGAGGTTGAACAGCTCTTCCTTGGCCTCGCGGAGCTTGTCGAGAAGCTCCTCGCCGCCCAGCTCGCGCAGCTCGGACGCCTTGGTACCGGCCGACATCACGACTCACCTGCCTCGCGCCGAACGATCCGGCACTTCATCGGAAGCTTGTGAGCAGCGCGGGTGAGCGCCTCACGAGCAATCTTCTCGTTCGGGTAGGACAGCTCGAACATCACCCGTCCGGGCTTGACGTTCGCGATCCACCACTCGGGAGAACCCTTACCGGAACCCATGCGGGTCTCGGCAGGCTTCTTCGTCAGGGGACGGTCCGGGTAGATGTTGATCCAGACCTTGCCGCCACGCTTGATGTGGCGGGTCATCGCGATACGAGCTGCCTCGATCTGGCGGTTCGTCACGTACGCCGGGGACAGCGCCTGGATGCCGTACTCGCCGAACGCAACCTGCGTGCCACCCTTGGACATACCGCTGCGCTTCGGGTGGTGCTGCTTGCGGTGCTTGACCCTACGGGGGATCAGCATTTCGGTCAGGCCTCCGTTCCGGTGCTCTCAGCCGGAGCAGCGGCGGCGGGAGCGTCGGCCTTGGGGGCCTCGGCTGCCGGCGCGGACTGCTGCGGCTTGCGGCCGCCGCGACCGCCACGCTCGCCACCACGGCCACCACGGCCGGCCGGGCGGTCAGCGCCGCCACGGGCCGGACGGTTGCCGGCACGAGCCGCTGCGTTCTCGGCGCGGACCTCGGCGATGTTCTTGACGTCGCCCTTGTAGATCCAGACCTTCACGCCGATGCGGCCGAAGGTCGTCTTGGCCTCGAAGAAGCCGTAGTCGACGTTCGCACGGAGCGTGTGCAGGGGCACGCGGCCCTCGCGGTAGAACTCCGAGCGGGACATCTCGGCGCCGCCGAGGCGGCCACCGCACTGGATCTTGATGCCCTTGGCGCCCGCCTTCATCGTGCTCTGCATGCTCTTACGCATGGCACGACGGAAGGAGACACGGGAGGAGAGCTGCTCGGCGACGGCCTGGGCCACCAGCTGAGCGTCCACCTCGGGGTTCTTGACCTCGAGGATGTTCAGCTGGACCTGCTTGCCGGTCAGCTTCTCCAGCTCGCCACGGATGCGGTCGGCCTCGGCGCCACGGCGGCCGATGACGATGCCCGGGCGGGCGGTGTGGATGTCAACGCGGACGCGGTCGCGGGTGCGCTCGATCTCGACCTTCGAGATGCCGGCCCGCTCCATGCCCTTCGTCATCATGCGACGAATGGCAACGTCTTCCTTGACGTAGTCCTTGTACAGCTTGTCGGCGTACCAACGGGACTTGAAGTCCGTGGTAATGCCGAGCCGGAACCCGTGCGGGTTTACCTTCTGGCCCATTACCGGGTTCCTTCCTTGCTGCTGACGACCACGGTGATGTGGCTGGTCCGCTTACGGATCCGGTAGGCACGGCCCTGAGCACGCGGACGGAACCGCTTCAGGGTCGGGCCCTCGTCCACGAACGCCTCGCTGATGACCAGCGAAGAAGCGTCAGGGTGGTCGTAGTTGTGTGCAGCGTTGGCGATGGCGCTGTCAAGCACCTTGCCAACCGGCACGCTCGCGGCCTGCGGGGCGAAACGCAGGACCGCCTGAGCCTCCGTGGCATCCATGCCACGGATGAGGTCCACCACGCGGCGGGCCTTCATGGGCGTGACGCGGATGTACCGCGCCTGGGCCCTGGCTTCCATGGTTGTCCCTTCGGTGTGAGTCATAGTCGTTTCCACCCCGCGCTAGCGGCGCTTCGACTTCCGGTCGTCCTTGACGTGGCCGCGGAAGGTGCGAGTCGGCGAGAACTCGCCGAGCTTGTGGCCGACCATCGACTCGGTGACGAACACCGGGACGTGGATCTTGCCGTTGTGCACCGCGATGGTGTGACCCAGCATGGCCGGGATGATCATCGAGCGACGGGACCAGGTCTTGATGACGTTCTTGGTGCCGGCTTCGTTCTGTACGTCCACCTTCTTGACGAGGTGGCCGTCGACGAAGGGCCCCTTCTTGAGACTGCGCGGCATCTAAACCCGCTCCTAGCGCTTCTTGTTCGTCTTGCGGCGGCGGACGATGTACTTGCTCGATGCCTTCTTCGGCGAGCGAGTACGACCCTCCTTCTGACCCCACGGCGAGACCGGGTGACGTCCACCGGAGGTCTTGCCTTCACCACCACCGTGCGGGTGGTCAACCGGGTTCATCGCGACACCGCGGACGGTCGGGCGGACGCCCTTCCAGCGCATGCGGCCGGCCTTGCCCCAGTTGATGTTCGACTGCTCGGCGTTGCCGACCTCGCCGATGGTGGCGCGGCAGCGTGCGTCGACCAGCCGGATCTCACCGGAAGGCATACGAAGGTGGGCCATCGTGCCCTCCTTCGCCAGCAGCTGCACGGACGCACCAGCGGAGCGGGCGAACTTCGCGCCGCCACCGGGACGAATCTCGATGGCGTGGATGGTCGTACCGACCGGGATGTTGCGCAGCGCCAGGTTGTTGCCCGGCTTGATGTCGGCGCCCGGACCGTTCTCGACGCGGTCACCCTGCGACAGGCCACGGGGGGCGACGATGTAACGCTTCTCGCCGTCCGCGTAGTGCAGCAGCGCGATGCGCGCGGTGCGGTTCGGGTCGTACTCGATGTGCGCGACCTTGGCCGGCACGCCGTCCTTGTCGTGACGACGGAAGTCGATCACGCGGTAGGCGCGCTTGTGGCCACCACCCTGGTGGCGAACGGTCACACGACCGGCGTTGTTACGGCCGCCCTTGCTGTGCAGGGGGCGGACCAGCGACTTCTCCGGCGTGGACCGCGTGATCTCGACAAAGTCGGCGACGCTGGAGCCACGACGGCCCGGGGTCGTCGGCTTGTACTTGCGGATACCCATTTCTCAGTCCTCGTCCGATTCCGGACGACTCGACCTCCGTCAGGAGGTCGGGCCGCCGAAGATGTCGATACGGTCGCCCTCGGCGAGGGTCACGATGGCGCGCTTCGTGTCGGCGCGCTTGCCGAAACCGGTCTTGGTGCGCTTGCGCTTACCCTGCCGGTTGATCGTGTTGACCCCGGTGACCTTGACCGAGAAGACCGCTTCCACGGCCTGCTTGATCTGGGTCTTGTTGGAGCCGGGCGCGACGATGAACGTGTACTTGTTCTCGTCGAGCAGCGCGTAGCTCTTCTCGGACACGACCGGCTTGACGAGAACGTCGCGCGGGTCCGAGTAGGTCTTGCTCGTGATGGTCGAGCTGGTAACGGTCGCCTCACTCATCAGGCGGCGCTCCCTTCGGTCTCAGCGGTCTGGGGGCCAGACACGAAGGACTCGAAAGCGGCCTGGGTGAAGACCACGTCGTCAGAGACGATCACGTCGTACGTGTTCAGCTGGCCCGGCTCCAGGATGTGCACCTGGGGCAGGTTGCGTGCGGACAGCCACGCGGCCTCGTCGGCGCGGTCGACGACCAGGAGCAGGTTGCTGCGCTCCGAGATCTTGCCGAACAGCGTCTTGGCGGCCTTGGTGGAGATCCCACCCTCGACCACGCCGGTGACGACGTGGATGCGGGAGTGACGCGCCCGGTCGGAGAGGGCACCGCGGAGGGCGGCGGCCTTCATCTTCTTCGGGGTGCGCTGCGAGTAGTCGCGCGGCTGCGGGCCGTGGACGACGCCACCGCCGACGAACTGCGGCGCGCGGGTCGAACCCTGGCGCGCGCGGCCGGTGCCCTTCTGGCGGTAAGGCTTGCGGCCACCACCACGGACTTCGCCACGACGCTTGGTCTTGTGCGTGCCCTGACGGGCAGCTGCCAGCTGTGCGACAACGACCTGGTGGATCAGCGGAACGCTGGTCTTCGCGTCGAAGATCTCCGCGGGGAGCTCGACGGTACCGGCCTTGTCGCCTGCCGGCGAAAGGATGTCAATGGTGCTCATTACCTCAAGCCCCCTTGGCCGCGGTACGGACCAGGACGAGGCCGCCGTTCGGACCGGGGACCGCGCCCTTGATGAGGAGCAGACCCTTCTCCGCGTCAACCGCGTGGATGGTCAGGTTCTGGGTGGTGACGCGCTCGTTACCCATACGACCGGCCATGCGCATGCCCTTGAAGACACGCCCAGGGGTGGCGCAGCCACCGATCGAACCGGGGGAACGGTGCTTGCGCTGGACGCCGTGGCCGGCGCCGAGGCCCTTGAAGTTGTGACGCTTCATGACACCGGCGAAGCCCTTGCCCTTGCTCTTGCCCGTGACGTCAACCTTGACGCCGGACTCGAACACCTCGGCAGTGACCTCCTGGCCCAGCGTGTACTCGCTGGCGTCAGGGGTGCGGAGCTCCACCAGGTGGCGGCGCGGGGTCACGTCGGCCTTGGCGAAGTGGCCCTTGAGGGGCTTGTTCACCTTGCGCGGGTCGATCTCGCCGAAGGCGATCTGGACCGACTCGTAGCCGTCGCTGTCGTTCGTACGGACCTGCGTCACGACGCACGGACCGGCCTTGACGACGGTCACCGGGACAACCCGGTTGTTCTCGTCCCAGACCTGGGTCATGCCGAGCTTCTCGCCCAGGACGCCCTTGATGTTCTTGCTCATCTCGGCCCGTCCCTTCAGAGCTTGATCTCGATGTCGACGCCAGCCGGCAGGTCGAGACGCATCAGCGAGTCAACCGTCTTCGGGGTGGGGTCGAGAATGTCGATGAGGCGCTTGTGCGTGCGCATCTCGAAGTGCTCGCGAGAGTCCTTGTACTTGTGCGGCGACTTGATGACGCAGTACACGTTCTTCTCAGTGGGCAGCGGCACCGGGCCCGCGACCGACGCACCAGTGCGGGTCACCGTCTCGACGATCTTCTTCGCCGAGGAGTCGATGACCTCGTGGTCGTAGGCCTTGAGCCGGATGCGGATCTTCTGTCCCGCCATGGCTACTAGTAGTCCTGTCTCTCATAACGCTCTGGAACCCGGGGTTCTGATATCCCCACCTCCGACCCACGCGGTCGGGCGTGTCGCATCCCCTCTACGAAAATCTCCCGAAGGAGATCCCAACCAAGGGGGTGCGGGCCTGAGCCGCGCTGCCGGGGGTGAAACCCCACCGGGCGCCTGGCCGGTGCCACACATACGCTTCCCGAAAGATTCCCGTACGTCCGGCCCTACAGGGCCGACGAGTACTGTGGGACTCGCTTCCGGTCCTCCCGGCGGGAGGCGCGCAGCATTGACACTCAACCGAGCAACCTGGCTAGTGTGCCACACGGCTCGGGGGCCTGGCCAATCGGGCCGGGGATCTTACCCCCTGTGAGGGACGGCTCAAACACACGCAGCGGCGCACGGCTCGCGATCCCCGCCTCACGGGCGCCCGCCCTGCCCTGCCCGGGGCCGGCGGACCGGAGTGGTGGAGGCGGTCCCCCGCACAGGCCGGACGGACGTCCATGGACCACCGGGAACGGGACCACGCACCGCCTGATTGAATCCGGCCATGTCTACGCGCACCCCCGTCCAGGCCTGGAGCCTGCGCCCGGCGACGTCCGAGGACGTCGAGGTCATCGCCGAACTGCGGGCCGTCGTCATGCGACCCGACCTCGAACGTCTGGGCCGGTACGACGAGCACCGGGTACGGCAGCGTCTGCGGGACGGCTACGACCCCGGGCGGACCGAGATCGTGACGATCGACGGCGCGTTCTCGGGCTGTGTCGTCCTGCGCCCCCACGAGAGCGACGGCTGGTGGCTGGAGAGCTTCTACCTCGCCCCCGAACTGCAGGGCCGGGGTATCGGCTCCGCGGTGCTGGCCGCCCTCCTGGCCCGTACGGACGCCGAGGGCGCGACGGTCCGCCTCCAGGTGCTCCAGGGCAGCAAGGCCCGCAGGCTCTACGAGCGCCACGGCTTCACCATGGAGCGCCAGGACCCGGTGGACGTGCACATGGTGCGGGCCGCCGGGTAGGAGCACCTCCGGCCCACCCGGACCGGACCGGGCGTGGGACGGGGCCGGTCCGGCAGGGAGCGGCCCCCGTCGGCGCCCGGGCCACCTCAGGTACGCGTGACCGTCCCGCAGGCCCCGTCGGGCTGCCACTCGCTGCGGTCGTACGGGTCCACGTCGTCCCCGCGAGGAGGGCCCGCGCCGTCGCTCGGGAAGGCCGGGTGCAGGAAGCCGTCGTTCACCTCGCAGGCGGTGTTGCCGACGTTCTGTTCGGAACTGACGACTGAGAGCTTGCCGCGCGTCGCCACGAACCGCTCCGGGTCGTGCAGCGCCGTCGTCAGCTTCCGCCGCACGATCGTGCGCGCCACCTCGTCGCCGTCCGGCTCCACCAGCGCATAGACGAAGGTGTAGTCGGCGTGTACCTCGACGGAGCCGGCGGCGCCCGCCTCGAAGGTCATCCGCCCGCGGGTCTTCACGACGTCTCCCACCAGGCGGGCACCGTCCGGGTCGAAGCGGGTGAACAGCATCAGCGGGTCCTGCTTCTCGCCGGGCTCCGCCAGTGACCGCTCCAGGCGTTCCCGCTCCCCCTTCTGCAGCGGGTCGAGCAGGTTCAGTGCCTCGGCGGGCCTCTCCCCCCGCAGGGTGGCCGGATCGAGATTGGCAGCGACGAGCAGCTGCCGGGTGGCCCGCAGCGCCTGCTCGACCTCGGTCTTGCCCAGCCCTCCGGCGGCCTGTGCCTCCGGGATCTCGATACCCTCCGCCCCGTCCGCCCAGCGGACGGCGGGCGAGCCGCGGAAGGGCTCCGCCAGGGTCGGCCGTTCCATGTCCCCACCGGCGGGCGCGCCGGTCGGAGGCGCGGTCTCCGCGGGCAGGGGCAGGGTGTCCACGGCGACGTCCCCGCCGGGCAGGCGGTCGGTCAGCAGGCTCGGCCGCATGGCGACCACCAGGATTCCCAGGACCACGAGGAATCCCAGGGTCCCCGCGACCCGCCGCCTCCTCGCCGAGCGGGGGTGCCGCTGCTGGGTGTCCGGACCGGTGCGCCAGCCGTCCGGCTGCCACGCTCCTGCCGGGCTGCCGCCCTTCCTGCCCTTCCGCCGGCCGCCTGCGCGTGCGGCCTCCTCGTCCAGCGCGCGCAGGCGCGCGGTGACCATGCGGGCGCGGGCGGAGGGTTCCTTCGGCGCGTCGGCGCCACCACTCCCGGCCTGCCGGACGAGTTCCGCCCACTGCTCGTCGGTGACGGGGACCCGGCCGTCCGGACGCTCGGACGGCTCCCCCTGCGATGCACTGGTGCTCACTGTTCTGTTCCACTCCCCCACGCGGTTCCGGCGCACCACTTCACGCCGCCGACCCACGTACGGACAAGAGTTCGGGGCGGACCGTGACGATCATGTGACGGTCGCGTGCGCCCGCCGCCCCCGGAAGCCGGCCCGCGGCGGCGCGCCCGCCTCCCGGACGCGGTCCGTCCGGAAGCGGAGTCCGCGGGCGGCTCCACCCTCGCGGGCAACCCGGCCGCCCCGATCCCCGTCTATCCCCCCGCAGGACCAGGCGCACGGCCCTGACCTGCGCTGACCGACAGCACGCAGCTCCGGGCACCCGCCCACCCGCTGCGGGGGGACGCGGACGGAGTGCGTGGCGTGACGGATCGATCTGCCCTGCCCGGAAACGGTGTGCCACGACGCACCGTCGTGACCATGGCCGCCGCGGGCGCGGCCCTCACCGCCTGCTCGGTCCCGGCGCCCCGGCGCACCGATCCGGCGCCGGATCCCGCACCCGGCCGGCCGATCAGCACCGGGCGGCGGGCTCTGCTCATGCAGATACTCGCCCACCCCGACGACGACCTGTACTTCATGAACCCGGACACCCGCCGCGCCCTCGACGCCGGTACCCCGCTGGTCTGCGTCTACCTGACGGCGGGCGAGGCGGACGGCGTCAACAAGGTCCCCGGCCGGGCCCGTCCGGCGCCGGACAAGGCCGCGTACTCCTCCGCCCGCCACCAGGGGCTCCGGCAGGCCTACGCCGCGCTCCTCGGGCTGGCCCCCTTCACCCCGTGGGACATCTCCGTCGCCGAGCTCGGCGGAGGCCACAGGGCCGAGGTGAACACGCTGGCCGCCGGCGGCCGCCGGGTCGAGCTGATCTTCATCGACACGGCCATGCACACCGGCCGGCACCGGCTCGGGCTGCCCAGTCTCTGGCAGGACCGCCGCCTCGTGCTGCGTACCGTCGTCGCCGCGGGTTCGCCGGTGCGGCGGGCGGGCTCGTACACCTACGACGCTCTGGTCGACGTCGTCGCCGGCCTGCTGGAGCGCCACCGCCCCACCCTCGTGCACACCCTGGACCCGGATCCGGACATCCAGTACAGCACCGAGGCCGTACGACGCGCGGACAGCGAGCAGCGCGGCTACTCCGACCACGCCGACCACACCGCGGCCGCCTGCTTCGCGTGGGCTTCGATGATCCGCTGGGTCGCCAGGAGCACCGAGAACGGCGGGCAGGTCCCCGGCTTCGTGGTCACCTCGTTCCGCGGGTACTACAACCGCCACTGGCCCAAGAATCTGCCACCCGCCGTCCTGGCCGGGAAGGCCGCGCACCTCGTCCCGTACGGCGGTTCGCCCGACTGGGAGTGCGGGAACCCGGCGGGGTGCGGTGACTACAACGTGGGCGGTGACCGGCCACTGAAGAACCGGAAGGGCTGGGTCCGGTCCACCCTGTACCGCTACCCGGGTGCTCGCACCGTCCTCACCGCCGAGGCCGGAGAACGGCTCACGGCGTACGCGGTGGTGGGGCTCCGCGTGGTCCGGTGGCACGAGACGGCGGCCGGCAGCGGAGTGTGGGGCCCGCCGGCCGACCTCGGCGGCGGGCCGCTCGCGCCGGTCCTGGGGTCCGCCGCGACGGGCGACGGCCGCGTCCTCCTCTTCGCCCTGCGCTTCGCCGCGCTCGGCGGACACGGCGGGGACAACGAGCGCGAGATCGTGGTGCTGGAGCAGAGCTCACCCGGCGGCGGGTTCCTCGCCTGGCGGGGCCTCGGCACCCCCTCGCCCGGCCGCGACGAGGGGCGCCGCATCGGTGCTCCCGTCGCCGTCGCGGCTCCGGACGGCCGCGTCCACCTCTTCGTACGCACCGCGGAGAAGGGGCTCGGCACCAGGGTGCGGGAGCCGGACGGCTCCTGGGGCGACTGGCACGACATGGGCGGCGGAGAGGTCCGGGACGGGCTGAGCACCGTGGTGGACGGTGCGGGACGCGTCCACGTCCACGCCGTCGGCCATCACGCGGTGCACCACTGGACCCAGGACGCGCCGGGTACGGCACTCACCGCCCGTACGCAGATCGACGCGGGACCCGTGCCCGGCGACACCCCCGCCGCACTGCCCGCGGCGGACGGTTCCGTGGACCTGGTCTACCGGGCTGAGGCACGTGCGGTGACGACGGCGGTGCGCGGCGGAGTGGCCGTGGACCTGCCGGGCTTCGACGGGTACGGAGAGCTGACCGCCGCCGGTCCCGCGCTGCTCGGCCGCACCACCGAGGGCCTGATCCAGCTCCGTACGGGCGCCCGGCTCTCCGTGCGGTCACAGGGGCCGGCCGCGCTGGACGGCCCCGCGCTCCGCATCGGCGAGGACGGCCGCCCCGTGGTGGTGGGCCTGGGACCGGACGCGCTTCCCTGGACCTGGCGCCCGTGACGCCGCGCGACGCCCGCGTACACCGGAGCGTGGGATTCCGGACACGGAAGAGGGGCCCCGGCCCACCGCTCGCGCGGTGGGCCGGGGCCCCTCTCGGTGCTCTGTGCGGAGCAACCAGGTCAGACGGTCAAGTGACTACTTGACGATCTTGGTGACCTGGCCGGCGCCCACGGTCCGGCCACCCTCACGGATGGCGAACTTCAGGCCCTCTTCCATGGCGACCGGCTGGATCAGCGTGACGTTCATGAGGGTGTTGTCACCCGGCATGACCATCTCGGTGCCCTCGGGAAGGGTCACAACGCCCGTCACGTCCGTGGTACGGAAGTAGAACTGCGGGCGGTAGTTGTTGAAGAAGGGGGTGTGACGGCCACCCTCGTCCTTCGACAGGATGTAGGACTGCGCCTCGAACTCGGTGTGCGGCGTGACCGAACCCGGCTTGATGATGACCTGGCCGCGCTCGACGTCCTCGCGCTTGATGCCACGAAGCAGCAGACCGACGTTCTCACCGGCCTGGCCCTCGTCGAGCAGCTTCCGGAACATCTCGATGCCGGTGACCGTGGTGGTGGTCTTCTCCTGCTTGATGCCCACGATGTCAACGGTCTCGTTGACCTTGAGGACACCACGCTCGATGCGGCCGGTGACGACCGTACCGCGACCGGTGATCGTGAAGACGTCCTCGATCGGCATGAGGAACGGCTTCTCGACGTCACGCTCGGGCTGCGGGATCGACTCGTCGACGGCCTTCATCAGGTCGAGAACGGTCTTGCCCCACTCGGCGTCGCCCTCGAGGGCCTTGAGCGCCGAGACCTTGACGACCGGAAGGTCGTCGCCCGGGAACTCGTACTCGGAGAGGAGCTCACGAACCTCGAGCTCGACGAGCTCCAGGATCTCCTCGTCGTCCACCATGTCGGCCTTGTTCAGCGCGACGACGATGTACGGCACGCCTACCTGGCGGGCCAGGAGCACGTGCTCCTTGGTCTGCGGCATCGGGCCGTCGGTGGCCGCGACCACGAGGATGGCGCCGTCCATCTGCGCCGCACCCGTGATCATGTTCTTGATGTAGTCGGCGTGACCCGGGCAGTCGACGTGCGCGTAGTGACGCGACTCCGTCTGGTACTCGACGTGCGCGATCGAGATCGTGATACCGCGCTGACGCTCCTCAGGAGCCTTGTCGATCTGGTCGAAGGCCGAGGCCTCGTTCAGGTCCGGGTACGCGTCGTGCAGCACCTTGGTAATGGCGGCCGTGAGGGTCGTCTTACCGTGGTCGATGTGACCGATGGTGCCGATGTTGACGTGCGGCTTAGTCCGCTCGAACTTTGCCTTCGCCACTGGGGTCCTCCTGAGTGGTTCTGTACGCCTTGCTTCATCGGCGCCAGGTGATCTTTGCTGGAATGCCGGTGCCGGGGGCATTCGCCGCGCTGCTTGCGCGCTGCGACGAATGCCCGACCGGGCTCCGG
Source organism: Streptomyces sp. NPDC057287 (assembly GCF_042667905.1). Lineage (NCBI taxonomy): Bacteria > Bacillati > Actinomycetota > Actinomycetes > Kitasatosporales > Streptomycetaceae > Streptomyces > Streptomyces sp. NPDC057287. Next base: position 351,199 of record NZ_JBHUYV010000006.1, on the reverse strand, counting down.
TGACAAGCCTAAAGCGTGAGCTCGGAAGAGTTACTCGCCCTTGGCCTTCGCGATGATCTCCTCGGCGACGTTCCGCGGAACCTCGGCGTAGGAGTCGAACTGCATCGAGTAGCTTGCGCGACCCGAGGTCTTGCTGCGGAGGTCTCCGACGTAGCCGAACATCTCCGAGAGGGGCACGAGGCCCTTCACGACGCGAGCGCCGCTGCGCTCCTCCATGGCCTGAATCTGGCCACGGCGGGAGTTGAGGTCGCCGATGACATCGCCCATGTAGTCCTCGGGCGTGGTGACCTCGACGGCCATCATCGGCTCGAGGAGCACGGGGGACGCCTTGCGGGCACCCTCCTTGAACGCCTGCGAACCGGCGATCTTGAAGGCGAGCTCCGAGGAGTCGACCTCGTGGTAACCACCGTCGAGAAGGGTGACGCGGACGCCGACCATCTCGTAACCGGCCAGGATGCCGAACTGCATGGCTTCCTGAGCACCCGCGTCCACCGAGGGAATGTACTCACGGGGGATGCGGCCACCGGTGACCTTGTTGACGAACTCGTAGGAGGCGTCGCCACCCTCGATGGGCTCGAGGGCGATCTGCACCTTCGCGAACTGGCCGGTACCACCAGTCTGCTTCTTGTGCGTGTAGTCGATGCGCTCGACGGTCTTGCGGATCGTCTCGCGGTAAGCGACCTGGGGCTTGCCGACGTTCGCCTCGACGCGGAACTCGCGCTTCATGCGGTCGACGAGCACCTCGAGGTGAAGCTCGCCCATACCACCGATGATGGTCTGGCCGGTCTCCTCGTCGGAGTGCACCTGGAAGGAGGGGTCCTCCTCCGAGAGGCGCTGGATGGCGACACCCAGCTTCTCCTGGTCACCCTTGGACTTGGGCTCGATGGCGACCTGAATGACCGGCGCCGGGAAGTCCATGGACTCCAGGATCACCGGGTTCTTGTCGTCGGACAGCGTCTCACCCGTGGTGGTCTGCTTCAGACCCATGACGGCGACGATGTCACCGGCGCCCACCGACGCGATCTCCTCACGCTTGTTCGCGTGCATGCGGTAGATCTTGCCGATGCGCTCCTTCTTGCCCTTGACCGAGTTCAGCACCGCGGTGCCGGCCTCGAGGCGACCGGAATAGATCCGGACGAAGGTGAGCTTGCCCAGGTGCGGGTCACTCGCGATCTTGAACGCGAGGCCGGAGAACGGCTCGTCGTCCGAAGGCCGGCGCTTGATGACCAGCTCCGGGTCCTTGACGTCGTGGCCTTCGATGGCCTCGACGTCCAGGGGGGAAGGCAGGTAGCGGACGACAGCGTCGAGCAGGGGCTGGACGCCCTTGTTCTTGAACGCGGTGCCACAGAAGACGGGGGTCACGGTGACGGAGTCGGCCGTGCCCTTCGACGCGAGGGTGATCCTGCGGATCGCCTCGTGCAGCTGGTCCTCGGTGGGCTCGACGCCCTCGAGGTACAGCTCCATCATCTGGTCGTCGTTCTCCGAGACGGCCTCAAGGAGCTTGCCGCGCCATTCCTCGGCGGCCTCCTTGTGGGTGTCCGGGATCTCGACGGTGTCGTACATCTCGCCCTTGGCGGCCTCGTCCGACCACACGAAGGCCTTCATCGACACGAGGTCGACGACGCCCTTGAAGTCGGCTTCGGCACCGATCGGGAGCTGCATGACGAGCGGAACCGCACCGAGGCGGTCGACGATCATGTCGACGCAACGGTGGAACTCGGCGCCGGTGCGGTCGAGCTTGTTGACGAAGCAGATACGCGGGACGCCGTAGCGGTCCGCCTGACGCCAGACGGTCTCGGACTGCGGCTCGACGCCGGCCACACCGTCGAACACGGTGACGGCACCGTCGAGGACGCGGAGCGAACGCTCCACCTCGACGGTGAAGTCGACGTGACCCGGGGTGTCGATGATGTTGATGGTGTGGTCAACATCATTGAGCGGCCAGTGACAGGTCGTCGCGGCGGACGTGATCGTGATGCCGCGCTCCTGCTCCTGCTCCATCCAGTCCATCGTGGCTGCGCCGTCGTGGACTTCACCGATCTTGTACGAAACGCCGGTGTAGAAGAGGATCCGCTCAGTGGTGGTCGTCTTGCCCGCGTCGATGTGGGCCATGATCCCGATGTTGCGGACCTTGGCCAGGTCAAGCGAAGTGGTGGCCATAAGGCTCAATCTTCTCTCGGTCTCGATGGGGTGAGCGACTACCAGCGGTAGTGCGCGAAGGCCTTGTTGGACTCGGCCATCTTGTGGGTGTCCTCGCGCTTCTTGACAGCAGCGCCAAGACCGTTGGAGGCGTCGAGCAGCTCGTTCATGAGGCGCTCGGTCATGGTCTTCTCACGACGGGCGCGGGAGTAACCCACGATCCAGCGCAGCGAGAGGGTGGCGGCACGGCCGGGCTTGACCTCGATCGGCACCTGGTAGGTGGCGCCACCGACACGGCGGGACTTGACCTCGAGCGAGGGCTTGACGTTCTCAAGCGCGCGCTTCAGCGTGATGACCGGGTCAGCGCCGGTCTTCTCGCGGAGGCCTTCCATGGCGCCGTACACGATCCGCTCGGCGGTGGAACGCTTGCCGTCGAGCAGGATCTTGTTGATCAGCGACGTGACAAGAGGAGAGCTGTAGACCGGGTCGATGATGACCGGGCGCTTCGGGGCGGGGCCCTTACGAGGCATTCTTACTTCTCCTTCTTGGCGCCGTAGCGGCTGCGGGCCTGCTTGCGGTTCTTGACACCCTGGGTGTCGAGCGAGCCGCGGATGATCTTGTAACGAACACCCGGCAGGTCCTTCACACGGCCACCACGCACGAGCACGATCGAGTGCTCCTGCAGGTTGTGTCCCTCACCCGGGATGTAGGCCGTGACCTCGATACCGGAGGTCAGACGCACACGCGCGACCTTACGGAGCGCCGAGTTCGGCTTCTTCGGGGTGGTCGTGAACACACGCGTGCAGACGCCGCGACGCTGGGGCGAACCCTCGAGCGCGGGCGTCTTGTTCTTCTCGACCTTGTCCTGCCGGCCCTTCCGGACCAGCTGCTGGATCGTAGGCACTACTTCTCCGGTTTCTGTGTGCCGTTCGTGAAACTAACCTGGAACACTCGCCGACCCACGCGGTCGGGTGTGTCGAATACTGCACGCCTCCGCGGTGAAGCAGAGGAGACGCAGATTGCGGTGGCCACTTACGGACTCGCCGTGCGGTTGAGGACACGCACCCGAGCCCAGGCACACCCCAGGCACAAGGCTTGAGCGTACCTACCTCACGGAGCTGGGTCAAAACAAATGCCGTCCACCCCCGGCCCCCGCAGCCGGGGATCCGCCGCGGACAGGCACCGGAGCGCCCTGACGAGGCGGCCCGACGGCCGGCGCAGCGCCTCCGACCAGCATAAACGACTCCCCCGGGCGCCGAAGCGCGCCGAGCCGTCCCCTCGGCGCCGGCCTGGCACCGGTCACCCCGGGTGACCGACTTCACGGCCGCCGGGAGGAAACGCCGCAGGGCGGCCACCCCGTGCGAAACGGGGTGACCGCCCTGCGGTCGTATCAAGCGACTCGCTTACTGGTTGTACGGACCGTAGTCGTAGTCCTCCAGCGGAACGGCCTGGCCGGAGCCCGTGCCGAACGGCGAGTAGTCGATGTCGTCGTAGCCGACGGCCGAGTACATCGCGGCCTTGGCCTCCTCGGTCGGCTCGACCCGGATGTTGCGGTAGCGGGAGAGGCCCGTACCGGCCGGGATGAGCTTACCGATGATGACGTTCTCCTTGAGGCCGATCAGGGAGTCCGACTTGGCGTTGATCGCCGCGTCGGTCAGGACCCTGGTCGTCTCCTGGAAGGACGCCGCCGACAGCCACGACTCGGTGGCGAGCGAGGCCTTGGTGATACCCATCAGCTGCGGACGGCCGGAGGCGGGGTGACCGCCCTCGGTGACCACACGACGGTTCTCGGTCTCGAACTTCGAGCGCTCGACGAGCTCGCCCGGCAGCAGCTCCGCGTCGCCGGACTCGATGATCGTCACACGGCGCAGCATCTGCCGGATGATGATCTCGATGTGCTTGTCGTGGATCGACACGCCCTGCGAGTTGTAGACCTTCTGGACTTCGCCGACCAGGTGGACCTGGACCGCGCGCTGACCGAGGATCCGCAGCACGTCGTGCGGGTTGGTGGCACCGACGGTGAGCTTCTGGCCCACCTCGACCGCGTCGCCCTCGCCGACCAGGAGACGGGCGCGCTTGGAGATCGGGAACGGCGTCTCCTCGCTCCCGTCGTCCGGGGTGACCACGAGCTTCTTGGTCTTCTCGGTCTCCTCGATGCGGACCCGGCCCTTGGCCTCCGAGATCGGGGCGACACCCTTGGGGGTACGCGCCTCGAAGAGCTCGACGACACGCGGCAGACCCTGCGTGATGTCGTCACCCGCCACACCACCGGTGTGGAAGGTACGCATCGTCAGCTGGGTACCGGGCTCGCCGATGGACTGGGCGGCGATGATGCCGACCGCCTCACCGATGTCGACCAGCTTGCCGGTGGCGAGCGAGCGTCCGTAGCAGAAGGCACAGGTGCCGACCGCGGACTCACAGGTCAGGACCGAACGGGTCTTGACCTCCTCGACGCCGGCGCCCACGAGGGCGTCGATCAGGACGTCACCGAGGTCGACGTTGGCAGGCGCGATGACCTTGCCGTCGATGACGACGTCCTCGGCGAGCATGCGGGCGTAGACCGAGGTCTCGACGTCGTCCGTCTTGCGCAGCACGCCGTCGGCGCCCTTGACGGCGATCTTCAGCTTGAGGCCGCGGTCGGTGCCGCAGTCCTCCTCGCGGATGATGACGTCCTGCGAGACGTCCACCAGACGACGGGTCAGGTAACCCGAGTCGGCGGTACGCAGGGCGGTGTCCGCCAGACCCTTACGGGCACCGTGCGTGGAGATGAAGTACTCCAGAACGGTGAGGCCCTCACGGAAGGACGCCTTGATGGGACGGGGAATCGTCTCGTTCTTGGCGTTCGACACCAGACCACGCATACCCGCGATCTGACGCATCTGCATCATGTTTCCTCGGGCACCCGAGTCGACCATCATGAAGATGGGGTTCGTCTTCGGGAAGTTCGCGTTCATCGCCTCGGCAACCTCGTTGGTCGCCTTGGTCCAGATCGCGATGAGCTCCTGCGTGCGCTCGTCCTTGGTGATGAGACCGCGCTCGTACTGCTTCTGGACCTTCTCGTCCTGCTCCTCGTAGCCCCTGACGATGGCCTTCTTGGCCTCGGGCACGACGATGTCGGAGACGGCCACGGTGACGCCGGAACGCGTCGCCCAGTGGAAGCCCGCCGCCTTCAGGTTGTCGAGCGTCGCCGCCACGATGACCTTGGGGTAGCGCTCGGCCAGGTCGTTGACGATCTCGGAGAGCTGCTTCTTGCCCACCGAGTAGTCGACGAACGGGTAGTCCTCGGGCAGCAGCTCGTTGAAGAGCGCGCGGCCCAGGCTCGTACGCAGCCGGAAGGTGTCGCCCGGCTGGTACTCGGGCTCGCCCTCCTCGATGGCCGGCGGCACCCAGCCACGCGGCGGGATGGTGCCCACCGGGAAGCGGATGTCGACCTTCGCCTGCAGCGACAGCTCGCGGGCGTCGAAGGCCATGGTGGCCTCGGCCGTGGAGCCGAACGCGCGGTCCGTGCCCTTGGCGTTGCGGCCCTCTTCGTCCGTGGTGAGGAAGAAGAGACCCAGCACCATGTCCTGGGTCGGCATGGTGACGGGACGACCGTCGGCCGGCTTCAGGATGTTGTTCGAGGACAGCATCAGGATGCGGGCCTCGGCCTGCGCCTCCGCGGAGAGCGGCAGGTGCACGGCCATCTGGTCACCGTCGAAGTCCGCGTTGAACGCGGTGCAGACGAGCGGGTGGATCTGGATGGCCTTGCCCTCGACCAGCTGCGGCTCGAAGGCCTGGATGCCGAGGCGGTGCAGGGTGGGCGCACGGTTCAGCAGCACCGGGTGCTCGGCGATGACCTCTTCGAGGACGTCGTACACGACGGTGCGGCCACGCTCGACCATGCGCTTGGCCGACTTGATGTTCTGCGCGTGGTTCAGGTCCACCAGGCGCTTCATCACGAACGGCTTGAAGAGCTCCAGCGCCATCGCCTTCGGCAGACCGCACTGGTGCAGCTTGAGCTGCGGACCGACGACGATCACGGAACGCGCGGAGTAGTCCACGCGCTTGCCGAGGAGGTTCTGACGGAAACGGCCCTGCTTGCCCTTCAGCATGTCGCTGAGGGACTTCAGGGGGCGGTTACCGGGACCGGTGACCGGGCGACCGCGGCGGCCGTTGTCGAACAGCGCGTCGACGGCCTCCTGCAGCATCCGCTTCTCGTTGTTCACGATGATCTCGGGGGCACCGAGGTCAAGGAGACGCTTGAGGCGGTTGTTGCGGTTGATCACACGGCGGTACAGGTCGTTCAGGTCGGAGGTCGCGAAGCGGCCACCGTCCAGCTGCACCATCGGACGCAGGTCCGGCGGGATGACCGGCACGCAGTCGAGCACCATGCCCTTGGGCTTGTTGCTGGTCTGCAGGAACGCGGAGACGACCTTGAGGCGCTTGAGCGCACGGGTCTTCTTCTGGCCCTTGCCGGTGCGGATGATCTCGCGGAGGCGCTCGGCCTCCTCGTCGAGGTCGAAGGACTCCAGGCGCTTCTGCAGCGCGGCGGCGCCCATGCAGCCGTCGAAGTACGTGCCGAAGCGGTCACGCAGCTCGCGGTAGAGCAGCTCGTCGCCCTCGAGGTCCTGGACCTTGAGGTTCTTGAAGCGGCTCCACACCTCGTCGAGACGGTCGATCTCGCGCTGCGCACGGTCGCGCAGCTGCTTCATCTCACGCTCGGCACCTTCGCGCACCTTGCGGCGCACGTCGGCCTTGGCACCCTCGGCCTCGAGCTCGGCCAGGTCGGTCTCGAGCTTCTTGGCGCGGTTCTCGAGGTCCGAGTCGCGACGGTTCTCGACCTGCTGGCGCTCGACGGAGACGTGCGCCTCCAGCGACGGGAGGTCACGCGTGCGGCGCTCCTCGTCGACGAACGTGATCATGTACGCGGCGAAGTAGATGACCTTCTCGAGGTCCTTCGGCGCGAGGTCCAGCAGGTAGCCGAGGCGCGACGGGACGCCCTTGAAGTACCAGATGTGGGTGACGGGAGCGGCAAGCTCGATGTGGCCCATGCGCTCACGGCGCACCTTGGCGCGCGTGACCTCCACGCCACAGCGCTCACAGATGATGCCCTTGAAGCGGACACGCTTGTACTTGCCGCAGTAGCACTCCCAGTCCCGGGTCGGACCGAAGATCTTCTCGCAGAAGAGTCCGTCCTTCTCGGGCTTGAGCGTGCGGTAGTTGATGGTCTCCGGCTTCTTCACTTCGCCGTGGGACCAGGTCCGGATGTCGTCCGCGGTGGCAAGGCCGATCCGCAGCTCGTCGAAGAAGTTGACGTCGAGCACTTGTCGTCAATCCCTCTTTCGGGGGTTCGAGCCCCCTCGCGTCACGCGAGAAATCGGGGCACTTCAGCAATGGTCTGAACGGGTCCGGGGAGAGCCGGCCGGATCACGGGGATCCGGCCGGCCAACCCGTCAGACCTCTTCGACGCTGCTCGGCTCTCGCCGGGACAGGTCGATACCGAGCTCCTCCGCCGCGCGGAAGACGTCCTCGTCCGTGTCGCGCATCTCGATGGACATGCCGTCCGAGGACAGCACCTCCACGTTGAGGCAGAGCGACTGCATTTCCTTGATGAGCACCTTGAAGGACTCGGGAATGCCCGGCTCGGGGATGTTCTCGCCCTTGACGATCGCCTCGTAGACCTTCACGCGGCCGGTCACGTCGTCGGACTTGATCGTCAGGAGTTCCTGGAGGGCGTATGCGGCGCCGTAAGCCTCAAGGGCCCACACCTCCATCTCACCGAATCGCTGCCCACCGAACTGCGCCTTACCACCCAGCGGCTGCTGCGTGATCATGGAGTACGGGCCGGTCGAACGGGCGTGGAGCTTGTCGTCGACCAGGTGGTGCAGCTTGAGGATGTACATGTACCCGATCGAGACCGGGTCCGGGAACGGCTCGCCGGAGCGGCCGTCGAACAGGTTGGCCTTGCCCGAGGGCTGGACCAGCCGGTCGCCGTCGCGGTTCGGGATCGTGGCCTGGAAGAGGCCGGTGATCTCGTCCTCGCGCGCACCGTCGAAGACGGGGGTGGCGACGTTGGTGCCGGGGGCGACCTGGTCGGCGCCGATGGCCTGCAGGCGCTGGGCCCACTCGTCACCGAGGCCGGAGACGTCCCAGCCGCGGCTGGCGAGCCAGCCGAGGTGGATCTCCAGGACCTGTCCCGGGTTCATTCGGGACGGGACACCCAGCGGGTTGAGGATGATGTCGACCGGGGTGCCGTCCTCCAGGAACGGCATGTCCTCGATCGGCAGGATCTTGGAGATGACGCCCTTGTTGCCGTGACGGCCGGCGAGCTTGTCACCATCGGTGATCTTGCGCTTCTGCGCGACGTAGACGCGGACCAGCTGGTTCACGCCCGGCGGCAGCTCGTCGCCCTCTTCGCGGTCGAAGACGCGGACGCCGATGACCTTGCCGATCTCGCCGTGCGGGACCTTCAGCGAGGTGTCGCGCACCTCGCGCGCCTTCTCACCGAAGATCGCGCGGAGCAGGCGCTCCTCCGGGGTCAGCTCGGTCTCGCCCTTGGGCGTGACCTTGCCGACGAGGATGTCGCCGGCGACGACCTCGGCACCGATACGGATGATGCCGCGCTCGTCGAGGTCGGCGAGGACCTCTTCGGAGACGTTCGGGATGTCCCGGGTGATCTCCTCCGGGCCGAGCTTGGTGTCACGGGCGTCGACCTCGTGCTCCTCGATGTGGATCGAGGAGAGGACGTCGTCCTGCACGAGGCGCTGCGACAGGATGATCGCGTCCTCGTAGTTGTGACCCTCCCACGGCATGAACGCCACGAGCAGGTTCTTGCCGAGCGCCATCTCACCGTTCTCGGTGGCGGGCCCGTCGGCGAGGACCTGGCTCTCGATCACGCGGTCGCCCTCGGAGACGACGACCTTCTGGTTGACCGAGGTGCCCTGGTTGGAGCGCGAGAACTTGGCGATGCGGTACGTGGTGTACGTGCCGTCGTCGTTCGTCACGGTGATGTAGTCCGCGGAGACCTCCTGGACCACACCCGCCTTCTCCGCCTTGAGCACGTCACCGGCGTCGGTGGCACAGCGGTACTCCATGCCGGTACCGACCAGCGGCGCCTCGCTCTTGATGAGCGGGACGGCCTGACGCATCATGTTGGCGCCCATGAGGGCACGGTTGGCGTCGTCGTGCTCGAGGAACGGGATCATCGCGGTCGCGACCGACACCATCTGGCGCGGCGAGACGTCCATGTAGTCGACGTCGTCACCGGGGATGTAGTCGATCTCCCCGCCACGACGGCGGACCAGGACGCGGGCCTCGGTGAAGCGCATGTCCTCGGAGAGCGTCGCGTTCGCCTGGGCGATCACGAAGCGGTCCTCTTCATCGGCCGTCAGGTAGTCGACGTCGTCGGTGACGACGCCCTCGACGACCTTGCGGTACGGCGTCTCGATGAAGCCGAACGGGTTGATGCGCCCGTAGGAGGCCAGCGAGCCGATCAGACCGATGTTCGGGCCTTCGGGCGTCTCGATCGGGCACATGCGGCCGTAGTGCGACGGGTGAACGTCACGGACCTCGAAGCCGGCGCGCTCACGGGACAGACCACCCGGGCCGAGGGCGTTGAGACGACGCTTGTGCGTCAGGCCCGACAGCGGGTTGTTCTGGTCCATGAACTGGGACAGCTGGCTGGTGCCGAAGAACTCCTTGATGGAGGCGACGACCGGCCGGATGTTGATCAGGGTCTGCGGCGTGATCGCCTCGACGTCCTGGGTGGTCATGCGCTCACGCACGACGCGCTCCATACGGGCGAGACCCGTACGGACCTGGTTCTGGATCAGCTCACCGACGTTACGGATACGGCGGTTGCCGAAGTGGTCGATGTCGTCGGTCTCGACCATGATCGAACGGCCGGACTCGCCGGTCGTCTCGGTCTCGCCGGCGTGCAGCTTCACCAGGTACTTGATGGTGGCGATGATGTCGTCGCTGGTGAGCACACCGGCGTCGAGCGGCTCGTCGGCGCCGAGCTTCTTGTTCACCTTGTAGCGGCCGACCTTCGCGAGGTCGTAGCGCTTCGGGTTGAAGTAGAGGTTCTCGAGCAGCGTCTGAGCAGCCTCGCGCGTGGGCGGCTCGCCCGGACGCAGCTTGCGGTAGATGTCGAGCAGCGCGTCGTCCTGGCCCTGGGTGTGGTCCTTCTCCAGGGTGGCGCGCATGGACTCGTACTCGCCGAACTCCTCGAGGATCTGCTCGGTGGTCCAGCCGAGAGCCTTCAGGAGGACGGTGACGGACTGCTTGCGCTTGCGGTCGATGCGGACACCGACCATGTCGCGCTTGTCGATCTCCATCTCCAGCCAGGCACCCCGGGAAGGGATGATCTTGGAGGAGAAGATGTCCTTGTCGGACGTCTTGTCGATGGAGGAGTCGAAGTAGACACCCGGCGAGCGCACGAGCTGCGACACGACGACACGCTCGGTGCCGTTGATGACGAAGGTGCCCTTGTTGGTCATGAGCGGGAAGTCGCCCATGAAGACCGTCTGGGACTTGATCTCGCCGGTCTCGTTGTTGGTGAACTCGGCCGTGACGAAGAGCGGCGCGGCGAACGTGAAGTCGCGCTCCTTGCACTCGTCGATCGAGTTCTTCGGGGGCTCGAAGCGGTGGTCGCGGAACGTGAGCGACATCGACCCGGAGAAGTCCTCGATCGGCGAGATCTCCTCGAAGATCTCCTCCAGGCCGGACTTGGTGGGGACGTCTTGTCCACTGTCCAGAGCAGCCTCGACGCGAGCCTTCCAGGCGGCGTTACCGAGGAGCCAGTCAAAGCTCTCGGTCTGCAGCGCGAGGAGGTTCGGAACCTCGAGGGGCTCCTTGATCTTTGCAAAAGAGATGCGCAGCGGGGCGGTGCTGGCACCGTTGTTCGTATTCGAGGTCGAGGCGTTGCGCGAGGCGGCCAAGAGGGGGTCCTTCCGAGGGCTCGGACTCACTACGCGCGTACCGGCCCCATGCCGCACACAGAGACAGGAATCCCAAGGTCAGGGATGGTCCGGTCATCGGTGCTAGGCGTGGGCATGCCCCTGGTGACGGGCAGGAGGCAGCTAACAGGCAGCGCAAAGGGTCAGTGTAGCCAAACGCCACACTGATGTCCAGTCGGGGTTCTCAGAGACCCACGTTGCTCTCAACAGCTGTTCTCAACACCTATGAATAGCCCTCGCGCGGTGTGCGCTCTTCTTTACTGCCCTCTTCGCTCTCGATCCATGCCTCGGATGCGGATCGAGATGACGACGCGTCCTGAGAATTGCGCGCCGCGTGCGGTTCGTCAAGACCCGGGGGTCCCGGCGGACGACCGACGATCTTCACCTGCGCCCGGAGGACGCCGGTTGACGCCTCCTGGCGCCCCGGAGAAACGCACGGCGAAGATCACCCTACTCGCCGCGGGCGGAAGATCAAGGCAGCCTCCTGGGGCACGCCAAAGGGCGACCACCCGGATGGGTGATCGCCCTTTGCGATGTGACATCCCCGCCTCGCGGAAGGGACAGTCCTGAGGAGTCAGATGACTCGCAGGGTCACTTGACCTCGACGGAGGCGCCGGCGCCCTTGAGGGACTCGGCAGCCTTCTCGGCGGCCTCCTTGGCGACCTTCTCGAGGACGGGCTTCGGGGCGCCGTCGACGAGGTCCTTGGCCTCCTTGAGACCCAGCGAGGTCAGCTCACGCACGACCTTGATGACCTGGATCTTCTTCTCGCCGGCACCCGTGAGGATGACGTCGAACTCGTCCTGCTCGGCCTCGGCCTCGGCGGCGGGGCCACCGGCGGCGGGACCGGCAACGGCGACGGCCGCGGCGGCGGTGACGTCGAACTTCTCCTCGAACGCCTTAACGAACTCGGAGAGCTCGATGAGGGTGAGCTCCTCGAACTGGGCGAGCAGGTCTTCCTGGCTGAGCTTCGCCATGATGGCGTCCTTCCACTAATTCGGCAGGTGCCGGATGTATATGTAGGCGGGCGTACGGGCCCGCTGCGAGCCGGTGGAGCGGAGTGTTACTCCGCCACCTCGGCGTCGGCGGGAGCCGGCGTACCGGCACCGCCCTGCTCGGCCTTCTTGGCGCGAAGCGCTTCCGCGGTGCGGACGAACTTCGACGGCAGAGCCTGGAAGAGCTGCGCAGCCTGAGTCTGCTTGCCCTTCATGGCGCCGGCCAGCTTGGCGAGCAGAACCTCGCGGGACTCGAGGTCCGCGAGCTTCTTGATCTCATCGGCGGACAGCGCCTTACCATCAAGGACACCGCCCTTGATGACGAGGTTGGGGTTGTCCTTGGCGAAGTCACGAAGACCCTTCGCCGACTCCACCGGGTCACCGGTGATGAAGGCAACTGCCGTCGGACCTGCGAACAGGTCGTCCAGCGTGTCGATCCCGGCCTCGTTGGCCGCAATCTTGGTCAGCGTGTTCTTCACCACGGCGTACTGGGCGTTCTCACCGAGCGAACGGCGCAGCGTCTTGAGCTGCGCCACGGTGAGACCCCGGTACTCGGTCAGCACAGCGGCGTTCGAGCTGCGGAACTGGTCCGTCAGCTCGGCTACCGCGGCAGCCTTGTCGGGCCTTGCCATGAGCGTCGGCCTCCTTCCGGGTGATGAGGACCGCTCAGAAGGGGCCGGGAAAGAACAAACGCCCCGGCGCAGGCGCCAGGGCGTAGCTCGACCGAATGAATCCGGGAGCTTTCCACGGTCACCTGCGCAGGTCGTCCGTTCTCGACGGATCCTTCGGTCACCGGTTTCTCCTGCGAGAGCACGGCAACGACCAGCGGTCTTTGGCTTCTTGGTGAGAGTACGCGATCGGGGCCGTTCGGAGCAAATCCGTCACGGTCCGACCGGTGCGAGAGGTTTAGGGGCCGCTCGGAGGGCGTGGCATACGCCGCTCGGACGACGTGGCGTACGTACGAGGACGGGCCCCGCAGCCTTCTGGAGGCTGCGGGGCCCGTCCGTGCCGTGACGTCGGCTACCGGGTGAGCACGGAGGCTCAGACGGAGGCCGGGTCCTCCTCGACGAGGAGGTTGCGCACGCGGTTGGAGTCCAGCGGGATGCCGGGGCCCATCGTCGTGCTCATGGTCGCCTTCTTGATGAAGCGACCCTTCGCGGCGGACGGCTTCAGGCGGAGGATCTCCTCGAGGGCCGCGCCGTAGTTCTCGACCAGCTTCGTGTCATCGAAAGAGGTCTTTCCGATGATGAAGTGCAGGTTCGAGTGCTTGTCGACGCGGAACTCGATCTTTCCGCCCTTGATGTCGTTGACAGCCTTCACGACATCGGGGGTGACGGTGCCGGTCTTCGGGTTCGGCATCAGACCACGCGGACCGAGCACGCGGCCCAGGCGGCCGACCTTGCCCATGAGGTCCGGCGTGGCGACGACGGCGTCGAAGTCCAGGCGGCCCTTGGCCACCTCGTCGATGAGCTCGTCGGCGCCGACGATGTCGGCGCCCGCGGCTTCCGCGGCCGCAGCACGGTCACCGGTCGCGAAGACCAGGACCCGGGCGGTCTTGCCGGTGCCGTGCGGGAGGTTCACGGTGCCACGGACCATCTGGTCGGCCTTGCGCGGGTCTACACCCAGCGCGAACGCGACCTCGACGGTGCTGTCGAACTTGGTGGCGGCGGTGTCCTTGGCGATACGGACGGCCTCGAGCGGGGCGTACTGGCGCTCCCGGTCGATCTTCGCGTCCGCAGCGCGGAGGTTCTTGCTGCGCTTCACATCTACTCCTGTGGTTTTCAGAGTGTGGAGTCGTGGTGCGGACCAGCGCTTGGTCCTACCACTGTGGGGCTACGGGGCTGACTCAGCCTTCGACCGTGATGCCCATGGAACGGGCGGTGCCAGCGATGATCTTCGACGCGGCGTCGAGGTCGTTGGCGTTCAGGTCGGGGAGCTTGGTCGTGGCGATCTCGCGGACCTGGGCAGCCGTGAGCTTGGCAACCTTGGTCTTGTGCGGCTCGCCGGAGCCCTTGTCCACACCCGCGGCCTTGAGGATCAGCTTGGCGGCCGGCGGAGTCTTCGTGATGAAGGTGAAGGAACGGTCGTCGTAGACCGTGATCTCCACCGGCACGACCATGCCACGCTGCGACTCGGTCGCGGCGTTGTAGGCCTTGCAGAACTCCATGATGTTCACGCCGTGCTGGCCCAGTGCGGGACCGACCGGCGGCGCCGGGTTGGCCGCACCGGCGTTGATCTGGAGCTTGATAAGCCCCGTGATCTTCTTCTTCTTGGGAGGCATTGCTCTCTCCGGGTCCTAGTGAGAGTGTTTCGCCGCCATTCCGGTCATCCGGATGGAGGCATACCGCGCAACGATAACGGGTATAGCTGCGCGACCAAAAACCGAGCAGGTCAGAGCGGCTGCGAAGCCGGTCTGACCTGCTCGGTAAGCATGTGTCCAGAAGCTGGCGGAAAGCCGATCAGTTCTTCTGGATCTGGTCGAAGCTCAGCTCGACCGGGGTCTCGCGACCGAAGATCTCGACGAGGCCCTTGACCTTCTTCGAGTCGGCGTTGATCTCGTTGATCGTCGCCTGCAGCGTCGCGAACGGGCCGTCGGTGACGGTGACCGAGTCGCCCACCTCGAAGTCCAGGACCTGCACCTCGACCTTGCGGGCCGGAGCCGGCTTGCCCTCGGCCTCGGCCGCCTCGCGGGCCGCCTTCTCCTCGGCCTCGGGGGCGAGCATCTTGACGATCTCGTCCAGGGTCAGCGGGTACGGGTCGTAGGCGTTGCCCACGAAGCCGGTGACACCGGGCGTGTTGCGGACAACACCCCAGGACTCGTTCGTCAGGTCCATGCGCACCAGGACGTATCCCGGGAGCTTGTTCTGACGGACGTTCTTCCGCTCACCGTTCTTGATCTGGACGATCTCTTCCTCGGGCACCTCGGCCTGGTAGATGAAGTCCTCGACGTTGAGCGAGACGGCGCGCTGCTCCAGGTTGGCCTTCACGCGCTTCTCGTAGCCCGCGTAGGTGTGGATGACGTACCACTCGCCGGGAAGTCCGCGCAGCTCCTCGCGGAGCGCGGTGACGGCGTCGACGGGGGCGGCCGGCTCGGCCTCCTCGGCGTCGGACTCGTCGGTCGCGTCGTCCTCGGCCGCCTCTTCGTCCTCGTCGGACTCTTCGTCCTCGGACTCGTCCTCGTCGGACTCGGCGTGTACGGCGTCCTGCTCGGCGGGCTCGCCCGCGGCGTCGTCAGCAGCTTCGACCTGGTCCGGGGCCACGGCGTCTGCCGCCTCGACGATGTCGAGCTCGTCCTCGGCGGACTCGACGGCGCTCGCCGTGGGCTCGGCGTCGTCGTTCAGGTTCGGGTCAGACACGATGGCTGCTTCTTCCTGGATACAAATGGGTGGAACATGCGAAAGGGGCGCCGATGAGGCGCCCTCCGCGGGGATCAGCCGAAGACGTACTTGATGACCCGCGCAAATCCGAAGTCAATCACGGTGACGAGACCGATCATGACGACCACGAACGCGATCACTACGGCCGTGTACGTGGACAGCTGGCTGCGCGTGGGCCATACGACCTTGCGGAGCTCGGCGACGATCTGGCGGTAGAACAGCGCGAGACGGCCCAGAGGGCCCTTCTTTCCGCGCTTCCCGCCCTTCCGAGCCTTTTTCTTCGACTCGGGGGCTTCATCCTCGGCATCAGGCATGTCGATGGAGCCCACGGCGTCCGTCACGCTACTCACCTGATTCCGGGTCGTGGCCGTGCCGCGCCCGGTGGAGCCGCACGGCTGTGCATTGAAGTACGTACATGCGCACACATCCTGGCGAAGGAGTGTGTAGCAGGGCCGGAGGGACTTGAACCCCCAACCGCTGGTTTTGGAGACCAGTGCTCTACCAATTGAGCTACGACCCTTTGTGGTTTCCACCAACCTACCGCATCTTCCCCGGCGAACCGGTTGGGAAAACGGTGCGGCTGATGAAGGCCAACGACAGGTGAGTGTACGTGTTCCGGGGCGTCGCGTCGAACAGACAACTACCGACCGGTCCTGTCCGGATGCTGTCCGACTCCTGTCCGCTCCCTGAAACCGCTGTGCCCCGGGCATTTCCGGTCTGCGAGCATGGGGGGCATGAGCGCTGCAACTTCTCCGACCGAGCGCCGGGTTTCCGCCCGCGTCGGTGCGATCTCCGAGTCCGCCACCCTCGCCGTCGACGCCAAGGCCAAGGCCCTGAAGGCCGCCGGGCGTCCGGTGATCGGCTTCGGCGCCGGCGAGCCCGACTTCCCGACACCCGGTTACATCGTGGACGCCGCGATCGAGGCGTGCCGCAACCCGAAGTACCACCGCTACACCCCGGCGGGCGGGCTCCCCGAGCTCAAGGCCGCCATCGCGGAGAAGACCCTGCGCGACTCCGGCTACGAGATCGACGCCTCCCAGATCCTCGTGACCAACGGCGGCAAGCAGGCCATCTACGAGGCCTTCGCCGCGATCCTCGATCCGGGCGACGAGGTCATCGTCCCGGCTCCCTACTGGACCACGTACCCGGAGTCCATCCGTCTCGCCGGCGGTGTCCCGGTCGAGGTCGTCGCCGACGAGACCACCGGCTACCGCGTCTCCGTGGAGCAGCTGGAGGCGGCCCGCACGGAGCGCACCAAGGTCGTCCTGTTCGTCTCCCCGTCCAACCCGACCGGCGCCGTCTACAGCGAGGCCGACACCGAGGCCATCGGCCGCTGGGCCGTCGAGCACGGCCTGTGGGTCATGACGGACGAGATCTACGAACACCTGGTCTACGGCGGCGCGGCCGCGGCCTCGCTCCCGGCGGTCGTGCCCGAGCTGCGCGACAAGTGCATCGTGGTCAACGGTGTCGCCAAGACCTACGCCATGACCGGCTGGCGCGTCGGCTGGATCATCGGCCCCAAGGACGTCGTGAAGGCCGCGACCAACCTCCAGTCGCACGCCACCTCCAACGTCAGCAACGTCGCGCAGGTCGCCGCGCTAGCCGCCGTCTCCGGCCCGCTGGACGCGGTCGCCGAGATGCGGACCGCCTTCGACCGCCGGCGCAAGACGATCGTGCGCATGCTGAACGAGATCGACGGCGTGCTCTGCCCCGAGCCCGAGGGCGCGTTCTACGCCTACCCGTCGGTGAAGGGCCTGCTCGGCAAGGAGATCCGCGGCAAGCGTCCCGCCGACTCCGTCGAGCTCGCCGCCCTGATCCTGGACGAGGCCGAGGTCGCCGTGGTGCCGGGCGAGGCCTTCGGCACCCCGGGTTACCTGCGGCTGTCCTACGCGTTGGGCGACGACGACCTCGTCGAGGGCGTCTCGCGGCTCCAGAAGCTGCTGGGCGAGGCCCGCGACTGACGCGGAGCACTCACCTGAGGAAAGTGGCTCCCGGCTCCGGCCGGGGGCCACTTCTCTGTTCGAGCGGTAACTCACAAGGGGATCCGGCTACCGCGACACCCCTCGTGTGCGGCAAGATCCTTCAATGGAGCGTGACGTACGGCGGTTGCCCAAGGCCCATCTGCACCTGCACTTCACCGGGTCGATGCGGCCCACGACCCTGCTCGAACTGGCGGACAAGTACGGGGTCCGTCTGCCCGAGGCGCTGACCGGGGGTGAGCCGCCCCAGCTGCGGGCCACCGACGAGCGCGGCTGGTTCCGCTTCCAGCGCCTCTACGACATCGCCCGGTCCTGCCTCCGCTCCCCGGAGGACATCCAGCGGCTGGTGCGCGAGACCGCCATGGAGGACGTCGCGGACGGTTCCGGGTGGCTGGAGATCCAGGTCGACCCCACCTCGTACGCCCCGCTGCTCGGCGGGCTCATCCCGGCCATCGAGATCATCCTCGACGCCGTGGACAGCGCCGCGAGGGAGACCGGTCTCGGGATCCGGGTGGTGATCGCCGCCAACCGGATGAAGCATCCGCTGGACGCCCGCACCCTGGCCCGGCTCGCCGTGCGGTACGCGGACCGGGGTGTCATCGGTTTCGGTCTCTCCAACGACGAGCGCCGCGGGATGGCCCGCGACTTCGACCGCGCCTTCGCCATCGCCCGTGAGGGCGGTCTGATCGCCGCCCCGCACGGCGGCGAACTCTCGGGCCCCTCCAGCGTCCGGGACTGCCTGGACGACCTCGACGCCTTCCGGATCGGGCACGGTGTGCGGGCGGCCGAGGACCCGAGGCTGCTGCGCAAGCTCGCGGAGCGGGGAGTGACCTGCGAGGTCTGCCCGGCGTCCAACGTGGCACTCGGCGTCTACGAGAAGCCCGCCGATGTACCCCTGCGCACTCTGTTCGACGCCGGGGTGCCGATGGCCCTCGGCGCGGACGACCCGCTGCTCTTCGGTTCCCGGCTGGCCGCGCAGTACGAGCTCGTACGCCGCCATCACGCGTTCACCGACGAGGAACTGGCCGAGCTGGCACGGCAGTCCGTGCGGGGCTCGGTGGCTCCCGCCGAGGTGCGGGAGGAACTGCTGGGCGGGATCGACGCGTGGCTCGCTAGCTGATGCCGGCCAGCAGGGTGCGCGCGAGGGACGCGGCGAAGGCGTCCAGCGGCTGCGGGGCCCCGCCCGTCTCGTAGGCGAAGGCACGCTGCGCGCAGGCGCCCAGCAGCAGCGAGGCGGCGGCATAGGTGTCGGCGCCGGGGCCGACACGGCCTGCCCGCTGCTCGGCACGCAGATAGGCGTCGAGCCCCTGGATCGGCTTGTGCGGGCCGGTGCCCATCTCGCGCATCGCCGCTTCGTGGCGGTGCTTGAGCCGGGGTTCGGCGTACAGGGAGGCGAGCACCGGGAAGGTCTGCTCGTAGAAGAGCGCCGCCTGGCGGGCGATCTCGGTGAGATTCTGCTCCAGTTCCCCGGTGCCCGCCTCCAGATCGCTCAGCAGGGGGCCCAGCCTCGGCATGCGTTCGCCGAGGACGGTGACGAAGAGCTCCTCCTTGCTCGTGAAGTACTTGTACAGCGCGGCCTCGGAACAGCCGGCGGCCTTCGCGATCTCCTTCGTCGTCGTCCGCGCGAGGCCGATGCCGAGCATGAGCTCATGAGCCGCGTCGATGATGCGGATGCGGGCCGGCTTCTGCTCCACGAGTGCTCCAGAAAGGGTTGACGAAGGGGTGAGCGTCCACTCACCCTAAGGGTGAGTGAATACTCACCCACCTGAGGAGGGCGTGTGTCATGAGGCTCACAGTGTTCGGAGCGACGGGGGCCGTCGGCCAGGAGATCGTGCGGCAGGCGCTCTCGGCGGGGCACGAGGTGACGGCCGTGGTCCGGGATCCCTCGCGGCTCCCGGAGGGGCTGCGGGGTGCGGATCTCCACGGGGTCGTGCCGCTGGGCGACGTGGCCGCCGTGCGCGGGGCGGTGGCGGGACGGGACGCGGTGCTCTCCGGGCTCGGGGCGCGGGGCCGGAAGGCCGGCGACGTGGCGGAGCGGCTGACCCGGCAGGTGCTGGGGGCGATGGAGGCGGAGGAAGTGCGGCGGCTGCTGGTCGTGAGCGCGGCACCGGTCGGCCCGGAGCCTGCGGACGACCCCCTGCTGGACCGGGCGGTCCGCCGGGTGATCGGCACGGTCCTCAGGGAGGTGTACGCGGATCTGACGCGCATGGAGGCCGCCCTGACCGCAAGCGCGGCGGACTGGACGTCGGTGCGGCCGCCGAAGCTGACGAACGGCCCGCGGACGGGGACGTACCGGACGGTCGTGGGCGGCACCCCGCGCAGCGGGCGGTCCATCGCGCGGGCCGATGTGGCCCACGCGATGCTGGCGCTCATCGGCGAGCCGGCCGCCGTGCGGCAGGGCGTGGGCGTCGCCTACTGAACGCCGCGCGGGACCGCCGACCCGAACGGCCCGAACGGCCCGAACGGCCCGAACGGCCCCTACAGGCTGACTCCCACCGTCACCGGCTCGTTGACGAGGGTGACCCCGAAGGCCTCGTGGACCCCTGCGACGACCTCGCGCGCCAGGGCCAGCAGGTCCTCGGTGGTCGCCCCGCCCCGGTTGGTGAGGGCGAGCGTGTGCTTGGTGGAGATGCGGGCGGGGCCTGTGCCGTAGCCCTTGGTGAAGCCCGCCTTGTCGATGAGCCAGGCGGCCGAGGTCTTCACGCGCCCGTCGCCCGCGGGGAAGGCCGGGGGCGTGACGTCCGCGCCCAGGCGCTCGGCGGCGCGGGCGAGGAAGGCCGCGTGCTCCGCCTCGTCGAGGATCGGGTTGGTGAAGAAGGACCCGGCCGACCAGGTGTCGTGGTCCTCCGGGTCGAGCACCATCCCCTTGCCCGCCCGCAGCCGGAGGACGGTCGCGCTGGCGTCGGCGGCGGGGACCCGGTCGCCCTGCTCGACCCCCATGGCCCTGGCCGTCTCCGGGTAGCGGAGGGGTGCGGAGCGACCACCCGCGTCCTCCAGCCCGAAACGGACACGGAGGACGACGAAACGGCCCGGTTCGGCCTTGAAACGACTGTGGCGGTAGGAGAACGCGCAGGCCTCGTTCGCCAGGGTGACCGTCTCCCGGGCGTGCCGGTCGTAGGCGACGACCTCGGTGATGACGGAGGACACCTCCTGCCCGTAGGCACCGACGTTCTGGATCGGCGTCGCCCCGGCGGATCCGGGGATCCCGGCGAGGCACTCGATCCCTGCCAGTCCTGCGGCGACCGTGCGGGCCACGGCGTCGGTCCAGACCTCGCCCGCGGCGAGCTCCAGCGTCGTACCGGAGAGCTCGAAGCCCTCGGTCGCGACGCGGAGGGCCGTTCCGTCGAAGCCCTTGTCGCCGATGACCAGGTTGGAGCCGCCGCCGACGACCAGGAGCGGGGTGCCGCTGTCGTCGGCTTCGCGTACGGCGGCGATCACCTCGTCGTCGGTCGTGGCCGTCAGGAGGCGGCTGGCCGGGCCGCCGAGCCGGAAGGTGGTCAGGGGGGCGAGGGGGGCGTCGTGGAGTTCCTGCACGGGGACAAGAGTACGGTCCACGGCCCCGGCACCCGGGCGGGGCCACGGGGGCACGGACAGGGGCGCACCTGGGCGGGGGCCGCGGACAGCGCGAAGGGCGCCCTCCCGAGGAGGACGCCCTTCGGGCCGACGCGGA
Organism: Streptomyces sp. NPDC057287; assembly: GCF_042667905.1. Lineage (NCBI taxonomy): Bacteria > Bacillati > Actinomycetota > Actinomycetes > Kitasatosporales > Streptomycetaceae > Streptomyces > Streptomyces sp. NPDC057287. The sequence goes on along the minus strand of NZ_JBHUYV010000006.1, from coordinate 330,105 downwards.
AGCGGCGGGTCAGGCGAGGCGGACGACCGCGCGGGACATGCCCAGCACCTTCTTGCCGTCGCTCATCGCCGTCAGGTCGACCCGTACCAGGTTGTCGTCCAGCTTCGCGGCGACCTTGCCGCTGACCTCGATCAGCGCCCCGGTGCCGTCGTTCGGCACGACGACCGGCTTGGTGAACCGCACCCCGTACTCGACGACCGCACCCGGGTCGCCGGCCCAGTCCGTGACCACCCGGGCCGCCTCGGCCATCGTGAACATGCCGTGCGCGATCACGTCCGGCAGACCGACCTCGGTCGCGAACTTCTCGTTCCAGTGGATCGGGTTGAAGTCACCGGAGGCGCCCGCGTACTGCACCAGCGTCGCCCGTGTCACCGGGAACGACTGCGCCGGCAGCTCCGTGCCGACCTCGACCGCCCCGTAAGCAATGGTCGCCGTCATCACGCCTCCTCGGCGGCGCGCGCCACCAGCTTCGTCCACGCGGTCACGACGTGCTCACCGGACTCGTCGTGCACCTCACCGCGGATGTCCACGATGTCGTTGCCCGCCATCGTCTTGATGGCCTCGATGGTGGAGGTGACCGTCAGCCGGTCCCCCGCCCGGACGGGACGCACGTACGCGAACTTCTGGTCACCGTGCACCACGCGGCTGTAGTCCAGGCCCAGCTGAGGGTCCTGGACGACCTGGCCCGCGGCCTTGAAGGTGATGGAGAAGACGAACGTGGGGGGAGCGATCACATCCTGGTACCCGAGAGCCTTGGCGGCCTCCGGATCCATGTACGCGGGGTTGGTGTCACCCACCGCTTCCGCGAACTCCCGGATCTTCTCCCGGCCGACCTCGTACGCCGGGGTGGGCGGATAGGTCCGCCCCACGAAGGACTGGTCGAGCGCCATGAGCTCGGTACCTCCTGAGAAAGTCGAATAGGGCGAGGAACAACCCAATACAACGACACGAGGCCGCCCCCAGTGGGGACGGCCTCGTGTACGAGCCTGTTTCAGCGCGTTTCGCGGTGCGCAGTGTGTGAGTTGCAGCGCGGGCAGTGCTTCTTCATCTCAAGACGGTCCGGGTTGTTACGCCGGTTCTTCTTGGTGATGTAGTTCCGCTCCTTGCACTCCACGCAGGCCAGCGTGATCTTCGGGCGGACGTCGGTGGCAGCCACGTGAGTGCTCCTTGGACGGACGGATGGACGGATGAACGCAAAAAAGAGTAGCCGATCGAAGGACCGACCCCACAATCGGCTACCGTTAGTAGCGGTGACCGGACTTGAACCGGTGACACAGCGATTATGAGCCGCTTGCTCTACCGACTGAGCTACACCGCTTTGATGCCGGGTTTCCCCCGCCGAAGCGGGATGACCCGATCACCAGAGCCCCAATGCGGAATCGAACCGCAGACCTTCTCCTTACCATGGAGACGCTCTACCGACTGAGCTATTGGGGCGAGCGAGGAAGACATTACACGGTCTGTCGCCGACGCCCAAATCCGTTTCCGCGGCCCTCTCCGGACCCCGTTCCGCACCCGGGGCGGCCCTCGTCGCCACCCCCCTGATCAGGCCCTTGATCAGCGCGTACGCGATCTCCGCGGATCAGCGCACGGGCACCCGCGGCGCCCTCCTCCTGCCCGCTCCCGCCCTCGGCCCTCCAGAGCCACATTCGTACGACTAATGCGCTCCTCCTCGGAGCGAGCGGAGCCTCCGCCTAAGTTGGGCGCACTCTGCGTGATCTTGCATTCCCTCAGGAGCGGCGCGATGCCCGACAGCCACAGCGGCGCGCCCGCACTCCTCCTCAGCGGGGCCCGGCTCGCGGACGGGCGCACCGTCGACGTGCGGATCGGCGGCACGCGTATCGAGGCGGTGGGCACGGCGGGCAGCCTCACCACCCGGGGGACCCGTCTGGACCTGCGCGGCTACCTCCTGCTGCCCGCCCCCGCCGAGCCCCACGCCCACGCGGACACGGCACTCACCGGCGCCGCCGACGGCCCCGTGTCCTGCCTGCCCGACGACGTCCGGCGCCGGGCCACGGAGGCCGCACTGCTCCAGCTCAGCCACGGGGCCACCGCGCTGCGCGCCCACGTGCGCGTGGGCGACGTGCGGGGGCTCGGTTCCCTCGAAGGCGTCCTGGGGGCCCGCCGTTCCCTGCGCGGCCTCACCGAGGTGACCGCCGTCGCCGTGCCCCGGCTCCTCACCGGCGTCGCGGGCGCCGACGGCCTCGCCGTGCTCCGCGACGCCGTGGACATGGGCGCGGGCGTGATCGGCGGCTGCCCCGACCTCGACCCGGATCCCGCCGGCCACACCGAAGCGGTCCTGGACCTCGCCGCCGCCAGGGGCCTCCCCGTCGACCTGCACACCGACGGTGACGACCCCGCCCGGCTCGCCCGGCTGGCCGCCATGGCCGGCGGACTCCGCCCCGGCCTCTGCCTCGGCCCCTGTGCGGGCCTCTCGCGGCTTCCCGGCACCGAGGCGGCCCGCGCCGCCGACCGGCTCGCCGCCGCCGCCGTGACGGTGGTCTGCCTCCCCCAGGGCGGCTGCTCGGGCTCCCGGCACCGCGGGAGCCCGCCCGTACGGCTGTTGAGGGCCGCCGGAGTGCGGGTGGCCGCGGGCAGCGGAGCCCTGCGCGACCGTGCCAACCCCGTCGGCCGGGGCGACCCCCTGGAGGCCGCCTACCTCCTCGCCTCCCAGGGCGGCCTCGGTCCCGAGCACGCCTACGAAGCCGTCTCCACCGGCGCGAGAGCGGCCCTGGGCCTTCCCCGGGTGCGCGTCGAGGCGGGCTTCCCCGCCGAGCTGCTGGCCGTGCGCGGGGACGGGCTGGCCGGCGTGCTCTCCCTCGCGTACAGCCGGATCGTGGTGCACCGGGGCCGCGTGGTGGCGCGTACCAGCGCCGTACGCGAGTACTGCGACTCCGAGGCCGCGGCCGCCCTCGACCTCCCCCGTCAGGGACGCGCCGATTCCGGCACCGGCGCCGGGCCTTGAGCACGAGCGCCTCGCGCGGCGTACGGTCGGAGACATGCGCATTGTCATTGCAGGTGGACATGGTCAGATCGCGCTGCGGCTGGAGCGGCTGCTCGCCGCGCGCGGTGACGAAGCGGTGGGTGTCATCCGCGACCCGAAGCAGAGCGAGGACCTGAGGGCGGCCGGGGCCGAGCCCGTCGTCCTCGACCTCGAATCGGCGTCCGTCGAGGAGGCGGCGGAGGTCCTGCGGGGAGCGGACGCCGTGGTCTTCGCGGCCGGCGCGGGCCCCGACAGCGGCTCCGCACGCAAGGACACGGTGGACCGGGGGGCGGCTGTGCTCTTCGCGGACGCGGCGGAACGGGCGGGGGTGCGCCGCTACGTCGTGGTGTCGTCCATGGGCGCCGACCCGGGCCGCACCGGCGACGAGGTCTTCGACATCTACCAGCGGGCCAAGGGCGAGGCGGACGCGTACGTGCGCTCCAGGAGCGGCCTGGACTGGACGATCCTGCGCCCCGGGATGCTCACGAACGACGCCGGGACCGGCCAGGTCCTGCTCGCCGCGTCGACGGGCCGCGGCCCGGTCCCCCGCGACGACGTGGCGGCGGTGCTGGCGGAGCTGCTGGACACCCCGGCGACCGCGGGCCTGACACTGGAGCTGATCAGCGGGTCCACGCCGGTGACGGTCGCGGTGAAGGACGTCGCGGGGAACTGAGGCGCGGCGCCGGCCGTTGTCCGCGCAGGTGATGTGGTTCCCCGCAGGCGTGCCTGCGGGCCCCACACCGGACCGGCCGCCCGCACACCGGCCGTTGAGCTGCGGCCTCCGACATGGAGGGTCATCCGGGTACACGCCCGGGATGTCGACCCGCTGACTTGGAGACCTCCATGCATCTCACGTACTCGACTGCCGCACCGCAGGAGCCCTCGGGCGGCATAGCGGGCTGGGCCACCGGACTCGTCGAAACTCTGGGCGGCCCCGGAGCGGGCCTGGCCATCGCTCTGGAGAACCTCTTCCCCCCGCTGCCGAGCGAGGTGATCCTCCCGCTGACCGGGTTCGCCGCCGGGCAGGGAGTGCTCAGCCTGGCCTCGGCGCTGTTCTGGACGACGCTCGGCTCGGTCGTGGGAGCCCTGGTCCTCTACTGGATCGGCGCGGCCTTCGGCCGGGAGCGCATGCGCGCCCTGTGGGCGAAGCTGCCGCTGGTGAAGGCCTCCGACCTGGTGCGCACGGAGGAGTGGTTCGCGAAGCACGGCACCAAGGCGGTCTTCTTCGGCCGCATGGTGCCGGTCTTTCGCAGCCTCATCTCCGTCCCTGCCGGCGTGGAGCGCATGCCCCTGCCCGTCTTCCTCACCCTGACGGCACTCGGCAGCCTGATCTGGAACTCGGTTCTGGTGATGGCCGGATACTGGCTGGGCGACCGGTGGGAGACGGTGGGGACGTATGTGGGACTCGCCTCCAAGGCGGTGCTCGCCCTGGCGGTCGTGGCCGTCGTGACGTACGTCGTCCTGCGGCTGCGCGGCGCCGCCCGGGCCCGTGGCGGTTCCTGACCCGCGCCGGCCCTGTCGTCCGGACCACCCGTACCGAGGCCGGGGGCGCGGATGGTGACGACCCGCGAGGCACGGCGCGAGGCGTTCAGGACCGGTGGAGCGTTCGCGGGATAGCGTCGCCGTATGGACGGTGGCCCTGATCGCCGAGGCTGGCTCCCCTGCTACGCGGCCGGGGCGGTGTTCGCCGTGTGCATGGCCGGGACCACCCTGCCGACGCCGCTCTACGGCCTCTACCAGGACGAACTCGGGTTCTCCGAACTGACGGTGACCGTCGTGTACGCCGTGTACGCCTTCGGCGTCATCGGCGTACTGCTGCTGGCGGGAAACGCCTCCGACGCCGTGGGCAGGCGCCCCGTACTGCTGTGGGGGCTGGGGTGCGCGGCGGTGAGCGCCGCCTGCTTCCTGGGTGCCTCCGCTCTGGGCTGGCTCTTCGCGGGGCGGCTGCTGTCGGGCCTGTCCGCCGGGCTGTTCACGGGCGCGGCCACCGCGTACGTGATGGAACTGGCGCCGGGCAGGGACTCCCCCAGAGCCTCGTTCGTGGCGACCGCCGCGAACATGGGCGGCCTGGGCTGCGGCCCCCTGCTCGCCGGAATCCTCGCCCAGTACGCCCCGTGGCCGCTGCACCTGCCGTTCGTCGTCCACCTGGTGCTGCTGGCCGCATCGGCGGTCGTCCTGCTCGGCCTGAGGGAGACCGTGCGTGAGCGGCGGCCGCTGAGCTCCGTCCGCCCGCAGCGGCCCGGACTGCCGTCCGGGGTCCGAGCGGTGTTCAGGCCCGCGGCGCTCGCCTCCTTCGTGGGATTCGCCCTGTTCGGGGTGTTCACCTCGGTCAGCCCGGCGTTCCTGTCCGAGTTCCTGGACGTGGACAACCACGCGGTGAGCGGGCTGATCGTCGCCTTGGCCTTCTTCGCCTCGATCGCCGGGCAGTCGGCGGTCGGCAGGATCGGTGAGCAGCGGTCGCTGCCGCTGGGCTGCGCAGGCCTCCTCGGCGGCCTCGCCCTGCTCGCGGCAGCGCTGTGGTGGCAGCTGCTGCCCCTGGTGGTGCTGAGTGCGCTCCTCGGCGGCGGGGGCCAGGGACTGACCTTCCGCGCCGCCCTGGCCCAAGTGGCCGCGGCCTCCCCGGCGGACAAGCGGGCGGCGGTCATCTCGACGCTGTTCGTGGTGGCCTACGCGGGCATCTCGCTGCCGGTGATCGGCGTCGGCGTCCTCTCCGGCCACATCGGCCTCCAGGACGCGGGGCTGGTCTTCATCGCGTGCATGGCGGTCCTGGTCACGTGCGCCGGGGTCTACCTGCTGCGGCGCCCCGCACCGTCGGGCGGCGGGCCCACCACGTCGGGTCCGGCAGCCTGAGGAGGTGACGGACCGCCACCACATCGGGTGGAAACCGCACGCAAGCGGGATGAAGGGGCATCGAAAAAGCTAGGGTCGCGGCGTGAGTCGAACCGATCAGGCCGTCGAGGGCGCGGGGCCGTTCACGACCCGGATGACCTGGCGTCTCAGTGACGGAAGCACCGCCGTCTGGGAATCACGGCAGGCACGCAAGCGCGGCCTGCTCACCGTACGGGCCGCAGGAGAGCCGGAGGCCCGGCCCCGACGCGCGGACACCGCGTCGGTGCGCCGCCTCCGCCTGCTCAACGCGGTTGCGGCCGGTACGTTCGCGGCCGGTGGGGGCCTGTTCGTCGCAGGTGCCGCGGTGGCCCAGTTCGGCCCCGCCGACGCGACGGGCGCCTGGATCTATTTCGCCGGCGGTCTGTTCTTCAACACGGGCGGCTACGCGTCACTTCTGCAGGCGATCCAGGCTCCTCGCCAGGACAGCACGAGCGCGTCACTCGCCGCACGCCGATGGAGTTGGTGGAGCTACGAGCCCGGCCGGATCGACTGGCTGAGCACCTTCCTGCTGTTCGTGGGAACGCTGGTGTTCGGCATCAACCTGGTCGGCTCCCTCCTGGGAGGGCTTTCGGCGCGGCAGGAGAACGGGCTGGTCTGGGCACCGGACCTGATCGGGTGCACGCTGTTCCTCATCTCGGGACATCTGGCCCTGCTGGAGGTCTGCCACGGCCGGCCGGGCGTGCGGCCGCACGATCTCGGCTGGTGGATCGTCGCGGTCAACCAGCTCGGATCGGTGCTCTTCATGGCTTCGGCACTGGCCGACTTCACCCGCCCCGCCACGGGAAGCGTCCTGAACGTCGACATCGCCAACTGGGGCACGCTCACGGGCGCGCTCTGCTTCTCCGTCGGAGGGGTGCTCCAGTTCTTCGAACGGCCCTGATCCCCACCGGCCCACACACGCAGAAACCCCGCCCGGCCTGATGCCCGATCAGGTCTCTCGGAGTACCCCGGAAAAGACCTCGCCCACCCCATGCCGGCGGAGAACAATGCCGGGCATGGGGACAGACACCGACCGGGCCGGCCCCGACCCTGGACCGGCCGCGCTGACGGATCGCGTTCTTCGGGGCATCGGCACAGCACCACGGGAGTGGATCGAGACCGGCACGAGAGTGGAACGAGACGGAGTGAGCCTGTCCCCGGGGAACAGCTGGGGGGACACGCCGTGACAAGGGTGGGATCCGGGTGGGACGACGTGAGATTTCGGGGGCCGGCAGGCCCGCTCCGCAGCACCACGTGCACGCACGAAAAAACCCCGCCCGACCTGGTGTTTAAGCAGGTCGGACGGGGTTCCCGTCCTGTGGCGGCGCCAGGGTTCGAACCTGGGTAGGCTGAGCCGGCAGATTTACAGTCTGCTCCCTTTGGCCACTCGGGCACACCGCCTGGAACGACGCCTCGGACCCCGCTCAGGACTCCTTGGCGACGACGTAAACGATACCCGATACCCAGGGGTGCTACGCCACCCGGTTGATCAGTGCCGGGCGCGGGCGGGGGTGGCTAGGCTTTGTGCCGTACCCAACGCATACGACGCAAGGAGCCACACGTCATGGCCGACTCCAGTTTCGACATCGTCTCGAAGGTCGAGCGGCAGGAGGTCGACAACGCCCTCAACCAGGCCGCCAAGGAGATCTCCCAGCGCTACGACTTCAAGGGGACGGGCGCGTCGATCTCCTGGTCCGGCGAGAAGATCCTGATGGAGGCGAACGGCGAGGAGCGGGTCAAGGCGATCCTCGACATCTTCCAGTCCAAGCTGATCAAGCGCGGGATCTCCCTGAAGTCGCTGGACGCGGGCGAGCCTCAGCTCTCCGGCAAGGAGTACAAGATCTTCGCCACGATCGAGGAGGGCATCTCCCAGGAGAACGCCAAGAAGGTGGCGAAGATCATCCGCGATGAGGGCCCGAAGGGCGTCAAGGCACTGGTCCAGGGCGACGAGCTGCGCGTCAGTTCCAAGAGCCGGGACGACCTGCAGGAGGTGCAGGCGCTGGTCAAGGGCAAGGACCTCGACTTCGCGGTGCAGTTCGCCAACTACCGGTAGACGGTGCGCTGCCGTGTGCAGCGGGTCGTGGGCGGGGCGGGGCGTGCCGGTGGGCCGTGCTCCGCCCCGTTGCCGTATCCCGGGGCCCTGCGGGCGTGCCCCGGGCCCTGGCAGCCGCGTCCAGGCCCCTGCGGGCGTGTCCGGGGCCTCTGCGGGCGTGTCCCGGGGTCCGTGCGGCCGGTCCGGGGCTGCGTGCGGGGGCGGGTCAGCGGCGTTCGCGGGAGTTGCCGAAGAGCAGCCGGTAGGCGATCAGCAGGACGAGGGAGCCGGCGATGGCTGCGACCCAGGTGGCCGTGTCGTAGAAGTCGGTGCTGATGGGGCGGTCCAGGAAGCGGGACGACAGCCAGCCGCCGAGGAAGGCCCCCACGATGCCGATGAGGGTGGTGCCGATGATGCCGCCGGGGTCGCGGCCCGGCAGGAGAATCTTGGCTATGGCGCCGGCCAGCAGCCCGAGGATGATCCAGCTGATGATGCTCATGTTCGCGTCCTACCCGTCACTCGTTCCTGCAAGCCATGACGCATTCAGGACGGGTGCGGTTGCCGGCCGGCCGCTCCGCTAGTGGCCGACGAGCGGCTGGTCGCTCGGGACGATCTCCTTGCCGAAGGGCATCAGCGAGACCGGGATGAGCTTGAAGTTCGCCATGCCCAGCGGGATCCCGATGATCGTGATGCACAGGGCGATGCCGGTGAAGATGTGGCCCAGCGCGAGCCACCAGCCCGCAAGGATCACCCAGAGGACGTTGCCGATGAGGGAGCCGCCTCCGGCACCGGGACGGTCCACGACGGTGCGGCCGAAGGGCCAGAGTGCGTAGACGCCGATACGGAACGCGGCCACGCCGAAGGGGATGCCGATGATCGTGATGCAGAGCAGGAGCCCCGCGGCGATGTAGCCCAGGAACATCCAGAGTCCGCACAGGACCAGCCATATGACGTTCAGGATTGCGTTCATGGTCGATACCCTGCCATCTGCTCGAGTCGGGCGATGCGTTCAGCCATGGGCGGGTGGGTGGAGAACATCTTCGACATGCCCTGGCCGGGGCGGAACGGGTTCGCGATCATCATGTGGCTCGCGGTCTCGATCCGCGGTTCGGGTGGGAGGGGAAGCTGTTTGGTCCCGGCGTCGAGCTTGCGCAGGGCGGACGCCAGGGCGAGCGGGTCGCCGGTGAGCTGAGCCCCGGACGCGTCGGCCTGGTACTCACGGGAACGGCTCACGGCCAGCTGGATCACGGAGGCGGCGAGCGGGCCGAGGATCATGACCAGGAGCATCCCGAGGAGACCGGGGCCGTCGTCGTCGTCCGACCGCCCGACGGGGATGAGCCAGGCGAAGTTGACCAGGAACATGACGACGGAGGCGAGGGCTCCCGCGACGGAGGAGATGAGGATGTCGCGGTTGTAGACGTGGCTCAGCTCATGGCCGAGGACACCGCGCAGCTCCCGCTCGTCGAGGATCTGGAGGATGCCTTCGGTGCAGCACACGGCGGCGTTGCGCGGGTTGCGGCCGGTGGCGAAGGCGTTCGGTGCCTGCGTCGGGGAGATGTAGAGCCGGGGCATGGGCTGGCGCGCCGCGGTCGACAGCTCGCGGACGGTGCGGTAGAGCTGCGGCGCCTCGAATTCGCTGACCGGGCGGGCCCTCATGGCGCGCAGGGCGAGCTTGTCGCTGTTCCAGTACGCGTAGGCGTTGGTGGCGAGCGCGACGAGAAGGGCCACGATCAGGCCGGTCCGTCCGAAGAAGCTGCCGATGACGATGATGAGGGCCGAGAGGCCCCCGAGGAGTACAGCGGTTTTCAGCCCGTTGTGCCGGCGGTGCACGGTACGCCCTCCAAGTGGTGCAGCAGGGGAACCCTTGCTCGGTGGTGCTCCACTCCCCAGTGGAACTTCCTGTACTGGTCAACGCGAGGCGAAGGAAGCTAGTTCCCTTGTGCGAGATGGCCGGGGGCACAGGCAGCAGGGGCGGATCCTGGTGGATCCGCCCCTGGGCCGTACGGGTGGATGTGCCTGCGCGGGCGGGTGGCGCCCCGCGGCGGAGGGGTGAGGTCAGCGCTGGGCGGGGAGCCCCGCGAGCGCGCGCGCCTCGGCGTCCGACTCGACCTCGCTGGTGCAGTGGGCACAGCGGGTGGCGATCGAGGGGATCTCGCTGAAGCAGTGGGGACAGTCGCGGAGGGCGGCCTTGATGTCGGCCGCCTTCTCCTCCTCCTTGGCCGTGAAGCGGTTCTGGACCTTGGCCATGGGGAGGACGACCAGGAAGTAGAGGACCGCGGCGGTGATGAGGAAGGCGATGGCGGCGCTGATGAAGAGGCCGTAGGGGAACGTCACGCCGTCGACGGAGTAGGAGGCCTTGCTGAAGTCGCCGGTGCCACGGGTGAAGAGACCGATCAGCGGCACGATGAACGCGTTGCTGAAACCGGTGACCACGGCGGTGAAGGCGGCTCCCACAGCGAGGCCGATGGCCATGGAGATGACGTTCCCGCGGAGGATGAAGTCCTTGAACCCGTTCAGCACCGCTCTGGCTCCCTCTGTGCTCTTCATGTCGTACCCGTCCTGCGTTCCCTTTCGGGACGCGTGCACGCATGACCATGCCCTGTGCGTGGCTCCACGGGCAAGCCGGACGGAGCCGCTCAGAAGAGGCTGACGGCGGCGAAACGAAGGATGAGCTGCGGGGCGCCGGACAGTGTGATTCCGGCTACGGCGGTCAGGGCGATCGCCAGGGTGAGCGGGGCCGGGACCCGGTGCTTGCGTACTGCGGGAACCGTGCCGGCCGGCGTGACCGTCTCCGGCTCCGGCTCCGGCTCCGGCTCCGGCTCCGGGGACAGGAAGAGCACGGCGGTCCACCGGAGGTAGTAGTACAGCGCGATCACCACGTTGACGGCCATGACGACGGCGAGCCAGCCGAGTCCCGCGTCGACGGCCGCGGAGAAGACCGTGACCTTGGCGAAGAGGCCGACGATGCCGGGCGGCAGGCCCGCCAGGCAGAGCAGGAAGAACCCCAGGGCGAGCGCGGCCAGCGGGCGGGTGGCGTACAGGCCCCGGTAGTCGCTGAGACGGTTCCCCGGGTGGGTGCGGGCGACGAGGGCGGCGACCGCGAAGGCTCCGAGGTTCACCACCGCGTACATGAGCGCGTAGGCGACGGTCGAGCCGATCTGCTCGTCGCTGGAGTAGGCGGCTGCCGCGATCGGTACGAGGAGATAGCCGGCCTGGCCGACGGACGACCAGGCGAGCAGGCGTACGGCGCTGCGGGCCCGGGTGGCGTTCTGCCGGAGCGCGGCGAGGTTGCCGGTGGTCATGGTGAGCGCGGCGAGGACGGCCAGGGCGGGGCCCCACACGTCGGCGTACGACGGGAAGCCGATGACCGTGACGAGGATGAGGCCGGAGAAGCCCACCGCCTTGCCGACGACCGAGAGGTACGCGGCGATGGGGAGCGGCGCCCCCACATAGGTGTCCGGGACCCAGAAGTGGAACGGGGCGACGGCCGTCTTGAAGGCGAAGCCGACGAGCGTGAGGACGACGCCCGCCTCGGCGAGGGTGGAGAACCTGCCCGGTACGTCGTCGAGCCGGGCGGCGATCTCGGTGAGGTGCATGGTGCCGGTGGTGGCGTAGACGAAGCTGACGCCGAGGAGCATGACGGCGGTGGCGACGACCGAGGAGAGGAAGAACTTCAGCGCCGCCTCGGAGGAGCGCCGGTCGCCGCGTTTGATGCCGACCAGCGCGAACGCGGGGAGCGAGGCGACTTCGAGGGCGACGACGAGGGTGGCCAGGTCCCGCGCGGCCGGCAGGAGCGCGGCGCCCGCCGCGGAGGAGAGCAGCAGGAACCAGAACTCGCCGGCGGGGAGCTTGCGGGTGTCGCCGATCGAGAGCAGAGCGGTGAGCAGTGCCCCGCCGAGCACAAGTGCCTGGATGACGAGCGCGAAGTGGTCTGCGGTGTAGCTGCAGGCCTGGGTCCCGCCGGTGAGGCAGAAGGTGGAGCGGTCACCGGCGCGCAGCGGGACGATCGCGGCGAGCGCGGCGAGGAGCCCGGCGACGGCTCCCCAGCCGAGGAGCGGCTTGTGCCGTTCGCCGACGAAGAGGTCCGCAACGAGGACGAGCAGGGCCGCGGACGCCGCGATGACGGGGGGTGCGATCGCGAGCCAGTCGACGGACTGGACGAGGCTTTCCGCCCCGGTCGCACTGCCTGCTGCCACGGTCACGACTTGCCTCCTGCGAGGAGCTTCTGCACGGCCGGGTCGGTGAGGCCGAGGAGGACGGCGGGCCAGAGTCCGGCGAGGACGGTCAGGGCGGCGAGCGGGGTCCAGGCGGCGAATTCGTGGCGCTGGATGTCGGCGACCTGGTGGGGGTGCTCCCGGTGCTCGCCCATGCAGACACGGCGAACGACGATCAGCATGTACGCGGCGGTGAGCAGGGTGCCGAGGGCGCCGATCGCCATGAAGGTGAGGAAGGCGGGGCGGCTGAGACCTGCGGCGGGGTCGAAGGCGCCGAACAGCGTGAGCATCTCCCCCCAGAAACCGGCGAGCCCGGGGAGTCCGAGCGACGCGACCGCGGCGAAGGCGAGGAGGCCGCCCAGCCGGGGCGCCCGGCCGTAGAGGGCGGCGCCGGTGGCTCCGGACAGGGTGTCGAGGTCCGCCGTGCCGTAGCGGTCCTTGACCGCGCCGACCAGGAAGAACAGCAGGCCGGTGATGAGACCGTGGGCGATGTTCGCGAAGAGCGCGCCGTTGACGCCGGTCGGGGTCATCGTCGCGATGCCGAGGAGCACGAAGCCCATGTGGCCCACGGAGGAGTAGGCGATCAGGCGCTTCAGGTCGCCCTTGGCGCCGGGGCGGGCGAGGGCGAGGCAGGCGAGGGATCCGTAGATGATCCCGACGACGGCGAAGGCGGCGAGGTACGGCGCGAAGGTCTGCATCCCGTCGGGGGCGGCGGGGAGCAGGATGCGGACGAAGCCGTACGTGCCCATCTTCAGCAGCACGCCGGCGAGGAGGACGGAACCGACGGTGGGGGCCGCGGTGTGGGCGTCGGGCAGCCAGCTGTGCAGGGGCCACATCGGGGTCTTCACGGCGAGCCCGACACCGACCGCGAGTACGGCGATGACCTGCACGGACGTGGTCAGGCCGCGGCCGTTGTCAGTGGCGAGTGCCACCATGTCGAAGGTGCCGCTCTTCAGTCCGATGAGGAGCAGCCCCAGCAGCATGATCACGGAGCCGAGCAGCGTGTAGAGGATGAACTTCCAGGCGGCGGGCTGCTTCCGGTCGCCGCCCCAGCGGGCGATGAGGAAGTACATCGGGATGAGGACCATCTCGAAGGCCAGGAAGAACAGCATCAGGTCGAGGACGGCGAAGGTCGCGAGGGTGCCGGACTCGAGGACGAGGACGAGAGCGACGAAGGCCTTCGGGGAGGGGCCTGCGGGGAGCTTGAAGTAGCTGTGGAGCGCGCAGAGGAAGGTCAGCAGCGCGGTCAGCACGAGAAGGGGGAGCGAGATGCCGTCGGTGCCGAGGTGGATCCGGACGTCGAGAGCCGGGATCCAGCTGATGTCCGTGGTGGCCTGCATCTTCGACGGGTGGTCGTGGTCGAAGCCCGCGGCCAGGACGAGCGCGGCGAGGAGTACGACGCCGGTGACGGTGACGCCGTGGCGGAGTACGGCCTGGTCGGGGTTCCTGCCCCTGAGTCCGGGCGGGGCGGGCAGGAGGGCCGCGACCGCGCCGAGGAGCGGGACGACGACGACGAACGCCAGAAGGAACTGCATCACGGATGCGCTGATATCGAACACGGCTCACGCCCCGGCGTAGACGTTGGCAAAGACGACGGCGGCGATCGCCAGGACAAGGGTTCCGGCGAGCAGCGCGCCGAGGTAGGTCTGCACGTTGCCGGTCTGGGCGCGGCGGACCGCTGTGCCGAGTCCGCGCGCGATGCTGCCCGAGCCGCGTACGTAGGTCTCGACGACCTCGCGGTCCAGGAAGCGGACGAGCCGGGCGGCGGCGCCGACGGGGCGGACGAACATCGCCGTGTAGAGGGCGTCGAGGTGGAATCCGGTCACCGCGTGGCGGTGGAGCGGGCCCAGGAGGAGACGGCCGGGGTCCGAGGGGTCCGGGGCGTCCGCGATCGTGCCGTACACCGCGGTGTGCGAGGCGATCGCCTCGGCCTCCACGAGCGCGGGTTCGGCGTCGGGGTGCGCGACGACCGCGCCGACCGGGGGGCGGTCGGCGAGCGCCGTGGTGTGGCGCCAGGCCCCGTAGGTGACGAGTCCTCCGACGAGCCCGACGCCTGTGGAGAGGACGGCGGTCGTGAGGGAGGGGGTGAGGCTGTGTCCGTCGAACCAGTCGGTGAGAGAGCCGGCGGCGAGGCCGAAGGCGATCGTGGGGACGGCGAGCACCCAGAGGACGGAGGTCATCGCGACGGGCTGCCTGCCGTGGTCGGGCGCCTCGGGGCCGCGCCCGCGGAAGGCGAGGAGCCACAGCCGGGTGGCGTAGGCGGCGGTGAGGACGGCGGCGACGAGCCCGGCGACGAGGACCGTCCAGCCGGCCGCGGCAGGGGCGACGTCCCGGTCCCCGAAGGCGGTGTGCTCGGCGGCGACGAGAACGGCTTCCTTGGAGAAGAAGCCGGCGAACGGGGGAATGGCGGCGAGCGCCAAAAGGGCGACGGTCATCGTCCAGTAGGCGTCGGGAATCCGCTTGGTCAGACCCCCCATGCGCGACATGGCGGCGAGTGAATTGGTGCCCGCCGCGTGGATGACGACACCCGCGGCAAGGAAGAGGACCGCCTTGAAGGCGCCGTGCGACAGGAGGTGGAAGACGGCGGCCCCGCGGTCGCCGACGGCCAGGGCGCCGGACATGTAGCCGAGCTGGCCGATCGTCGAGTAGGCGAGGACGCGCTTGATGTCGTCCTGGGCGAGCGCGGCGAGCCCGGATCCGATCATGGTGACGGCCGCCATCACGGCGAGGACGACGAGGGCGGCGCCGGAGGCGGCGAAGACGGGCAGGAGCCGGGCCACGAAGTAGATACCGGCGGCGACCATCGTCGCGGCGTGGATGAGCGCCGAGACGGGGGTGGGGCCGGCCATGGCGTCGGGCAGCCAGGTGTGCAGGGGGAACTGCGCGGACTTGCCCGCGACTCCGGCGAGGAGCAGCAGTGCGATGACGGTCGGGTGGTCGAGTCCGCCGTTGGTGACCGCGGCCAGGATGCCGGTGATACGGAACGTGCCGGTGTCGGCGGCGAGCGCGAACAGGCCGATGAGGAACGGCACGTCGCCGAGCTTGGTGACGAGGAAGGCCTTGAGGGAGGCCGCGCGTGCCTCGGGGGTCTCCCAGTAGTGGCCGACCAGGAAGTACGAGCAGATGCCCATGATCTCCCAGCCGACCAGGAGCACCATCAGGTCGCCCGAGTAGACGACGAGCAGCATCGCGGAGGTGAAGAGGGAGACGAGGGCCGCGTAGGAGGGGTACCGGGCGTCGTCCTTCAGATACGCCGTCGAGTAGATCTGCACACAGGTGGCGACGAGCCCGACGAGGACGGCGACGAGGACGGCGAAGCCGTCCAGGTGCAGGGCGAGGTCGATCGGGACGGAGCCGGTGGGGGTCAGCTGGGTCGCGGCGTCGATGGACCGGCCGCCGCCCTGCCGTGCTGCGACGACGACCGCGAGGACGGCGGCGACGAGGGTCGGCAGGACGGCGAGGGGGCGGACGAATCCGGGCGAGGTCCTGCCCAGCAGGAGTCCCGCGGCGGCGCCCAGGAAAGGGAGGAGGGGGACGAGGACGGCGAGGGTCGTGGTGGTCACGCGGTGGCCTCTGCCTTCTTTGCCTTCCCTGCCGGAGCAGTGGCCTGGTCTGCGGTGGTGCCCTGGACGTCGTCGTCAACGTCGTCGGGCAGCGTTTCGGCGTCGTCGGTCTCCGCGGTGTCGCGGAGACGGTCGACGTCCGAGCTGCCGCGGTTGCGGTAGACGGCCAGGACGATCGCGAGGCCGATGCCGATCTCGGCCGCGGCGATGGCGATCGTGAAGAGGGTGAGGGCCTGGCCTGCGTGGAGCTCGTCGCGGAGCCAGACGTCGAAGGCGACCAGGTTGAGGTTGACGGCGTTGAGCATGAGCTCGACGGACATCAGGACGAGGATCGCGTTGCGGCGGGCCAGCACCCCGTACAGCCCGGTGCAGAAGAGGAGGACGGCGAGGACCGCGGGATAGGCGAGGTGCATCAGCTCTTGTCCTCCCTGTTCGCGACGGGGCGTTCGTCGGTGCCTTGTCGGTCCCTGCCGGTCCGGCCGCCCTGCCCGGTCCGGCCGCCCTGCCCGGTCCGGCCGCCCCGCTGGTTCAGGCCGCCCTGGCGGGGCTTGCCGTCCCTGCCGTCCTTGCGGGACAGGACGATCGCTCCCACGAGTGCGGCGAGCAGCAGGACGGAGAGTGCCTCGAAGGGCAGCACCCAGTGCCTGAAGAGGAATTCTCCGGAGGCCGCGGTCGAGCCCTGGGCGGGACCGTCCAGATTGATCCAGGTCGTGCGGAAGGCGTCCACGACGACCCAGACCAGGGCGCCGGCGGCGGCGACCGAGGCACCCAGCGCGATCCACCGGTTGCCGGAATCGGCATCCGGTGAACGGCCGATGGGGGCTCTCGTGAGCATCAGCCCGAAGAGGAGGAGGACGACGACGGAGCCGACGTAGATCAGGACCTGCACCCACGCGATGAACTCGGCCGTGAGCAGGAGGTACTCCACCGCGATGCCACCGAGCGCGACGACGAGCCAGAGAGCCGCGTGTACGAGCTGCTTGGTCGTGACGGTGATCAGCGCTGCGCCGAGGGTGGCGAGACCGACGAGGACGAAGGCGATCTCGACACCGGTCGGGGAGAGGAAGCCGGGATGGCCGGCGGCGGCCGCGAGGGTCACTCCTGCCCCTCCTGTTCTGCTTCCTGCCCCGGCCCGGCTTCCTGCGCCTGCTGGGCTTCCTGGGCCTGGAGCTTGTCGGCCGTCTTGCGGGCGGCGGCGATCTCCTTGGGCTCCTCGGCTCCCGGGTCGAGCGCGGGCGGCTCGGGGACGGTCCACATCCAGTCGCGGAGCTTGTCACGCTCATGGGTCAGTTCGTGGATGTCCGTCTCGGCGTACTCGAACTCGGGTGACCAGAACAGTGCGTCGAACGGACACACCTCGATGCAGATGCCGCAGTACATGCACAGCGCGAAGTCGATCGCGAAGCGGTCCAGGACGTTGCGGCTGCGCTCCCGGCCTCCGGGTGCGGCGGCGGGCACCGTCTCCTTGTGGGAGTCGATGTAGATGCACCAGTCGGGGCATTCGCGGGCGCAGAGCATGCAGACCGTGCAGTTCTCCTCGAACAGCCCGATGACGCCCCGGGTGCGGGGCGGAAGTTCGGGCTGGACGTCCGGGTACTGCGCGGTGACCGTGCGCTTCGTCATGGTCCGCAGGGTGACGGCGAGACCCTTGGCCAGGCCTGAGCCGGGGATCGGGGGCACTAATTGATCGCCACCTTCACGATGCCGGTGAGCGCGATCTGCGCGAGGGCGAGGGGAATGAGCGTGGTCCAGGCGAGCTTCTGCAGCTGGTCCTCACGCAGGCGGGGGTAGGTGACCCGGAGCCAGATGACGACGAACGCGAGAACCGCGGTCTTGAGCAGGGTCCAGACCCAGCCGAGTCCGTCGGCACCGAGCGGGCCGTGCCATCCACCGAGGAAGAGGACGGTCGTCAGTCCGCACAGGACGACGATTCCCGCGTACTCGGCGAGCAGGAACAGGGCGAAGCGAAGACCTGTGTACTCGGTGTAGGCGCCGAAGATGATCTCCGAGTCGGCGACCGGCATGTCGAAGGGCGGACGCTGGAGCTCGGCGAGGCCGGCGACGAAGAAGACCAGGGCGCCGACGATCTGCCAGGGCAGCCACCACCACTCGAAGGCGTTGAGGATGCCGGGGAGCGAGACGGTGCCGGCCGCCATGGCCACGGAGGCGGCGGCGAGCAGCATCGGCAGTTCGTACGCGAGGAGCTGAGCGGCGGTGCGGAGACCGCCGAGGAGCGAGAACTTGTTGGCCGAGGCCCAGCCCGCCATGAGCGAGCCGAGCACGCCGACGCCCATGACGGCCAGCACGAAGAAGATGCCCGCGTCGACGACCTGGCCGACCGCTCCCTCGCTGGGGCCGATCGGGATGGCGACGATCACGAGGAGGTACGGGAGCAGGGCGACGGCGGGTGCCATCTGGAAGACCCGGCGGTCCGCGTCCGCCGGTACGACGTCTTCCTTCTGCGCGAACTTCACCCCGTCCGCGACGAGCTGGGCCCAGCCGTGGAATCCGCCCGCGTACATGGGGCCGAGGCGGCCCTGCATGTGGGCCATCACCTTGTGCTCGGCCTGTCCCACCGCGAGAGGGACCACCATGAAGACGGCGAAGACGATGACGAGGCGGAGGGCGACGTCGAGTACGTCGTTCACGCGGTATCGCCTCCGGCAGGGCGGTCGGGACCGGCGGAACGGTCGGATCGGGACGAGGCATCGGGGTCGGGGCCGTCGCTGTCGGGGCCGGTGTCCCGGCCGGGCCCGCTGTCCGGGGGGTGGTCCGGACCGGGCTCCGGGTCGCGGTCAGGTTCGCGGCCGGCGTCATCCTGCGCGTCGGGCGCCGGGTCCCGGCCGGCGTCATCCTGCGCGTCGGGGTCCGCCCGCGCGGGCTCGGCGGGCTGCTCGGACGTGGACTCCGCAGGCTCGGAAGGCGCAGGCGCGGGCTCCGCAGGCTCGGAAGACGCAGGCTCCGCCGGCCGCTTCGGGGCCTCGTCGAACGCGGGGCGCGCGTCGTGCCAGGGCGCGTCGGAGCTGCCGGCCGCGCCCGTCGCGCGCGGCCCGCCGCCGCTCTGCGCGGGGCCGTTCTCCGTCGCGCCGTTCTCCGTCGCGTCGCCCGAAGGCGTGGCCTCCGGAGGTGTGGCGACCGGAGGAGCGGATGCCGGAGAAGCGGATGACGGAGGAGCGGATGCCGGAGGTACGGCGGCCGGGTCGGTGGCCTGGCTCGCCGAGCCCTGGGAGGCGCTGCGACTGCGACGCGGGGGCGCCGTCTGCGGGGTCTCCTCCGCGTCGGGCCGCTGCGCCGCCGAGCCTTCGCTCGCGCTCCGGGCCCGGCGCACCGGCCGGTCTCCCGCCGCGCGCGCCCCTCGGGCCGGCCGGGCGGGGGCGGGCGGGAGCTGCCCCTTGAGCGGGCCCCACTCGTTGGGATCGGGCACCCCGGGCGGCAGCATCGTGCGCCGCTTGGGCCCCCCGTGCTCGGATTCGCCCGGCTCCTTCGCGCCCGGCCAGGCCTTGGCCACGCGGGCCGCCAGGACGAAGTCCTTGCGCAGCGGGTGGCCCTCGAAGCTCTCGGGCAGCAGCAGGGGCACCAGATGCGGGTGGTTCTCGAAGGCGATGCCGAACATTTCGTGCGTCTCGCGCTCGTGCCACCCGGCGCCCGCGTAG
This sequence comes from Streptomyces sp. NPDC057287, assembly GCF_042667905.1. Taxonomy (NCBI): domain Bacteria; kingdom Bacillati; phylum Actinomycetota; class Actinomycetes; order Kitasatosporales; family Streptomycetaceae; genus Streptomyces; species Streptomyces sp. NPDC057287. The sequence goes on along the minus strand of NZ_JBHUYV010000006.1, from coordinate 310,792 downwards.
ACGCCCACGGCGGTGGGCAGAGTGGCCGCGTCGTGCGGAACGGTCGTGCGGAGGAGCAGGCGTCGGACCGTGCCGTCGCCGAGGGCCGCGACATGGGCGCAGACGCGGAATCCCGTACCCGGTTCGTCGACGGCGCTCAGCCAGTCGAAGTAGGTGCAGCCCAGCTCGTCGCGGGCCGTTTCGAGGGCGGCGGTCCAGGAGGCGGCGGGGACGTCGACGGTCAGCAGGTCGTACGCGTGGGTGGCCGTGGCGTCCGCGCCGAAGACGTCGGCGACGGCGTCGGGCAGCCGGTCGTAGGTCTCCTCGGCGGTCACTTCCCCTCCTCCCCCGGCGTCTTCGGGGCGGCGACGAGACCGCTGGTCAGGGCCGCGGCCGAGGGGCGGGCCGTGTCCGCGGTGGCGTACCGCTCGGCGAGCGATTCGCGCGCGATCTTCTCCTGGAGCTTGAGGATGCCCTGGAGGAGCGCCTCGGGCCGGGGCGGGCAGCCGGGTACGTAGACGTCGACGGGGATGATCTGGTCGACGCCCTTCGTCACGGAGTACGAATCCCAGTACGGCCCGCCGCAGTTGGAGCAGGCGCCGAAGGAGATGACGTACTTCGGCTCGGGCATCTGCTCGTACAGGCGCTTCACGGCCGGGGCCATCTTGTCCGTCACCGTGCCGGACACGATCATCAGGTCGGCCTGCCGGGGGCCGGGGGCGAACGGGATGACGCCGAGCCGGATGAAGTCGTGCCGTGCCATGGAGGCGGCGATGAACTCGATGGCGCAGCAGGCGAGTCCGAAGTTGAAGACCCAGAGGCTGTAGCGGCGGCCCCAGTTGAGGACCACCTTCATCGGTTCGGGCGCGAGCCGGGACAGCACGCCGAGCTTCGGCTCGGGCAGTGGCGTCGGATCGGGCAGCGACACGGGGGGTTCGGGGTTCTGCCGGCTCGTCACGCCCATTCGAGGACGCCCTTCTTCCATGCGTAGAGCAGTCCCACGGCCAGGAAACCGAGGAAGATGAACATCTCCACCAGCGTCGTCGCCCCGTATCCGGGGGCCGCGAACACCGTCGCCCACGGGAACAGGAAGATCGAGTCGACGGCGAAGATCACGTACAGGAAGGCGTACACGTAATAGCGAACCTGGGTGTGGGCCCAGCCCTCCCCCACGGGGTCCACACCGCACTCGTACGTGAGGAGTTTCTCCGGCGTCGGGACCACGGGCCTCAGCAGCCGGCCGGCCCCGAAGGCGACGGCGACGAACAGCACGCCCACCAGGGCGAGCAGTCCGACCACTGAGTAGCTCTGGAAGTAGTCCGACGCGAGAACGGTCGGTCCCGGCACGTCCGCCACGTCCGCCCCTCGCTCCCTCAACCTGTTCGACGGTCTGTACGCACGGGAGTCTAGGCCCTGTTAAAGAAAGGGTAAGCAGCCCCGTCGCACAACGGGTGGGGCAGGAGGTGACAGGGGAGGTCCGTCGCGAGGTGGGGTTACCCCCACCCGGCGCCCACCCACGAACCCCATGGCGTGGGGACGCCCGGCCCGGCACGCTGGTCCCATGACCATGAGCCCTTCCCTGCCGGACAACGACCGGCCGCCGCCCGCGCGCTTCGCCTACGACCGGTGGACGTGGAAGGAGATCGCCCATCTCCTGGCCAACCTGCCGATGGCGATCGCCGGGTTCGTCTACACCGTGCTCCTGATCGGCGTGGGCGCCGGGCTCTCGGTCACCGTGATCGGACTGCCACTGCTCGTGCTGGGGCTGCAGGGTGCGCGCGGTCTGGGCCGGGCGGAGCGCGCCCGGGTGCGGGGGATGCTCGGCGTGCGGATCGACGAGCCGAGCCCGCCGGCGCGCGGCAGGCGGGAGCAGGGGTTCTTCTCCTGGCTGTGGGCGGGGCTGAAGGATCCGGTGGGCTGGCGGACGTTGCTGTATTCGTTCATGCGGCTGCCGTGGGGGGTGGCGACGTTCGTCGTGACGCTGGTGGGCCTGTTCGTGCTCTGGCCGGTGCTCCCGTTCATCGCGCGCGGGCTGACGAACGCGGACCGGGCGATGGCGCGGGCGCTCCTCTCCCCCTCCGACGAGCTGGAGCGCCGGATCGCCGAGCTGGAGTCGGACCGCGGGGTGGTCGTGGACACCGCCGCCGCGGACCTGCGCCGCATCGAACGCGACCTCCACGACGGCGCCCAGGCCCGCCTCGTCGCCCTCGCCATGGGCCTGGGGCTGGCGAAGGAGAAGCTCACCGACGACCCCGAAGCCGCCGCCCGCATGGTCGACGAGGCCCACGGAGAGGTCAAGGTCGCCCTCCAGGAACTCCGCGACCTCGCCCGCGGCATCCACCCCGCCGTCCTCACCGACCGCGGCCTGGACGCCGCACTCTCCGCCATCGCCTCCCGCTGCACCGTCCCGGTGACCGTGTCGGTGGACCTGCCCGGCCGGCCGGTGCAGGCGATCGAGGGCATCGCGTACTTCACCGTCTCCGAACTCCTCCAGAACGTCAGCAAGCACGCCCGCGCCACCCGGGCCTCGGTCGACGTCTGGCGGTCCGGGGACCGGCTGATGCTCCAGGTCCGGGACGACGGGAGGGGCGGCGCCCGGCTCGACGGAGGTACGGGGATGTCGGGGCTGGCGGAGCGGCTGGGAGCGGTCGACGGACTGTTCGTCCTGGACTCCCCCGAGGGCGGCCCCACCGCGGTCACCGCTGAGCTGCCCTGGCGCGACCGTGCGGACACCGGGGCCGTGCGGCAGGACGGCGCGACGTGACCGCCCGCACCCCGATGCGACGGCGTGCCCGCGGGAAGTCGTCAGGACCGCATCCGCCCGCCCGTGGCCGGCAGGACGTGGCCGGGGAGACGTGGTGGGGAGACCAGGCCGGGGAGACGTGGTGGGGAAAACCCCCCGCCGGATACGGAGACCGCCCTCATGGTGCGGAGTCCTCCGGCACAGCAGTCTTGAGGTATCAGCCGCTCTATCGGCCCGCGGGGAGTTCCCGCTCAGAAGAAACGGACGGACGCCACTGATGGCCACGGCATACGGACCGGGCACGCGGGACCACCACAGCCCCGGCACCGGGTCGGGGGGCCACCCCCCGGCGAAGCACTTCCTCCCCGCGGCGCTCCGCGCACCTCTCGAGGCGCGTGTCTGGCGCGAGCTGGCCTATGTGCTCCTGGGCCTGCCGATCGGTGTCGTGATGTTCAGCTTCGCGGTCACCATGGTGTCGCTCGGCCTGGGCATGCTGATCACCTTCCTCGGCATTCCGATACTCGCCGCCGGCCTGGTCGTGTGCCGCGGCTTCGGCGTCATGGAACGGGGCCGGGCGCGGGGGCTGCTGAAGCTGGACGTCGCCGACCCCGCGCCGGTGCGCGGGAAGGGCGGCCTGATGTCCTGGGTCGGCGCGGTGCTGAAGAGCGGGGTGTCCTGGCGGCACCTGCTCTACTCGGTGCTGCACATGCCCTGGGCGATTTTCTCGTTCACCGTCGCGGTGACGTTCTGGGCGTACGGCTGGGCCGCGTTCACGTATCCGCTGTGGCACTGGGCCTTCCCCTCCGACACGGGTGTCGGAGGCATCCAGCTGTACGGCGACGCGACGCATCAGGTCTACCTTGACTCGCCGTTCGAGCTGGCGGCGACAAGCGCGCTCGGTCTGGCGCTCGTCCTGGTCACGCCGTGGATCATCCGTGGTCTGGTGTCCGTGGACCGGCTGATGGTGTCGGGTCTGCTCGGCCCCTCCCGGCTGGCCACCAGGGTCTCGGAGCTGGAGTCGGACCGCGGGGTGGTCGTGGACACCGCCGCCGCGGACCTGCGCCGCATCGAACGCGACCTCCACGACGGCGCCCAGGCCCGCCTCGTCGCCCTCGCCATGGATCTGGGGCTGGCGAAGGAGAAGCTCACCGACGACCCCGAAGCCGCCGCCCGCATGGTCGACGAGGCCCACGGAGAGGTCAAGGTCGCCCTCCAGGAACTCCGCGACCTCGCCCGCGGCATCCACCCCGCCGTCCTCACCGACCGCGGCCTGGACGCCGCACTCTCCGCCATCGCCTCCCGCTGCACCGTCCCCGTCAAGGTCGTCGTGGACCTGGAGTCACGGCCGGCGCAGGCCATCGAGGGCATCGCGTACTTCACCGTCTCCGAACTCCTCCAGAACGTCAGCAAGCACGCCCGCGCCACCCGGGCCTCGGTCGACGTCTGGCGGGCGGCCGACCGGCTGATGCTCCAGGTCACCGACAACGGGCGCGGCGGCGCCGATGTGTCCACCGGCAGCGGTCTGGCCGGGCTCACGGAGCGGCTGGACGCGGTGGACGGCATCCTCGTCGTCGACTCCCCGCCCGGGGGCCCGACGACGGTCACGGCGGAACTGCCCTGGAGGGGCTGAGGCGCGAGCCGCTGCGCGTGGTGCCCCGGACGCCGACACGGCGTCCGGGGCACCGCGGCGTGCCCGGTCGGACCGGAACCGCTGGTCCACACCCTTCGGGGCGCCGATGCTGGAATGCTGGAGGCAGAGGCGGCGCGCACAGCGGCGTACACACGCAGGACGGACAGTGGGGGACACAACGTCGTGGAGGAAAGAGTGCGGGTCGTCATCGCCGAGGATTCGGTGCTGCTCCGGGAAGGGCTCACCCGGCTGCTGACCGAGCTCGGGCACGATGTCGTCGCGGGGGTGGGGGACGGGGAGGCGCTGCTCAAGACGGTGGCCGACCTCGCGGGGCAGGACGCGCTGCCGGACGTGGTGGTCGCCGACGTGCGCATGCCTCCGACCCACACCGACGAGGGGGTGCGGGCGGCGGTGGAGCTGCGCAAGCAGTATCCGGACATCGGGGTGCTGGTGCTCTCGCAGTACGTCGAGGAGCAGTACGCCACCGAGCTGCTGGCCGGCAGCAGCCGCGGGGTCGGCTATCTGCTGAAGGACCGGGTCGCCGAGGTCAGGGAGTTCGTGGACGCCGTGGTGCGGGTGGCGCAGGGCGGGACCGCGCTGGACCCGGAGGTCGTGGCCCAGCTGCTGGGCCGGAGCCGCAAGCAGGACGTCCTGGCGGGTCTCACGCCTCGCGAGCGGGAGGTCCTGGGTCTGATGGCGGAGGGGCGTACGAATTCAGCCGTCGCCCGCCGCCTGGTGGTCAGCGACGGAGCCGTGGAGAAGCACGTCAGCAACATCTTCCTGAAACTGGGCCTGTCACCCAGTGACGGGGATCACCGACGAGTTCTCGCCGTTCTTACTTATCTGAACTCGTGACAAAGCGATGATCTACCCGTGATGATCTGAGTGATCCACCCGCAGCGAAGCGAAACCCCAGGCCTACGACGAAAGGACGGGCACCGAGGGAGGTCCGTCCGTTGACCTGGGGGGGTCCGGGAAATATGGCGAGGCGTGACGCATTCATGCACCGAAAACGCGTCCACCATATGACCGGTCCGAGGAAGGCGACCCTTACAGAAGTAGGGTGGTGCCTGGACCGCCGGCGGGCCGGCCGGTCCCGAGCCGCCGCCCAGAGGGAGGTCCAGTTCAGTGACCAGCCAGGTCAGTAGCCCAGCCGGAAAGTCCGATGAGGCCAGCGAGGCTGTCGTCGGGGAGCAGCGCGCCCCGCACATTGATCGTACGGGCGCCACCGAGAAGGAAATCCGTCGTCTGGACCGGGTGATCATCCGTTTCGCGGGTGACTCGGGTGATGGCATGCAGCTGACGGGTGACCGGTTCACGTCGGAGACGGCGTCGTTCGGGAACGACCTGTCGACCCTGCCGAACTTCCCGGCCGAGATCCGGGCGCCTGCCGGGACGCTGCCGGGCGTGTCGTCGTTCCAGCTGCATTTCGCGGACCACGACATCCTCACACCGGGCGACGCACCGAATGTACTGGTCGCGATGAATCCGGCCGCATTGAAGGCAAATATCGCCGATGTGCCGCGTGGTGCCGACATCATCGTGAACACGGACGAGTTCACGAAGCGCCCGATGGCAAAAGTCGGATATGCCGAGTCCCCCCTGGAGGACGGCTCCCTGGAGGCGTACAACGTCCATCCGGTGCCGTTGACGACCTTGACGATCGAGGCTCTGAAGGAGTTCGGTCTTTCCCGTAAAGAGGCCGAGCGGTCGAAAAACATGTTTGCGCTCGGGCTTTTGTCCTGGATGTACAACCGTCCGACCGAGGGGACGGAGACATTCCTCCGGTCGAAGTTCGCCAAGAAGCCGGCCATCGCCGAGGCGAACGTCGCGGCGTTCCGTGCGGGCTGGAATTTCGGTGAGACGACGGAGGATTTCGCCGTCTCCTACGAGGTCGCACCGGCTTCGCAGGCCTTTCCGACGGGAACGTACCGCAATATCTCGGGAAATCTGGCGCTGTCGTACGGACTGATCGCGGCGGGCCGGCAGGCGGATCTTCCGGTGTATCTGGGCTCGTATCCGATCACTCCGGCGTCCGACATCCTGCATGAGCTCAGCAGGCACAAGAACTTCGGCGTACGGACGTTCCAGGCGGAGGACGAGATCGCCGGGATCGGAGCGGCGCTGGGGGCGGCGTTCGGTGGTTCGCTCGCCGTGACCACGACCTCCGGCCCGGGTGTGGCGCTCAAGTCGGAGACGATCGGCCTGGCGGTGTCCCTGGAGCTGCCCCTGCTGATCATCGACATCCAGCGCGGCGGTCCGTCGACCGGGCTGCCGACCAAGACGGAGCAGGCCGACCTGTTGCAGGCCATGTACGGGCGCAACGGTGAGGCGCCGGTCCCGATCGTGGCGCCGAGGACCCCGGCGGACTGCTTCGACGCGGCCCTGGACGCCGCCCGGATCGCGCTGACCTACCGGACTCCGGTCTTCCTGCTGTCCGACGGCTATCTGGCGAACGGCTCCGAGCCGTGGCGGATCCCCGAGACCGACAGCCTCCCCGACCTGCGGACGCAGTTCGCGACCGGCCCGAACCACGAACTCGCGGACGGCACGGAGGTGTTCTGGCCGTACAAGCGGGATCCGGAGACCCTGGCCCGCCCGTGGGCGGTGCCCGGCACCCCGGGGCTGGAGCACAGGATCGGCGGGATCGAGAAGCAGGACGGCTCGGGGAACATCTCCTACGATCCGGCCAACCACGACTTCATGGTCCGCACGCGCCAGGCGAAGGTCGACGGCATCCGGGTCCCCGACCTGGAGGTCGACGACCCGGCCGGCGCGACGACCCTGGTCCTGGGCTGGGGTTCGACGTACGGCCCGATCACCGCGGCGGTCCGGCGTCTGCGTGCGGACGGCGAGACCGTCGCACAGGCCCACCTGCGCCACCTCAACCCCTTCCCCCGGAATCTCGGCGAGGTGCTGAGGCGCTACGACAAGGTCGTGGTCCCGGAGATGAACCTCGGTCAGCTCGCGCTGCTCATCCGCGCGAAGTACCTGATCGACGCGCAGTCCTTCAACCAGGTCAACGGAATGCCCTTCAAGGCCGAGCAGCTCGCCACAGTCCTCAAGGAGGCCATTGATGCCTGACGCCAACGAGCTCCTCCAGCTGGTCCCCAAGGCCGAGGGCAAGCAGTCCATGAAGGACTTCAAGTCCGACCAGGAGGTGCGCTGGTGCCCGGGCTGCGGCGACTACGCGGTCCTCGCGGCCGTGCAGGGCTTCATGCCCGAGCTGGGGCTGGCCAAGGAGAACATCACGTTCGTCTCCGGCATCGGCTGCTCCTCCCGCTTCCCGTACTACATGAACACGTACGGGATGCACTCCATCCACGGCCGCGCCCCCTCCATCGCCACGGGCCTGGCGACCTCCCGCCGCGACCTGTCCGTCTGGGTCGTCACCGGCGACGGCGACGCGCTGTCCATCGGCGGGAACCACCTCATCCACGCCCTGCGCCGCAACGTCAACCTCAAGATCCTGCTGTTCAACAACCGGATCTACGGACTCACCAAGGGCCAGTACAGCCCCACGTCCGAGGTCGGCAAGATCACCAAGTCGACGCCGATGGGGTCGCTCGACGCGCCCTTCAACCCCGTCTCCCTCGCCCTGGGCGCCGAGGCCACCTTCGTCGCCCGCACGGTCGACTCCGACCGCAAGCACCTCACCGGCGTGCTGCGCGCGGCCGCCGACCACCCCGGCACCGCGCTCGTGGAGATCTACCAGAACTGCAACATCTTCAACGACGGCGCCTTCGAGGTGCTCAAGGACAAGGAACGGGCCGAGGAGGCGGTGATCCGCCTCGAACACGGCAAGCCGATCCGGTTCGGCGTCGACGGATCCAAGGGCGTCGTCCGCGACGCCCTCACGGGTGACCTGAGCGTGGTCGCGGTCACCGAGGAGAACCAGTCACAGATCCTCGTCCACGACGCCCACAACCCCAGTCCCACCACCGCGTTCGCACTCTCCCGGCTGGCCGACACCGACACCCTGCACCACACGCCGATCGGCGTCCTGCGCAGCGTGGAACGCCCGGTCTACGACACGCTCATGTCCGACCAGCTCGACACCGCGATCGAACAGCACGGCAAGGGCGACCTGAGCGCCCTGCTGGCCGGCAGCGACACCTGGACCGTCGTCGGCTGATCCCGCACGACCTCGGAGCCCGGCCCCGGACGATCAGGGCCGGGCTTCGTCGTACGCCTCGCGTGCCGTCTCCACCGCGCCCAGCCGCCGCTCCGCCCACCGGGCCAGCCCCCACACCTGGTCCGCGGCCTCCTTGCCGAGCGGGGTGAGCGAGTAGTCCACCCTCGGCGGGATCACGGGCTTGGCATCACGGTGCACGAAGCCGTCGCGCTCCAGGGTCTGCAAGGTCTGGGCAAGCATCTTCTCGCTGACACCCCCGATGGCGCGGCGCAGCTCGCTGAAGCGGTACGAACGCTCCAGCAGTGCGGCCAGCACGAGCACCCCCCAGCGGCTGGTGACGTGCTCCAGCACCAGCCGGGAGGGACACATCGGCTGGTTGACGTCGGAGGACTTCACCGGGCTTACGTTCATATCAGTACCTTACTTCAAGGTGGGTACTTTCCCTTGGTTAGTGCTAGCCGTAGGGTGAGTAAGGAGAAAGCACGCATACGAGGATCAGCGCATCCAGGAGGAACCTCATGAGCATCGTCGTCACCGGAGCAACCGGACAGCTCGGCCGTCTCGTCATCGAGCGGCTGCTCGCCACCGTCCCCGCGGAATCGATCGCCGCGGTCGTCCGCGACGAGGAGAAGGCCGCAGCGCTCGCCGGCCGCGGTGTCGAGATCCGCGTCGCCGACTACGACCGGCCCGAGACCCTCACCGGCGCGTTCCGCGCGGGTGACCGCGTGCTGTTCGTCTCCGGCAGCGAGGCCGGCAAGCGCGTACCGCAGCACACCGCCGTGATCGAGGCCGCGAAGGCGGCGGGCGTCGCGCAGCTCGCCTACACCGGGGTGCTGGGCGGTCCCGACGCGGACTTCCTGCTGGCGGCCGAGCACAAGGTGACCGAGCAGCTGATCCTGGACTCCGGGGTCCCCCACACCTTCCTGCGCAACGGCTGGTACACCGAGAACTACACGGCGAACCTGGGGCCCGTCCTGGAGCACGGCGCCGTCGTCGCCAACGCGGGCGAGGGCCGTATCGCCTCCGCCACCCGGGCCGACTACGCGGATGCCGCCGCCGCCGTGCTGACCGGCGAGGGGCACATCGGCGCGGCGTACGAACTGAGCGGCGACGTCGCCTGGTCGCTGTCCGAGTACGCCGCCGTGGTGTCCGCCGCGACCGGCAAGGAGATCGTGTACACCGAGGTGCCGGCGGCCGTGCACCAGGAGATCCTCGTCAAGGCCGGGCTGCCCGAGCCCTTCGCCGCGATCCTCGTGGACGTGGACAAGGCCATCGCGCGCGGTCTGCTCGCCGGGACGAGCGGTGACCTGGCCCGCCTGATCGGCCGGCCGACCACCCCGCTGGCCGAGACGGTCGCCGCGGCGCTCGCCGCCTGAGCACCCCCGCCCCGGTCATGACCGTTTCCGTGAGACGGCAATGACACAGGGCCCTTCCGGCGCTACCGTCGTGCAGTCGGCCGATCGCCGACACAGGAGTGCCGGGAGGGCCCGTGAAGGGGAAGAACGAGCAGCGGGCAGGCCTGCTGTACGGAATGGCCGCGTACGGGATGTGGGGCCTCGTGCCCCTCTTCTGGCCGCTGCTGGAACCGTCGGGGGCGGTCGAGATCCTCGCCCACCGGATGGTCTGGTCGCTGGGCGTCGTCGGCATCGCCCTGCTGGTCCTGCGCCGCTGGGCGTGGATCGGCGAGCTGATACGGCAGCCCCGGCGGCTGGGGCTCATCACGATCGCCGCGACCGTGATCTCCGTCAACTGGGGTCTCTACATCTGGTCCGTCAACAACGGCCATGTCGTCGAGGCGTCGTTGGGCTACTTCATCAATCCGCTGGTCACGATCGCCATGGGCGTCCTACTGCTCGGTGAGCGGCTGCGCCCGGTCCAGTGGACCGCGGTGGCGACCGGCTTCGCGGCGGTGCTCGTGCTGGCGGTCGGCTACGGGCAGCCGCCGTGGATCTCGCTGGTGCTGGCGTTCTCGTTCGCGACCTACGGCCTGGTGAAGAAGAAGGTCAACATGGGCGGCCTGGAGTCCCTCGCCGCCGAGACCGCCGTCCTCTTCGTGCCCGCTCTCGGCTTCCTGCTGTGGCTCGGGGCGAGCGGCGACGCGACGTTCCTCGCCGGGGGCGCGGGGCACGGCGCGCTCCTCGCCGCGACGGGACTCGTCACCGCGATCCCGCTCGTCTCCTTCGGCGCTGCGGCGATCCGGGTACCCCTGTCCGTACTGGGCCTGCTGCAGTATCTGGCACCGGTCTTCCAGTTCGCGCTGGGCATCCTGTACTTCCACGAGGAGATGCCCCCCGAGCGCTGGGCCGGCTTCGCACTGGTCTGGGTGGCGCTGATCCTGCTGACCTGGGACGCGCTGCGGACGGCGCGGCGCACGAGGGCGGCGGCACTGCGTCTTGCGGTGCGGGCCGCGGAGGCCTCGGCGACCGTCGGGACGGCTTCCGCTTCCGCGCCGGACGCGGATACCCCCGCCCTGAAATAGTTACTCAGTTGCTTTTCTTACTCGGTTGCTGTTCTCTGTCCTCCAGGACGAGCCGACCGAGGAGCAGGCATGACCGACGTACTGATCGTGGGCGCGGGACCGACCGGGCTGACCCTGGCGTGCGATCTCGCCAGGCGCGGCATCGCCATCCGGATCGTGGACAAGTCGCCCGGACATCCGCGCAGTTCCCGGGCCAAGGGGCCCAACCCCCGCTCCTTGGAGGTGCTGGAGGACCTGGGGGTCGTCGAAGCGGTGCTGGCGGCAGGTTCGGCGCCGCTCCCCATGCGCAAGTACCGCGACGGTGTGCCGGTCGCCGACGCCGACCCGTACGCCGGTTCCGCGCCCACCCCGGACGCGCCCTACGACCGGGGCCGGCTGATCGCGCAGTGGCGGCTGGAGGAGGTCCTGCGCGACCGGCTCGCCGGGTACGGCGTGGCCGTGGAGACGGGCACCGAGGTCGTGGGCCTCACGGACGACGGCACCTCGGTGACCGTCGCCCTCGCCGACGGCTCCGGCACCTCGGCCCGTTACGTGGTGGGCTGCGACGGCGCCCACAGCCGCGTACGGAAACTGCTCGGTGTCACCTTCGAGGGCGAGACGGCCGAGGACCAGGTGATGGTCTGCGGCGACGTCGAGATCGACCCGGGCCTCCTGGACCGGGGCATCTGGCACCAGTGGTTCGACGAGGACGGAGCGGTCATGCTCTGCCCCGTGCCCGGCACCCGGACGGGCTGGTGGTTCCAGTCGGGCCCCGAGCGCGATGCCGGGGGCCGGCCCCTCGCCCCCTCCGCCGACGGTTTCCGTCGGCTCTTCGCCCGGCACACCCGGCTTCCGGGCGCCCACCTCACCGAGGCCACCCTGCTCTCGACGTACCGCGTCAACGTGCGCATGGCGGACCGCTACCGGGTGGGCAGGGTCCTCCTGGCCGGGGACGCCGCCCATGTGCACGCGATCGCGGGCGGGCTGGGCATGAACACCGGCATCCAGGACGCCTTCAACCTGGGCTGGAAGCTCGCCCAGGTGCTGCGGGGGCGGGCGGGCACCGAGCTGCTGGACACCTACGAGGAGGAGCGTCTCCCGGTCGCTGCCTGGACGCTGGACCTCACCTCGGAACGCCTGCGGGCCACGCTGGAGGCCATCAGGAAGCCGGGCGGCGGGCTGGACAGCGCGATCACGTCCTCGACGAGCGGGCTCGACCGCGGCTACCGGTGGAGCTCGCTCGCCCGCCCCGGGGGCGAGGGCGACGTGCGGTCCGGCGACCGCGCTCCGGACGCCCCCTGCGCCGTGGCGGCGACCGGCGCGCCCACCCGCCTCTTCCTCGCCTTCGCCGGGCCCCACCTCACCGTGCTCGGCTTCGGCGCCGGCACCGAGCGGGCGCTGCGGGACGCGGCCGCCGCCCACGGCGACGCGGTGCGCGCCGTGCGGGTCCACGGCGCCGACGCTCCGGAACCCGCGACCGGCACCGCCGTCCCGTACGCCCTGCACGACCGGGAGGGGCACGCCCGCGCGGCGTACGGCATCAGCCGGGACACCGTCGTCGTGATCCGGCCCGACAACCACGTGGGGCTGATCTCGGACACGGACGGCTTCGACGCGGTGCGACGGTATCTGGAGGCGCTGGACGGGGTGCGGGAGCCGGATCCGATGAGTGGGGCAGGCATGGTGGACGGCACCCGCAAAGGCTGATTGAGTGCCCCGATGGGGACGATCCTGAAGGACATGAGGCACGTTCAGTGGCATGAGCTGCGCCATGCCCAGGGGTCCGCGTCCCAGGTCCCCGGGCTGCTGTCACGGATCGCCTGGGGCGACAGCGAATCGGCCGAGGAGGCGCTGAGCGATCTGGGGCGCTGGATAGGCGCCCTGGCCGTGTTCGACGCGACCGTCGCCACGGTGCCGTTCCTGTGGGAACTCGCCGCCATGGAGACCGTGAAGGGCCGCACCGGGGTGCTCGGGCTGCTGGGAACGATCCTCGCCCGCGGCCACGCGCACCACCCCGAGTGGACCAGGGACGCGCACCTGGCGGTCCTGGCCGGCCGGCCGACCGCCGAGCGGCTGGCCGCCGACGGCGACCCGGCGGTGCGCGCGGCGGCCGGGGAGCTGCTGGCGGCACTCGGCGGACACGCCTGCGGGACCTGCCCGCCGCGCTGAGGCCCGCGGGCCGGCGGGTGCGGCCGGCAGCGGAGATCCCTCTTCACTCCCCGGCGCCGCCGAGTGCGGTGCGCCCGCACCCTGTTGCGTTTCCCGCACCGGCGTACGAAGAATCGGCCCCGATTCCGGCGTGGCCGTTGCCGCTTCGTTCGTGCACCCAGTACAAACGGTTGCCATGACTCTGCACTGGAAGCTCGTCATCGACGCCACCGACCCGCACGCCCAGGCCGACTTCTGGGCCGAGGCCCTCGGCTATCTCGTGGAGGACAACAGTGTCCTGATCGACGAGCTGCTCGGGGCCGGTGTCGTGACCGAGGCCGACACGGTCGAGCCGCACGGCCGTCACGCCTGGCGCGACCTCGCCGCGGCACGGCACCCGGACGACCCGCACGACGAGAAGAGCGGCGCGGGGCTCGGCCGCCGGCTGCTCTTCCAGCGTGTACCGGAGACCAAGACGGTGAAGAACCGCCTCCACATCGACGTCCACGCTGCCCCGGGGCAGCGCGATGCCGAGACGGAACGACTGGTGGGGCTGGGCGCGAGCGTGCTGCGGCTCGTCGAGGAGCCCGGAGGGACGTGGCAGGTGATGCTGGACCCCGAGGGCAACGAATTCTGCGTCCAGTGACGGAGCCGACCGTCCGCGCAGGTCAGCGGCGTACGGCGGGAAAGCGATCTCTCTAGGCTGGCCCCATGGTCACGCCACCCGCCGCATACACCCTCGTCGCCACGGATCTGGACGGCACGCTGCTGCGTTCCGACGACTCCGTGAGCCCCCGCTCCCGCGCCGCCCTCGCCCGCGCAGCGTCGGCCGGCGCGCGGCATCTGATCGTCACGGGCCGTCCGGTGCCCGGCATACGCGCCCTGCTCGCGTACCTCGGCTACGACGGGCTCGTGGTCTGCGGCCAGGGGGCCCAGGTGTACGACGCCGGGTCGGCCCGGCTGCTGAGCTCGGTGACGCTCGACCGGGAGCTGGCCGACGCCGCGCTCGGCAAGATCGAGGCCGAGGTGGGACAGGTGTTCGCCGCGGTGGACCAGGACGGCGCCGACGGCCGGACCCTCATCGAGCCGGGTTACCTCATGCCGCACCCCTCACTCCCCGCACAGCGGGCCGGGCTCCGCGAGGAGCTGTGGGCGGCCCCGGTCATCAAGGTGCTGATACGCCACCCGGAGCTGACGGACGACGCACTGGCCGCGGCCGCCCGCGGCGCGGTGGGCGATCTCGCGTCCGTCACGATGGCGGGTCCGGGAACGGTGGAGCTGGCGCCGTACGGCGTGGACAAGGGCACCGGCATCTCCATGGCCGCCGGAATGCTGGACCGCGACCCGGCCGGAGCGGTGGCGTTCGGTGACATGCCCAATGACCTGCCGATGTTCCGGCTCTGCGGACACGGCGTCGCGATGGGCAACGCCCACCCCGCGCTCCGGGCCGTGGCGGACGAGATCACGGGGTCCAACGAGGAGGACGGGGTGGCTTCGGTGCTGGAGCGCCTGTTCGGCTGAAAATCACCCCGCTCAAGCCCTCGCGCGCCGATATGCTGCGTACGCAAGCAATCGTCGCACGCGGGCAATTGGAGTGACCATGGCAGCACGCAGTTTCCTCTTCCTGCTCGGCAGCAGCCGCCCGGACGGCAACACCGAGACGCTGGCCCGGATCGCCGCCGAGCAGCTCCCCCCGGACACCGAGCAGCGCTGGCTGAGCCTGCGCGAGCTCCCGCTGCCCGACTTCGAGGACCTGCGCCACCCCGAACGCCGCCACATCCCTCCCTCCGGACACTCCGGGACGCTGCTCCGGGCCACGCTGGACGCCACCGACGTGGTGATCGCGTCACCGCTCTACTGGTACTCGGTCTCCTCGTCCACCAAGCGCTACCTGGACCACTGGTCGGGCTGGCTCGAGGCACCCGGAGCCGACTTCAAGGGGCGGATGGCGGGCAAGACCCTCTGGGGGGTCACAGCCCTCGCGGACACCGACTCCGCGGTCGCGGAGCCCCTGGCCGGGACGCTGCGCATCTCCGCGGAGTACCTGGCGATGCGCTGGGGCGGGGTACTGCTGGGCAACGGCAGCAAGCCCGGTGACGTGCTGTCCGACGCCGGAGCCATGGCCCGGGCGAAGGTCTTCTTCAGCTGAGGCGCCCCGGCTGCGGAGAGTCGCCCCCGGCCCCGGCCGGAGCGCCGCCGGCGGGGGCCAGAGACCGCAGGACGTGGGACACGAGGGCGGCGACCGTCGCCTCGTCCTGGGCCGGCTTCCGCAGCACGTGGCGGTAGTAGACCGGGCCGTAGAGCAACTCCACCGCGAGGGGGAGGTCGGCGCCGGCCGGGATCTGCCCCTGCTCCTGGGCGCGGCGCAGCCGCTCCACGGCCGCGTCGACCCGGGGGCCGACGAGCTGCTCGCGTACGGCTCGCGCCAGGGCCTCGTCGTGGTGCAGCTCCGACAGGATCCCGGAGTAGGCCGGGCCGTAGGGCGGAGTGGATATCAGCTTCACCAGACTGCCGATGTGGGTCCGCAGGTCCGCCTCGATGTCACCGGTGTCGACGAACGGTGTGACGCCGACGAGCATGCCGGCGAACGCCTCCAGGACCACCGCGCCCTTCGACGGCCACCACCGGTAGATCGTCTTCTTGCTCACACCGGCGCGGGCGGCGATGGCCTCGACGGTGACCCGCCCGTACCCCTTCTCCGTGCACAGCTCCAGAGCGGCGTCCAGCGTCGCCCGTCGTGACCTCTCGCTGCGGCGCAGGGAACTCGGCGATGTGATCATTCGGTGAGCATAGGGGGATTCCGCCCACCGCTTATTGACAGGTCGTCGCCAAAAGTCGAACAATGACCAGGCTGGAAACGGAACGTACCGTGTCGTGACGTTCCGTGCAGCAGACCGTTCGTGCCGTTCGTGCCGCGACGAGCCGATCGGGGGACGGCTCGACCGGCCGACGGTACGGGCGGACCCGGCCGGGCCTCAGACGCTGATGTCCCTCGTCGTGAAACGCGCCCAGGCCGCGGAGCCGAACACCGCCGCGTACAGCGCCTGCAGACCCAGGTTCCTGGCGATCTCGTCCCAGTAGACCGGGTCGCGCAACAGGTCCGTGAAGGACAGCCAGTAGTGCGGGAAGAGGTACGGGTGGATCCCGTGCAGCTGCGGCATCGCGTCCAGGATCTGCACGGTGATGAGCACTCCGACCGTGGCCGCCATCGCCGCGATCCCGCTGTTGGTGAGGGTCGAGACGAAGAGGCCCAGCGCCGCGAACCCGATGAGGGACGCCGCCACCACCACCGCGATCAGCCCGGCCCGCAGGAGTCCTTCTCCGAAGCCGATCCGGGTCCCCGAGATCGTCGTGACCTCGCCGACGGGGAAGAGCAGCGCCCCGGCCGCGAGCGCCGACGCCGCCACGACCACGGTGGCGACCAGGCAGAACACCAGCACGGAGGCGTACTTCGCGAGCAGCAGCCGGGTGCGGCCCGCCGGGGCGACCAGCAGGTAGCGCAGCGTGCCGCCGCTCGCCTCGCCGGCGACGGAGTCCCCCGCGACGACACCGACGGCCATCGGGAGGAAGACGGGCAGCGTCGCGGAGAGCGCCGCGAAGACCAGGAAGAGACCGTTGTTGGTGACCTGGGAGAGGAAGGCGGGCCCGCCCCCTCCGCCACCGGGCCCGCCCCGCGACCCGTCGCCCGTCTCGATCCGTACGGCGATCCCGATGAGGACCGGCACGGCGGCCAGCACCCCGAGCAGGGCCACGGTGCGCCACCGCCGGAGCGCGGTGGCCAGTTCGGAGCGGAGGATCCCCAGGGTCCACAGCGCCCGGCGCGGCGCGTGGGGCACGGGGACGGCCGTGAGTTCAGCCTGCGACATCGAATCCCTCTCCGGTGAGTGCGACGAAGGCGTCCTCCAGCGAGGCCCGCTCGACGCCGAAGGCGCGTACCCGGACCCCGGCGCGCACCAGGGCGGCGTTGAGGTCGGCGAGCTCGACGTCGCCCGGGGGTGCGTCCACGCTCACCCGGTCCCCGTCGGTCACGAGGCCCGTCGCCCCGTGGGACGCGAGGACGCGGGCGGCCTCTCCGGGGTCGGGGGTGGTGACGGCGAGCCGTCCCCGGGCGTCGGCGGCGAGCGCGGCGACCGGCCCCTGGACGAGGAGCCGGCCGCGAGCCATCACCGCCGCGTGGGTGCAGACCTGTTCGATCTCGTCGAGCAGGTGGGAGGAGAGGAAGACGGTGGTGCCCTCGGCCGCCAGCTCCCGGACCAGGGAGCGGATCTCGCGCATGCCCTGCGGGTCGAGACCGTTGGTCGGCTCGTCCAGTACGAGCAGTCTGCGCGGCTGGAGCAGGGCGGCGGCGAGACCGAGGCGCTGCTTCATCCCGAGCGAGTACGCCCTGGCCTTCTTGCCGGCCGCGGCCCCGAGACCGACCCGTTCCAGGGCGCTCTCCACCCGCGCACGCCGGGTACGCGGATCGGCGCACGGGTCGGCGGAGTCGAAGCGCACCAGATTGCCGCGGCCCGTCAGGAACCCGTACAGCGCGGGGCCCTCGATGAGCGCACCGACCTGCGGGAGCACCGTGCGCGAGGCGGCCGGCATGGGCCGGCCCAGGACGTGCGCGGTGCCGGAGGTGGGGGCGATGAGCCCCATGAGCATCCGGATCGTGGTGGTCTTCCCGGAGCCGTTGGGCCCCAGGAAACCGAAGACGCTGCCGGCCGGGACGGCGAGGTCGAGCCCGTCGACGGCCGGCGGCCCGCCGCGGTAGCGCTTGGTGAGCCCGTGTGTCTCGATCACCGTGCCGGGCCCGTGTCCCGTGCCCGGTTCCGCCGTCGCGGCAGCTGTCTCGGTCATCCGCACTCCCGGTCCTGTCCCCGCCGTGTCCGTCCGCCCCGCCACGTGGACCGCCCCCGTCGCACGAGCCGCCCCGCCGTACGGAGCGTACGACGGGGCGGGGGCGTACGGTGCGTCCTACTTCGCGGTGTCGGCCGCCTTCACCAGCGCGTCCTTGGTGACCGCGCCGACGTAGACCTTGCCGTCGTCCGTCAGCAGCGCGTTGACCAGGCGCGTCCTGAAGACCGTGCCCGAGCCGAAGTCGCCGGTGACCTTGTCGCCGAGGGCGTCCAGGAACTGCTGCGCCTGTGCGGGTACGTCGCCGGAACCCTGGGCGGGCAGACCCGCGCCGCCCGGGACCTCGATCTCGGCGACGGCGTTCCAGCCCTCGCCGATGACGTTCAGGCCCTGGAAGCCCTCCAGCGCGCCGAGGTCCTTGCGCGCCTTGTCCGCGGCGCCCTTCTCCTCGGCCCCGGCCTTCAGCTCGTCCGCCTCGGTCACCTTCGCACCCTTGGGAGGGGAGAAGGAGAAGGAGGAGGCCGCGGGCTTCTTGAAGTCGACCTCGGTGAAGCCGGCGTCGACCGCGGCCTTGCCGCCGCTGCTGGGGGCCAGCGTGAACTTCAGGGGCACTCCGGTCGAGGCGTCGACGGCGATCGTGACGGATCCGATCGTCGAACCGGACTGCTTGGGCTTGATCAGCAGCTTGTAGGCGTCGCGCCCCGCGACCTGCGCCGTGCCGTCGACGGTGACGGACGTGGTGTCGTCCGCGGCGGCGAGCGCCTCCTCGGCGAGCTCCTCAGGAGTGGCCGGCACCCCCTTCGGCGCCTTGTGCTCCCCGGCCTTGCCACCCGCGCCCTCGTCGGACTTCGCGTGGTAGACCTCGTTGCTCTCGCTGTCGTATCCCCAGACGTCGTCCCCGTTGTGGACGAGGCTGTACTCGGAGCCCTCTCCGAGGATCGAGAGGCGCTGCTTGTCCGGGCCGTCCGCGGCGACCCGGAGCGTGTGCGTCCCGGAGGCGAGCTCCATCAGCTTGGCCTCGGGGGACGCGCTCGACCCGTCGGTCCCGGAGTCCGGCGCGAAGGAGCCCGCGAGCCCGCCGAGCGAGGGGATGCCGAGGTCGGTGCTGACCTTCAGCGTGCCGGACAGCTGCTCCTCGTCCGATGCGGCGATCTTCTCGATGAGTTCCTGCGCGGTGATCTCCGGCAGATCCGGGTCGCCGGAGTCCGCCAGTGCGGGGACGAGCCCGATCGTCGCCGCCGCCACTCCCGCCACTGCGAACGGGACGATGTAGCGCGCCGCCTTCCGGCGGCCCACGACAGTGCCCGTGGCCTCGCCGTTGGTCTCTGCGCTGTCGTTCGGTGCCATGTGTGCTCTACCTCCGTGGTCGGCGGCTGCCATCCCGTTGAGCCTGTCCACTCCCCGCCGCCATTCTCACCCGATGTGGTCAGGAGTGGTTGTTATCCATCTGACCAAATCGGGCGAGGACAAGCGTCAGCCCTCGGGAGCAACTGGGCGTACCTCTCCGGGATGACACACAGGGCGCACCGTCCACCGAGCCCTTAGGGGTCGGACGGGGCCACGGACGGGTCAGCCCGCGCGGTGCACCACGGCGTCGCACAGCTCTTCGAGCGCGGCCTTCGCGTAGCACTCGGGCAGCGGCGCCAGTGTCGCGCGCGCCTCCTGGGCGTAGCGGACGGTGTCGCGGCGCGCCTGCTCCAGCGCCGGGTGGGCGCGCAGCCTGCGCAGCGCCTCGGCGAGCAGGGCGTCGTCCGCGAGGTCGCCCTCCAGCAGCTCGACGAGCTCCTTGTCCTCCGGACGGCCCTCTGCCGCGGCCCGCGCGCGCAGGAGCAGGACCGGCAGGGTGGGGATGCCCTCACGCAGGTCGGTGCCGGGCGTCTTGCCCGACTCGTGGGAGTCGGAGGCGATGTCCAGGACGTCGTCGGCGAGCTGGAAGGCGATGCCGAGGCGTTCGCCGTACTGGGTGAGGATGTCGACGACCGATTCGTCGGCCCCCGCCATCAGGGCGCCGAACCGGCCGGACACGGCGACCAGCGAGCCGGTCTTGCCGCTGAGCACGTCCATGTAGTGGTCGACGGGGTCGCGCCCGTCGCGCGGGCCCGCGGTCTCCAGGATCTGACCGGTGACCAGGCGCTCGAACGCCTCCGCCTGGATGCGGACGGCCTCCGGGCCGAGGTCGGCCAGGATGTGCGACGCACGGGCGAAGAGGAAGTCGCCCGTCAGGACGGCCACGGAATTGCCCCAGCGGGTGTTGGCGCTGTCCACCCCGCGGCGCACGTCCGCCTCGTCCATCACGTCGTCGTGGTACAGCGTCGCCAGGTGCGTCAGTTCGACGACGACGGCCGAGGGGACGACGCCCGGTGCGTCCGGGTCGCCGAACTGGGACGCGAGCATCACCAGCAGCGGCCGGAAACGCTTGCCCCCGGCGCTGACGAGGTGCTGCGCGGCCTCCGTGATGAACGGGACCTCGCTTTTGGTGGCGTCCAGCAGCCCCGCCTCGACAGCGGCCAAACCGGCCTGGACATCGGCCTCAAGAGCCTGGTCCCGCACGCTCAGTCCGAACGGCCCGACGACGGTCACGAGGGGATCTCCTGTCTGCTGACGCTCACACGGATTGTCGATGTGTCGCTGTCCTCACTCAAGTCAGCGTATCCGGTCCCGTTTGGATCACCGTGGGCGCCTTCCCGCCACCGCCGGTATGTTCGGGATCAGCTCATACGATCAGGAGTTATCGCTTTGTCCCACACCACGGCCGGTACCGAACCGACCCAGCCGCCGCCCGGAGACGACACCGCCTTCTTCGGTCAGCCGCGGGGTCTGTTGACGCTGTCCGGACTGGAAGTCTGGGAGCGCTTCTCGTTCCTCGGGATGCAGGCCATCCTGGTCCTCTACTTCGCCGACAAGGTCTCCGACGGGGGCCTGGGCATGGACCCCGGCACCGCCGCCTCGGTCTCGGCCGCCTACGGCACGCTGGTCTACCTCGTCTCCGTGGCGGGCGGCTGGCTGGCCGACCGCATCCTGGGTTCGTACCGCGCGGTCCTGTACGGCGGCATCCTCATCGCCTGCGGTCACTACGCCATGGCCGTCCCGACCGCCACGATGACCTGGGTGGGCCTCGGGCTGATCAGCGCCGGGACAGGCCTGCTCAAGCCCAATGTGGCCTCCATGGTCGGCAAGCTCTACGGCACCGACGACGAGCGGCGCGACGCCGGCTTCGCCCTGTACTACATGGGCATCAACATCGGCGCCTTCGCGGGTCCGCTGATCACCGGCTGGCTCGGCGATCACGCGAGCTGGCACTGGGGCTTCTCGGCCGCCGCGTTCGGCATGACGCTCGGCCTGATCCAGTACGTCCTGGGCCGGCGTCACCTGGCCGGGCGAAAGCACGGCGCCGAGTACGCGCTGGCCCCCGGGCCGATGCGCCGCGCGCTGCTGCTGATCGTGGCGGGCGCCGTCGTGGTCGCGGTCGTGGCGACGGCCCTGGCCCTGGCCGGGTGGCTCACGATGGACCGTTTCGTCGACGTGCTCACCGTCATCTCGGTGATCGCACCCGTCGTCTACTTCGTGGTCATGTTCCGCAGCCCCCGGGTGACCGCGGACGAGCGCGGCAGGCTGCGCCCGTACGTGGTGCTGTTCCTGGCGTCCGTGGTCTTCAACTTCATCCTCTTCCAGGCGTACTCGACGATGATCCTGCTCGCCTCGACGAACGCGCGTACGGAGATCTTCGGGTTCCACTTCCCGGCGAGCTGGTACGCCTCGGCCCTGGGCGCCTTCGAGGTGGCGCTGGCGCCCGTCGTGGCCGCCGTGTGGGCCAGGATGGGCCCGCGCCAGCCGCACGCCTCGAACAAGATCGCGATCGGGGTGATCCTCGGCGGCCTGTCGTTCATCCTGATGGTCCTGCCGACCTCCGGTCACGCCGACGACACGTACAAGATGGCCGCCTGGTGGATCGTCGGCTCCTACCTGCTGCTCGGGCTCGGCGACATCCTCGTGGAGACCTCCGGCATGTCCGCCACCACGAAGCTCGCGCCCAAGGCGTTCGCCAGCCAGACGATGGCGCTGTGGTTCCTGTCGCTGGCCCTCGCCAACGGCATCCAGTCACAGATCGTGAAGCTGTACGGCGAGGTGTCCAACCCCGCCTACTTCGGTGTCAATGGCGCTATCGCGGTGACGGCCGGTGTGGCCGTCATCGCCGCCGCTCCCTGGCTCAAGCGCACCATGCACCCCGTCCACTGAGGTACCGCCATGCACATCCGCACCGATTTCCCGTACGAGACCACCCACGAGGACCTCTACATCCCGCTGGCGGACGGCACCGAGCTGTACGCCCGGATCTGGCGGCCGGTCACCGACGAACCGGTGCCCGCGCTGCTGGAGTACCTGCCCTACCGGCTCAGCGACTGGACGGCCCCGCGCGACTGGCAGCGCCACCCCTGGTACGCGGGCCACGGCTACGCCTCCGTGCGCGTCGACGTCCGCGGGCACGGCAACAGCGAGGGCATGCCGGGTGACGAGTACGACGCGACGGAGCTCGCCGACGGGGTCGCCGTCGTGCACTGGCTGGCCCAGCAGGAGTGGTGCTCGGGACGGGTCGGCATGTTCGGCATCTCCTGGGGCGGCTTCAACTCGCTCCAGATCGCGGCGCTCGCACCGGAGCCGCTGAAGGCGGTCGTCACCGTGTGTTCGGCCGACGACCGCTACGACAACGACGTCCACTACATGGGCGGCTCCGTCCTCGGTGTGGACATGCACGCCTGGGCCTCCACCATGCTGGCCTTCGTCTCGCGCCCTCCGGACCCGGCGGACGTCGGGGACGACTGGCGGGACATGTGGCTGCGGCGCCTGGAGAAGGTGGAGCCGTTCATCCACACGTGGCTGGCCCATCAGACCCGCGACGACTACTGGAAGCACGGCAGCGTCTGCGAGGACTACGGCGCGATCAAGGCGAAGGTCATGGCGGTGGGCGGCTGGCACGACCCGTACCGCGACACCGTCCTGCGGCTCGTCGAGCATCTGGACCCCGGGCAGGTGCGCGGCCTGATCGGCCCCTGGTCCCACCAGTACCCGGACCGCGGGCTCCCCCCCGGGCCCGCGATCGGCTTCCTCCAGGAGACGCTGCGCTGGTGGGACCAGCACCTCAAGGACGAGGACACGGGGGTGATGAACGAGCCCCTGCTGCGGTCCTGGATCAGCGGCTCGCACCCCCCTGCCACGGTCTACGAGACGCTGCCCGGCCGCTGGGTCGGTGACGCGTCCTGGCCGTCCGAGAACGTCGCCGCGGTCACGTACGCCCTGGGCGGCGGGTCGCAGATCGTCCGTTCGCCGCAGCAGACGGGGCTCGACGCGGGCCGCTTCTTCCCGTTCGGCAACGACGCCGACCTGCCGCCCGACCAGCGCGACGAGGACGCCAAGTCGGTGTGCTTCGAGTTCCCCGTCGAGGACGCCCCGATCGAGATCCTCGGCCGCCCCCGGGTGACGCTCCTGCTCCGGATGGACGTACCGCGCGGCCAGGTGATCGCCCGGCTCTGCGACGTGGCCCCGGACGGGGCCTCCACCCTGGTGACCCGTGGGGCCCTCAACCTGGCCACCCGTCACGGGCGCGACCGCGCGGAGGACTGGCCCGCCGGGGAGGCCGAATACGTGAACTTCGAGCTGAACGGCATCGGGCACACCTTCCCGCCCGGCCACCGGATCAGGGTCGCCCTCTCCTCCTCGTACTGGCCGTGGATCTGGCCCCAGGCCGGTTCGGCGGGCTTCACGCTGGAGGCGGAGGGCAGCCTCGTCGAGCTCCCGGTGCGCAGGCACACCGAGGACCCGGGCATCACCTTCGGCGATCCGGAGCAGGCGGAGCCGCTCGGTGTCGTCTTCCCGGTGACGCTCGACGAGCAGCGCCCGGAGCGGCTGGTGGTCCGTGACGTCGCCAAGGGCGAATGGCGCCTGGAGGTCGATCCGCGCTACGGCGGCACGCGCGTCTACCCGGACGGACTGGAGTTCACCGAGGACGCGCTGGAGACGTACACGATCCAGCAGGACGACCCGCTGTCGGCCAGGGCCCGTTCGGACTGGACGATCCGGCTGCACCGGCCGGAGATGTCCTGGGACGTGCGGGTCGAGACGCGTTCGGAGACGAGCGCGGACGCGGACGACTTCATCACGTCCAACGAGGTCGTGTGCAAGGACGGCGACGAGGTCGTCTTCCACCGGACCTGGGAGAAGAGGATCCCCCGCACGGCGGGCTGACCTCCCCGCACGGCGGGGTCGAGCAGGGTTATCACGTAACTTTCCGGGCATTACGCCTACTTGAGGCACTGCCGCCGACCGGCGACGCCGACGTACCGTGTTCCTCAAGCGACTGGAAAGGGGCAGCGACAGATGCCCGAGCAGAGCAGCCCGCTCGACCTGGCCGAAGGCGATCCCTTCGGTCCGCACAACCTTCCGTACGGCGTGTTCTCCACCCCCGGGCACCCCGAGGACCGAAGGGTCGGAGTCCGCATCGGCGGACACGTGCTGGACGCCGGAGCGGCGGCGCACGCACTCGGCTCGCCGTACGCCAGACTGCTGGCGCAGCCGAGCCTGATGCCGCTGCTGGCGGCGGGGCGCACCGCCTGGCGGGATGTGCGCAGGGCACTGACGGCGTGGGTGACGGTGCCGTCGCACCGCCCGGACCTGGAGCCGCTGCTGCACCCGCTCGACACGGTGACCCTCCACCTGCCGTACGAGGTCGCGGACTACGTGGACTTCTACGCCAGCGAGCACCACGCCACCAACGTGGGGAGGATCTTCCGCCCCGACGGCGCGGCCCTCACCCCCAACTGGAAGCACCTGCCGATCGGTTACCACGGGCGGGCGGGCACGGTCGTCGTCTCCGGCACCGACGTGGTGCGCCCCTCCGGGCAGCGCAAGGCACCGTCCGACCCCGCTCCCGTCTTCGGCCCCTCGGTGAAGCTGGACATCGAGGCCGAGGTCGGCTTCGTCGTGGGCGTCCCCTCGGAGCAGGGCTCCCCGGTGGCGCTCGGCGACTTCCGCGAGCACGTCTTCGGGCTCTCCCTGCTCAACGACTGGTCGGCGCGGGACATCCAGGCCTGGGAGTACGTGCCGCTGGGCCCCTTCCTGGGCAAGTCCTTCGCCACCTCGGTGTCGGCCTGGGTGACCCCGCTGGAAGCCCTGGACTCGGCCCGCACGGTCCCCGACCGTGACGTCGCGCTGCTCCCCTACCTGGAGGACGCGGACGACGAGGAGCCGGGCGGCTTCGACATCCGGATCTCGGTGGAGATCAACGGGCAGACGGTCTCCGAGCCCCCGTTCTCGACCATGTACTGGACGGCGGCCCAGCAGCTGGCACAGATGACGGTGAACGGCGCCTCGCTGCGCACCGGCGACCTCTACGGCTCCGGCACCGTCAGCGGCGCGGAGCCCGGGCAGCGCGGCTCCCTGCTCGAACTCACCTGGAACGGGCGCGATCCGCTGGATCTCACCGAGGGGAAGCGGACGTTCCTGGAGGACGGCGACACCGTCACCCTGACCGCCTGGGCGCCGGGGCCGCACGGCACACGGGTCGGGCTCGGTGAGGTGACCGGACGGATCACGGCCGCCTCATGAGCGACGCGGAACCGACGCTCCCCGAGGCACTGCTGCTGCTCGCCCTGGACCCTGTACGCGGCAAGCCGTACTGCCGGGGCCGGTTCCTGGAGTACGGCATCGCGGGTGCGGCCCTGGCGGAGCTCGAACTGCAGGGCCGGATAGCGCAGGAGCGCGGGCGGGTGACGGTCGTGAATCCGCTGGACCCGCCGGACGCGCTGCTCGCGGTCTTCCTGCGGAGTCTTCCGCCGCCCGGCAAGAGCAGATTCGGCTCCGGGACGTCCGCGAGGGGCTGGGTGCGGCAGGCGGGGCGGCAGGCCGAAGGGCTCTACCTCGACGCCCTGGTGGAGCGTGGCGTCCTGCGCCGGGAGACGCGCCGCCTCCTCGGCCTGTTGCCGTACCACCGCCATCCGGCGGGCTCCGCCTCCCCGGCCGAGGAGGTGCGGCAGCGCTTCGAGGCGTCCCGTGCGGACGGGTACCCGGACCGCAGGAGCCGGCTGCTCGCGGGCCTGGCGGCGGCGGTGGAGCTGCCATCGGTGGCGAGGCGGGGCGACCGGCGCACGCGCGCGGCGGCACGGGCCCTGGTCCACGAGGAATGGCCGGCGCAGGCCGTCCACCGCAACGTGCGCCAGGACAAGGCCGCCCGGGCCGGCGGCGGGAGCGCCGGAGGAGGCGGGGGCGGAGGCGCGGACGGCGACTGACCGCCCCGGTGGCCGGCGCCCCGGTGTCCGAGGGCTGGTCGTCCGGGTGGCAGATCTTCCCCGGCCGGGCGGAAAACAGCAGGTCACAGCCGTACGACCGAGGCCCTCAGGTGGCGCAACACTGCGGCAACACCATCGCGTGGACCCCGTCGGTATGGTCCAGCGCATGCCAGCCGAACGCACCCGTGAGCACACCGTGCCCGTCGCCGCCGCCCGTCGGCGACGGCTGCGCGCGGACCATGCGCGGCTGCTCGCCGACCTGCTGCGCCATCAGGTGCGCAGTGGCGGTTTCCCGGGCGGGGTGCTGCCCTTCGAGGACGCGATCGGCAGCGACTACCGCGTCTCGCGCAACACCGTCCGGCAGGCCCTGGACCTGCTCCGCGCCGAGGGCCTGGTGGAGCGGCAGCCGGGTGTCGGCACCGTCGTGGTCAGCGAGAGGTACCCGCACCGCCTCGACCGGCTGCAGGGCCTGGCCGAGACCCTCCGCGAACACGGCCGGGTCACCAACGAGGTCCGTACCGTCGGCCCCGTGCCCGCGCCGGCCCCCGTCGCACGGCGGCTGCGGATCGCGGCCCACACCGACGTGCTCTACATCGAGCGGCGCAGGCTGCTGAACGGGCTGCCGCTCTCCCTCGACCTCACCTACGTCCCCATGGACATCGGGGACGGTCTCCTCGGCTGCGACCTGGAGAACACCGACGTCTTCCGGCTGCTGGAGAGCCTCACCGGGCAGCCGCTCGGCACCGCCGAGATCACCATGGAGGCCGTCAACGCCGACGCGCACTCCGCCGCCGTCCTGGAGACCCCGCACGGTTCCGCCGTCCTGATGCTGGAACGGCTCACCCACCTCGATGACGGCCGTCCCGTGGACCTGGAGTTCATCCGCTTCCGCGGGGACCGCATCAGCATGAGCGGACTGCTGCACAGGTCCGGCTGAGCACCCACCCCTTCCCCTCTTCCCTGGAGACCGCCATGCCTCTGGCGCCCCAGCGGGCCGACGTGCCCGTGACCATCGACGAGTCCAAGTGCATCGACGGCTGCACCCTCTGCGTCGACATGTGTCCGCTCGACTCGCTGGCCATCCACCAGGACAGCGGCAAGGCGTACATGCACGTCGACGAGTGCTGGTACTGCGGCCCGTGCGCGGCCAGGTGTCCCACCGACGCGGTCACGGTGAACATGCCCTACCTCCTCCGGTGAAAGGCCCCTCCTCCCATGCGACGCACGGCAATCCGTACGGCCGGCGCCCTGCTGGCCCCCGCGCTGCTCGTCCCGCTCACGGCGGGCTGCGGCGGCGGGGCGAGCGCGGGTGACGCCGACACGGTCACGGTGACCGTCGGCTATCAGTCCCGGACCATCAACACCGTCACGGCGGGCACGCTGCTGCGCTCGCTGGGCTACTTCGAGGACGAACTGCGCGCCCGCGGGGAGCGGGACGGCGTCACGTACGAGGTGAAGTGGCAGGACTACGCGACCGGCGCCCCGATCACCGCGCAGATGACCGCGGGAAAGATCGACATCGGCTCGATGGGTGACTTCCCGCTGTTGATCAACGCGGCACGCGGCAAGCAGCTCGGCCGCCCCACCAAGCTGGTCTCGGTCACCGGCTACAACCTGCGCGGCGGCCTCAACACCGTGGTGACCGCGCCTGATTCGAAGCTCGGATCCCTGAAGGACCTGCGCGGCAGGAAGGTCTCCACGAGCGTCGGTTCGGCCGCGGACGGGACGCTCGTCCGTGCGCTCCAGCAGGCCGGGCTCGACCCGGAGAAGGACATCCGCAAGCTCAACCAGCAGCCGTCTGTGGGGGCTTCGGCGCTCCAGGCCGGCAGCGCGGACGCCCTGTCGCAGTTCGTGGCGTGGCCCGGCCTGCTGGCCTTCCAGGGCAGGGCGAAGGCGCTCTACGACGGGGCGGAGCTGAATCTTCCGACCTTCCACGGGGTCACCGTCGTCGAGGACTTCGCCGAGAAGCGGCCCGCGGTGCTGGAGGACTTCCTCCGGGCGCAGGGCCGTGCGACGGAGTACCTGCACGAGCACCCGGTGGCGGCCTCCGAGTCGGTGGCCAAGGCGACGGGTCTGCCGGCGGAGGTCGTCCACCTCTACAACGGCGCCCAGGGCATCGCCACGTTCGACACGACGGTGAAGCCCGCACTGGTGGCCGCGCTCGAGAAGGACGTCCCCGTGCTGCGCTCGGCGAAGCTGGTCGGGGACGTGGACGTCGACTCCTTCGTCGACGAGACCTACGTGAAGCGGGTGTACGGCTCCGGCTACGCGAAGGCACGGGCCGCCGGTCCGCCGACGGCGCGCGGCGGCGAGGTCTGGCTGAAGGGCGAGGACACCACCTCGGCGTTCGCCACCCCCGCCGAGGTCCTGCGGTACGCCGCCGGACACAAGGGCAAGGTCCGCGCCGCGTACGTCCCCGACGCGGGCACCGGGACCCTGTGGTTCGCGGACCGGGCGGTCTGGGTGTCGGACGGCGGGGAGCTGCGGCCGTACGTCACGGAGTCGGCCGCCCGCGCGGACGTCGCGGCGCACCCCGGCTCCCGGGTCGTCCCGTACGCCACCGCGCTCGACCTGGCCCGCGCCTCGTGAGGGGGCGGCGGTCGTCGCTCGCGCTGCGGGCGTTGTCGCTGGTGGCAGCCCTGTCCCTCTGGCAGTTGCTCACCTCCTACGACGTCAACCTGTGGCTGCGCTTCGAGCAGTTCCCCACGTTGACCGATGTGGCCCGGGCGTTCGGGGACCGGCTGGGCGGTGACGCGTACTGGCAGGACCTCACCGACAGCCTGACCCGCATCGTCACCGGCTTCGCCCTGGCCGCCGTCCTCGGCATCACGGTCGGCACGGCGATCGCCCGCTCGCGGCTGGCCTCGGACCTGCTGGGCCCGGTCCTCGAGGTGGTACGCCCGGTCCCGGCGATCGCCCTGGTGCCCGTGGCGATCCTGCTCTTCCCCAGCAACGAGCAGGGCATCGTCTTCATCACCTGCACCGCGGCGTTCTTCCCCGTCATGGTGTCCACCCGGCACGCGGTGCGCGCGCTCACCCCGGTGTGGGAGGAGGCCGTCCTGACGATGGGCGGCGGCCGGTGGAGGATCCTCGTCTCCGTCGTCCTGCCCGGCGCGCTCCCCGGCATCCTCGGCGGACTCTCCGTCGGGATCGGGGTGTCGTGGATCTGTGTCATCTCCGCCGAGATGATCTCCGGGGAGTACGGGGTGGGCTACCGCACCTGGCAGGACTACACGGTCGTCGACTACCCGGGGGTCTTCGTCGGCATGGTCACCATCGGGCTGCTGGGGTGGATCACCTCGACGGCCGTGGAGCTGCTCGGCCGCCGGCTCACCCGGTGGCTGCCGCGCACGGAGGGCAGCCGCCCTCCGGTCCCCGTACGGCACCGCAAGCGGGCCGTACCCCCGGCGGCGGCGCCGGTCCCCCTGGCGAAGGAGCGGGTGCACCCATGACCACGACCACTCCCCCGGGGGTCCGGCTGACGCTGCGCGGCGCCGTGCTCGGCCGGGTCGGGGCCCCGGTGCTGGACGGCATCGACCTCGATGTCGTCCCCGGCGAGATCCTCGCCGTCGTCGGGCCGTCCGGCTGCGGCAAGTCCACGCTGCTGCGCACCCTGGCCGGGCTGCTGCCCGCCCTCGGCGGTGAGGTCGCCCAGGACGGCGCGGCCGTCACCGCACCGCACGCCGAACGGGCCCTCGTCTTCCAGGACGACGCGCTGCTGCCCTGGCGCTCGGTGCGGGCCAACGTCGAACTTCCCCTGGCCATCCGGGGCCTCCCGCGGGCCGCGCGCAGGGCGCGCGCCGAGTCCTGGCTGGCCCGGGTCGGCCTGGACGGCCACGGCGCGAAGCTCCCGCACCGGATCTCGGGCGGTCAGCGCCAGCGCGTCCAGCTGGCCCGCGCCCTGGCGGCCGAGCCGCGCGCGGTCCTGATGGACGAGCCGTTCGGGGCGCTGGACGCCCAGACCCGGGCCGGGATGCAGCAGCTGCTCGTCGACGTCCTGCGGGGCACGGGGGCCACGGTCGTCTTCGTCACGCACGACGTCGACGAGGCCCTGTTCCTCGGGGACCGCGTGGCACTGCTGCCGACCGGGCGCGTCCTGGACGTACCCCGCCCGCGGGAACGCGCCGCGCACACCGATCCGGTGACCGTGGCGCTGCGCCGCGAGGTCCTCGAATCGCTCACTCCCGCCCATGGAAAGGCCTGACCGTGCAGATCCCCGCCCTCGCCGACGCCGAGGAACTCTCCTGCGACGTGCTGGTCGTCGGGGGCGGCACGGCCGGCACGATGGCCGCGCTCACCGCCGCCGAGCACGGCTCCTCCGTCCTGCTGCTGGAGAAGGCCCACGTACGCCACTCGGGCGCCCTCGCCATGGGCATGGACGGCGTGAACAACGCGGTGATCCCGGGCCGGGCCGAGCCCGACGACTACGTCGCCGAGATCACCCGGGCCAACGACGGCATCGTCGACCAGTCCACCGTCCGTCAGACCGCCGTGCGCGGGTACGGGATGGTGCGGCGGCTGGAGTCGTACGGGGTGAAGTTCGAGAAGGACGAGCACGGCGAGTACGCCGTCCGCCAGGTGCACCGCTCCGGCTCCTACGTGCTGCCGATGCCCGAGGGCAAGGACGTCAAGAAGGTCCTCTACCGGCAGCTCCGGCGCCGGGAGATGCGGGAGCGGATCCGCATCGAGAACCGGGTGATGCCCGTCCGCATCCTCACCGGCGACGACGGCCGGGCGATCGGCGCGGCGGCCTTCAACACCCGTACGGGCGCGTTCGTCACCGTGCGCGCGGGGGCCGTCGTCCTCGCCACCGGCCCCTGCGGACGGCTCGGCCTGCCCGCCTCCGGGTACCTCTACGGGACGTACGAGAACCCCACCAACGCGGGCGACGGCTATGCCATGGCGTACCACGCGGGCGCCGAGCTGACCGGCATCGAGTGCTTCCAGATCAACCCGCTGATCAAGGACTACAACGGACCGGCCTGCGCCTACGTCGCCAACCCCTTCGGCGGCTACCAGGTGAACCGGCACGGCGAGCGGTTCGTCGACTCCGACTACTGGTCGGGGCAGATGATGTCCGAGTTCGCGGCGGAGGTCGCCTCCGACCGCGGGCCGGTGTACCTGAAGCTGAGCCACCTGCCGGAGGAGTCCGTCAGCGCCCTGGAAGGCATCCTGCACACGACGGAACGGCCGACGCGCGGCACGTTCCACGCGAACCGGGGCCATGACTACCGCACCCACGACATCGAGATGCACATCTCGGAGATCGGGCTGTGCGGCGGGCACTCGGCGTCCGGCGTCCGCGTCGACGACCACGCCCGCACGACGGTGCCCCGGCTGTACGCGGCCGGGGACCTCGCCTGCGTCCCGCACAACTACATGATCGGCGCCTTCGTCTTCGGCGACCTCGCCGGCGCCGACGCCTCCCGGTACACGGCGTACGAGGGCGAGCTGCCCGCGGAACAGCTGCGGGAGGCCCACGCGCTGGTCTACCGGCCGCTGGGCAACCCGGACGGGCCGCCGCAGACCCAGGTCGAGTACAAGCTGCGCCGCTTCGTGAACGACTACGTGGCCCCGCCGAAGTCGGGGGCCCGGCTCTCGCTCGCGCTGGAGCACTTCGAGCGGATGCGCACGGACATCGCGGAGATGGGGGCGACGACCCCGCACGAGCTGATGCGGTGCGCCGAGGTGAGCTTCATCCGGGACTGCGCGGAGATGGCGGCGCGCTCCTCGCTGGCCCGCACGGAGTCCCGCTGGGGCCTGTACCACGAGCGTACGGACCATCCGGAGCGCGACGACACGGACTGGTTCCACCACCTGGACCTGCGGAAGTCCGCCTCGGGCGCCATGGAGTTCACGGCGCGGCCGGTGGCGCCTTACCTCGTGCCGGTGGAGGGGTTC
Organism: Streptomyces sp. NPDC057287; assembly: GCF_042667905.1. NCBI lineage: Bacteria > Bacillati > Actinomycetota > Actinomycetes > Kitasatosporales > Streptomycetaceae > Streptomyces > Streptomyces sp. NPDC057287. The sequence goes on along the minus strand of NZ_JBHUYV010000006.1, from coordinate 278,683 downwards.
GACGCGGTGGGCGGGGCCCCGCGCGACCTGGGCGAGGTCGAGGCGGAGCAGGTGGCGACCGCCGGGGCGAAGGAAGCCGCCCCGTCCGGTTCCGCGGTGACCGTGCGCGCCGGGGCCGCCGCCCCCGCGTCCGGCCCCTCCCCCCGCATCCTCGAACTCCTCGCACTGGCGGAGGACCAGCCGGAGCTGGCTGACCTCGCCCCGTATCTGGGCGACTCCGACCCGGCGGTCCGGCGGGCCGCGGTGGCCGCGCTGACCGAGTCGACGCCGGAGGGCGCGGGACCGGCCCTGGCGGCGACGCTCGCCGACCCGGTGCCGTCCGTGCGCGCGGCGGCGGCGGCCTCCCTGCGGGAGCTGGTCGAGGTGCTGCCCGCCGGACCGGCCCTGCGCGAGCCGCTGGTGGCGGCGCTGGGCTCGGAGGACCCGGTCGTACGGTCCACCGCGCTGGACACCCTGCGCGCGCTGCGGCTCGGGGACGCGGAGCTGTACGCCGGCACGCTCGGCGACCCCGACATCGACGTACGCGTCCACACGGTCAGCGCCCTGGTCTCGGTGGACGCGGCCGGGCTGCTCGCCGGAGCGGTGGCCGACCCGTCCCGTGAGGTCCGGGTGTCCGTCGCGAAGGGCCTGGGCGCCACGCGCTCCCCCCGGCCGGAACCGCTGGCGCCGCTGCTGTCCGACCCGGACCCGCTGGTGCGGGCGGCGGCGCTGGGTGCGCTGGCGGCCACGGGGTGCCCCGAGCCGTACGCGGCTCAGGCCACCGCCGCGCTGGAGGATCCGGCCTGGCAGGTCCGGGCGGGCGCGGCGAAGGCGCTCTCGTCGGCAGACCCCGCCCCGGCGGTCGCGGCGCTGGCGGGGGTGCTGGGCGACCCCAACGCCGACGTACGCAAGGCGGCGGTCCTGGCTCTGCTGCACCACACACCCCACGACGCGGCCCGGAAGGCCCTCTCAGGCGTGCTCACGGACCCGGACGCGGATGTGCGCGCGTACGCGGCCAGGGGAGCGGTGGTCAACGACGCGTGACTCGCTCACACGTTTGGGCGGCCATGATCGGTTCTCGCCGGATACGCTGAGCGGATCGCGAGACTGCTTCGTATGGGAGCACTGATGAGCGTCGGACCCGAGGCCCCCTAGCCGCGGTGGGCGGTTCCGCCCGTGGGCGGCTGGACCGCCGATGACCTGGACGCACTTCCCCGCGAGCAGCGTGCTGCTCGCGATCGAGGTGGTGTCCGACGAGTCCGTCACCCGTGACCGGGAGACCAAGCCCGTGAAGTACGCGCGGGCGAGGATTCCGCACTACTGGCGGGTGGAGAACCAGGACGGCCGGCCGGGCGGTGGTCTACGTCTTCGAGCTGGAGCCCGCGACCGGCGCGTACACGTCCACGGGGATCTTCCATGATCGGATGAAGGTGTCCACTCCGTTCGCCGTCGATCTCGACCTGACCGCGATCGTCTCGCGCCGCCGGGCGGCGAAGCCGGAGTAGACCCGGCCTCCGCTCACTCGAACTCCGGCGGCTCCTCGTCCCAGCCGAACTCCGGGTCGGCGTGCGGGGCAGCCGGCGGCACCTTCGGCTCCGGGGGCCGGACCGCTGCGGGAGCCGTCTCCGGTGCTGCGGCAGGGGCCGCGTCGCCCAGCCCCGCCAGCACCTCCAGCACTCCCTCGCCGTACGTCGCGAGCTTCTTCTCGCCGAGTCCGCTGACACCGCCCAGCTCCGCGAGCGTGGACGGGTGCAAGGTCGCGATCTCCCGCAGCGTCGCGTCGTGGAAGATCACGTACGCCGGGAGGCCCAGCTCCTTCGCCGTGGCCCCGCGCCAGGCGCGCAGCGCCTCGAAGACCGGGACGGCCTCCGCCGGCAGATCGGCCACCGCGGCCGCCGACTTGGCCTTGCGCTCGCCGCCGGACGACGACCGGGTCGTGGGCCGCTTCGGCTCCTTGCGGAGCAGCACCTCACGCTCCCGGCCGAGCACGGACCCGCTCTCCTCCGTCAGCACCAGCGTGCCGTACTCGCCCTCGACGGCCAGCAGGCCCTGGGCCAGCAGCTGGCGCACGACGCCCCGCCACTCCGCCTCGGCCAGCTCCTCGCCGATACCGAAGACCGAGAGCTGGTCGTGGTCGAACTGGATGGTCTTCGCTGTCTTGCGGCCCAGCAGGATGTCGATGATCTGGCCGGCCCCGAACTTCTGGTTGCGCTCCCGCTTCAGCCGGACCACCGTCGACAGCAGCTTCTGGGCGACCACCGTGCCGTCCCAGGTCTCGGGCGGGGTCAGGCAGGTGTCGCAGTTGCCGCAGGCCTGCTCGCCGGGCTCCTGGCCGAAGTACGTCAGGAGCTGGGCGCGGCGGCACTGGACGGTCTCGCAGAGCGCCAGCATCGAGTCGAGGTGCGAGGCCGCCCGGCGCCGGAACGCCTCGTCGCCCTCGCCGCCCTGGATGAGCTTGCGCTGCTGGACGACGTCCTGGAGGCCGTACGCCATCCAGGCCGTGGACGGTGCCCCGTCACGCCCCGCGCGGCCGGTCTCCTGGTAGTAGCCCTCGACGGACTTGGGCAGGTCGAGGTGGGCGACGAAGCGCACGTCCGGCTTGTCGATGCCCATGCCGAACGCGATGGTCGCGACGACGACCAGGCCCTCCTCGCGCAGGAAGCGCGACTGGTGGGCGGCGCGCGTCCCGGCGTCCAGACCCGCGTGGTACGGCACGGCCTCGATGCCGTTGCGGCTGAGGTACTCGGCGGTCTTCTCCGTCGAGTTGCGCGAGAGGCAGTAGACGATGCCCGCGTCCCCCGGGTGCTCCTCCTTGAGGAAGGTGAGGAGCTGCTTCTTCGGGTCGGCCTTGCCCACGATGCGGTACTGGATGTTGGGCCGGTCGAAGCTGGCCACGAAGTGCCGGGCGTCGGGCATGCCCAGGCGCTGGGTGATCTCCCGGTGCGTGGCGTCGGTCGCCGTGGCCGTCAGCGCGATGCGCGGCACGTCGGGCCAGCGCTCCCCCAGCACGGACAGGGCCAGGTAGTCCGGGCGGAAGTCGTGGCCCCACTGGGCGACGCAGTGCGCCTCGTCGATCGCGAAGACGGAGATCTCGCCACGGGCCAGCAGGGCGAGGGTCGAATCGAGGCGAAGCCGCTCGGGGGCCAGGTACAGCACGTCGAGCTCGCCGGCGACGAACTGGGCCTCCATCGAGCGGCGCTCGTCGAAGTCCTGCGTGGAGTTCATGAAGCCCGCGCGGACACCGAGCGCGCGCAGGGCGTCCACCTGGTCCTGCATGAGCGCGATCAGCGGGGAGATCACGATGCCGGTACCCGGCCTGACCAGGGCGGGGATCTGGTAGCAGAGGGACTTGCCGCCGCCGGTGGGCATGAGCACGACCGCGTCGCCGCCCTCGACGACATGCTCGATCACGGCGCCCTGCTCGCCGCGGAACGCCTCGTACCCGAACACCCGGTGCAGCGTCTGCCGCGCAGCGCTCTCGGTCGTCACACTCATGGTCGCGCCCGTCCGTCCGTCTTCACCCGTCCACAGCAACCATAGGCGCCGCCTACGACAACGCCGGACGGGCTTGACTTTCCAAGGCCCGTCCGGCGTCGCAGCGCGTTCCCGCGGTTACCGCACGAACACTCCCGCCTGGTTGGCCAGGTCCAGGAAGTACTGCGGGGCCAGGCCCAGCACCAGGGTCACGGCTACCCCGACCGCGATCGTGGTCATCGTTAGCGGGGACGGGACGGCGACCGTGGGGCCGTCCGCCTTCGGCTCGCTGAAGAACATCAGGACGATGACCCGGATGTAGAAGAACGCGGCGATGGCCGACGAGATCACACCGACCACGACGAGGCCGCCCGCTCCCCCGTCCGCCGCCGCCTTGAAGACGGCGAACTTGCCGGAGAAGCCCGAGGTGAGCGGGATGCCGGCGAAGGAAAGCAGGAACACGGCGAAGACCGCCGCGGTCAGCGGTGAGCGCCGGCCGAGCCCGGCCCACTTCGACAGGTGGGTCGCCTCGCCGCCCGCGTCGCGCACCAGGGTGACGACGGCGAAGGCACCGACGGTCACGAAGGAGTACACCCCGAGGTAGAAGAGGACCGAGGAGACTCCCTCCGGGCTGGACGCGATGACACCGGCGAGGATGAAGCCCGCGTGTGCGATCGAGGAGTAGGCCAAGAGCCTCTTGATGTCGGTCTGGGTGATCGCGACGATCGCCCCGCCCAGCATCGTGACGATCGCGACACCCCACATGACGGGGCGCAGGTCCCAGGTGAGGCCGGGCAGCACCACGTAGAGCAGCCGCAGCAGGGCGCCGAACGCGGCGACCTTGGTGGCCGCGGCCATGAAGCCGGTGACCGGCGTCGGGGCGCCCTGGTAGACGTCCGGGGTCCACATGTGGAACGGGACCGCGCCGACCTTGAAGAGCAGGCCCATGAGGATCATCGCGGCGCCGATGAGCAGCAGCGCGTCGTTGCCCATGGTGTCGGCGAGGGCCGGGTCGATCTGCTGGACGCTGCCGTCGACGACGTTCGCGATGCCCGCGTACGAGACGGTGCCCGCATATCCGTAGAGGAGGGCGATCCCGAAGAGCAGGAAGGCCGAGGAGAAGGCGCCGAGCAGGAAGTACTTCACGGCGGCCTCCTGCGACATCAGCCGCTTGCGGCGGGCGACGGCGCAGAGGAGGTACAGCGGGAGGGAGAAGACCTCGAGCGCCACGAACAGCGTCAGGAGGTCGTTGGCCGCGGGGAAGACCAGCATGCCCGCCACGGAGAAGAGGGCCAGCGGGAAGACCTCGGTCGTGGTGAATCCGGCCTTGACCGCCGCCTTCTCCCCGTCGCTGCCTGGCACCGAACCGGCCTGGGCCGCGAAGGAGTCGACCCGGTTGCCGTGTGCGGCCGGGTCGAGGCGCCGCTCGGCGAACGTGAAGACGGAGACCATCGAGACGAGCAGGATGGTGCCCTGGAGGAAGAGGGCGGGTCCGTCGACGGCGACGGCGCCCATCGCGGCGAAGTGGGCGTTCTTCGTGGCGTACCCGTCGGCGGCGAGCCCCACCACCGCGGCGAACGCGGCGGCGATGGCGACGACCGTCAGGAACACCTGGGTGGTGTAGCGCGCCCGTCGCGGGACGAAGGCCTCCACCAGGATCCCGAGGACGGCGGCCCCGAGCACGATCAGGACGGGCGCCAGTTGGGCGTACTCGATGGTCGGAGCGGTGAACTTGTCGCCCGGGGCGGCCGTCGTCACCCCGCCCGCCGTCGTCCACAGGCTGTGGACAGCTGTTGCGCTCACTTGGCGGCCTCCACCTCGGGCTGGGGGTCCTTCTTCTGTACGTCGTGCATGGTGTGCTGCACCGCCGGGTTGACGACCTCGGTGAGCGGCTTCGGGAAGACGCCCAGGAAGATCAGCAGGGCGATCAGCGGAAGAGCCACCGCCAGCTCGCGGACCTTGAGGTCGGGCATGGACCCGATCCCCTCCCTGACCGGGCCCGTCATCGTCCGCTGGTAGAGGACGAGGACGTAGAGCGCGGCGAGCACGATGCCGACGGTGGCGATGATGCCCGCCACCGGGTACGCGCTGAACGTGCCGACCAGGACCAGGAACTCACTGACGAACGGGGCGAGGCCGGGCAGCGAGAGGGTGGCCAGGCCGCCGATGAGGAACGTTCCCGCCAGGACGGGCGCCACCTTCTGCACCCCGCCGTAGTCGGCGATGAGCCGCGAGCCCCGGCGGGTGATCAGGAATCCGGCGACAAGCATCAGCGCGGCCGTCGAGATGCCGTGGTTGACCATGTAGAGCGTGGCGCCCGACTGGCCCTGGCTGGTCATCGCGAAGATCCCGAGCACGATGAAGCCGAAGTGCGAGATCGACGCGTAGGCGATCAGCCGCTTGATGTCGCGCTGGCCGACGGCGAGCAGAGCGCCGTAGACGATGGAGACCAGCGCCAGGACGATGATCACCGGCGTCGCCCACTTGCTGGCCTCCGGGAAGAGCTGGAGGCAGAAGCGCAGCATCGCGAAGGTGCCGACCTTGTCGACGACCGCGGTGATCAGGACGGCCACCGGGGTGGTCGCCTCCCCCATCGCGTTGGGCAGCCACGTGTGCAGCGGCCAGAGCGGGGCCTTCACCGCGAAGGCGAAGAAGAACCCGAGGAACAGCCACCGCTCGGTGGAGGTCGCCATGTCCAGCGAGCCGTTGGCCCGGGCCTCGGCGATCTCGGAGAGCGAGAAGCTCCCCGCGACGACGTAGAGCCCGATGACGGCGGCCAGCATGATGAGCCCGCCGGCCAGGTTGTAGAGGAGGAACTTCACGGCCGCGTAGCTGCGCTGCGCCGCCGCGTTCTCGTCGCTGCCCGAGTGGGCCCGGTCCCCGAAGCCGCCGATGAGGAAGTACATCGGGATGAGCATGGCTTCGAAGAGGATGTAGAAGAGGAAGACGTCGGTGGCCACGAAGGACAGGATCACCATCGCTTCGACCATCAGGATCAGGGCGAAGAAGCCCTGGGTCGGACGCCAGCGGCTGGAGTTGGTCTCCAGGGGATCGGCGTCGTGCCAGCCCGCCAGGATCACGAAGGGGATCAGCAGCGCGGTGAGCGCGAGGAGCGCCACCCCGATGCCGTCGACGCCCAGTTCGTAGCGGACGCCGAAGTCCTTGATCCAGGCGTGCGATTCGGTGAGCTGGTAGCGGTCACCGCCCGGTTCGAAGCGGGCGAACACGATGCCGGCCAGGACGAGGGTGGCCAGCGAGACCACCAGGGCCAGCCACTTGGCCGCCGTGCGCCGGGCGGCCGGCACGGCGGCGGTGGCGATCGCGCCGATCGCCGGGAGCGCGGCCGTCGCTGTCAGGAGGGGAAAGGACATGGGATCAGACCGCCCTCATCAGCAGGGTCGCGGCGATGAGTACCGCCGCACCGCCGAACATCGAGACCGCGTAGGAGCGGGCGTAGCCGTTCTGCAGCTTGCGCAGCCGGCCGGAGAGCCCGCCCATCGAGGCGGCCGTGCCGTTGACGACGCCGTCGACCAGGCTGTGGTCGACGTAGACCAGGGAGCGGGTGAGATGCTCGCCGCCACGGACCAGGACCACGTGGTTGAAGTCGTCCTGGAGGAGGTCCCGGCGGGCCGCCCTGGTGAGCAGGGAGCCGCGCGGTGCCACGACGGGCACGGGCCTGCGGCCGTACATGGCCCAGGCGACGGCGACACCGATGACGAGCACGACCATGGTGGCGGCCGTGACGGTGGTCGCGCTGACCGGTGCGTGCCCGTGGTCGTGTCCGGTGACGGGCTCCAGCCAGTGCATGAAGCGGTCGCCGATGGAGAAGAAGCCGCCGGCGAAGACCGACCCGAAGGCCAGCACGATCATCGGGACGGTCATGGACTTCGGTGACTCGTGCGGGTGCGGCTCGTGGCCCTCCGCGTCCGGCTGCCAGCGCTTCTCGCCGAAGAACGTCATGAGCATCACGCGCGTCATGTAGAACGCGGTGATCGCGGCGCCCAGCAGGGTGACCGAGCCGAGGATCCAGCCCTCGGTGCCGCCCTTGGCGAAGGCCGCCTCGATGATCATGTCCTTGGAGAAGAAGCCGGACAGGCCGGGGAAGCCGATGATCGCGAGGTACCCGAGGCCGAAGGTCACGAAGGTGACCGGCATGAACTTCCGCAGGCCGCCGTACTTCCGCATGTCGACCTCGTCGTTCATGCCGTGCATGACCGATCCGGCGCCGAGGAAGAGTCCGGCCTTGAAGAAGCCGTGCGTCACCAGGTGCATGATCGCGAAGACGTAGCCGATGGGGCCGAGGCCCGCGGCGAGGATCATGTAGCCGATCTGCGACATCGTCGACCCGGCGAGAGCCTTCTTGATGTCGTCCTTGGCGCAACCGACGATCGCACCGAAGATCAGCGTGACGGCTCCGACGACCACGACGACGAGCTGTGCGTCGGGAGCCCCGTTGAAGATCGCGCCCGAGCGGACGATCAGGTAGACCCCCGCGGTCACCATGGTGGCGGCGTGGATGAGGGCCGAGACCGGAGTCGGGCCCTCCATCGCGTCACCCAGCCAGGACTGCAGCGGCACCTGGGCCGACTTGCCGCAGGCGGCCAGGAGCAGCATCAGGCCGATCGCGGTGAGCTTGCCCTCGCTCGTGTCCCCGGCCGCGTCGAGCACCGGACCGAAGGCGAAGGTGCCGAAGGTGGTGAACATCAGCATGATCGCGATGGACAGGCCCATGTCGCCGACCCGGTTGACCAGGAACGCCTTCTTCGCGGCGGTGGCCGCGCTGGGCTTGTGCTGCCAGAAGCCGATGAGCAGGTAAGACGCCAGGCCGACGCCCTCCCACCCGACGTACAGCAGCAGGTAGTTGTCGGCGATGACCAGGATGAGCATCGCCGCGAGGAAGAGGTTCAGGTAGCCGAAGAAGCGGCGTCGCCGCTCGTCGTGCTCCATGTAGCCGATGGAGTAGACGTGGATCAGCGTGCCCACGCCCGTGATCAGCAGGACGAACGTCATCGACAACTGGTCGAGCTGGAAGGCCACGTCGGCCTGGAACCCCTCGACGGGGATCCAGCTGTACAGGTGCTGGTGCAGGGTGCGCTCCTCGGCGCCCCTGCCCAGCATGTCGGTGAACAGCACGGCACCGATGACGAACGACGCGGCGGCGAGCACCGTGCCGATCCAGTGTCCGGCCCGGTCGAGCCGGCGGCCGCCGCAGAGCAGGACCGCCGCTCCGAGCAGGGGCGCCGCGACCAGCAGCGCAATCAGGTTTTCCACGATTCCGACCCCTTACAGCTTCATCAGGCTGGCGTCGTCGACCGAGGCCGAGTGGCGGGAGCGGAACAGCGACACGATGATCGCGAGCCCGATGACGACTTCGGCGGCGGCGACGACCATCGTGAAGAAGGCGATGATCTGGCCGTCGAGGTTGCCGTGCATCCGGGAGAACGCGACGAGCGTGAGGTTGCAGGCGTTGAGCATCAGCTCGATGCACATGAACACCACGATCGCGTTCCGCCTGATCAAAACGCCGGAGGCGCCGATCGTGAACAAAAGGGCCGCGAGGTAGAGGTAGTTGACCGGATTCACTTGGCGACCTCCTCCTCTTCTTCCGCGTGGTCGCGGGCCGGCCCGCGGTCACGGCCGAGCCGCTCCCCGGAGCGCTGTTCGAGCGCCTTGAGGTCGGCGAGCGATTCGCTGGACACGTCGCGGATCTGGCCGCGCTGCCGCAGCGTCTGCATGACGGTGAGCTCGGACGGCGTGCCGTCCGGCAGCAGTCCCGCGATGTCCACGGCGTTGTGCCGGGCGTAGACACCGGGGGCGGGCAGCGGCGGGAGGTGGCTGCTGCGCACCCGCTCCTGGGAGAGCTCCCGCTGCGTCTTCGCGCGTTCGGTGCGCTCGCGGTGCGTGAGCAGCATCGCCCCGACGGTCGCCGTGATCAGGAGGGCGCCGGTGATCTCGAACGCGAAGACGTACTTGGTGAAGATGAGGTTGGCGAGCCCCTCGACGTTGCCGCCGTGCCGGGCGTTCGCCGTCCCCAGGCCGTTGAAGGTGGAGAGGGACGCCTGCCCGATGCCGGCGATCAGCAGGATGCCGAAGCCGAGCCCGCAGGCGGCGGCCAGCCACCGCTGCCCCTTGAGGGTCTCCTTCAGCGAGTCCGCAGCCGTGACGCCGACGAGCATGACCACGAAGAGGAACAGCATCATGATCGCGCCGGTGTAGACGACCACCTGGACGATGCCCAGGAAGTAGGCGCCGTTGGCGAGGTAGAAGACCGCCAGCACGATCATGGTGCCGGCGAGCGACAGCGCGCTGTGCACCGCCTTCTTCATCAGGACGGTCGAGAGCGCGCCGATGACGGCGACGGTGCCGAGGATCCAGAACTGGACGGCCTCACCCGTCGAGGTGGCGGTGGCGGCTGCGGCCAGAGTGGCGGTCATGCGTCCACCTCCTTGTCCGCTTCTCCCTTGGAGACGGCGACCTGGCGCTCCGTACCGGAAGCCGCCTCGGTCACCAGACCGCGGTAGTAGTCCTGCTCGTCCATGCCGGGGAAGATCGCGTGCGGGCTGTCGACCATGCCTTCCTCCAGGCCCGCGAGCAGCTCGTCCTTGGTGTAGATGAGGCTCTCGCGGGTGGTGTTGGCGAGCTCGAACTCGTTGGTCATGGTCAGGGCCCGGGTGGGGCACGCCTCGATGCAGAGCCCGCACAGGATGCAGCGGGCGTAGTTGATCTGGTAGACGCGGCCGTAGCGCTCCCCCGGGGAGTAGCGCTCCTCGTCCGTGTTGTCCGCGCCCTCGACGTAGATCGCGTCCGCCGGACACGCCCAGGCGCAGAGCTCGCAGCCGACGCACTTCTCCAGCCCGTCGGGGTGGCGGTTGAGCTGATGCCGGCCGTGGAAGCGCGGCGCCGTCACCTTCTGCGTCTCCGGGTACTGCTCCGTCAGCCGCTTCTTGAACATGGCCTTGAAGGTCACGCCGAAGCCGGCCACGGGGTTCTGGAACTTCTCCCCTGAGGGTTCCGATGACTCAGACACCGTCAGCCTCCTTTCCATCGCTCACCAGGTCGTCACTCCGAGTGTCCGGCCCGCCACTGACAACGAGCTCCCGCTCGCGTCGGGGCGTGCGGCGCGGCACCGGCGGCAGGGACTGGCCCGGCAGCGGGGGCACCGGGTATCCGCCCGCCATCGGGTCGAACGCCGGCTCCGGTCCGGCCGCCTCCTCGGCGGCCTTGGTCCTCCGGTCGCGGAAGATGTCGGCGACGAAGGAGATCAGCAGGACCGCGATCACGGCTCCGGCGACGTAGAGCAGGATCTTCGAGTAGTCGTAGCCCTCGTTGTTCATCGCCCTGACGGTGGCCACCAGCATCAGCCAGACCACGGAGACCGGGATCAGGACCTTCCAGCCGAGCTTCATCAGCTGGTCGTAGCGGACGCGGGGCAGGGTGCCGCGCAGCCAGATGAAGAAGAAGAGGAGCAGCTGCACCTTGATGACGAACCAGAGCATCGGCCACCAGCCGTGGTTCGCGCCCTCCCAGAAGGTGCTGACCGGGTACGGAGCCCGCCAGCCGCCCAGGAACAGGGTCACGGAGACCGCGGAGACGGTGACCATGTTGACGTACTCGGCGAGCATGAACATCGCGAACTTGATCGAGGAGTACTCGGTGTTGAAGCCGCCGACCAGGTCGCCCTCGGACTCGGGCATGTCGAACGGGGCCCGGTTGGTCTCACCGACCATCGTGATGATGTAGATGATGAAGGAGACCGGCAGCAGGAGGATGAACCAGCGGTCCTCCTGCGCAGCCACGATCTCCGAGGTCGACATCGACCCCGAGTACAGGAACACCGAGGCGAACGCGGCGCCCATCGCGATCTCGTAGCTGATCATCTGTGCGCAGGAGCGCAGACCGCCGAGCAGCGGGTACGTCGATCCGGAGGACCAGCCGGCCAGCACGATGCCGTAGATGCCGACGGACGCGACCGCGAGGATGTAGAGCATCGCGATCGGCAGGTCGGTCAGCTGCATCGTGGTGCGCTGGCCGAAGATCGAGACCTCGTTGCCCGACGGGCCGAACGGGATCACCGCGATCGCCATGAACGCCGGTGCGGCGGCCACGATCGGGGCCAGGATGTAGACGACCTTGTCGGCGCGCTTGACGACGACGTCTTCCTTGAGCATGAGCTTCATACCGTCGGCGAGCGACTGGAGCATGCCCCAGGGGCCGTGCCGATTGGGTCCGATGCGCAGCTGCATCCAGGCGACGACCTTGCGCTCCCACACGATGGAGAAGAGCACGGTCAGCATCAGGAACGCGAAGCAGAACACCGCCTTGACGACGACGAGCCACCAGGGGTCCGTGCCGAACATCGAGAGGTCCTCGGCCGCGAGGACCGTCCCCCGCGGTGCCGCGGCGAGTTGGGCGAGGCCGGTCACTCTCCTACCTCCGTTGTCACGACGTGGGAGCCCGGGGCGGCCGGACCGATCCGGACCAGTCCGCCCGGCTGGGCGCCGGTGTCGGCGGGGACGCCCCGGCCGACGGAGTCCAGCGGCACCCACACGACCCGGTCCGGCATCTCGGTGACCGCCAGCGGGAGTTCGGTGGTGCCGAGGGGGCCGGTGACGGCCAGCAGGTCGCCGTCCTTCACCCCCGACTCGGCCGCGGTGACCGGGGAGAGCCGGGCGACGGCCGCGTGCCGGGTACCGGCCAGTGCCTCGTCGCCCTCCTGGAGCCGGCCCCGGTCGAGCAGCATCCGGTGGCCCGCGAGGACCGCCTCGCCGTCGCCGGGCCGGGGCACCGGGCGGGACGTCGCCCGCGGGTCGTCGGCGTGACCGCCCTGCCAGCCGCCGAGGCGGTCGAGCTCACGGCGGGCCGCCCTCAGGTCGGGCAGTGCCAGGTGCACGTCGAGCGCGTCGGCCAGCATGTGGAGCACCCGCGCGTCGGTCGGGCAGAGCGTCCTCGGCATCTGCTCGGGCTTCAGCGCGGCCTCGAACATCCGCGCCCTGCCCTCCCAGTTGAGGAAGGTGCCGGGCTTCTCCGCGACGGCCGCGACGGGAAGGACCACATCGGCGCGTTCGGTGACCGCACCGGGGCGGAGCTCCAGCGAGACCAGGAACCCGACCTCGTCCAGTGCCCGCAGCGCCCCCGCGGGGTCGGGCAGGTCTTCCGGGTCGACCCCGGCGACCAGCAGCGCGGCAAGTTCGCCGGTGGCCGCGGCCTCCACGATCTGGCCGGTGTCGCGGCCGAAGCGGGCGGGGAGTTCGGCGACGCCCCAGACGGACGCCACCTCCTCCCTGGCCCGCGGGTCCGTCGCGGGACGGCCGCCGGGCAGCAGTGACGGGAGCGCGCCCGCTTCCAGTGCGCCGCGTTCGCCGGCCCTGCGGGGGATCCACACGAGCGCGGCACCGGTCGCGGCGGCGGTGCGCAGGGCGGCGGTGAGCCCGCCGGGCACCGCGGCGAGCCGCTCGCCCACCACGATCACGGCGCCTTCGCCGCGCAGCGCCTCGGCCGCCGCGGCGCCCTCGGCCTCCAGGCCGACGCCGCCCGCGAGGGCGTCCAGCCATTCGGTCTCGGTGCCGGGTGCGGCGGGGAGGAGCGTCCCGCCCGCCTTCTCCAGGCCACGGCTGGCGTGCGAGGCGAGCGCGAACGTCCGCTGCCCGTGCTTGCGGTGGGCCTTGCGGAGCCGCAGGAAGACGCCGGGCGCCTCCTCCTCGGACTCGAAGCCGGCCAGCAGGACGGCCGGGGCCTTCTCCAGCGCGGTGTACGTGACCCCGCTGCCGTCCAGGTCGCGTCCGCGCCCGGCCACCCGCGCGGCGAGGAAGTCCGCTTCCTCACCGCTGTGGACCCGGGCCCGGAAGTCGATGTCGTTGGTGTCGAGGGCGACGCGCGCGAACTTGCTGTACGCGTAGGCGTCCTCGACGGTCAGCCGGCCTCCGGTGAGGACCCCGGTCCTGCCGCGCGCCCCGGAGAGACCGGCCGCCGCGGCTTCCAGCGCCTCGGGCCAGCTCGCGGGCTCCAGCACGCCGTCCGCGTTGCGCACGAGCGGCGTGGTGAGCCGGTCGCGCTGCTGGGCGTAGCGGAAGCCGAAGCGGCCCTTGTCGCAGAGCCACTCCTCGTTGACCTCGGGGTCGTTGGCGGCGAGCCGCCGCATGACCTTGCCGCGCCGGTGGTCGGTCCGGGTGGCGCAGCCGCCGGCGCAGTGCTCGCAGACCGAGGGCGTCGACACGAGGTCGAAGGGCCGGGAGCGGAAGCGGTACGCGGCCGAGGTGAGCGCCCCGACGGGACAGATCTGGATGGTGTTGCCGGAGAAGTACGACTCGAAGGGGTCGCCCTCGCCGGTGCCGACCTGCTGGAGCGCGCCGCGCTCGATCAGCTCGATCATCGGGTCGCCCGCCACCTGGTTGGAGAACCGGGTGCACCGCGCGCAGAGCACGCACCGCTCACGGTCCAGCAGCACCTGGGTGGAGATGGGGACGGGCTTCTCGAAGGTGCGCTTCTTCCCGTCGAAGCGGGAGTCCGCGCCGCCGTGCGACATCGCCTGGTTCTGCAGGGGGCACTCGCCGCCCTTGTCGCAGACCGGGCAGTCCAGCGGGTGGTTGATGAGCAGGAGCTCCATCACCCCCTTCTGGGCCTTCTCCGCGACGGGCGAGGTGATCTGCGACTTCACGACCATGCCGTCGGTGCAGGTGATCGTGCAGGAGGCCATCGGCTTGCGCTGGCCCTCGACCTCGACGATGCACTGCCGGCAGGCGCCGGCCGGGTCGAGGAGCGGGTGGTCGCAGAAGCGCGGGATCTCGATGCCGAGGAGCTCGGCGGCGCGGATGACGAGGGTGCCCTTGGGCACGCTGATCTCGATGCCGTCGATCGTGAGCGTGACGAGGTCCTCGGGCGGAACGGCCGCCTCGCCGCCCCCGGAGGGCGCACTCGTGGTGACTGTCATGCGTTCACCCCCCGGTGAGCGTTCTTGTCGTCTTTGCCGTCGGCCCAGAGGGTCGACCTGGCCGGGTCGAAGGGGCAGCCCTTGCCGGTGATGTGCTGCTCGTACTCCTCGCGGAAGTACTTCAGCGAGGAGAAGATCGGCGAGGCCGCGCCGTCGCCGAGGGCGCAGAACGACTTGCCGTTGATGTTGTCGGCGATGTCGTTGAGCTTGTCGAGGTCGGCCATCTGTCCCTTGCCCGCCTCGATGTCGCGGAGCAGCTGGACCAGCCAGTAGGTGCCCTCACGGCACGGTGTGCACTTGCCGCAGGACTCGTGGGCGTAGAACTCGGTCCAGCGGGTGACCGCCCGGACCACGCAGGTGGTCTCGTCGAAGCACTGCAGCGCCTTGGTGCCGAGCATGGATCCGGCGGCGCCGACACCCTCGTAGTCCAGTGGGACGTCGAGGTGCTCCTCGGTGAACATCGGGGTGGAGGAGCCGCCCGGCGTCCAGAACTTCAGGCGGTGCCCTTCCCGGATGCCACCGCTCATGTCGAGCAGCTGGCGCAGGGTGATGCCGAGCGGTGCCTCGTACTGGCCGGGGCTGGTGACGTGCCCGCTGAGCGAGTACAGCGTGAAGCCCGGGGACTTCTCGCTGCCCATCGACTTGAACCAGTCCTTGCCCCTGTTCAGGATCGCGGGAACCGAGGCGATGGACTCGACGTTGTTCACGACGGTGGGACAGGCGTACAGACCGGCGACCGCGGGGAAGGGGGGACGCAGCCGGGGCTGGCCGCGCCGTCCTTCGAGCGAGTCGAGCAGCGCGGTTTCCTCGCCGCAGATGTACGCACCGGCACCCGCGTGCACCGTGAGTTCCAGGTCGAGCCCCGAACCCAGGACGTTCTCCCCCAGATAACCCGCCTCGTACGCCTCGCGCACGGCCTCGTGCAGCCGCCGCAGTACGGGGACCACCTCGCCGCGCAGATAGATGAAGGCGTGCGAGGAGCGGATCGCGTAACAGGCGATCACGATGCCCTCGATGAGGCTGTGCGGGTTGGCGAAGAGGAGCGGGATGTCCTTGCAGGTCCCCGGCTCCGACTCGTCGGCGTTGACCACGAGGTAGTGCGGCTTGCCGTCGCCCTGCGGGATGAACTGCCACTTCATCCCGGTGGGGAAGCCCGCGCCCCCGCGTCCGCGCAGACCGGAGTCCTTGACGTACGCGATGAGGTCGTCGGGCGCCATGGCCAGGGCCTTGCGCAGCCCCTCGTACCCGTCGTGGCGGCGGTAGGTGTCCAGCGTCCAGGACTCGGGCTCGTCCCAGAAGGAGGAGAGGACCGGGGACAGCAGCTTCTCCGGGCTGGTCCCGTTCTTGTCGATCTCGGCTGCCAAGGTCATCACTCCCCCTCCTCGGCGGCGGGCCCGGCCGGGTGCTCCGGGTCGGAGGCCGACGTCTGCTGCGGTGCGTCGTGCGAGCTGAGGTGCTCGGTGGGCGACGGGTCGTGGGGCTGTGCGTCCTGGGGCCCGGCGTCCTTGGGCGCTGCGTCCTGCGGCGGCGCGTCCTGGGGTGTCTCGCCCCGCTGTCCGACCACGCGGGCGTGCGGCGCGGCCTCTCCCCTGGCGAGCTTCAGCCCGATCAGGGAGGCGGCACCGGCTCCGCCGCTCGCCTCGACGGCACCGGGGCGCCGGTCGGGGAAGCCGGCCAGGATCCGGGACGTCTCCTTGTAGGTGCAGAGCGGCGCGCCCCGGGTGGGCTCCACGGTGCGGCCGGCGAGCAGGTCGTCGACGAGCCGTGTCGCGCTCTCGGGCGTCTGGTTGTCGAAGAACTCCCAGTTGACCATCACGACGGGAGCGAAGTCGCAGGCCGCGTTGCACTCGATGTGTTCGAGGGTGACCTTGCCGTCGTCGGTCGTCTCGTCGTTGCCGACGCCGAGGTGCTCCTTGAGCTGGTCGAAGATGGCGTCGCCGCCCATGACCGCGCACAGGGTGTTGGTGCAGACCCCGACCTGGTACTCACCGCTCGGCCTGCGCCGGTACATCGAGTAGAAGGTGGAGACCGCCGTGACCTCGGCGGTGGTGAGCCCGAGCTGGTCCGCGCAGAACGCCACGCCCGTGCGGGAGACGAACCCCTCCTCGGACTGCACCAGGTGCAGCAGCGGCAGCAGCGCGGAGCGGCTGCCGGGGTAGCGGGCGATCACCTCCTTCGCGTCCGCTTCGAGCTTGGCGCGCACCTCGGCCGGGTAGGGCGGGGCGGGGAGCTGCGGCATCCCCAGGCTGACTTCTTGGTTGGACGCGGTCACCGGTCGACGCCTCCCATCACGGGGTCGATGGACGCGACGGCGACGATGACGTCGGCGACCTGGCCGCCCTCGCACATCGCCGCCATGGCCTGGAGGTTGGTGAACGACGGGTCGCGGAAGTGCACCCGGAAGGGGCGCGTGCCACCGTCCGAGACGACGTGCACGCCGAGTTCGCCCTTGGGGGACTCGATGGCGGTGTACGCCTGCCCGGCCGGGACCCGGAAGCCCTCGGTCACCAGCTTGAAGTGGTGGATCAGGGCCTCCATGGAGGTGCCCATGATCTTCTTGATGTGGTCGAGCGAGTTGCCGAGCCCGTCGGGTCCCAGTGCGAGCTGCGCGGGCCAGGCGATCTTCTTGTCGGCGACCATGACCGGGCCCGGCTCCAGCCGGTCCAGGCACTGCTCCACGATCCTGAGCGACTGGCGCATCTCCTCCAGGCGGATGAGGAAGCGTCCGTAGGCGTCGCAGGTGTCCGCCGTGGGCACGTCGAACTCGTAGGTCTCGTAGCCGCAGTACGGATCGGACTTGCGCAGGTCGTGCGGGAGTCCGGCGGACCTGAGGATCGGGCCGGTGGCGCCGAGGGCCATGGAGCCGGTCAGGTCGAGATAGCCGACGTCCTGCATGCGGGCCTTGAAGATGGGGTTGCCGGTCGCGAGCTTGTCGTACTCCGGCAGGTTCTTCTTCATGGTCCTGACGAACTCGCGCAGCCGGTCGACCGCGCCCATCGGCAGGTCCTGGGCGAGGCCGCCGGGGCGGATGAACGCGTGGTTCATCCGCAGTCCGGTGATGAGCTCGAAGATGTCGAGGACGAGTTCACGATCGCGGAAGCCGTAGATCATGATCGTCGTGGCACCGAGCTCCATGCCGCCGGTGGCGATGCACACCAGGTGCGAGGAGATCCGGTTGAGCTCCATCAGGAGCACCCGCAGGACGGTGGCCCGGTCGGGGATCTGGTCCTCGATGCCGAGGAGCTTCTCGACCCCGAGGCAGTACGCGGCCTCGTTGAAGAACGGGGTCAGGTAGTCCATGCGGGTGACGAAGGTGGTGCCCTGGGTCCAGTTCCGGAATTCGAGGTTCTTCTCGATGCCGGTGTGGAGGTAGCCGATGCCGCAGCGGGCCTCGGTGACGGTCTCGCCGTCGATCTCCAGGATCAGCCTCAGCACACCGTGTGTCGACGGGTGCTGCGGCCCCATGTTCACGATGATGCGTTCGTCGTCCGACTTCGCGGCGGACTCGACGACCTCGTCCCAGTCGCCGCCGGTGACTGTATATACAGTCCCCTCGGTCGTGGCCCTGGGCGTTGCGTGGGGAGTAGTCATCAGCTGTACGACCTCCGCTGGTCCGGAGCCGGGATCTGGGCGCCCTTGTACTCGACGGCGATGCCGCCGAGCGGGTAGTCCTTGCGCTGCGGGAAGCCCTGCCAGTCGTCCGGCATCATGATGCGCGTCAGGGCGGGGTGCCCGTCGAAGATCAGGCCGAAGAAGTCGTAGGTCTCGCGCTCGTGCCAGTCGTTGGCCGGGTAGACCGCGACGAGCGACGGGATGTGCGGGTCGCTGTCGGGGGCGGACACCTCGAGGCGGATCAGCCGCCCGTGGGTGAGCGAGCGCAGGTGGTAGACCGCGTGGAGCTCGCGCCCCTTGTCCCCCAGGTAGTGGACACCGCTGACGCCCGTACAGAGCTCGAAGCGCAGGGCCGGGTCGTCCCGCAGGGTGCGGGCGACCTGGACGAGGTGCTCGCGGGCGACGAAGAAGGTGAGTTCGCCCCGGTCGACGACCGTCTTCTCGATGGCGTTGTCCGGGAGCGGGTCCTGTTCCTCCAGGGCCCCTTCCAGCTCGTCGGCCACCTCGTCGAACCAGCCGCCGTACGGCCGGGAGGTGGCGCCCGGCAGGGTCACCGTGCGGACGAGTCCGCCGTAGCCGGAGGTGTCGCCGCCGTTGTTGGCGCCGAACATCCCCTTGCGTACGCCGATGACCTCGCCGGAGTCGTCCCGGGGGGTGGGCACCTGCCCGTTGTCGGTGTTGTCGGTGTTGTCGGTGTGCCGCTCGTCGCTCATCGCAGCAGCCCCTTCATCTCGATCAGGGGGAGTGCGTTGAGCGCCGCCTCCTCCGCCTCGCGGGCGGCCTCCTCCGCGTTGACCCCGAGCTTGGAGCCCTGGATCTTCTGGTGGAGCTTGAGGATGGCGTCGATCAGCATCTCGGGACGCGGCGGGCATCCCGGCAGATAGATGTCGACCGGGACAATATGATCAACACCCTGAACAATGGCGTAATTATTGAACATTCCACCCGATGACGCGCAAACCCCCATGGAGATGACCCACTTGGGGCTCGGCATCTGGTCGTAGACCTGCCGCAGGACGGGTGCCATCTTCTGGCTGACCCGCCCGGCGACGATCATCAGATCCGCCTGCCGCGGCGATCCGCGGAAGACCTCCATCCCGAAACGGGCCAGGTCGTACCGCCCGGCGCCGGTCGTCATCATCTCGATGGCGCAGCAGGCGAGGCCGAAGGTGGCGGGGAAGACGGAGGACTTCCGTACCCAGCCGGCGGCCTGCTCGACAGTGGTCAGCACGAAGCCGCTCGGCAGCTTCTCTTCGAGTCCCATGGTGTGCCCCTCAGCCCCTCAGTCCCATTCCAGGCCGCCCCGGCGCCACACATACGCGTAGGCGACGAAGACGGTGAGCACGAAGAGCAGCATCTCCACGAGCCCGAAGATCCCCAGGGCGTCGAAGGTGACCGCCCAGGGATAGAGGAAGACGATCTCGATGTCGAAGACGATGAACAGCATCGCCGTCAGGTAGTACTTGATGGGGAAGCGGCCGCCTCCGGCCGGAGTGGGTGTGGGTTCGATACCGCACTCGTACGCTTCGAGCTTTGCCCGGTTGTACCGCTTGGGGCCGATAAGCGTGGCCATGACCACGGAGAAGATCGCAAACCCTGCCCCGAGGGCGCCGAGCACGAGGATGGGCGCGTAGGCATTCACGCTCCTCGCTCCTTCCAGTCGTCCTTGACCGTTGGACCGCATCGGGCGACCGGCTCGCCACCTCATCAAGATCGTGCACATGTGAGGCAGTTCACAAGCCCGACTGCCCCGCATCCTATGCCTGCTGTCCTGTGATCTGCGACACGGGGTGCAGCAACGTCTTTGTGATCTCCACCACCTGACGAACGATCATGAAGTCGGATGAGCGGTGATCTTCGCACGCGAAGCGGCCGCGCGGTTACGAGACGTGACATCTTGCGGCGTTATCGCTGGTCAAAGGCGCATGGCCCTATCAATGGACGGCCCCTACAAGCAAATTGGCGATGGACGCCGAGCGGGTGATATAGGCACCCGTCACACCTCGCCCCCACTCGGAAGGGGGGCTTCCGGTACCGATGTGGACAATGCGCACGCATTCACGAACTTCTGGGCGCGACTCCGGGCGCGGCTTCGGACGCGGCTTCGGACGCGGCTTCGGACGCCACTCCGGATGGACGCCGGGTGCGGTCCGCCGCGAACGGCACCCCCTCGGCCGGACCTCTGAGGGTGAGCCCGCCGGGCCGCCGACGGGCGCCCGGGGAAACGGACATGACTCACCAATGGGTCACTCCCCCGCACGAAGGCGGCCGGCGCCGCCGCCCACGCGGCGTGCGGCCGCGCGGTTGCCTCTCACAGAAGAGCCATGCTGTGACCTGCATCACTCCATGCGCGCTTCAAGAAAAGCGGGCTTGGCCAACCGTGTGAACGGATGGTAAGCGACGGGCAATTCGGGCGTATTGATCGAACGCCGTGATCACAGCCGTGCACGCAGGTGCCCGTTTTGCCCGTTAGGGCGTCAATAAGGGCCCCTAATAAGCGGATTCATGGATTCCGAACGTAACTGTGTCGCAACACACGTTTCTTGATGGGACCCCTACAGCCCTGATAGCGCTAGTACTCATGTCCCACACCGCTCACATACCCAGCCACCGGAAACCCCGCCAGAGCGCCTCGAAGACGGCGCTGCGGGCAGGAGTTGCCGGTGGCGTCCTCAGCACCATCGCGGTCGCGGGTGCCGCCGGTCCGGCTCAGGCCGAGCCGGTGACCCAGACCATCGAGATGCCCACCATCACGGCCGGGCTCTCCACCTCCGTCGCCGCGTCCGCGCAGGCGACCCAGGCGGTCGCTCTCGACCTCGAGACGCAGGCGCACGAGGACGCCGCTGCCGCCACCGCGGCCAAGACCGCCAAGAAGGCCAAGACCGAGGCGGTCCGCAAGGCAGAGGCCAAGAAGAAGGCCGAGGCAGCCGCCGAGGCCAAGGCGGAGGCCGCCGAACGCGCCTCCCGCTCCGCCGAGCGCACGACGCTCAGCGCGTCCACCGCATCCTCCGGCTCCTCCTCCTCGTCGTCCTCGTCGAGCGCCACCGGGTCCGCCGCGTCCGTCATCGCGTTCGCCCAGTCCCAGATCGGCGACGCGTACGTCTCCGGCGGTACCGGCCCGAACTCGTGGGACTGCTCGGGTCTGGTCCAGGCCGCCTTCGGCAACGTCGGCATCGACCTGCCGCGCGTCTCGCAGGACCAGTCGACGGCCGGCACCCAGGTCTCGCTCGACAACCTCCAGCCCGGCGACATCCTGTACTGGGGCGGCGCGGGCAGCGCGTACCACGTCGGGATCTACGTGGGCGGCGGCCAGTTCGTCGGTGCGCAGAACTCCAGCACGGGCGTCGTGCAGAAGAACCTGGACTACGACCCGCCGTCGGGCGCCGTCCGCGTTCTCTGATTCACAAGCGCGTCCCGGGCTGCTTCCCGGGCGCAGTTGAACACGGCGGAGGGCCGTCGATCCCGCACGGGATCGGCGGCCCTCCGGCATGCCCGCCACCCCGCCGGGGGCGGCCGTTGCGGCTGAGTACGAAGGCCGGGCGGGGCGGCCTCCCGCAGGAGGCCGTGAACGTCAGTGCGCCCTGGTCCGCACGTCCGGCTCCGCGGCGGTCCCGGCGGGCTGCCGCTGGCCCGGCACGCGCCCCTCGAAGGACGCGGCCCGTTCCCTGCGCAGCAGCAGGACGCCCGCCGCGCAGGCGAGAGCCGCCAGCACGAAGCCGTACGGCGGGGTGGAGCCCGAGGGCTGCGTCTCGTAGACGAGCGCGGCCGACAGCACGGTCACCGTGCTCAGGGCCCGGCCGCCGTTCGCGGTGGCGGCGATCACCGCCGTCGCCCACAGCAGGTACCACGGCTGCACCATCGGCGAGAGCACGACGAGGGCCAGCAGGGCCGGGCCCAGCGCGCGGACGGGTTCCGTACGTCCCGCCGCCGCCTGCCACGCGAGGCGGGCGATGAGGACCAGTGCCACCAGGAGGCCCAGGTTCTGCACGGCGGACTTGACCGGATCCGGGTCCGTTCCGGCCAGCAGCCGCAGGAGTTCGCCCAGGCCCAGGCCGAGGTCGCTGCTGAGGGACAGGGCGGTGTGGATGCGCCCCGCGACGCTCTGGGTCCCCAGCCAGCCGAAGCCGGTGCCCGAGGCGAGGCTCGCCCCGGCCGCGACCGCCGCGGCGACGAGACCGGGCCCCAGCAGCCCCTTCGCCACCCGCCGGACGACGGGACCGCCCGCGGCCCGGCCCACCACGACGCCGACGAACAGCAGCGCCACCGCCGCCGGCGACTTGACCATCACGGCGAGACCGATGAGCGCGGAGCCGGTGACCCACCTCCCGCGCAGCGCGAGCAGCGCGCCCGCCAGCATGAGGCCGGTCATCAGACCGTCGTTGTGGACGCCGCCGACCACGTGGATGAGCAGGAGCGGGTTCAGCGCGCCCAGCCACAGCGCCGCGCTCTCGCTGCGGCCGTGCTCCCGGGCGAGATTCCGCAGGGCCCACACGATCAGCACCAGCGCGGCCAGGGCGATGAGACGCATCCCGAGCACGGCGGGCACGATCGTGCCGCCGGTCGCCCAGGCCACGCCTCGCGCCAGGACGAGGAAGAACGGACCGTACGGGGCCGGGGTGTCGGTCCAGTGCCCGCCGACGCTCGCCGCGGCGTCGCCGCCCGGCCCGCCGGGGTCGAGGACGGACGGCCCCACGCTGTAGACGTCGTGGCCTTCGAGGACCATCGCGCCCTGCGCGATGTAGCTGTAGACGTCGGCGCTGTAGAGGGGTGGCGCGAGCACGAGCGGCGCGGTCCACCACGCGAGGGTGGTGAGGGTGTCGCGTACGGACGCTCCCGTCCGCCCGTACAGCCACCAGGCGACGACGAGCACCGTCAGTCCGCCGTACGAGAGTGCGTGGCCGGCGGCGGTGACGGCGGTTCCGTGGGGGACCCACAGGCCCCACGGGTCGTGGGCCGGCAGTGTGCCGACGGCCCAGCCGCCGAGCGCGACGCCCAGCGACCCGGCCGCGCCGAGCCGGCGGTAGCCCCGGGTGGTCCATGCCCTTGATGCCCCCATGGCCCGAAACCTACCGCAGGACGGGCCGCCGGGCGGGGGCCCGGGGGTCACCCGGGCACCCGTGATCAGGCCTTCGGGGCGACCTTCGAGAGGCCGTTGATGATGCGGTCCATCGCGTCGCCGCCGGTCGGGTCGGTGAGGTTGGCGAGCATCTTCAGCGTGAACTTCATCAGCAGCGGGTGGGTCAGACCGCGCTGCGTCGCGATCTTCATGACGTGCGGGTTCCCGATCATCTTCACGAAGGCACGGCCCAGCGTGTAGTAACCGCCGTAGGTGTCCTTGAGGATCTTCGGGTAGTGCTGCAGCGCCAGCTCCCGCTGCGCCGGGGTCGCGCGGGCGTGCGCCTGGACGATGACGTCCGCGGCGATCTGGCCCGACTCCATGGCGTACGCGATGCCTTCGCCGTTGAACGGGTTGACGAGACCACCGGCGTCACCGACGAGCAGCAGGCCCTTGGTGTAGTGCGGCTGACGGTTGAAGGCCATCGGCAGCGCGGCACCGCGGATCGGGATCGTCATGTTCTCGGGGGTGTAGCCCCAGTCCTCGGGCATGGAGGCGCACCACGCCTTGAGCACCTCGCGCCAGTCGAGCTCCCTGAAGGCCGACGAGGAGTTGAGGATGCCGAGGCCGACGTTGGACGTGCCGTCGCCCATGCCGAAGATCCAGCCGTAGCCGGGCAGCAGGCGGTCCTCGGCGCCGCGGCGGTCCCACAGCTCCAGCCAGGACTCCAGGTAGTCGTCGTCGTGGCGGGGCGAGGTGAAGTACGTACGGACCGCCACGCCCATCGGGCGGTCCTCGCGGCGGTGCAGGCCCATGTTGAGCGAGAGCCGGGTGGAGTTGCCGTCGGCGGCGACGACGAGAGGGGCGTGGAAGGTGACCGGGGTCTTCTCCTCGCCGAGCTTGGCGTGGACGCCGGTGATGCGGCCGGTGCGCTCGTCCTTGATCGGCTCGCCGACGTTGCAGCGCTCGTGGAGCCGCGCGCCGGCCTTCTGGGCCTGGCGGGCCAGCTGCTCGTCGAAGTCGTCGCGCTTGCGGACGAGACCGTAGTCCGGGTACGAGGCGAGGTCCGGCCAGTCGAGCTGGAGCCGGACGCCGCCGCCGATGATGCGCAGGCCCTTGTTGCGCAGCCAGCCAGCCTCTTCGGAGATGTCGATGCCCATGGAGACGAGCTGCTTGGTGGCGCGCGGGGTGAGACCGTCGCCGCAGACCTTCTCCCGCGGGAAGGCCGTCTTCTCCAGGAGGAGCACGTCGAGTCCGGCCTTGGCGAGGTAGTACGCGGTCGTGGAGCCGGCTGGGCCCGCTCCGACGACGATCACGTCCGCGCTGTGTTCGGAGAGGGGCTCGCTCACGATCGGATCTCCCGAAGACTCGAATTCGCGTGCCGCGCGGCACAGGTCGCGTGCAGTCTATGGGTGCCTGCTGATCAACCTCCCGAAGGGCTCCCCGATGCCGCACGCGCCTGACCCGACTCCGTCCGTACATCTGCGTGTCCCCACCGACGAGGACGCCCTGGCCTGGCACCGGGTGTTCGCCGATCCGGAGGTGATGGAGTTCCACGGCGGCCGCCCGGCGGAGTACTCCGTCTACGAGGAGTTGACCGCCCGCCAGCGCCGCCACGACGCCGAGCTCGGCCACTGCCTGTGGACGGTCCTCGACGACGCGGGAGAGGTGCTCGGCTTCACGGGCGCCCAGCCGTGGCCGCACGAGTCGTTCGGCCCGGTGGGCGAGATAGAGATCGGCTGGCGGCTGGGCCGGGCCGCCTGGGGGCACGGCTACGCGACCGCCGCCGCGCGCGCCACGCTGGAGCGGACGCGCGCGCTCGGGGTGCGGGAGGTCGTGGCGATGATCAACACACGCAACGAGCGCTCGATCGCGGTGGCGCGACGTCTCGGCATGCGGCAGGCCGAGACCTACACGTCCCCGGTGTCCCAGGCGGAGGCGTACTGCTTCCGGCTGGAGCTCTGAGCCCCCGCCGGGTGGTCAGTCGCGCACGCCCCGGTGCAGCGCCACCACCCCACCGGTGAGGTTGCGCCAGGCCACCTTCGACCAGCCGGCCTTCTGCAGCAGTGTCGCGAGGCCGGCCTGGTCGGGCCAGGCGCGGATCGACTCGGCGAGGTAGACGTAGGCGTCGGGGTTGGACGAGACGGCCCGGGCGACCGGCGGCAGCGCCCGCATCAGGTACTCGGTGTAGACCGTGCGGAAGGGTGTCCAGGTCGGCTGGGAGAACTCGCAGATCACCACCCGGCCACCGGGCTTGGTGACGCGGTACAGCTCGGCGAGTGCCGCGTCGGTGTCCTGGATGTTGCGCAGGCCGAAGGAGATCGTGACCGCGTCGAAGGTCTCGTCCTTGAACGGGAGCCTCGTGCCGTCACCCGCGGTGAACGGCATCCAGGGGTGGCGCTCCTTGCCGACCCGGAGCATCCCGATGGAGAAGTCGCAGGGCACCACATAGGCACCGGCCTGCGCGAACGGCTGCGAGGAGGTGGCCGTACCGGCCGCGAGGTCGAGGATCTTCTGGGCGGGCCGGGCGTCGACGGCGCGGGCGACCTCCTTGCGCCAGAGCCGCGCCTGTCCGAGCGACAGCACGTCGTTGGTGAGGTCGTAGTTCGCCGCCACGTCGTCGAACATCGAGGCGACTTCGTGCGGCTGCTTGTCCAGGGAGGCTCGGGTCACCCTCCCATTCAAGCAGCCCCGCCCCCGGTCCCTCGCGGCGGCGTGGGACGGCTCGGCCGCACGCGCCCCGGGTGGCCGCTCGGTCAGCGGCGTAGCGCTTCGGCCGGCTCGATCCGCGCGGCGCGCCAGGCGGGATAGAGCCCGGCCAGCACACCGGTGACCAGGCCGACGACAGGTGCGGCGGCGACCGTCGTGGGATGGACCACGGGGGTCCAGTCCCGCACCACGGCGACCATGACGACGGTGATGGTCCCCAGGGACGTGCCGACCAGGCCTCCGAGCGCCCCCAGCGCCCCGGACTCCGCCAGGAACTGGACGGTGACGTGGCGGCCCCGGGCACCCAGCGCCCTCCGGAGGCCGATCTCTCCCGTGCGTTCCAGGACGGCGACCAGAGTGGTGTTGGCGATGCCGACGGCTCCGATGATCAGGCAGATCCCGGCGAGCACCAGGAAGAGCTGGTTGAGGTCGGAGGTGACGTTCGAGCGGAGGGACTTCGGATCGGGCGGCGCCACCGCCCTGAGGTATTCGGGGTGATCGGGGCGCAGCGCCGTCGGAGCCAGCTGCGCCACCTGCTGGGCCGCGCCTATGTCGGTCGCCACGAGCATCCGTGTCCCGGATTCCTGGGGTGCGCCCCAGATCTCCTCGGCCGCGGTGCGCGGGATGACGACGGACGTCAGCAGTTCGGCCTTGCGCTCGACGTCGCCGATGATCCCGATGACGGTGAACGGCTCGTCCCCGATGAAGATCGCCGGCCGCGTCTCCAGTGTGGCGATCCCCAGCCGGGCCGCTGTGGACGCGCCCAGGACGGCGACGCGCTCCTTGGTGCGTGAGTGGTAGCCGTCGTAGAGCCTGCCCTGGACGAGCTCCGGCACGGCGGCCTCCAGTGCACCCGGTGACGCGGCGACCACGTCGATCTTCTCCCCGCCGGCGCCGTCGCCCACGGGGGAGGACCGGACCACGCTGCCCTCGTCCAGCCGCACCGTGTAGTAGACACCCGCGTGCTGGACGCCGCCCAGGCGCTCGACGCGCGCGTCGGCGTCCGCGGGGAATCCGGGGCCCGCGAACTCGTTCTGGTCCTGGGCGACGTCCTCGACGGTCACCTCGGTGGCGCTGAGCACGCTGAACCGCGCGTCGATCTGCGAGGAAGCGGTCGCGGTCAGGCCGAGGATCGCGACGAACGTGCCGACGCCGAGCACCGTGCCGAGCGCGGTGAGCGCCGACCGCGCGGGGCGCTGGAGCACACCCGCGACAGCCTCGCCGAGCGCGTCCGACGGGCTGAAGCGGGACGGTTCGACGGGTCGGGGGCTCCTGCTCCCCCGCCCGCTCCTGCCGCCTCTTCCGAGCATGCCTGGGCGACGGGGAAGCCTCATACCGCCGCCTGTTCCCGGAGGTGTCCGTCGCGGATCGCGACGGTGCGGTCGCCTCGGACCGCCACGTCCGCGTCGTGGGTGATGACCAGCACGGTCATCCCGTCGGCGTGCAGTTCGTCGAGGAGTTGGAGGACCGTTGCGGCGTTGGCGGAGTCGAGGTTCCCCGTCGGCTCGTCGCACAGCAGGAGTGAGGGGCGGGCCACCAGGGCGCGGGCGATGGCCACACGCTGGCGCTCACCGCCCGACAGCCGGGTCGGGAGCGCGTCGACACGGTGGCCGAGCCCGACGCGCTCCAGCGCCTCGCGCGCGGCAGGTCCGCGATCGCGTCGGCGGTAGCCGTTGTAGACCATGGCGAGCGTGACGTTCTCCAGTGCGGATCGGTGCGGCAGCAGGTGGAAGGACTGGAAGACGAAACCGATGCGACGGCCCCGCAGCGCGGTGCGGTCGCCGTCCTTCAGCGCACCGGTGTCGATGCCGTCCAGGAGGTAACTGCCATGGGTGGGTGCGTCCAGCAGACCCGCGATGTTGAGGAAGGTCGACTTCCCCGAGCCGGAGGGACCGACCACGGTCACGAACTCGCCGCGCCCGATCCGCAGGTCGCACGGGCTGAGGGCGGCGACGGGCGGCGGACCGGGGTAGGTCAGCCCGACCTGACGGAAGTCGATGACGGGCACGTCCGCCGGGACGAGGCCGGACGGCTCACCGCCGATGGCCCGGCTCACGGTGTCCCGGCCTCTCCCCCGGACGCCAGACCGGGGTTGACGCCGGTCATGACGTTGTCGCCCTCGGCGAGACGGCCACCGCCGGCCGGCTTGATCTCCACGTATCCGTCGCCGGTCGTGCCGGGCCGCACCTCGACAAGGCGCCGGGCCTCGCCCTCCACGACGGTCACGGTCGTGCGTCCGTCGGCGCCCGCGGACACCGCGCTGACGGGCACCACCAGCGCGTCGCCGTCCGTGGCTGCCGCCTCGATGGTCAGCCGCACGTCCTGGCCTGCGAGTTGCGCGTCGAGCGGCCGGTCCGGCCGGATGACCATGGCGTATCCCCGTTCGCCCGCCGGCGGCTGCGCCTGCGCGTCGGCGTCCCCGCCCGTCGCCGGTCCCTGGCTGTCCGGCACGGTCATGGTGTCGGCCACGGTGAGCACTTCCGCCGAGGCCGTGACACCGCTGACCTCGGAGAGGATCTCCACCTTCTGGCCGGGCCTGACGAGTCCCTTCTGGTGCTCCTGGAGCTGCGCGCTGACGACCAGGGCTCCGCCGGAGACCGTCATCACCGGCCCCGACACCTGCGAACCGACGCGGGCCGACACGGAGTCCACGCGCGCCGGGAAACCTTCCAGGAAGACCACTTCACCGGCCGGCAGCAAGGGCCCCGACGCGGCCTGGACCTCGTCGAGCCGCTCGCGCGCCCCGGCCAGGTCCTCCCGTGCCCGCTCCACGGCGCGACCGGTGCCGCCGTCGGACGCGTTCCCCTTGACCGCCTCGTCCTGCGATGCGGCGCCGCCCTTGCCGGATTCCCCGCCGCCCCCGGAGCCGCCCGCTCCTCCGGTGCCGTCGGACTCGGTCGCCACGCTGCTCCGGGCGTCCTGGGCGTCCTCCAGGGCGCGCTCGGCCCCGGTCACCGCCTCCTGGGCAGCGGTGAGGGACTCGCCGCCGTCGGCGACCGCCGGCAGCGGGTCGTATCCGATCGACGAGTAGAACGCGGTGAGGGCGGCCTTCGTACCGGGCCCGAACGTACCCGCCTTGTCCTGGCCCGTCCCGTGTCCCTGCGTCCTCAGCGACTTCTGCAACTGCCGGACGTCGTCGCCCACGGTCCCCGGCTTGAGGTCGCGGTAGACGGGGAGCTTCCCGGGCAGCGTGAACACGGGCCGCCCGGACACCTCCATCAGCACCTTGCCGGCCGTGATCCGGTCGCCGGCCGACACGGACATCTTGGTGATCACCGGGGTGCTCGCACTCTCACCGCTCACGGAAGGGCTGATCGCCACGGTCTGCCCCGCGGTGGCCATGCCGCGCACGATGACGGTGTCCCGCAGGACACGCTTCTCGACCCGGGCCACCAGCACGTCCATGGGCGGCGGCCCCGCTTCCGCGGCGGCCTGCGCCGGTGACTTGATGACCTGTGACGCCGCGACACCGGCACCGGCCAGGACCACGGCCCCGGCCACGACCGCCGCCACCCAGCGCCGGCGGCGCGTCAGCCCCGAGTCCGCCGCTGACACCTCTGCGGGCGGCTCCACATCCGTGGACGCCACCGGGGAAACCTCGGACACGCTCATCCCCCGACCTTGCCGCCCGTTCCCGGCTTCCCGACGCGGCACGCCTTCGTCGCGGCGACGGCTTCGGGAGACGTCTTCAGGTCCAGATCCTCCAGGCCGTCGTGGTCACCGGTCTTCGGGTTCGGGTCCGGGAAGTCCTCGACCCCGTGCTCCCGCATGCAGTCGGTCAGCGCCTGCGCCACGGCGAGCTCCTCGGGCCCCGCGTCGGGGATGACCAGCTTGTCGGCGCACGCGGCCTCGGCCTCCTTCACCTCGGCCGGATCCGCCTTCGCCTCGTCCACCACGGGGACTCCGGAGCCCGTGTCCCGCATGGGCACTCCCTGATCCCCGATGCACCCGAAGTAGGCGGCCTGCCGCGGGTCGGCGTCGGCTCCCTTCTCCTTCGCGGAAGCGGACGGCGACGCCGGCGCATCGGAGGCGGCCCGGGTCTCCCCGCCGCCCGAGGAACCACCGGAGCAGCCTGTCGCCAGGAACACGAGCATGATCAGAGCCGGTGCGGCAGCCGTCCGGACCCGTCGAAGAACCACAGGAAATCCCCTTCGCGATGCTCCCGTCGCACAGCAGCGACGCCGGAGCCACGGCGCGCATGCGCAAGCGCCCCAGCTGCACGGTAGGCGACGCAGGCATAGTCGCGCACTGTCCCAAAGTACAGTGGTGTGACCCGAGTTGAGCGTGTTCTACTCATCGGCGGCCAAGCCCGGACTCCGAACTCCCAGAGCTTCGGAGCGAGGCAACAACCACCGAAGGGCGACAACGATGAACACGCGCAAGGTGCTCCGCGCTGCTGCGACCGCCTCTCTGGTCCTCTCCGCCGTCGCGGTGAGCGCCGGTTCGGCCTCCGCCGCCGGCAAGGACGGTTACGTCACCAGCGGCGAGTTCGGACTGTTCTGCTTCCAGAACCAGTCGAACTCGGTCTTCGACCTCCTGGTCGACGACGAGAACTTCAACAACGACTACTTCAAGGGCTCGCAGTCCTGCAGCGGTCACACCACCAACGACTGGACCGAGTCGTACCTGAACCTCGACACCTTCGAATGGAGCGTGCACACCAACGCCAACGGGGGCGGGACCGACGGGTTCCTGCCGTCCGGCTACCGCGGCAACGCCAGCGCGACGTTCAAGAACACGATCTCTTCCGCGTACTACGTCGTCTGACACAGCCCGGCCGATTCCGGAACGATGATCCGGCCGGCTGCCGTGGCGCCATGAGCCACACCCATGCGGTCGACTGCTGCTCCGCCCGTATCCGCCGGGCGGAGCAGCAGTCGACGGCGGATATTACCTGTTAACGACCGGAGCCACCATGCCTGCGCGACGCCTCTCCCCCGTAACCCGCAGCGGCATCGCCGCGGCCGTAGCGCTGCTCGCTCTGACGGGATGCTCCTCGTCCGGTTCCGGCGGGGAGGACCCGAAGAGCGAGCCTCCGGTCGGCGACATTCCCGTGCTGCTGGACAGCAAGTCGCTGCAGTTCCCCCTCGAGACCTACATCCCCGACGCCACCCAGCGCGGGACCTTCGGGGAGGCCCAGGACGTGCTCACCGACCGGTGCATGAAGCGCTACGGATACCGGTACACGGTCCGCAGTCGCGGGACCGAACGCGGGGACAACGCCACGAGGTACGGGGTCAGCAGCGCCGTGAGTGCGGCGCGCTACGGCTACAGCAACCCCGAGTTGGCGGAGAGCCGTCCGAAGCCGGCTCAGAAGGCACTCGGCACCAACGAGAAGCTGATCCTGCACGGCGAGGACAAGGTCGACCCCTCCAAAGCGGTGCCGATGAGCCAGGAGGAGGCGGAGAAGTCGGACAAGGGGGCCACCACGGTGGCCGGAAAGAAGGTTCCCGCCGGCGGTTGCGTGCGTGAAGGGTTCCTCAAGCTCTACGCGCCCACCGAGGAGTCGGTGGACATCATGGTGCCGCAGAACTTCGCCTTCGACGCCAACGGCCGCTCACGGCAGGACAGCCGCGTCGCGAAGGCGGTCAAGGCGTGGTCGGCCTGCATGGCCGAGCAGGGCTACCGGACGGACGACCCGGTCAGCCCGCAGAGCGATCTCGGCTTCGGTGACACGTCGCTCACCACGCCCAAGGCCGTGGCGGCTGCCCGGCAGGACGTCGCATGCAAGAAGGAAACCAATCTGGTCGGCATCTGGTACGCCGTGGAGAAGGCCTATCAGAAGCGCATCATCGATCAGAACGCAGAAACTCTCGAAACCGTCAAGAAGCAGCTCGAAGAACGACTGCGCCTCGCCGCCGAGCTGACCTCATGACCGAACCCCTCCTCGGCCGATTACTTTCCGGAAAAGGATCCACCGTGCGTATTCGCCATTCCGTCCGCCCTGCCCTCACGGCCGCCCTTCTCGTGGCCGCGGGATCTCTGGCCACCGCCGGCCCGTCCTATGCGGCGGGGAAGGACGGAACGCTCAGCGCTGGTGAGATGGGCATCTTCTACAACTCGGACCGCGGCGGCGCCGTCTTCGACCTGCCCTCCTACAGCCAGGACTCCGATCTCGCGAACGACTATTTCAAGGGTTCCGCGAACGGAGCCGGACAGCGGGTCGAAAACAACACGGCCTCGTACTGGAACCGCACCTCGGACAACTCCCTCCTGGTCTACACGGGAAAGAATTTCTCGGGCACGTCCGGCTATATCCCCGCGGGTTACATCGGCAACGCCACCCCTGCCTTCAAGAACACGATCTCGTCCGTCGCCACCGCTTACATAGTCGGCTGACTCAGTGGCCCGACGCACCACTCGTGGCACCCGCGCGGCCGAAAGGCGGCGCCGCCGAAAACGACGACGCACGATTCTGACCGCCGCCCTCGCCGCGCTCTGTGTCGGCGTGGGCGGCGCTGTCGCGCTCCTCGCACGGGACGACGTACCCGCCAGGGCCGAGGCCCCCCGCCGGACCCCCGTCACCTCCTCACCCGCTCCCGCCCCGAGCGGGCCGACCGCCTCCGCGTCACCCTCCGCCACCCCCTCGGCGACGCCCTCCAGCAGCCCCCCGCGTGAGATCCAGGTGCCCCCGGAGGGCCCGGGCACCTTCACCGGTGCGCGTATCGGGGGCGAACCGCAGGGCGAAGGGCGCATACGCCGGTACAAGGTCGAGGTGGAGGACGGCATCGATCTGGATCCGGACGAGGCGGCCCGAGCGGTGTCCGCGATCCTGGGCGGACCCCGGGGCTGGACCAGAGACACCGCCTACGGATTCCAGCTGGTCCCCTCGGGCCCCGCGGACTTCACGGTCCGCGTCGCCACACCGGGCACCACCGACCGGCTCTGCTTCGTCACGACCCCGAGCAGCAAGGGAAACGTGAATTGCCGGGTGGAGCACTCCGTGGTGGTCAATCTCAAACTATGGGTGCAGGGTTCACCGCAGTTCGACGGGCCGATCGAGGATTACCGCGCCCTGATCATCAATCACGAGGTCGGGCACGAGATCGGTCGCGGGCACGAGACCTGTCCGGGCCCGGGGCAGCCGGCGCCCGCAATGATGCAACAGATCAAGGGGCTTCGCGGCTGCACAGCGAATGCCTGGCCGTACGACAGCCAGGGACGATATCTGGCAGGTCCCTTCGTCCCTTGATCCCGAATGCTGGACATCCCTGCGCCGACCTGGGCCTTTGACGACCGGTCGGTAATATACGACCCCCCTTCCAGGGACCCGGCTGGTATGGTCCAGTCATCAACGGTCGAGTGTTCCTGGGGGGGATCATGCGAATCCATTGTCCGATCTGCGGCTCAAATGCGAAGCATTCCGACATCATGGCGATACTCAAAGAGGATGCGCCCGGAAACCGGACGTATGCGCTCACCGACCAGGAATGTGCACTCTTCGTACGCCTGCAGACCGGTCCCTCCAATGCCGAGCTGGGCGAATATCTGCACCTGACGGAACGCACCGTGAAATTCCACCTCGCAAACATACGGAGCAAACTCGGCGGGATTTCGCGGCTCCAGCTGTGCCTGCTCGCGGCGCATCACGAGTTCTGCCTCACCTCGGAGAACCACGACGTCTGCCTGACGGCCTGAGACCGCCCGGCCGGCAGTCGGCGTCGCACGTACGCTCCCGGGCACGCCCTCCGGACCGAGGGGCCCACGGCCCCGGACACATCCTCCGCACCGTGAGGCCGCGCCGGTGCCGTCACCGCCGCCGGTGCACCAGCCGCCCGCCGAGGACGGTTGCCACGCAGGCCGTCGCGCCCGCCGCGCACAGCGCCGCCTCGTCCGGCACGTCGAAGACCGCGAGGTCGGCGCGGCCGCCGACGGCCAGCGGGCCGTGCGCGGCACCCGCCAGGTCGCGTCCCCGCGCGAACGGGTCCAGGTCCGGTTCGCCGGCCGGGGCCCCGCCCGGCGGGACCACCGTCAGGCCCGCGCGGCTCACAGCGGTGCGTACGGCGGGTTCGGTGAAGCCGCCCGCGACATGGGTGGTGCCGTGGCGCAGCATGCGCTGCAGCCCGCGGCGCACGCTGCCCGCCCGGCGGGGCTCGTCCATCCGCCCGCCCAGCCTCTCGAACTCCGCCCAGGTGAGCGGCTGTTCGCCGAACTCGTCGGCTTCGCGCGGGTCGGGGTGGTAGCAACGGGTCAGCAGCGGGAGGCCGTCCCACTGGCGCAGGCCCGGCGTGAGGACGCCGGGCCACTGCCGGACCCGGGCGGCCGGGTGCGCGGCCACGACCGCGTCCACCGGCCCGAGGGCCACGATGCGGTCGCCGTCCACGGCCACCGCGCCCTCGGGGACGCCCGCCGCGCCGACCGGCAGGACCAGTGGCGCGGCGTGAACGGTCAGCACGCGTGCCTCAGTTGGCGTCGAGGAGCTTCAGCTCCGGGTGCGCCGTGCCGCCCGCGATCGCGGTGGAGGAGATGTGCGAGACGACACGCTCGTCGACCGGGTCGTTCGCCGGGTCGTCGTGGACGACCAGGTGCTCGTAGGTCGTGGCACGCTGGGCGGGGACACGGCCCGCCTTGCGGATCAGGTCGATGATCTCGAGCCGGTTCGAGCGGTGCTTGGCACCGGCCGACGAGACGACGTTCTCCTCCAGCATGATCGAGCCGAGGTCGTCCGCGCCGTAGTGCAGGGACAGCTGGCCGACCTCCTTGCCGGTGGTCAGCCAGGAGCCCTGGATGTGGGCGACGTTGTCGAGGAAGAGCCGGGCGATGGCGATCATCCGCAGGTACTCGAAGAGCGTGGCCTGCGTCTGCCCCTTCAGCTTGTTGTTCTCCGGCTGGTAGGTGTACGGGATGAAGGCGCGGAAGCCGCCCGTACGGTCCTGGACGTCGCGGATCATCCGCAGGTGCTCGATGCGCTCGGCGTTGGTCTCGCCGGTGCCCATCAGCATGGTGGAGGTGGACTCGACGCCGAGGCGGTGGGCGATCTCCATGATCTCCAGCCAGCGCTCGCCGGACTCCTTGAGCGGAGCGATCGCCGTACGCGGCCGGGCGGGCAGCAGTTCGGCGCCGGCTCCCGCGAAGGAGTCGAGCCCGGCGGCGTGGATCCGGCTGATGGCCTCCTCGGCGGAGACCCCGGAGATCCGGGCCATGTGCTCGATCTCGGAGGCGCCGAGCGAGTGGATGACCAGCTGCGGGAACGCCTTCTTGATCGCGGAGAAGTGCTCCTCGTAGTACTCGACGCCGTAGTCCGGGTGGTGGCCGCCCTGGAACATGATCTGCGTGCCGCCCAGTTCGACGGTCTCCGCGCAGCGGCGCAGGATGTCGTCGAGGTCCCGGGACCAGCCCTTGGCGGTGTCCTTGGGCGGCGCGTAGAACGCGCAGAACTTGCAGGCCGTGACACACACGTTGGTGTAGTTGATGTTGCGCTCGATGATGTACGTCGCGATGTGCTCCGTACCGGCGTAACGGTGGCGGCGCACGGCGTCGGCCGCGCTCCCCAGCGCGTGCAGCGGTGCCGACCTGTAGAGGTCGAGCGCCTCCTCCGGAGTGATCCGCCCGCCTTCGGCGGCGCGGTCGAGGACGGGCTGAAGGTCGGCCTTCTCGGTCACCGGGCTGTCACCTTTCGGCGGTTTTTCTACGGATCCGCGGACCGATCCAGCCTACGCCAGCCCGTTCCGGGGTCAGCCGTCGGACCGGGTGAGCGTGCCCTTCGGCGTGCCCGCGGCCTCCTCGCGCGACTCGTAGAGCAGGGTGTCGCCGGAGCCGAGGGTGAAGACCAGGTCCGCCTCTCCCCCGGTGCACAGGGCTCCGGCCCTGGCATCCGGGTCCGCGCGTTCGCGGATCTTCACCTCGGTGGCCGTGCCGGAGACGAGTGTGCCGACGGACTTGCACACGACGGTCGTTCCCAGCGCGTCGAACCGGTACGACACCCGGACGACCTCCTCGCCCTTCTTCCCCTCGACGAACACGGCGGTGACGTTGCCGTGCGGCGCGCCGCTGCGCTCGGTCGCGGGCCCCTTCCAGGTGCCGGCGAACGTCCTGGGCAGTGCGTCGACGGGCGCGGAGGCCGAGGAGCTCGCGGACGGCTGGGGCTGCGCGGCGTCGGGCGGGGTCTGCGACCGGCTGGCCGACGGGGCCTGCGCGGCGTCGTCGCCCCGGTCGTCGTCACCGCTCCCGAACAGGTCCCCCAGCATCGTGGCGCCGACCGTCACGACGGCCAGCGCGCCTGCCACGGCCAGCGCGACGGTGCAGCTGACCCGCCGCCCCCGGCGCCCGCCGGGCTCCGGGCGGGAGTCCATGGTGACGGCGACCCGGGCCCCGGGCCCCCGCTCCCCCGGGCCGGCGGGCGGCCCGGCCGGCGGGGGAGGCAGCGGCGGGCCGAAGGCGCCGAGCGGCGCGGCCCCCAGTGAGGCGTTGCTGAACGGCACCGGGCCGGACCGGACGGGCGCGTCCTGCGGCTCCAGGTCCAGCAGGGCCACCGCCGACCTGCTGACCTCGCGCACCAGGGGGCCCGGCAGCCAGCCAGGGGCCACCAGCCCGGCGGCGCCGCCGGGCGCGAGCCTGCGGGCGAGTTCGGCGGGGGCGGGCCGGTCGGCGGGGTCCTTGGCGAGGCACTCGGTCACCAGCTCCCGCAGTGCGCCCTCCATCTCCCCGAGTTCGGGTTCCTCGTGCACCACCTTGTAGAGGAGCACGGCGGACGAGTCGCCCGGGAAGGGCGCGGTGCCGGTCGCCGCGTAGGCGAGGACCGCGCCGAGCGAGAAGACGTCGGCGGCGCCGGAGAGGTCCAGTCCCCGGATCTGCTCCGGCGCCATGTAGCCGGGCGAGCCGACGGAGACGCCGGTGGAGGTGAGGGAGACGGTGGCGCCGAGGGCCCGGGCGATACCGAAGTCGATCAGCCGGGGGCCGTCGAGGGCGAGCAGGACGTTGGACGGCTTCACGTCCCGGTGGATGAGGCCGTGCGCGTGCACGGCGTCGAGCGCCTCGCCGAGTCCGGCGCCCAGGGTCCGTACCGCGTACTCGGGCAGCGGGCCGTGGCGGGTGACCGCGTCGGAGAGCGGCGGCCCGGCGACGTAACCGGTGGCCACCCATGGCACGGCCGCGTCGGGGTCGGCGTCCAGGACCGGGGCCGTCCACTGCGCGCCCAGGCGGCGGGCGGCGTCCACCTCGCGCCTGAATCTCGCGCGGAACTGCTCGTCGAGGGCGAAGTGGGGGTGCACGACCTTGACCGCGACGGTACGGCCACCGGCGCTGCGGCCCAGATAGACGCGGCCCATCCCGCCGGCGCCGAGCCTGCCGAGCAGCCGGTAGGCGCCGATGGTGTGCGGTTCGCCGGCTTCCAGCGGCTGCATACGGTCTCCCCCTGTGGACCCCGGGACTCGGACCGCAGCCTAGGGCGCCCGGCTCACGGGGTCACGGAGACCCCGTGAGCCGATATCGCCCCTATGGGCACGAAGCAGGGATTTCGCCACGCGGAAAGGCGCGAATACGTCGTTCGTCCGTGCCTGCCGGGGTTCACCGGAGAGAAACCGGAAGGTCCGGCGGAAGCCGTCCGCTATTCCCCCCGGGATGCGCGGGGCGGGGCTCCCCGACAGAACTCCGGACATTCACGCCCTTTCACGGGAACGGAATGCCGGAGCCACACGTCAGGGGGTAAAGGACACTCGCGCGGGAAGACCCAGGAAGGTACGGGATTCCACTTCTCGCCCGCACCATTCCCGTGCGCCGCCGGCATCACCCGCCGAGCAGTTCGACCTTCACGTCCGCCGGGTATCCGGTCGTCGGTCCGGTCCGCCGGGCGAACTCGCGCACCCCCGCCAGCTGCTCCGCGCCGAAGCGGAAGTCCAGGGTGGTGAAGTAGCGCTCCAGCACCTCGGCGTCGAAGGCCTCCCAGCGTGCCGCCTGCTCGGCCACCTTGGTGACCTCCTCGAGCGAGACGTCGCGGGAGGCCAGGAACGCCTCGTGCACCTTCTCCACGTACTCGGGGTGGGAGGCCAGATAGTCCTTGCGCGCCGCCCAGACCGCGAAGACGAACGGCAGTCCCGTCCACTCCTTCCACATCCGGCCCAGGTCGTGCACCTGCAGTCCGAGCCTTGGGGCGTCGTGCAGGTTGGCCCGGAGGGCCGCGTCGCCGATGAGGACGGCCGCGTCGGCCTCCTGCATCATCAGGCCGAGGTCCGGCGGGCAGGTGTAGTAGTCGGGGGCGACGCCGTACCGCTCGGCGAGCAGCAGCTGGGCCAGCCGTACGGAGGTGCGCGAGGTCGAGCCGAGGGCCACCCGGGCCCCGTCCAGCTGCTCCAGGGGGAGCTGGGAGACGATCACGCACGACATGACGTCGCCGTCGCAGCCGACGGCGATGTCGGGGAGGGCGACCAGTTCGTCGGCGTTGCGCAGGTACTCGACCAGGGTGACGGGACCGATGTCGAGGTCGCCTGCGATGAGCTGCTCACTGAGTCTCTCCGGGGTGTCCTTCGAGAGCTCCAGGTCGAGCAGTGTCCCGGTCCGTGCCAGGCCCCAGTAGAGGGGGAGGCAGTTCAGGAACTGGATGTGGCCGACGCGCGGCCTGCTGCGACGGTCGTCGCCTTCTACGGGAGAGACGGTTGAATTGTCCACATCGTGAGGCTAGACCTGCCTCTGCCGGCCCGCTTCATCGGGGCGCCCCGAGAGCACCCCGGAGGCCTTGTCCGTCAGCTCTCAGGCGGGCCAATCAAACATCCGGGTGAAGTGATCTTTCCCTCTACCGCTCCCCGCACACTGCGTGCTAGGCTCGCCCGCAAGTTGCAGTTTGGTTTCCCTTGCAGTACAGAGCCTGCGGAGCATGTAACCCGCAGGCTTTTGTAGTTTTCAGACTTGTTTGCAGGTTCTGGAGCAGGGCAACCCTTTGGCCCAAGGAGGGCTTTATGGCTACCGGAACCGTCAAGTGGTTCAACGCTGAAAAGGGCTTCGGCTTCATCGCCCAGGACGGCGGCGGCCCGGATGTCTTCGTCCACTACTCCGCGATCAACGCGTCCGGGTTCCGCTCCCTCGAGGAGAACCAGGTCGTGAACTTCGACGTCACTCAGGGTCCCAAGGGTCCGCAGGCTGAGAACGTCACCCCGGCCTAGTTGCCCGGGTCGGCCGATCGCGGCCGAGTGAGCAGTACCCAAGGAGCCCCGCTCCCCCGCCCCGGCGGAGGAGCGGGGCTCCTGCCTTGCCGGGCTCCGGGAACACCGGGCCCGGCCCCGCCGGGTGGCCCCCGGAGATCCCCCCGCCCCCTCGGCGGCTGACGCGCAGTCACCCTCGTACGCTCCCCGCGCCCCCGATTGTTGTCGAGGGCCTGTGCAGAGCGTCACCCGATGCTGACGAGCCCGCCCATAACAAGGCAGACTGTTGAGCCCGATACCAGCGGTACGGTGCGGCGGGATCGGCAGGACCGGCGGGGCGAGCAGGACAGGGGGGCATCATGGATCGCGACAAGGGACCCGGCGTGCGCGTTCCGGAGCAACGCGCTCCTCAGGAACGGGCGGCCGGAGCCCCACTGCGCTTCACCGTCCTCGGCCCCGTCCGCGCCTGGCGGGGCGGCGAGGCCCTTCAGTCGGGGTCCCCGCAGCAACGCGCCCTGCTGGCCGCCCTGCTCCTGCGCGACGGCCGCACCGCGACCGCCGCCGAGCTCATCGACGCCCTCTGGGGCGACGACCCCCCGTCCCAGGCCCTGGCCACGGTGCGGACGTACGCGTCCAGGCTCCGCAAGACCCTGGGGCAGGACACCCTGGTCAGCGAATCGGGCGGGTACGCGGTCCGGATCCCCCGCGGAGCACTGGACCTGACGCTCGCTCAGGACCTGGCGGCCGAGGCGGAGAAGGCCCGCGGCGGCGGAGACCGCTGCCAGGCCCGCACCCTGATCAACAAGCTGCTCGGCCTCTGGGACGGCGAGGCGCTCGCCTCTCTCCCCGGCCCGTACGCGGAGAACCAGCGCAGCAGCCTGGAGGAGTGGCGGCTCCAGCTCACCGAGACCCGCCTCGACATGGACCTGGAGGTCGGCTGCCACGCGGAGGCGGTCTCCGAACTGACCGCCCTCACCGCCGCGCACCCTCTGCGCGAGCGGCTGCGCGAACTGCTGATGGTCGCCCTGTACCGCAGCGGCCGGCAGGCCGAGGCCCTCGCCGTGTACGCCGACACCCGCCGCCTGCTGGCGGAGGAACTGGGCGTGGACCCGTGCCCGGAGCTCGCCCAGCTCCAGCAGCGGATCCTCCGGGCCGACGAGGAACTGGCCCGCCCCGCCGACGAGCCGGCTCCCGCCGCCGCACCGGTCCGCCCGGCCCAGCTCCCGGCCACCGTCCCGGACTTCACGGGCCGTGCCGCGTTCGTACGCGAGCTGGGCGCCCGGCTCGCGACCGCCGAGGGCTCCGTGATGGCGGTCTCCGCGCTCGCCGGCATCGGCGGCGTCGGCAAGACGACCCTCGCCGTGCACGTCGCCCACCAGGCGCGCCCGCACTTCCCGGACGGCCAGCTGTACGTCGACCTCCAGGGCGCGGGCGCGCGGGCCGCCGAGCCCGAGACGGTCCTCGGCGCGTTCCTGCGCGCGCTGGGGACCCCCGACTCCGCCATTCCGGACTCGTTGGACGAGCGGGCCGCGCTCTACCGCTCCACCCTCGACGGCCGCCGCATCCTGGTCCTGCTCGACAACGCCCATGACGCGGCCCAGATCCGGCCCCTGCTCCCCGGCACGGAGGGCTGCGCGGCGCTCGTCACCAGCCGCGTACGCATGGTCGACCTGGCCGGGGTGCACCTCGTGGACCTGGACGTGATGTCCCCCGAGGAGGCACTCCAGCTCTTCACCCGCATCGTCGGCGACGAACGCGTGCGTTCGGAGCGCGAGGCAGCCCTCGACGTGGTGGCCGCGTGCGGCTTCCTCCCGCTGGCCATCCGCATCGCCGCCTCCCGGCTGGCCGCCCGCCGCACCTGGACCGTCTCGGTGCTGGCCGCGAAGCTCGCCGACGAGCGCCGCCGCCTCGACGAACTCCAGGCGGGCGACCTCGCGGTGAAGGCCACCTTCGAGCTGGGCTACGGCCAGCTGGAGCCGGCCCAGGCCCGCGCCTTCCGCCTCCTGGGTCTGGCGGACGGCCCGGACATCTCCCTCGCCGCGGCCGCCGCCCTCCTGGACCTGGACCCCCACACGGCCGAGGACCTCCTGGAGACCCTGGTCGACACCAGCCTCCTGGAGTCGGCCGCCCCGGGCCGCTACCGCTACCACGACCTGGTGCGCCTCTACGCGCGTGCGTGCGCTGAACGGGACGAACAGCCCCTGGCGGGACGGGAACCGGCCCTGTCGCGGCTGCTGGACTTCTACCTGGCCACGGCGGCGGGGGTGTACGCGCTGGAGAGGCCGGGGGAGCGGGTGCTCGACCACTTCTCGCGCACCGAGTATCCCGGACTCTCCTTCCAGGTCCGGGAGACCGCGCTGGACTGGCTCTTCTCGGAGTCCAGCGGGCTGTTGGCCTGTGCGGCCCAGTCCGCCGGGTCCGGCATGCCCAGGCGCGCTGCCGATCTGCTCATGGCCGTGGTGGACCTGGGTGAATCCGGTGCCAACTCACACCAGTTCGCCACCGCGGCGAAGGCGGTGAGTGACGCGGCGCGGACGGCGGGCGACGCACAGGCCGAGGGCAGGGCCCGCACGATGCTGACGCACGCCCTCAGCGTCTCCGGCCGGTTCGCGGAGGCCGAGACCGAGGCCCGGCGCGCGCTGGAGCTCGGCCAGGTCGCCGACGACCCCGTCTCACTCGGACAGGTCCCGAACCAGCGGGGGATCATCGCCCTGTACGAGAACCGGCACGGCGATGCCGAAGACCACCTGAGCGCGGCGCTGGACGCGTTCCGGGCGGACGGCAACAAGCCCGGCGAGGCCTCGGCGCTCTGCAACCTCTCCCGTGTCCACCTGGCCACCGGGAGGACGGCGAGCGCCGTGGACCTCGCCCAGCAGGGCGTCGGCATCTACGAGGCGGACACCTCGGGTCTGGCCCTGCGCCTCGCAAACGGGAAGTACGCCCTGGGACTGGCGCTCACCGGTACGGGGCGGACCGCCTCCGCACAGGAGGTGCTCACCGAGGCCATGGCGATATTCCGCGACAGCCGGCAGCAGCTCTGGCACGGGATGACGCTGTTCCGGCTGGCCGAGCTGCACCTCGCCATCCGTCAGCCCGCCCACGCGGCGTCGCACGCGGAGCAGGCGCTCGCGATCCTGCGCGGTATCGGCGGTGAATGGCGGCGTGCCAACGTACTCACCGCGCTGGGCCGTGGCCTCGCAGGCATCGGCCAGACCGACCGCGCCCAGGTCTGCTGGAACGAGGCACTCTCGATCTTCGACGACCTCGATTCGCCCGAGGCCGCCGCCGTGCGTGAACTCCTGGTCCCGGCCCCCGTCGCCAGGGCCTCCTGACCGGCGTTCATCAATCGTTTATCGCCTGACGGCACTCTCTACTCATCGATCCGTCGCGTCGGGGGGCAGACGGATCGGCGAGTGGCCTCACCGTTAGGGTGATCGGCCCTGGAAGGCCCGCCCGGCGATCCACGGGGGAACCGCCGGGCGGGCTCTTCATCCGCAGTCACCACATTTTTCAGGAGTTGAGCTTCATGGCCGACAAGAGCGACATCCTCAAGCCCGCGGACGCGCACGCCACCGGCGAGGAGATCACCACCCAGGACGCCCACGCCACCGGTTCGCCGCTCAAGCCCGCGGACGCGCACGCCACCGGCGGGGAGCTCACCACCCAGGACGCCCACGCCACGAGCGAGCCTGCCAACTAGACCTCACCCGCACGGGGGAGCGGCCGCGGCGGCGCGGAGGGGGAGCCGTCGCGGCCGCTGCACGTCCGCGTACGACGGGCAGGGCCCGAGCCGTTCGGCTCGGGCCCTTGCTCGCGTTCGGCGGGTGTTCAGTAACCCAGGTCCGCCGTGACCATGCACCGCTTCACGCGGGAGACCAGGCGCGGGCTGTCCATCTTGACCGTCACGGTCTCGGTCTCGCCGTACGCGAGGTCGACCGTCGCCTCGCCCGTGTCGACCGTGAGGCCCTTGGCGTCCACGAACGTCACGTCGACCTCGTACGTCTGCTCGACCGTGTCCGTCGAGCGGATCTCGACCGTCGAGGAGGTCACCGCCCTGCGCTTGCCCTTCTTGGGCTGGGCGCAGCGGATGACGCGGACCACAGGGGCGTCCGAGGCGGTGGGGCTGGGCGTCGCCGACTCGTAGGTCGAGCCGCCGGACGAGCTCGACGAGCTGTCGTAGTCGTCGTCGTCGTCGTGGTAACCGCCGTTGCTCTTCTTGGAGTTGGAGCAGCCCCCTCCCCCGGAGCTGCTGCTGCGGCTCTTCCCGCTCTTGCCGCCGTGGCTGGACGTGGAGAACCCGGTGAGCGCGAACACCACCACGACCAGTACCGCCGCGAACCTCATCTGTCGCCGCATCATCGATGCAGCCCCCCTTGCTGTAGTCGGCTCCTTCGGCCTCCGCACGGCCGCGCGACACCGTAACGCACAGCATCCAGGGCGCTCCCCCGTAGTCCCGTCATGGCCCTGTCACGATCTGGTCATGGTCTCCGATGGCAGGGAAGATCGGCCAGGCGTAGCGTCGAGGCGCGGGGAGAGCGCTGCGCACACCCGTGCGCCTTGGCCCGGGAGGCTGTCGATGATCCGCAATGTCCTCGGCTCCGTCGTCGCCCTCGTGGGAGCCGCGGCGGCCGTCCAGAGCCCTTTCCAGCGCTGGTACAAGGACCGCCTGGGCCGGGATTACCGCATCCAGGACCTGTTCGACGGCATCACCGGCGTCTCGTCGTCCGTGATGGCCTCGATCCTGCTGCCGTTCCTCTTCGCCGCGCTGGTGACCCTCGTGGGGGTCGTGCTCCGCTCGCGCTGGGTCGTGGCCCTCGCGGGCCTGATCGTGCTCGGCTTCACCGTGCTCTGGATGGTCAGGCAGGGGCAGGCGGCGAGCGGGCTGACGGTCGACGGCGACGGTTCCGGGCTCCGGTGGGGCGTGGCGCAGGCCCTGGCCGGCGGGGTGCTGCTCCTGCTGGGCGCCCTGCTGATGTCGGGGCGGCGCAGAGCCGCCCGGACGAGGGACACCGCCGAGCCGTATCCCGTACCGCCGGGCGACCACCCGGACACCTGGCCGCCGACGCAGGAGCCCGGGCCGGCCGCTCATACGTCCCCCGCACCGGAGCCGGAGGCGGATCCGTACACGGGGCCGGGAAGGCACCGGGCGTCGCCCGCCGACGAGGACACCGCCCCGTACCCCGTCCAGGGCGAGCACACGTACCCGGAGGAGGGCGGGAGCGCACACCCGGAGGAGGGCGGGAGCTCGTACCCGGGCGGGGGCGGGAGCTCGTACCCGGGCGACGGGCAGGACCGGGACCGGTACCACCCGCCGCATCCCTGAGGGTCAGACCCGGGCCCTGTTCCCCGTGCCCGTGCCCTTCAGCGCGTCCAGGGCGTAGACGCAGCGGTCCTTGCTGCAGGCGTACACGACGCCCGCCTGCGCCACCGGGGAGCCCGTGATCTCGCCGCCCGTGGCCAGCTTCCAGCGGAGCTGGCCGCCCGCGGCGTCCAGCGTGTAGAGCACGTGGTCCGCCGAACCGAAGTGGACCCTGCC
Organism: Streptomyces sp. NPDC057287; assembly: GCF_042667905.1. Lineage (NCBI taxonomy): Bacteria > Bacillati > Actinomycetota > Actinomycetes > Kitasatosporales > Streptomycetaceae > Streptomyces > Streptomyces sp. NPDC057287. The sequence goes on along the minus strand of NZ_JBHUYV010000006.1, from coordinate 234,317 downwards.
GTCCGCGACCACCGGGGCCCCGACCACCTCGCCTCCCGCGGCGAAACGCCACTTCGGCGTGCCGGTCACCGCGTCCAGCGTGTAGAGCGCGCTGCCGCTGCCGACGTGCACGTTGCCCCCCGTGACCAGCACGGGCTCGACGGACTGCCGGGCCTCCGTCGCGATCCGCCACCGGTCCTTGCCGGTCGCGGCGTCCAGCGCGTAGACGGTGCCCAGGTAGTCGGCGAGGTACACCCCGCCGCCCGTGACCGCCGGTCCCGGCGCGAAGGCGGGCGGGGAGAGGAAGACGGCTGGCGACTCGAAGTGCCAGCGCACGCGGCCGGAGACCGCGTCCACGGCCAGCACCCTGGTCCCCGCCGCGATGTACACGTGGCCGTCGGGCGCGGGGGTCAGCCGGACCGGCACCCCGCCGCAGGAGGCGGCGTCGCCGATGGGGTAGGACCACCGCTCGGTCCCGGTCCGCGCGTCCACGGCCCGCAGCCGGGCGTTCTGCCACAGGTAGACCGTGCCGTCGTGGATGACGGGTCCGGCCTCCGGGGTCTCGAAGTCCGTCTGGACGCCGGAGGTCTCCCACAGCTTCTCGCCGCCGGCCGCCTCCCACGCCTGGACGCCGCCGCCCCGCGTCCCGGTCAGGACGGTGCCCCGGTCGGCCTTGAGGGAGTACACCCAGGCGTCGGTCGAGAGCCGCCACCGCTCGGCGCCTGTCGCCGCGTCCAGCGCGTACAGGGACGGGCCGTCCGACGCGTGGATCCGGCCGCCGTCCACGGCCATCGACCAGGCCACGTCCCGGGTCTTGAACTGGCGGCGCCCGTTGCCGACGTCCAGGGCGTGGACCTCGAACGACGTCACGTAGAGCAGATCGCCCACCACGACGGGCGTGCCCCACACGTCGTTCGACATGCGGAACCGCCAGGGGCGCCAGCGTTCCGGCGCGGCGGGCGCGGCGTCCGGGGCCTGGGCGGGGGCGGGCACCGGAGCGGCAGGCGCCGCCGAGGTCTGCCCCGGCGCACGCACCCAGCCGGTGGCCGGGTCGGCGTGGGCGGCGGCGGGACCGCGTACGTCCACGGGACGCGGGCCGGGCCCGATCGGCACCTGGGCCTCGCCCAGCCGCACGGGCCCTCCGTCGGGCGCGGACACCGGCGCGGGGGCGGGAGCGGTCCGCAGGTCGCCACCGCTGCGCCACGCGCCGTCCGGGCCCGCTCCGGGCGGGGGCCGCTGCGGAGGCGGAGGCACCACCACCGGGGCGGGCGCGACGGTGACGGCGCGGCCGCCGCCGCGGCGCTGCTCGATCATCGCGGTCGCGACGGTCGGCAGCCAGGCCGACGCCGTGCCGCTGTCGTCGCTGCCGGACGCGAACAGGTGCGGGGCCAGCTGGGACTGGAGGTCCGCCGGGCTGGGCCTCCGCGTCGCGTCCATCTGCATGCAGGACTCGATGAGCGAACGCAGGTCGTCGGGCAGCCCCTCGGTGTCGGGGCCCTCCCTCAGCAGCATGAACACGGTCTCGACCGGATTCGCCCCGTGGAAGGGCGCGTGCCCGGTCGCCGCGAAGACGAGGGTCGAGCCCAGCGAGAAGATGTCGCTCGCGCCCGTCACGCTGCGCGAGTCGCGGGCCTGTTCCGGGGACATGTAGGCGGGCGTGCCCACTGCCACGTTCGTCATGGTCAGGCGGGTGTTGGAGACGCCGGACGCGATCCCGAAGTCGATCACCCGCGGCCCGTCCTCGACCACGAGGACGTTGGACGGCTTCAGGTCCCGGTGGACGAGGCCGGCCCCGTGGATCGACTGCAGGGCCTCGGCGATCCCGGCGGCCAGCCAGCGCACCGCCTGGGTGGGCATCGGCCCGCACTCACTCACTATCTCCTCGAGGGAGGGGGCGGGGACGTACGCGGTGGCCAGCCAGGGCACCGCGGCCCTCGGGTCGGCGTCGACCACGGCGGCCGTGTAGAAACCGCTGACCGCGCGAGCGGCCTCCACCTCACGTGTGAAGCGGACCCGGAACAGCTGGTCCTCGGCCAGTTCCGTGCGGACCGTCTTGATCGCCACGCGTCGGCCCGACGCCGAACGCGCCAGATAGACCAGCCCCATGCCGCCGGCCCCGAGCCGTCCCAGCACCTCGAACGGGCCGATCCGCCTCGGGTCATGCTGCGTCAGCTGCTCCACTTGCCTGCCACCTCCCCGTACGGGCCTCAGGAACAGAAGCCCGCGAAATCCCGCCCTGTGCAGCGTCTCACCACTGGGCACCACTTGGCGGTGCGCACCCTGATTCTTCCTGGCTCGGGGCCCGGTTGCGAACCCGGGGGCGGATCAGGGTGTCTTGTGGCACTCCACCCCTTTCAGGACACCTCCCGGGACGGCTACGGGAGCAGCTCCGTCGGCTGGAGTACGGCGAAAGCCGCACCCTGGTCGTCCTGGAGGACCGCCATACGCCCGTACGGGATGTCCAGGGGCGGGGCCGTGATCCGGCCACCGAGGCGTACGGCGGTCCCGGCTGCGCGGTCGCAGTCGGCGACCGCGAAGTAGTTGAGGAAGTAGCTGGGGAGCATCTCGGGGAAGGCGTCCGTGAGGATCGCGCGCCCGCCGACCGCGGTGTCCTCGCCCGGCTCGGTCCCGGCGGGGGACCAGACCCGGAAGTCCTCCGTCGCCCCGGCCGCGTCCGGCATCTCGATGTCGGTCCCCAGGAAGCCGAAGACCTCTTCGTAGAAGGCGTCCACGCGCTCCGGCTGCCTGGTGTAGACCTCGGTCCAGCAGAAGGCGGCCGGCTCGTTCTGCTTCTCGAAGCCCGCGCGTCCGCCCGCCTGCCAGAGGCCGAAGACCGCGCCCCCCGGGTCGGCCGCCTGGGCGAGGACTCCGGCGTCGCCGGCCCGCACCGGGTCGGTGATCACCTGCCCGCCGGCCTCACGGATCCGGGCGACGGTGGCACGGATGTCCTCGGTGCTGAAGTAGACGCCCCAGGTCGTGGGCATGCGGCCGTCCTGTTTGGCGGCGAGCGCCGCGACGAGCCGGCCGTCGCTGTAGGCGTCGGCGAAGGGCATGCCGTCACCCGCGCGGAAGGTCCAGCCGAAGAGCTCGCCGTAGAAGCGCTTGCCCGCCTCCAGGTCGGAGAGCTGCACATCCACCCAGCACGGCGCGGACTGCGCGAATACGGCCATGGCCGGGTCCTTCCGTGGCAGTGAGGTCGCGACGGCCCGCGGCGGAGGCGCTGTGGATCACCGTGGACCGCGGCGGGGGCAGCCGTGACGCCCGTCACACTCAACGTAACGGCGGGGGCCGCGCGGCGCGCCTCGGACGACCCGAATAGAACCTTTGCCCGAATCGTGAAGCTTCTGCGACCCATGTGGACACGAGTTGTCCACCGAAGTTATCCACAGGCTGTTGATAACAAGATCCCATCGGGGCGCCACCGGCGCGGACGGAAGAGTAATTCGATAAACCCCCGCACCCGCTCACAAAACGGCTCGCACGCCACCGGGAATTGCGCTGTTCACCCCGTCCGCGCTGGGGCGTTCCCCATTTGCAGTCGGTCAGATCGCGCTCGGATCACCCCTCGGTAAGCTGACGGCATGACAGGACAAGTGCGCACCGTCGACGGCCGCGTGGCTGGTCGGCGAGGTCAGGCGACGCGGCAGAAGCTGCTCGACTGCCTCAGCGAGATGCTCAGCTCCTCGCCGTACCGGGACGTCAAAGTCATCGACGTGGCCCGGAAGGCGGGGACTTCACCCGCGACTTTCTACCAGTATTTCCCCGACGTCGAGGGCGCCGTTCTCGAACTCGCCGAGGAAATGGCCAAGGAGGGTGCCGGACTGACCGAACTGGTCGGCGGCCGCTCCTGGGTCGGCAAGGCCGGCTGGCAGGCCTCCGAAGAACTCGTCGAGGGATTCCTCGACTTCTGGCGGCGCCACGACGCGATCCTCCGCGTCGTCGATCTCGGCGCCGCCGAGGGCGACAAGCGGTTCTACAAGATCCGCATGAAGGTCCTGAACTCGGTCACCAACTCCCTGACGGACGCGGTCAAGGAGCTCCAGGCCAAGGGCAAGGTCGACAAGGACGTCAGCCCCGCAGCGGTGGCGGGCTCCCTGGTCGTCATGCTGGCGGGGGTGGCCTCGCACCAGAAGGGCTTCACCACCTGGGGCGTGAAGCAGGCCGAACTCCGGCCGAACCTCGCGCTCCTGGTCCATCTGGGCATCACCGGCAAGAAGCCGGCCAGGTAGGCGCCGGCAGCCCCGACTCCCCCGCACACGCCGGGCGCCGCGCCCTCCGCGGCTCCCCCCGTCCTGTCGCGCCGACGGCGGACCACGCCCGTGGTCCGCCGTCGGCGTTTCCGCACGGGGGCACGACGCTGTGGAATGGACCCATGAGCGACGCACAGAAGGACTTCCGCGACCTCCTCCACGCGCAGCGCGTCTGGGACGTCACCCTCCCGCGCTTCGATCCGTCGGCCGCGCCCCCGGCGCCCCTCCCGCTCTTCCACACCTGGTTCGCCGATGCGGTGGCGGCCGGACAGCCCGAGCCGCACACCATGACCCTGGCGACCGCGGACGCCGAGGGCCGCCCCGATGTGCGCACCCTGATGCTGCACGACGCGGACGGGCGCGGCTGGCACTTCGCTACGCACCGCACCAGCGCGAAGGGCCGCCAGCTCGCCGCCCGCCCCTACGCGGCCCTCGGCTTCTACTGGCCCGCCCAGGGCCGCCAGGTGCGCGTCCGGGGGACCGCCGTGCCCGCGAGCCCCGAGGAGAGCCGGGCCGACCTGCGGGCCAGGTCCACCGGTGCGCTGGCCGCCGCGTTGACCGGCTCCCAGAGCGAGGTGCTGGCCACGCCCGGGGATCTCGACCGGGCCTCCGAGGCCGCCTGGGAGCGTGCGCGGGCCGAACCGGACGCCGAGGCGGAGAGCTGGACGCGGTACGTGGTCGAGCCGCAGGAGGTGGAGTTCTTCCAGGGCGACGACCGGCGGCGGCACGTACGGCTGCGCTACCGCAGGGACGGCGCGGGCTGGATCCGCGAGCTCCTCTGGCCTTGATCTCCCTTTCACACGGTTTCGGATGACAAGGGGCACTATGGGAGTCAGGTGAGCAGCTGGAGGCACCCATGGCACGGACCCGTTCCGGTTACGCCCCGGACCGCGGGCTGACCACCCGCATGGTGAGCACCATGTTCTTCATCGGTCTGCTGTACGTGGTCCTGGTGGGTGTGCTCCTCGCCGTCCTGCGCGGCGCCTGGCCGGTCGTCCTGATCATCACGGGCGGTCTGTTCGTCGCCCAGTTCTGGTTCAGCGACCGCATAGCCGCCTACGGCATGGGCGCCCGCGAGGTCACTCCCGAGGAGGCGCCGGAACTGCACGGCGCGATCGACCGGATCTGCGCCCTCGCGGACATGCCGAAACCCCGGGTGGCCGTCGCCCGGAGCGACGTGCCCAACGCCTTCGCCACCGGCCGCAGCGAGCGGACCGCGCTGGTCTGCGCCACGACGGGACTGCTGCGCAGACTGGAGCCCGAGGAGCTCGAGGGCGTCCTGGCCCACGAGATGTCGCACGTCGCGCACCGCGATGTGGCCGTGATGACGATCGCGTCCTTCCTCGGCGTCCTCGCCGGCGTCGTCACCCGGGTCGCCCTCTGGGGCGGCTTCGCCCGCAACAGCCGGGGCAACGACCCCGCGGGCATCATCATCATGCTGATCCCGCTGATCAGCGCGGTCGTGTACGCCCTGAGCTTCCTGCTGACCCGGCTGCTCTCCCGCTACCGCGAGCTCTCCGCCGACCGCACGGCCGCCCTGCTCACCGGCCGCCCCTCGGCACTCGCCTCCGCTCTCACCAAGGTGAGCGGGCAGATGGCCCGGATCCCGACGGAGGACCTGCGGAAGGCGGAGCCGTACAACGCCTTCTACTTCGTGCCCGCCTTCGCCGCCAGGGAGAGCCTGGGCCGGCTGCTCTCCTCCCACCCGACCCTCGAACAGCGTCTGGACCAGCTGGCCCGCATCTCGGCCGGCCTCTCCCACCCGTAAGGAGTTCCCGTGGGACTGCTCGACAGCATCCTGGGGCGCAGCAGACCGGTCCGCCCCGACCTGGACCAGCTCTTCGCCGTGCCGTCCGCCGCCCTCACTCTCCAGGCCGGCACCGGCTTCACGCCGACCGGGCTGGGTTCGGTGTGCTTCGCGGGGGTGGAGGGCGGCACGTTCGCCCGTGTCCAGGAGGACGTACGGGAGTTGCTCGACGCGGACACCGGGCGCGGCGGTGTCCCCGTGGAGTTCAGCCGGGACGCCTACGGCTACACCTGGCTGCTGGCCCGCCAGGAACCCGGCGGCGAGGGCACGGCCGCCCTGGTCAACGACCTGCACGCGGTCAACACCCTGCTCCAGGACGGCGGCTTCGGCCCTCACCTGCTGTGCTCACTGATCGGGTTCCGGGGGCCGGAGGGGCGTTCGCTCGCACTGGTCTACCTCTACAAGCGGGGCACGTTCTATCCGTTCGCGCCGGCGCCGGGCGGCGGGGAGAGGCGCGACAACCAGGTGGAGCTCCAGGTGCGGGCGGTACTCGGCGACGACCTCCGGGTGGAGAGCGACCTCTCCCGTTGGTTCCCGGTGTGGGGCGCACCCGGTCTCTGAACGGGCGGATCCGGGCACCCGTGATCATTTCGCAACCGATTCCCGTCCGTACCGGAACCCATCATGTCCATGTCCCATTACGCTCCGAACCATGCCTGAACGCACCTCCCCCACCGATGACGCGCTTTCCGCCTCCTTCGACCGGACGGCCGGCCGGCCCGTCTACGTGATCGGCGGCGGCCCGGGCGGTCTCGCCGCCGCGGCCGCCCTGCGGGAGCACGGCGTACGAGCGGTGGTGCTGGAGAAGTCCGGGCACGTCGGGTCGTCGTGGCGCCGCCACTACGACCGGCTGCACCTCCACACCATCAGGCGCTGGTCCGCGCTGCCGGGTCTGGCGATGCCCCGCCGGTTCGGGCGCTGGGTGTCGCGCGACGACATGGTGCGCTACCTGGAGAAGTACGCCGAGCACCACGAGCTGGAAGTGGTGACGGGTGTCGAGGTGTCCCGGATCGACCGGACCGGCGACGGCACCGGCTGGCAGCTGAGCGCGACCGGCGGCCGGGTGCTCACCGGGCGGGCGGTGGTGGTGGCCACCGGCTTCAACCACACCCCGCGTGTGCCCGACTGGCCCGGCCGCGAGGGGTTCGGGGGCGAGCTGACGCACGCCTCGGAGTACCGGAGCCCGGCCCCCTACGCGGGCAGGGACGTCCTCGTCGTGGGCGTCGGCAACACCGGGGCGGAGATCGCGGTGGACCTGGTCGAGGGCGGAGCGTCCCGGGTGCGGATCGCGGTCCGCACGACCCCGCACATCGTGCGCCGCTCCACGGCGGGCTGGCCCGCCCAGGCGACCGCCGTCCTGGTCCGCAGGCTGCCGGTCCGGCTCGTGGACCGGGCGGGGCGTCTGATGTGCCGCGTCTCCGTCCCCGACCTGGCGGACCAGGGCCTCCCCCGCCCGGACACGGGGCTGTACTCCCGGGTCAAGGAGGGCGCCATCCCCGTCCAGGACGTCGGGCTGATCGACGCGGTGAGGAGCGGCCGGGTGACCCCGGTGGCGGCCGTCGAGTCGTTCGACGGGGACGCCGTGGTCCTGGCCGACGGAACCCGGGTCACCCCGGACGCGGTGATCGCGGCGACCGGCTACGAACGCGCCCTGGAGGGTCTGGTCGGCCACCTCGGCGTGCTGGACGCCCGGGGCCGTCCCTCGGCGCACGGCGCCCGCACACCCGAGGGGGCCCCGGGCCTCTACTTCACCGGATTCACGAACCCGATCAGCGGCATGCTCCGCGAAATCGCCCTGGACGCACGGAAGATGGCCAGACGGCTGGCCGCCCAGGACTGACGACGGGAACAACAGCCCTCAGTCGGACTCCTGCCGGACGAGGATCCGGACGGCGCCGCCGTCCGGATCGCCGAACAGGGAGTACAGCTCGAGCCGTTCGGTGGTTCCGCCGACCGTCCACGGGCCGATCGGGCAGTCCGCCCCGGGGACGTCGAAGTCCACCGTCCCCCTGACGGCGCCGCTCCCGGAGGCGTACGACCACGTCCCCGTGCCGTCGCAGCGGCCCTCCTCCTCCCAGTCCCCGTACGGCACTCCGGAGAGCACCGCTCGGCCGTCCGCGTGGAGACGGACCTCGGCCCGTCCGTCCTCGCTCGCCCAGACGCCGGGCATGGCCTCGCCGGTCGGACGCGGGGCCTCGTACGCCCCGACGGCGCCGGTGCCGAGGGCGGCACCGCAGGCCACCATCACGGCCACCGTGAGCAGGAAGCCGGCGGGCAGCACCCGGAACCACACCTCACCCCTGCTGTACGGCCGCCCACGCTTCCGCGCGGCTCCGTGGAACCACGCGACGGCCAGCAGCGGCAGTACGCCGCTCCCTGAGATCCACGCCCAGGAGTACAGGAACGGGGCGCCCGCGGCCGCGAGCGCCGCCGCGTACACCGCTCCGAGCGCGGCTACGCACCCGCCCTGCCACTGCCACAGCACGCCGTTCGTACGGCGGGCCACCGCGTGGCCCGCGAGATCGGCCGGCACCGTCATGAGGAAGGTGTGCACCGTCCCGAGGAACAGCAGGAGCGGCGGACCGAGGACGATCAGGCACAGGAGCCCGAGCGATGAGGCGGGCTCCCTCCCGTACTCGTCCGTCCGCCCGAACTGCACCTGCAGGTAGCCGACGAGCAGTGCCCCCGACTGCGCCGCACACACCAGCATCGCGACGGTGCCGTCGGGCGCCACCGCCCCCGGAGTACCCGGTTCACGCATCCGCCCCACCCGTCTGCCGGAGAACAGGAACGGTAGCGGTCCCTTCCGGGCGGGGATCAGGCGCCCACGACGGGACCCGCCGGACCGGCCGTCCGCACGCGCCTGATCATCAGCGCCATCAGGGCGGCCGTCGCGCACAGCGCCCCGGCGGCGTACCAGACGAGGTTGTACGACCCGGTCACGTCCCGTACCACCCCGCCGAGGAACGCCACCAGGGCGGCGCCCACCTGGTGCGAGGCCAGGACCCAGCCGAAGACGATCGCGCTGTCCTCGCCGTACTGCTCCCGGCATAGGGCCATGGTCGGCGGGACCGTGGCGACCCAGTCCAGGCCGTAGAACACGATGAAGAAGACCATGGGCGGATGCACCGCCGGAGCCATCAGCACCGGCAGGAACAGCAGCGAGACACCGCGCAGGGCGTAGTAGACGGCCAACAGTCTGCGGGCGTCGAAGCGGTCCGTGAGCCAGCCGCTGAAGATCGTGCCGATGATGTCGAAGACGCCGATGACGGCCAGCAGCGAGGCCGCCGCGGTGATCTCCATGCCGTGGTCGTGGGCCGAGGGCACGAAGTGGGTGCGGATCAGGCCGTTCGTGGAGGCCCCGCAGATCGCGAACGAACCCGCCAGCAGCCAGAACGGGCCGGTGCGGGCCGCGTCGAACAGGACGCGCACGGTGCGGCTCGCAGCGCCCTTCGCGGGGGCCGGCTTCTCCGCGTACGCGCCCCCGTACGGGGCGAGGCCCATGTCGGCCGGGTGGTCGCGCATCAGGAACCAGACGAAGGGGACCACGACGAGCGCCGCCAGCGCGACCGTCACCGAAGCCGGCTTCCAGCCGTGCCGGTCGACGATCCAGGCGCACAGCGGCAGGAAGACCAGCTGGCCGGAGGCCCCCGCCGCGGTCAGGATCCCGGTGACCAGTCCGCGCCGGGCGACGAACCAGCGGTTGGTGACGGTCACGGAGAACGCCATCGCCATCGAGCCGGTGCCCAGGCCGACGAGCACGCCCCAGTACAGCATCAGCTGCCAGGCCGCCGTCATCCACACACTCGCGAGCGCCCCGGCCGCGACCGCGCTGAGCGCGACGACCACGACCCGGCGGATGCCGAACCGGTCCATCAGGGCCGCTGCGAACGGCGCGGTCAGCCCGTACAGCGCCATGTCGAGGGAGACGGCGAGACCGATCTCGCCGTACGACCACTTGAAGTCGTCGTTGAGGGGCTCGATGAGGAGTCCGGGAAGGGAGTTGAAGGCCGCGCCGCCGATGATCGTCACGAAGGTGACGGCGGCGACGATCCACGCGCGGTGGATCCGCGGGCGGAAGGGGCGTCGAGGAGCGCTCTCGACCGTCGCACTGTCGGTTGTCCGGTTCACGCCACTCAGCATCCGGCCGGGGACCGCACCGGGACGAGTGGCCGGGAGGACACCCTTCGCAGGGATCGGGCCACGCGGCTCAGGACCTCACGGGGAGGCGGCGGAGCGCGAGACGGCTGTGAACCACCCAGGCCGGCGCGGCCCCCACCGCGTACCAGAGCAGGTCCGGGGCGTTGAACGTGGAGCCGAGCACCAACCGCGCCACCGTGCTCTGCCGTGCCAACTCGGCCGGTACGCCCGTGAGCTGCGCCAGTTCCACCGCCCAGCTCACCGCCAGGGCGATGCCCGCGGCGGCCGACGGCCGGACCCGGGGCGCGAGGAGGACCACCAGGGTGTGGACCAGCACGGTGTAGAGGGCGTCGCCCGCGTACTTGGCCGCGTCCCCGCCGGCCGCCGCCCTGACGCCGAGGCCCGCGGCCACGGTCACCAGTGCCGCCGCCGCAGCCGTGGCGCGGACGACGGGTGCCGGGGGGCCGGCTGAGCTGACGGTCGGCATGTCGTTCATGGCCGGTACTTTTATCAGGCTCAGGCCCGTCGCACTCAATCCGTGGGAGAACAGGAGTCCGCATGCGCCACCGCATCGTCGTCCTCGCCCTCGACGGGGTGATCCCCTTCGAGCTGGGCATCCCGCAACGGATCTTCGGTGGCGCCCGGAACGTCGGGACGTCCGTCACGGGCGAGGCGCTGTACGACGTCGTGACCTGCTCCGTGCGACCACCGGGCCGCATCCGCACCGACGCCGACTTCAGCATCGTGGTCGGGCACGGGCCCGAAGCGCTCGCCACCGCCGACACCGTCGTCGTCCCGGCTTCGTACGAGCTCGGCCCCGTCCACGAGGAGGGCCGGCTCACCGGCGAACTGGCCGCCGCACTCGCGCACATCCGACCGGGGACCCGGATGGTCTCGATCTGTACGGGCGGCTACGTCCTCGCCGCTGCCGGATATCTGGACGGGCGCCCGGCCACCACCCACTGGGCCTCGGCGGACCACTTCCAGCGGCTCTTCCCGGAGGTCCGCGTCGACCCGGACGTCCTGTTCGTCGACGACGGGGACGTACTGACATCGGCCGGTGTGGCCGCGGGGATCGATCTCTGCCTGCACATCGTGCGCCGGGACCACGGCACCGCCGTCGCCAACGACGTCGCCCGCCGCACCGTCGTCCCCCCGCACCGTGACGGCGGTCAGGCGCAGTTCATCCGGCGCCCGCTGCCCGAGGCGGGGCTCGCCACGACGACGGCCGCACGGGCCTGGGCGCTCGGCCGGCTCGAACAGCCGATCCTGCTGCGCGACATGGCGGACCGGGAGTCGATGAGCGTGCGCACCTTCACCCGTCGCTTCCGTGAGGAGGCCGGCATCAGCCCTGGACAGTGGCTCGTGCAGCAGAGGGTGGAGCGGGCACGGCAGCTCCTGGAGTCCACGGACCTGTCGATCGACCAGGTGGCGCGGGACGCGGGCTTCGGTACGGCCACGTCACTGCGGCAGCATGTGCAGGCCGCGCTGGGGGTGTCGCCGACGGTCTACCGGCGGACGTTCCGCTCGGCGGTCGCCGGGCGCTGAGGGGGCTTGGGAAGAAGGCCACGGGGGCGGCTCGGAGCAGGTCGGTCCACCCGGGCACTCTCGGAGAGCAGGTCGGTCCACCCGGGCACGGTCGATCCGCCCGGAGAACAGGCCCGTCCGTTCAGAGACAGGCCCGGTCGCCCGGCTGCTCCTGGATCACCGGGATCATCACCGGCCCGCTGCGGTCGACCTCGCACCAGATCCGCTTGCCGGCGCCCTCCGGCTGCCAGCCCCAGCGGTCGGCCAGGCCGTCCACCAGCTCAAGACCACGACCGCCGGTGTCCTCACCCGCGGCGTGACGCGGCTGGGGCGGACGGCAGCTGGTGTCGGCCACCTCGACCCGCACCGTCCCGGCCGAACCCGCCGGATTCGCCGAGCCGAACAGCATCCGCAGCACGGCCGGACAGCCGGTGTGGACGACCGCGTTGGTGACGAGCTCCGAGATCAGCAGGATGAGCGTCTCCGCGAGGGGCTCGTCGTCCCCCATCCCGGACCCGGCCAGGCGCGACCGCGCCCATCTGCGGGCCCGTCCCACCTCCGAGGGATCCGGCCCGACCTCCAGCTGAACCTGAAGCACCTGCACCGCTCACACCATCCGAACCGGCGGACACATCGCCTCGCGCCTCCTCAGGGTCACGGAACGTGACTCCCCTGTGAGACAGCATGGTTGACGTACAGTCACCGCAACAAGCGCTTCGGGCATATTCCAGCGCGAAGGAGTACGCGTGGTCCATACTGTGCGACGCGTGCTGCGGAGAGTCGAACAGAAGCGCACCGGCATCCCGGGGACCGAGTCCCCGGCGGACCGGCCGCAGCTCCGTGGCTTGCGAGCAGGGCACCGTGCACCGTCCGGGGCGACCCCGTGGGGCGCACCCGGATTCTCCGGTTCCAGTACCACTCGCATCCAACGGAGCGTACCCGAGCGACGAGCCTCGACTCCGCCCGGTGACAAGTGACCGGGGGCACGCACCCCGCTCGCGGATGCGTTGCGTCACCCACGGCACACGGTCCGTACGCCCCCGGTCAGCCACGACCGCCCCGCGCTCCGGACCGGGAGCGGCCGGGACCGGGCCGCGGCTGGGCACGAACTGCTCACGCCGTTCGGCGTGTTGACGTACGTCCGCCGCATCCCGGCCCGGTCACGGCCCTCACGCCCCGGGCCCGGTCACGGTGGCTGCGCGTCGGGCCCGGTCACGTCGGCTACGCGTCGGGTTCGATCACCGTGAAGTACGCGGAGAACGCGGCGACCGCCTCCGTCTCGGCGATCCGGCCGTCCTGATCGGTGTCCAGGCTCCGGGCCGCGACGCTCGCGATGTCGTCCGCGGCGCCCAGCACCCGCAGGGCGCGCTCCACGGCGGCGACCGGGGCGGACGCGGGTGCGGAACCCTCGGGATCCGTGCCGGCCGCGACGGCGATCGCCGCGCGCAGGAAGGGGCGCGCGATCTCCGCGAAGCGCTCGGGGCTGTCGCGCAACCGCTTCACGGCTCCGCCGACGAACTCCTCCCGGTTGACCCGCTGGTCCCCGTCCACGTCGGCGATGCCGGCCATGCCCTGCCAGAAGGCCTCGGCACCCGTGTAGAGCGACTGGCCCCGGTCGCAGCGGGCCGTCGTACCGAACTCGGCGAGCAGACGGGCCGCGGCTGCGTTGAAATCGGCGCGATCGATGTAGCCGTTGCCGTCCTGGTCGAAGGCGGCGAAGCGGTGCGCGATCTTGCGCTCGTACTCTGCGCTGTCCATGCGGGGAGCGTACGACGCCGGACGGCGTCACGTGTCACCAACTCCCATCAGTGAGGTGACAACCTCGCTGCGGACCGGCGTGTCACGCGGTGAGCGGCTGGGATTCGTCGTCGGTCGCCGCGTCGGCGTCGGGGTAGACGTCGAACAGCCGGCGGACGCCCAGCGCGCCGAGCACCTTGTTGACGTGCGAGCCGTCGACCGCGCCCCGGGCCGGGAGGATCAGCCGCAGGCGCCCGCCGCAGGACTTCATCAGACGGCGGGAGGCGATCAGGACGCCGACGCCGCTGGAGTCGCAGAACAGGACGCCCGAGAGGTCGAGGACGACGTCGTGCTGCCCCGCGGCCACCGCCCCGTGGACGGACTGGCGCACGACGGGTGAGCTCACGAGATCGAGCTCGCCGTGGATCCGCAGCACCGTCCACGCGTCCTGCTCCGTCTCGTACACGTTCAACGTCACGCGACTCGGCCTCTCGTTCCGGGGCTCCGGAGGATCCGGAATTTTCCGTTCCTCCTCGCGGCTGCCCGCGTACCCGCCCGCGAAACACCCTTCCGCTCCCCGGCCCGGCACAGGATTCATCCAGAAATGATCACTTCAGGATCGTTTACGCGATCAGGAAAGGGCAAGGGGTGAAGCGTTCTCTATCATTCAGCGCCGCTCGAGGGACGTACTTGCCGGAAAGGTACGTGCCCCGACTGTGCCGCCGACTACATTCGACGTGACGAGAGGTACAGGGCTGGGGGCTGGATGGCGAAGGACGCACCACCGCGCTGGGACCGCCGGATGCAGCAGCGGCTGTCGCGCGGCGAGGCGGCGGCGCTCGGTGAGCTCTACGACCGGTTCGCCGCCCTCGTGCACAGCCAGGCCCACCGCATGCTCGACGACGAGGACGCGGCGGACCAGGTGACGCGCGAGGTCTTCGGCTACGTCTGGGAGAACCCGGACGCGTACGACCCCAAGCACGGCTCGATGCGCTCCTGGGTGGCGCGGCTCACCCATCGCCGGTCCGTGCAGCGCCTCCGCGGGGCGCACGGCGAGGCGGAGGGGCCCGGCGCCGACGCACGGGCCGAGGAGCTGGAGCACCGGGTGCTGAAGGCCACCGCCGCCGCCCGCGCCGACTACATCGTCGCCTCCATGCCCGCCCCGCTGCGCGCCGCCCTCGAGCTCGCGTACGTCCAGCGCCGGGACTACCGGCAGGCGGCGGCCGACCTCGGCGTGACCGGGGACGAGGCCAGGCGCCGGCTGCGCCTCGGGCTCCAGCTGCTCTCCACCGCGAACACCCGGCTGCCGGCGGACTCGGCCCCTCCCGGCTACGGACCGACAGGGTGAGCGGGGGCCGACGCGGCGAGGGCCGCGAGGGGGAACAGCCGGTCGAGCGGCGCATACCGGGGCCCCGGGCGGCCGCGGACGACCAGGAGCAGCTGCCCCCGGCCTTCGCCCCGGGAGGCTCTCAGCCGCCGGAGCCCCCGGTCCCTCCCCCGCCGCCCGGACCTCCGGGTCCGCCCGCCCCGCCGCTCCCGCACAAGGTGCTCAAGTCCCTCCTCGGCGCCTGGGCCCTGGCCGCCTGCTCCGCGGAGGAGACCGCGGCGGTCGAGGACCACCTCACCGGGTGCGCGCCCTGTGCCGACGAGGCGCTACGGCTGCGCGACGCCGTGGGGCTGCTGCACGCCGACGGCACCCTGGACCTGGACCCGATGCTCCGGTCCCGGGTCCTGGAGGGCTGTCTGGGCCGCCGCCCTGCGCGCATCCCCGTCCCGTCCTGGGCCGCGCCGTACGATGCCGAGACCGCCCGGCTCGACGCCCTGCTGCGGGACATCGGCGACTCGGAGTGGCACGCGCCGGTGCGGCTGAAGTGGTTCGAGGGCGACCGGCAGGTGAACCGCAAGACGACGGTCGCCGGGGTCATCGGCCACCTCATGGCAGTCGACGGCCTGGTGTCCGGAGCGCTCGGCCTGGACGACCCGCTCGGCAAGGGCGACGGGGCCCCGACGACGCCGACCGAGCGCACCGAGTCGTACTGGGCGGCCGCTCTCCGGCCGCCCACCCGGACCGTGCGGGAGCCCTGGCGTGACCAGAGCCACTCCCTCGTCCGCACGGTGTCGTTCGCCGGCCGCGGCGTCGCGGAGCTCTCCGTGCCGTACGGGGGCTTCGCCCTCCCGCTGCAGGACTCGCTCCTGGAGCGGGCCTTCGAGTGCTGGATCCACGGCGGTGACATCGCGGACGCGGTGGACTACCCCTACGAGCCGCCGGCCGCCGCCCATCTGCACCGGATGATCGACCTGGCCGCCCGGCTGCTCCCCGGCATCCTCGCCGAGCGGCGCCGCGCGGGGCTGGCCTCACCGGCCCGCCACCTGGTCACCGCGGGGTCACCGGGCCGCTCCCTCCACCTGGAGGTCGAGGGCCGTGGCGGCGGCGACTGGTACATCGCCCTGGACTCGCCGGCCGCCCTCGGCTCCTCCGCCCACACGGTCGCGCAGGTCGCGCTCGACGGCGTGGAGTTCTGCCGGCTCGTCGCCGGCCACGTACCGCCGGTCGAGGCCGCGGCGGGACAGGAGGGCGACCGCGAGGCGATCCGCGACGTCCTCTTCGCCGCGGCGTCCCTCAGCCGGCTCTGAGCGACCGCGCGTCGGCCGGAACGGGATCGCCGACGGGCGTGCTCACGTGTCGGCCACGGCCGTCGGGACCGCCCCGGGCTCAGTCGAAGACGACCGTGCGGCGGCCGTTGAGCAGGATGCGGCGCTCCGAGTGCCACTTGACGGCGCGGGCCAGCGCCTGGCACTCGACGTCGCGCCCGACGGCCACGAGCTGGTCCGGCGTGACACCGTGCCCGACACGCTCGACCTCCTGCTCGATGATCGGCCCCTCGTCGAGGTCGGCGGTCACGTAGTGCGCCGTCGCACCGATCAGCTTCACACCGCGCGCGTGTGCCTGGTGGTAGGGCTTCGCACCCTTGAAGCTCGGCAGGAAGGAGTGGTGGATGTTGATGATCCGGCCGCTCAGCTGCTTGCAGAGGTCGTCGGAGAGGACCTGCATGTACCGCGCCAGGACCACGAGTTCGACGTTCTCCCCGCGGACCAGCTCCAGCAACTGCGCCTCGGCCTCGGCCTTGTTCTCCCTGTTCACGGGGATGTGCCGGAAGGGCACTCCGTACGAGGCGACGAGCTCGGCGAAGTCCGTGTGGTTGGAGACGACGGCCACGATCTCGACGGGCAGCGCGCCCGTGCGGGAGCGGAACAGCAGGTCGTTGAGGCAGTGCCCGAACTTGCTGACCATCAGCACGATCCGCATCCGGTCGCTCACCCGGTGGATCTGCCAGTCCATCCGGAAGGCGTCCCCGATCGCGGCGAAGCTGGCGCGCAGCTTGTCCACGGTGACCGTGGTGTCCGCCGAGAAGTGGACGCGCATGAAGAAGAGACCGGTGTCGTGGTCGCCGAACTGCTGGCTGTCCTCGATGTTGCAGCCGGTCATGAAGAGGTAGCTCGACACGGCGTGCACGATGCCCTGCTTGTCGGGGCAGGAGAGCGTGAGGACGTACTGCTCGGCGGGGGCGTCCGAGGCAGCGGATACGGATTCGGCGGGCGGCTGCGCGGTCATCCCCGTAGGGTGCCACACCGCCCGCGGGTCACGCCGATCTGGTCATGATGCGGAGCACGTCCAGGGAACGCGGCGGGGTGTCGGGATCCTCGCCGTCGTTGGTGGCGAGCATCACATGGGCCTCGCGGGAGGCCACCACGGCCTCCTGCCAGCCCGGGTGCTCCAGGTAGGCGGAGACGGGGGCGTCGGCGCCTATCTGGTGCATGATGCGCAGCACCCGCAGGGCGGCGACGTCCACGAGGGCGGCCTCGGCCGAGTCGCGGAAGATCGTTCCCACGTACTTCTCGGCGGACCAGTTGTCCAGCCAGGTGTCCTCGACCAGGCGGTACACGGCGTCGGTGATGTCGCCGTACCCCTCCCGGCCGGCGAGCCAGCACTCGTGGTGGAAGACGGGGTCGGAGAGCATGTGCAGCGCCGAGCGCACGTTGCTGCGCCAGCGCCACCAGGGCATGTCGTTGAGCGGCATGCCGCCCATGGTGGAGGAGCGACGGCCGCGACGGGAAGTGTTCTCCGAACCTTGCTGCACGGTTGCCGATCGTACGTTCCCTCCCGGGGGCCATGCACGGGCCCCCGTAATTCACTTCCGCGTCACCGTGCGTTGACCACGGCACACCGGGGCGTTACCCGTGCACCGCAAAAGTTCATGCCCATGACCGGATGGCGACGCCCCACCTCCCCCCGCCCCTGCAAAGTCCTCACATCTGTGGCGGCCGGGGCACTGCTGATGTCCGGCTGCGGGGTGATCCCCGGGATCTCGGGGGACTCCAGGGAGCCCGTGACCGTCATGACGTGGGCTCCCGACACCACGGGCGCCGACTCCGTGAACATGGCGGGCATGCCGGCCATGGCGAGGACCTACGCCCGCTGGATCAACGAGAAGGGCGGCATCGACGGCCACGAGCTGCGGGTGCTCACCTGCAACGAGCAGGACACCGCGGCCGGGGCCTCGAAGTGCGCACGCCGGGCGGCCGACGAGGACGTGGCGGCGGTCGTCGGTTCGTACAGCAGGTACGGACGGGCCTTCCTGGCTCCGCTTGAGGCGGCCGGCATCCCGTACATCGGCGGGTACGGCGCGTCCGCCGACGAGTTCACCAGCTATCTCTCCTACCCGGTCAACGGCGGGCAGCCGGCGCTCGTCGCGGGCAACGGCGAGCAGCTGGCCGCCGGCTGCGAGCGGGTGTCGCTGGTGCGGCCCGACACCCTGGTCGGCGACACCATGCCAGGTCTCCTGGACGCGAGCCTCGGCCGGAGCGACCGCGCCGCCTCCTACGACATCAGCGCGGCCGAGGGGGCCACGTCGTACGACTCCGAGGCGGCCAAGGCCCTCGACCACGCGGGCGGCGGCTGTGTGACCGCGGTGCTGGGGCAGGGCACGGAGACGTTCTTCGACTCCTTCCGGCGCCTGGAGCCCGAGGGCAGCGAGGTGCGGATCTCGTCCGTGCTCGGCAGCGTCGGCCAGGGCCTCATCGACCGTACGGGCGGGCCGCACAGCCCCTTCGAGGGGGCACTCGTCACCGGTTGGTACCCGGCGTCCGGCGACGCCCGCTGGAACGAGATGCGCGAGGTGATCCGGACGTACGCGTTCGGGGACAACCGGATCGATCCCGCGGACACGGGCGTGCAGACGACCTGGATCGCGTACACGGCGCTCAGGGCCGTCATCGAGGCGATGGACCAGCCCGACATCGCGGCGGGCGGGATCTCCGTGAGCCTCAACCGCGGCACCGAGGTGGACACCGGCGGCCTCACCCCGACCCTGCGCTGGCGCTTCCAGGACATGGTGGGCACGGCCGCCTACGGACGCATCGTCAACGGGCGGGTGACGTTCCAGGTGGTCCGCGACGGACGCCTCACCGCCGAGCGGAAGGGCTTCGTGGATGTCACCGAGACCCTGGTGAACGCCCCCACCGGCGGCTGACACCCGCGCGAGGCTCCGGCCCGCGGTGAGGACACCGGGGCCGGAGGCCGTCGCGTCAGAGCTGCGTCGGGGCGCGCTCGGTCAGCCCGTACTTCTGCGCGATGGAGTTCCACAGCCCCGAAGCCTTGCGCTTCTGGATGGTGGCGTCGCTGCTCGACACACCGGCCTTGTTCGTCGCGTCGGTCGAGCGGGCCTTGCCGCCCTTGCAGACCTTCTTGTCGTTCTGGGCCTGCTCGGCCCACGCGGCGTAGTGGTCGTCGGCCTCGGCCGACGCCTGCCACGCCTTGGTCAGCGACGTCTTCAGCTCGGCGTTCGCGGGGAGTTGGTCGACGCTGAGCGTCTCGAGCCGGGTCACCAGGCCGCGGCGCTGCTGGGCGGCGCCCTTCAGGTCGGTGGCCGCCTGGTCGAGCGCCCGGCAGCTCTTGATCTTCTCCACGGCGCCGATCACCGCAGCACGGCTGTTGTTGCTGTCGGCGAGCAGCTTGTCGAGCTCCTCGGCCTGGGGCTTCGCCGGGTCGGCCGCCTGCGTGGAGGGCTCGCCCCCCGACGAACTCTGCGCGGACACAGGCTGCTTGCCGTCCGACGGGCTGTCGTCGCCCCCGCTCATCAGGGCACCCGCGCCCAGACCGATGACGGCGCAGCCGATGACGACAGCCGCGATGAGCGGGACCGCCGCGGAGCGCTTGCGCGGAGCGCCGTCCTGGCCGGGCTCCTGGCCGCCGTGCCCGCCGTATCCGTCGTGGGGGCCCTGG
The DNA here is from genome assembly GCF_042667905.1 of Streptomyces sp. NPDC057287. NCBI lineage: Bacteria > Bacillati > Actinomycetota > Actinomycetes > Kitasatosporales > Streptomycetaceae > Streptomyces > Streptomyces sp. NPDC057287. Next base: position 214,594 of record NZ_JBHUYV010000006.1, on the reverse strand, counting down.
GGGCCCGACGGGAAGGGCTGGCCGCCCTGCGGCGGCTGACGGTCGCCCGGCCCGCCCTGGTGCGGCTGCTGGGGCTGCTGCTGCCGGGGGTCGAAGCGGGGCATCTGCTGCGTGGAGCCCGCGGGCTCCTCGTTGCGGAAGAGGCTGTCGAACTCCGCGGGCGGCTGCCGGTCGCCCGGGGCTCCGGGCCGGATGCCGTACGGGGCACCACCGGGCACCGGGGGTATGAACTGGGTCGCGTCGGCGTCGGACGGCTGTCCGGCGGCGGCGTTCTGCCCCATGTACTGCGTGGGGTCCGCCGCGCGCTCGGGAGGCGGACCGCCGGGCAGGGGGCCGCCGGGGACGGGCGCGATGTACTGCGTGGCGTCGGCGTCCCCGCCCTGGCCCGCGGCCGGGCCCGTGGGGCCGGCCTCGGGCGGCAGCGGCTGCGCGTACGCCTGGGGCAGCTGCTGGTACGCGCCCTGGGGCTGCTGCTGGTACGCGTCCTGGGGCTGCTGCTGGTAGGTGTCCTGCGGCTGCTGCGGGTACCCGTACTGCTGCTGCTGGTACTGCCCGTGCTGCTGGTACATGTCCTGCTGGTGCTGCTCCGGTGGCAGCCGGCCGGGTGGCGGGCCGTCCTGGTGCGGGGCCTGCGGCCCCCAGGGCCGGTCCCACGGCTGCCCGCCCGCGGGGGCGGCGTGGTCCTGCTGCCCGCCCGCCGGGCTCCCCGTGTTCCAGGGGGAACCACCCTCCGCGGGCAGCACGACACCTTCGTGCGCGGGCCGTACAGCGGGAAGCTGCGGCTCGTCGCCCTGTCCGCTCTGCGTCACCGGGACTCCTACGTGTGAACCTATGGAATCGTCGGCTCACGCTACCGGGTGGCCGCAGCCCGGCGCCAAGCGCCCGAGGGCGCTCACCACCCCTTCACACCGCGGGTAACACCTGAGGCACCCAAGGCGCTGTTCATGGGCGCCCGCCGAAAGGGCCGGTCAGGCGGCCTGGAGCTCCAGCCTGGCGCCGAACTCACGGACCGCCGGCTCGTTCGCGTACGGCTCGAACCGCTGCTGGAGGTCGTCGAGATATTCGGCACCCCTGCTGGAGCGCACCGTCCCCAGGAGCTCCACCGCCCGCAGCCCGGTGTGGCAGGCCTGCTCCACCTCGCGCTGCTGCACCTGCGCCGTGGCCAGCAGCACCAGGCCGATCCCCCGGCGCCGGGTCCGGGACTCCGGGAGGGCCGCCAGGGCCTCCTTCGCCCGCCTGGCCGCCGGGCCGCCCTGCCCCAGGTCCCGGTGGCAGTGCGCCAGCTCGTCGGCGAGGTAGGCCGCGTCGAAGTGGGCGATCCAGGCGGGGTCGTCGCCCGTCCCCGGATCGGCCTGGTCCAGCGCCGCGAGAGCCCTGCCGGCCGCCGTCTGACAGGCCCGGGCATCGCCCATCAGCGCGTGGCCCCGGGCCTCCGCCGCGTAGAACATCGCCTCCGCCCGCGGGGTCACCCGTCCCCGCGCGCCCTCCTGCGCGGCCCGCGCCAGCTGGGCGATCTCGCGGGGATTGCCGAGCTGCGCCGCGAGATGGCTCATCGACGCGGCCAGCACATAGCCCCCGTACGCCCGGTCACCCGCGGCCTGGGCCAGGCGCAGCGCCTGGATGTAGTACCGCTGGGCCAGTCCCGGCTGGCCGGTGTCGACGGCCATGTACCCGGCGAGCTCGGTGAGTCCGGCGACCGCGCCGAACAGCTCGCGGCCCACCGATTCGCGGTAGGACCCCGAAAGGAGCCCGGACACCACGCTGTTGAGGTAGTGCACCAGGACGGGACGGACGTGACCGCTGCCGAAGCGGTGGTCCAGGTCGACGAGCGCGGCCGTCATCGCCCGCACCGCCGCCACGTCCGCCGTGCCGACCCTGCTCCCGGCCGTCCGCGCCACCTGCGGGTCGGCGCCCGTGATCAGCCAGTCACGGCTGGGCTCGACCAGGGCGGAGGCCGCCACCGCCGACCCGGACAGCAGGTCGCGGCGGCCCACGTCGCTGCGCCACAGCTCGCAGACCTGCTCGATGGCGCCGAGCACGGTGGGCGCGAACTGCAGGCCGACGCCGGACGCCAGGCTCTTGCCGTTGGCCATGCCGATCTCGTCGATCGTGACCGTGCGGCCGAGCTTGCGGCCGATCGCCTCGGCGATGATTCCCGGTGCCCTGCCGCGCGGCTGCTGCCCGCGGAGCCAGCGGGCCACGGACGTCTTGTCGTAGCGGAGGTCCAGCCCCCGCTCCGCCCCGACCATGTTGACCCGGCGCGCGAGACCGGCGTTGGAACACGCCGCCTCCTGGATGAGCGTCTGGAGCCGTTCGTTCGGCTGACGGGCGACGAGAGGCCTGGCTGCCATTTTTCCCCCTGAGACCGCAGTGATTCAGTGAAGCAATCACTGCCCGGCACGGCACGAGAAATGCGCATATTCATCTGTATCGGGTACGAGCGGTGGCGAGTTGGCGCAGTCGTGCAAGTGGTTACCCCCGCATCGGTGCACTCGCCCGCACGCGCCCCCGTCCGTGCCTCCGTGCGCCCCATATGCAGGATCGATCCGCCCCGAAGGGCGCACGCGCGCCCGTAACCCCAGGTGACGACGGGAGTTGAGAGGGCGTGGAAGAGCCCATCGGAGTGACGGAAGCCGCCCAGGTCCCCCAACAGCGAAGTGAACAGCTGCTCGAGGCCGCTGCCTGGTACGCCCAGGAGCGGCACTGGGACGTGTTCCCCGGCACCTGGCTCGAGGCGGTCGGGGGGAAGGAGCGCTGCTCGTGCGGCGAGGCCGCCTGCGGCGCCCCGGGAGCCCACCCCACCCGGCCGGACTGGGCCGGCCAGGCGACCGGCAGCGCCGCCGCGGCCCGCCGGATGTGGTCCCGGCAGCCCGGCTCCTCGGTCCTCCTGCCGGCCGGCCGGACCTTCGACGCCCTGGACGTGCCGGAGTCGGCCGGCTTCCTGGCCCTGGCCAGGATGGAGCGGATGGGCCTCACACTGGGCCCGGTGACCCGGACACCGGACCGCAGGATGCTGTTCTTCGCCCAGCCGGGCGCCGCGGCCAAGGCGCCCGAGCTCGTGCGCCAACTGGGCTGGGACGCCAGGGCGATCCGGCTGGTGGGACGCGGCGAGGGCGACTACGTGGCCGGGCCGCCGACCCGGCTGGCCGGACGCGGCGCGGTGCAGTGGGCACGCCGCCCCTCGCGCGCCAACCTGTGGCTGCCCGACGTGGACGAGCTGGTCGGCCCGCTCGCGTACGCCTGTGCCCGGGAAGCGGCCGACGCCAGGAGCCGTCTTTCGTAGGGTGGTCCCCACACGCGGGGATATCGAAAGGCAGTGCCATGCCGGACCAGGCGGACAGTGCGGGCGGGACCGACGTGGCGGGGGCGGCTCCGGCCCCACCACCGGCCGTCCGGGTGGAGGGACTGTGGAAGCGGTTCGGGGAGCAGGTCGCGGTCGGAGGGATCGACCTGGATCTGCCCGCGGGCAGGTTCATCGGCCTGGTGGGCCCCAACGGCGCGGGGAAGACCACCACGCTCTCGATGGTGACCGGGCTGCTCAGGCCTGACATGGGCCGGATCGAGGTCGGCGGCCACGACGTGTGGCGGGACCCGGTCGAGGTGAAGTCCCGGATCGGGGTGCTCCCGGAAGGGCTGCGGCTCTTCGAACGCCTCTCCGGCCGCGAACTCCTCGGCTACACCGGCCGGCTGCGCGGCCTGCCGGGCGCGGAGGTGGACAAGCGGGCCACCCAGCTCCTCGACGTCCTGGACCTCGCGGGGGCCCAGCACAAACTGGTCGTGGACTACTCGACCGGGATGCGCAAGAAGATCGGACTGGCGTCCGCGCTGCTGCACAATCCCGAAGTCCTTTTCCTCGACGAACCGTTCGAGGGCGTCGACCCGGTGTCCGCACAGACCATCCGGGGAGTGCTGGAGCGCTACACCCGCTCCGGCGCGACCGTCATCTTCTCCAGCCATGTGATGGAGCTCGTCGAGTCCCTCTGCGACTGGGTCGCCGTCATGGCGGCGGGACGGATCAGGGCCCAGGGCACGCTGGCCGAGGTGCGCGGCGAGGCGGCCACCCTCCAGGACGCCTTCCTCGAACTGGTCGGCGCGGGTGTCCGGGACACCGGGGAGTCCCTGGACTGGCTGGGCGGTGCCCGGTGACGGTGCTGGACGCTCCCGCGGGGACCGCCGTCCCGGCCGCAGGCGGTCAGCGCCTCGTCTCCGTCTTCGTACGGCTCAAGCTGACGCTGCTGCGCAACGGTCTGCGCCAGTCGTCCGGGCGGCGGGCCGCCTACATCGCGTCCCTCGTCGTCACCGTGCTGCTCGCGGCGGGCCAGGTCATCGGCCTGGTCGTGCTCCGCGGCCACGCGCAGGCGGACACGCTGGTGGTGCTGATGACCGCGGTGCTGGCGCTGGGATGGGCGGTGATGCCGCTGTTCTTCCCGAGCGGCGACGAGACCCTCGACCCGAGCAGGCTGGTGATGCTGCCCCTGAGGCCCCGTCCCCTGATCGGGGCGCTGCTGGTGGCCTCGCTGATCGGCATCGGGCCGCTCTTCACGCTCGCCCTGGCCCTCGGCTCGGTGATCGCGGTGGCGCACGGCGCGGTCGCGGTGGTGTTCGGGCTGGCGGCCGTGCCGCTGACCCTGCTGGTCTGCGTGGCGCTGGCCCGGTCGGTCGCCACGGCCAACATCCGGCTGCTGACCTCGCGCAAGGGCCGCGACCTCGCGGTGCTCAGCGGGCTGGTGATCGCGGTGGGCATCCAGTTCGTCAACTTCGCGGCCCAGAGCCTGGGCCGGGCCGGCGGACTGTCCGCGCTCGAACCCCTCGCGGACGTGGTGCGCTGGCTGCCCCCGGCCTCGGCCCTCGGGGCGGTGTCATCCGCCTCCGAGGGGGCGTACGGGGCGGCGCTCACGCAACTGCTGGTCTCGGCGCTCGCGCTGGCCGGCCTGCTGTGGCTGTGGCAGCGGAGCCTGGACAAGCTGATGACCTCGCCGGACGGCTCCACCATCGCCGCCGCCGAACCGTCCGCCGACCGGTCCGGCGCGGACCGCTCCGGGCTCCTCGCCCTGCTTCCCGAGGGCCGTACGGGCACGGTGATGCAGCGGAGCCTGCGGTACGTCGTGCGGGATCCGAAGACCAAGGCGTCCTGGGTGACGGCGCTGGCGATCGGCCTGATCGTGCCGGTGCTCAACGCGGTGCAGGGGACCGGGTCCGCCTACTTCGCCTGCTTCGCGGCCGGCATGCTCGGCATGCAGATGTACAACCAGTTCGGCCAGGACACCTCCGCCTTCTGGATGGTGGCGCTGTCGGTCTCCTCGGCCCGCGACGCCTATCTCGAACTGCGGGCGCGGGCGCTCGCACTGCTGCTGATCACCCTGCCGTACACGGTCCTGGTGACGGTGGTAACCGCGGCGGTGCTCGGGGACTGGGCGGCACTGCCGGGTGTCGTGGGCCTGTCGTTCGCCCTGCTCGGCGCGATGCTGGCGACGGGCGCGCTGGCGTCGGCGCTGTTCCCGTACTCGATCCCGCAGGACGGGGCGTTCAAGAACGTGGTGCCGGGGCAGGGCGGGCTCGCCTGGATCTCCATCCTCGGCGGCATGGTGGCGTCCGCGGTGCTCAGCGGGCCGGTGATCGCGCTGACGATCTGGCTGCACGCGGCGGACCGTCAGGACCAGCTGTGGCTGCTGCTGCCGCTGGGGGCGGTGTACGGGGCGTTCATCGGGTGGCTGGGTGTACGGCTGGCGGCACCGCGCACGGCGGACCGGCTCCCGGAGATCCTGGCCGCGGTAAGCAAGGGCTGACGGACGCCAGGGGCAGCCGGGGGCCCGGCGGGAGGGGAGCACCGGAGGCCGGGGCCCCGGCAGGACGAGGGCGCCCCTGAGCGGGGCCCTGCGGACCAGCACCCCGGACCGGGGCCCTGCGGGACGGGCGCCTGGACCGGGGCCTTCCGGATGAGGCGCCCCGGTTCAGGGGCTGACGGGTTGCCGGTCGTCCCGGAAGCCCTCGGCGAGCTGCTCCAGGAACGGCTCCACCGCCCTGCGCCAGGCCTCCGGCCGGTCGTAGTGGACGAGGTGGCCGGCGTCCTCCACCTCCGCGTACTGCCCGCGCGGCAGGACGCGGACCATCTCCTGGGCCTCGGCCCTGCCCAGCTCCCCCTCGATCCCGCGCAGGACCAGGGTGGGGCAGCGCACCTGTGCCAGCTCCTCCCAGTGGGCGTCGAAGACCCAGGTGGCCCGGGACGTCAGCATCTGCTCCTGGGAGAAGACGGGCCGCCAGCCGTCGGAGCTCTCGGCCATCACCTCGGCGAAGAACTCGCCGCGGGAGGGGTTGGGCCGCTCCACCCAGGGGTCGTCCTCGCCGAACCACTTCCGCACCTCGGCGAGTGTCGCGAAGGGGAGCGGCCAGGCGTTGAACCAGTCCTCCCACTCACGCTGCGAGGCCGCCCCGATGGCCGAGGCCCGCATGTCGCAGATGATCAGCGCCTTGACGAGATCGGGGCGCTTCGCGGCGAGCTGCCACGCCGTGAGCGCACCCATCGAGTGCCCGATGAGGGTGACGGGGGCGAGGCCGAGCTGTTCGATCACGGCCTCGGCGTCCGCGACGTAGGCGTCACGGGTGTACGGGCCGCCGTCCGGTTTCTCGCTCCGTCCGTGGCCGCGCTGGTCGAGACCGACCGGCCGGTGGCGCTCGGAGAGCCAGCGGGCGGTGGAGGCCCAGTGCGTGGCCCGGCCCATCAGCCCGTGGAGCATTAAGATCCCGGGGGCCTGCGCGGTCTCCGGACGCCCTTTGGGCGGATCGGCGAACTCCCAGGCCGCGAGGCCCACGCCGTCCGACCCGGTCACATCGATGCGCCGCACCATAGGTTCTGGCACCCCCTTCTGGTCCTCGATCACCGTGCGCTCACGCTCGCCAGACTATCGAACTCTTATTCGAATACCTGCTTCCGGCTCGCAACATCCCACGTTCGGGTGACAGCGGTTCAGGATTGACGACGGCCTCCCGGGGGAGATCTCCTCCGGGAAGCGGACCACTCGGGGACAGGGGTCCGCGGGGACTGACCTCGAGAGCTCGGGGCTCCAGGTCAGCGCAGGGGAGGTTCGGCCCCGGCACCTTCGGGCGCCGGGGCCGCCCCCTGATTCCGGAACACATGGGTCCACGCTCGCGGCGGCCCTCCGGCACCGCGCGGCAGGCGGGCGGGGAGGTGCGCGGGCCCGCCGGAGCGGCCGGGCGGCCGACGGCGGGGACCGCGCGACGGCTCAGGGGAGCGGGGCGCGGGCCGGCCGGTGCGATTCGAACAGGCCGCACGACCGGGCGGGCGCCGGGGAGCGCGAGGGCGCCGGGGCGCCCGGCAGTCACCTCACGGTGCACGTGCCAGTGCGACGGGCGCATTCCCTGCTCCCTCCCCGGACCGCGCGGCAGACGCTGCCGGCACCCTCAGGTCATATGCCTGGCCACAGCCTGGCACGCGTTTCGCCCGGGCGCTGCGATTCCGGGCGGAAAACAGAAAGCGGGCTTACCGGCTCACATCTGCACGTGCATCGGCACCGGCGCCTGCATCTGCGAGCAGGCCACCGGTCCCTGCGAACGCGCTGCTCAGCGCTTCGCGACGAAGACGTGCGAGGCGACCTCGGCGTTCAGTTCGGCCGCTTCCCCACTGGATCCGACCAGCACCCCGCCGGCCGACTCCGTCACGCTCACGACCGAACCGGGCTGCACGCCCGCGCGCCGCAGCGTGTACATCAGCTGCGCGTCGGTCTGGATCGGCTCACCGATCCGGCGCACCACCACGGTCTTGCCCTCCGCGCCCGGGTCGAGCTCGGACAGGCTCACCATGCCCTCGTCCAGGAACGGATCGGCCTCGGACTTCTCGCCCAGCTCCTCCAGACCCGGGATCGGGTTCCCGTACGGAGACTCCGTCGGGTGGCGCAGCAGCTCCAGCACCCGGCGCTCCACGGCCTCGCTCATCACGTGCTCCCAGCGGCACGCCTCGGCGTGGACCTGCTCCCACTCCAGGCCGATGACGTCGACGAGCAGACACTCGGCGAGCCGGTGCTTGCGCATCACCCGGGTCGCGAGGCGGCGCCCCTCCTCGGTCAGCTCCAGATGGCGGTCGCCCGCGACCTGGACCAGCCCGTCCCGCTCCATCCGCGCCACCGTCTGGCTGACCGTCGGACCACTCTGGTCCAGCCGTTCGGCGATACGGGCGCGCATGGGGACCACGCCTTCCTCTTCGAGCTCGAGGATGGTGCGGAGATACATCTCCGTTGTGTCGATCAGTCCGGACATACGTGCCCCTCGATGCTGTGACGTGAAGTCGTCGTGCGATGGCCCTCCACCAATTCTGACGCATAGCACCGGCAACCGTGCCCCGCCGTCGGGAGTCGGCGTCCGGGGCCGGTTCCGGGCACCCTTGACAGTCCACTGGTCCAGACCGCAACGTGATCCGCGACACGGGCACCGCACGGACCCGCTCCCCCGCCGGAAAGGCCTCCTCGATGAGCGACAGCAAGCTCGCCGGTCAGTTCTTCGACGCAGCGATCGGCCTGCTGGAGCGGGTGCGCGACGAGGAGTCCGGAGCAGTCGCGGCCGCGGGAGCCGCGATCGCCGACACCGTCGCCGCCGGCGGCAGGCTCTTCGCCTTCGGTGCCGGGCACTCCTCGCTCGCCGCACAGGACGTCGTCTACCGGGCGGGCGGGCTCGCCCTGATGAATCTGCTCGCCGTCCCCGGCACCGTGGGCGTCGACGTCATGCCGGCCACCCTCGGCTCCGCGCTGGAGCGGGTGGACGGTCTCGCCAGTGCCGTGCTCGACTCCAGCCCGGCCCGTTCGGGCGACCTCCTGGTGATCATCTCCCTCTCCGGGCGCAACGCGCTGCCCGTGGAGATGGCCCAGAACGCGCGAGCCCTCGGGCTGACGGTCGTCGGGGTCACCTCGGTCGCGTACACGACGGGCACCAGGTCCCGGCACGCCTCGGGCGGATTCCTCCGGGACCACTGCGACATCGTGCTCGACAGCAAGATCTCGATCGGTGACGCGGAGCTGACGGCGGAGGGCGTCGAAGCGCCGTTCGCACCCGCTTCGACGGTCGTCACCAGTGCGCTGATGCAGGCCATGATGGCCACCGCGGCGGAGGAGCTCGTCGCCCGGGGGATCGAGCCGCCGCTGCTGCGCTCGGGCAACGTCGACGGCGGGCACGAGTGGAACGGCCGCGTGATGCGCGAGTACGGCGACCGCATCTTCTACCGGCACTGACTCCTCCAACCGGCACCGAGCGGCACGGGCGGCCCGTCCCAGGCCCCGCCCAGGCCCCGCCCGGCCCCACCCGGCCCTCACGGGCCCCCTCAGGCCCCCGACCCGGCCGTCAGCCGGGCAAGATCGACCGCGGCGGCGACCCGGACCGCCACGCTCTCGGCGTACACCACGTCCGGGCGTTCGAACGCGCTGCGGTTCCCCGCCCGCAGGAACGTCACCACACCAAGCGTCCGCCCCCGGCTCCGCAGCACCGCGCACAGGGCGTGCACCGAGTCGCCGGGCCACTGGTGCTCCACCGCCCAGGCCCCGCCCGACCCGGCGGGCGCGGCGGAGCGGACGGACCCCGCACGCTCCACCGCCTGGAGTGCCGGGTGCCCCGGCGCGTACCGCACCGGGAGCGGGCCACCGGAGACCGGCAGGCAGGGGCCCGGCGCGTCGGACGGTGTGGCCGCGGCCCGTACGAGCCGCTCCCCCGCCGCCAGGTCCACCAGCAGGTCCACCACCGCGTGGTCGGCGAACCCCGCCAGGGCGTAGTCCAGCGACGTGGTCGCCGCCTCCATGGGGTCCTCGCACTCCGCCGCCTGGCGGGCGGCCCGGTGCAGTTGGTTCGCGCGGAAGCGCACCCGGTCGGCGTCCTGCTCCGCGAGCTTCGCCGCCGTGACGTCACGGAACAGCCACCCGACCCCCAGCGGAACCGGTTCCTCCGCCAGCGGCGACGCCAGCCTCAGGAACCCGCTACGCCAGCAGCGCCGCCGGTCGCCCTCGGAGGTCCGCAGAGTCACCCACAGCTCGGCAGGGGCGGGCGGAGCGCCCTCGGCGAGGACGTGCTGCAGCGCGCCCTCCAGGTCCTCGACGCCCTGCACGATCAGCTCGCCCAGCGGACGCCCCAGCAGCGTGGTACGCCCGCCGCCCAGCGCACGGGCGGCGTACGCGTTGACCACGGTCGGGCGCAGGTCGACGTCGACGGCGACCACACCCCAGGAAGCGTCCTCGAACAGGGCCTCGCTGAGCGCGATGGACCGCTCCAGATCGATCTGCGCGTGCACCTCGCTGAAGGCGCAGTAGACCCCGGCGGGCTTCCCGTCCTCGCCGCGGACCCCCGAGGACTGGGTCCGCACCAGGACGCGTCCGCCGTCCTTGCGGAGCAGGGCGAACTCGTGGACCTGCCGGCCCGGCGCGTCCATGACGGCCAGCAGCCGCCCCTGCACGTCACCCGCGTCCGCGCTCCGCACGGCCCATCCCGCGAATCCGCGGCGCCCGACCGCCTCCACGGCGCTCCAGCCGAGGATCCGTTCGGCCTCACGGTTCCAGTGGGTGATGGTGCCGTGCGCGTCGAAGGCGCAGAGCGCCGCGTCCATCCCGTCGAGCAGCGCGGCGAGAAGCCGGGAGCCCGGGATCGCCGCCGACGGTGCCCGTTCCGGGTCCTCGTCGGGGCCGATCGCGTCGGTGGTCCCGGTGCTCCTGGAAGCACTCACTCCGTACCTCCCGCAGGGCGTGTACCGCTTCGCTTTCCGCATTGCCGCACGTCAGACCATTGAACTCGAACGTGGGCCACCGCACAGCCACTTCCCGGAAATCCGGTGTCCACCGGTGGTCCCGTTAATTCGGTTGTGCGGCCGCGGGGAGGTTCCTAGGCTGTGCGTACACGTTGAAAGGAGGTGATCCGAAAAGTGCAGTCTTATCGGATTCGTGAGGTGGCTGCGGGCTGACAGCCCGTCGTCGCACACTGTGCACCTCGGCAGGCTGTCTGCCGAAAACCAAGCAGTCACCGACCCGCAGGCTCGCCGGTAAGTCCGGCCGGCTCCTCCGCAAGGAGGGACCAGAGCCTGCGGGTTCCTGCGTTCCGGGACACCGGCCGCGCCCTCAGGGGCAGAGCCGCTCCACACGCCACTCGGCCGCGGGGCTGTCCCGGACGAACCGCAGCCGGTCGTGCAGCCGGTTCTCGCGGCCCTGCCAGAACTCGACCGCGTCCGGCACGACCAGGAAGCCGCCCCACTGCGGCGGCGCCGGCACCTTCTCGCCCTCCGGGTAGCGGGCGGCCAGCTCGTCGTAGCGGTCGACCAGCTCCCGGCGGGAGCCGATCACCGCCGACTGCTCGCTGGCCCAGGCACCGAGCTGGGAGCCGTGCGGGCGGGTGCGGAAGTAGGCGACGGTCTCCTCCCGGGCCACCCGCGCCGCGGTACCGGTGACGATGACCTGGCGGGCGAGCGGGTGCCAGGGGAAGAGCAGCGAGACGTACGGGTTCTCCGTCAGCTCGCGGCCCTTGCGGGAGTCGTAGTTGGTGAAGAACACGAAGCCGCGGTCGTCGTACTGCTTCAGCAGCACCGTGCGCGAGGACGGCCGTCCCCGGGAGTCGGCCGTGGAGACCACCATCGCGTTCGGCTCGTGGAGCGCGCCGCCCCCCGCGACCTGGCGGAACCACTGGGCGAACTGGTCCATGGGGTTCGCGGCGAGGTCCTCCTCGACGAAGTCCTCGGAGCGGTACTGCTCGCGCATCGCGGCCGGATCGGTGGTCCAATCGGATGACGGGGCGCGGGAGGAGGCGGAAGCGGAGGACGAAGTGGCATCTGCTGTGGGCACGGGGCCATCCTGCCGCAGCGGGCCGGTGTCCCTTGCGGTAAGGGGCGGATCGCCGGTTCCGCGAGCCGACGGGCTGTGCCGGACGTCACCCTTCCCCGCACCGTGGTAACCCGCCAGTATCGTGGACAGGCCTTCGTGGCCGTCACAGAGCCGCCGAGCCGAGGGAGCCGCCCGATGTCCGACTTCGTACCCGGACTTGAAGGAGTCGTCGCGTTCGAGACGGAGATCGCCGAGCCCGACAAGGAAGGCGGATCGCTCCGTTACCGCGGCGTCGACATCGAGGACCTCGTCGGCCATGTGTCGTTCGGCAACGTCTGGGGTCTGCTGGTGGACGGGGCGTTCAACCCCGGCCTGCCGCCCGCCGAGCCGTTCCCGATTCCCGTGCACTCGGGCGACATCCGCGTCGACGTGCAGTCCGCGCTCGCCATGCTGGCGCCGGTGTGGGGTCTGAAGCCGCTGCTCGACATCGACGCGGAGACCGCGCGCAATGACCTGGCGCGGGCCGCGGTGATGGCCCTGTCGTACGTCGCCCAGTCGGCCCGCGGCCAGGGGCTTCCGATGGTCCCGCAGAGCGAGATCGACAAGGCGGAGTCCGTCGTGGAGCGGTTCATGATCCGCTGGCGCGGCGAGCCGGACCCGAAGCACGTCAAGGCCGTCGACGCCTACTGGACGTCGGCCGCCGAACACGGCATGAACGCCTCGACGTTCACCGCCCGCGTCATCGCCTCCACCGGCGCCGACGTCTCGGCGGCGCTGTCCGGTGCGGTGGGCGCCATGTCGGGCCCGCTGCACGGCGGCGCCCCGTCCCGGGTCCTCGGCATGATCGAGGAGATCGAGCGGACCGGCGACGCCACGGCGTACGTGAAGCAGGCCCTGGACAAGGGTGAGCGCCTGATGGGCTTCGGCCACCGCGTCTACCGCGCCGAGGACCCCCGCGCCCGGGTGCTGCGCCGCACGGCCCGTGAGCTGGCCGCCCCGCGCTTCGAGGTGGCGGAGGCGCTGGAGAAGGCCGCCCTGGAGGAGCTCCACGCCCGGCGCCCGGACCGTGTCCTGGCGACGAACGTCGAGTTCTGGGCGGCCATCGTGCTGGACTTCGCCGAGGTGCCGGCGCACATGTTCACGTCGATGTTCAGCTGTGCCCGTACGGCGGGCTGGTCGGCGCACATCCTGGAGCAGAAGCGCACCGGCCGCCTCGTGCGCCCCTCGGCGACGTACGTCGGCCCGGGCACGCGCGACCCCCGCGAGATCGCGGGCTACGACCAGCTCGCCGATCTGGGCAACTGACGAAAGCAAAGGGCCGGGCGAGGGGCCGGGCGGCCGGCGGGCGGCGCTGATCACCCGCCGGCTGCCGGTGCCCCCTCCTCGCCGCCGGGCCGCCCGTCCTCCGCGGGCCCGGCGAACGCCTTCCGGCTGTGCACGAGCAGCTCCCGCAACGCCGGGTTGTTCGTGCTCCTCCACACCAGCGCGAGCAGCGCCGGCGTCTCGACGTCCTCGATGAGGCGTGCGGTGAGCCGGTCGCCGTAGGCCGCCGACATCGACGCGCTGAGGACGGCGACCCCGAGACCGCGGGCGGCGAGGTCCGCGACGGCGTCCGCCGCGCCGGCCTGCAGTGCGATCACGGGCCGGAGGCCCTGGGCGGCGCAGGCACGGTCGAGCAGCGTACGCAGACCGGTGCCGGGCGGCATGGAGATGAGGTGCCGGCCGGTCAGGTCCGCCAGGACGACCCGCTCCTGCCGCGCGAGGGGGTCCTCGTCCGGAACCAGTACGACGAGCCGGTCGCTGACGACCGTCAGGGCCTCCAGCCCTTCGGGGGTGGGAGCAGCGGTCCCGATCAGGGCCAGGTCGACCGCTCCGGTGCGGACCTCCTCCACGAGCCGGTCGGAGTTGTCCTCCAGCAGCGAGATCCCGACCCCGGGGTGCGCCCGGTGGAACGCCGCGAGGGCGTCGAACAGCGGGGTGACGGTGCAGCCGATGACCATCCCGACGGTGAGCCGGCCACGGATCAGCTCGGTCACCTCACCCACCGCCCGGCCCACCGACGCGGCTGCGGCCAGCGCGGCACGGGCGGGCTCGAGCGCGGCCTTCCCGGCGACGGTGAGGGCGGCGGTGCGCGAGGACCGGTCGAACAGCTCGGCGCCGAGCTCCCGTTCCAGCCGGCGGATCTGGGCGCTGACACCGGACTGGCTGATGTGCACGCGCTCGGCCGCCCTGGTGAAGTTCTGCTCCTCGGCGACGGCGACGAAGTATTCCAGCTGCCTCAGTTCCATGACCCTGGATTCTAATTTCCAGCAGAACCATCTGTTGGACTTCTGGAACATGCCTGGCCACGCTGGAAGGACAGGAACCCGCACCAGGAGGAACCATGCCCGACCACGAGAAGGCTCTGCGCCCCGAGGACATCACCCGCCTGTTCGTCGAGCGGTCCAACGCCGGTGACGCGGCCGGGGTCGCCGCGCTCTACGAGGAGGGGGCGGTGCTGGCCTACCCGCCGGGCGAGATGACGGTGGGGCGGGAGGCGATCCGCGCGCTGTGGGAGAAGGTGCTGGCCAACCGTCCGCACTTCGAGCACGAGCAGCCCCTGCCGACTCTGGTCAGCGGCGACATCGCCCTGACGTCGACCCCGCCGAAGGACGGAGCCGGGGCCCGCGCCCAGGTCGTCCGGCGCCAGTCGGACGGAAGCTGGCTGCGGGTGCTCGACCAGCCCGAGTTCGTCCCGCCCGGGCGCTGAGCCGTCAGCCCAGTGCGTCGTCGAGGAGAGCCGCCCACTGGCTGACGACTCTCTCCCGGCGTGCCGTGTCGTCCGTCAGGACGTTGGCGAGGCCCAGACCCCGGGCCATGTCGAGCAGACCCTGCACGGTCTCGCGCACCCCGGGGCGGGTCTCGTCCGCGCGCAGCAGTTCCACGGCGATGCGGTGGGTCTCGCGGCCCACGCGCGCTTCGAGTTCGGTGACGCGGGGCCTCAGCTGGGCTTCGTTCGACGCGGCTACCCAGAGCTGGAGCGCGGCGCGGAAGAGCGGCCCCGTGTAGAGGTCGACCAGGGCGGCGACCACCGCCGTGCGGCCCTGGACGGGCAGGGCGCGCAGGGCGGCGGAGCGCTCCTCGGCGACGTATTCGACGGCGCCGGTGAAGAGGTCCTCGCGGGTCGGGAAGTGGTGCTGGGCGGCGCCCCGGGAGACCCCGGCGCGCTCCGCGACGACCGAGACCGTGGAGCCCGCCCAGCCGTGTTGGGCGAGGCAGGCGACCGCGGCTTCGAGCAGCCGTTGGCGGGTGGCGCGGCTGCGGTCCTGCTTGGGCGACTTCGCGGCGGGGGTTCTGGGGGGTGTCACAGCACCCATGAGGGATCCCGTCGTTCCAGGAAGGCCGTCATCCCCTCCCGTGCGGCGTCGGAGGCGAAGAGCGCTGCCGAGCGGGCGATGAGGTCTTCGGCGTGACTGTCGAAACTCTCCAGCACAGTAGCCGTGACCAGCTCCTTCGAGGCGGTCAGCCCCTGGGGCGACGCTCTGCGCAGTCCGTCGAGTACCGGTACGAGCGCCTTGTCCACATCCTCTCCGGCGATGCTCACGAGGCCGATGCGCTCCGCCTCCGCCGCGTCGAAGCGTTCGCCGGTCAGGTAGTAGCGGGTGGCGGCACGCGGGTCGAGCCGTGGCAGCAGGGGCAGGGAGATGACGGCGGGGG
This sequence comes from Streptomyces sp. NPDC057287, assembly GCF_042667905.1. Taxonomy (NCBI): domain Bacteria; kingdom Bacillati; phylum Actinomycetota; class Actinomycetes; order Kitasatosporales; family Streptomycetaceae; genus Streptomyces; species Streptomyces sp. NPDC057287. Next base: position 199,103 of record NZ_JBHUYV010000006.1, on the reverse strand, counting down.
CGAGGCCCAGGCGGGACTCGGTGAGGGCGAAGGTGGCGTCCGGTCCTGCCGCCGAGATGTCGCAGGCACCCAGGAGCCCGAGCCCGCCGGCCCGGACGTGCCCGGTGACCCGCGCGACGACGGGTTTGGGCAGGGCGACGATCGCCCGCATCAGGCCGACGAAGGCCGCCGGTTCGGGTGGTGCGGTCAGGTCGGCGCCCGCGCAGAAGGTGGTGCCGGTGTGGGTGAGGACGACGGCCCGCACGGTGTCGTCGGCCGCGCAGCCGGCCAGGGCCTCGGCGAGTTCGCCGACGAGCCGGGCGGAGATCGCGTTGCGGTTGGCCGGGGAGTCGAGGGTGAGGGTGGTGATGCCCCGGTCGTGGGTCGGGGGTGCCAGGGTCATCGCGGCTTCTCCCGGTCGCGCAGCTCGCGCCGCAGGATCTTGCCGGACACCGCGCGCGGTACGGCCTCGATGAATTCGGCCCGTCTGACCTTCTTGTACGGGGAGACGCGGTCGGCGACGTAGGCGATGACGTCCTCCTCGGTGAGGTCCTCCGTGCCGGGCCGGCGGACCAGGTAGGCCTTGGGGACCTCGTTGCCTTCGGCGTCGTAGACCCCGATGACGGCGGCGTCGACGATCGAGGGGTGGGTGAGGAGCAGGGCCTCCAGGTCGGCGGGGGCGACCTGGTAGCCCTTGTACTTGATCAGTTCCTTGACCCGGTCGACGACGTACAGCCAGCCGTTCCTGTCGGCCCGGCCGACGTCCCCGGTGTGCAGCCAGCCGTCGGCGTCGATCATGGCTTCGGTGGCGTCGGGCCGGCCCAGGTAGCCCTTCATCACCTGGGGGCCGCGGATGAGGATCTCCCCGTCGGTGCCGCTGCCGACGTCGATGCCGGGGTCGGTGAGCGAGACGATCCGCATCTCCGTGCCGGGCAGCAGCTTTCCGACGGTGCCGGGCGGCGGGTTCTCCGCGTCGAGGGGCACGACATGGGTGCCGGGCGAGAGTTCCGTCATCCCGTAGGCCTGCCGTACGGCGGGGACGCCGAGCCTGGCGGAGCAGGCCGCAGCGAGCTCGGCGTCCAGGGGCGCGGCGGCGCTGACGATGTACTCCAGGGACGAGAGGTCGTAGTCGCCGACGAGCGGGTGCTTGGCGAGGGCCAGGACGATGGGCGGGGCGACGTACAGCCCGGTGATGCGGTGGGTCTGGATCGTCTCCAGGAACTGGGCGAGGTCGAAGCGGGGCAGGACGACGACCGTGGCCCCGTAGCGCAGCGGGCCGTTCATGAGGGCGGTGAGCCCGTAGATGTGGAAGAAGGGCAGCACGGCCAGGATGCGGTCGCGCTCGCCGAGGGGGACGAAGGGCCGCAACTGCTCCAGGTTGGTGGCGATGGAGCGGTGGGTGAGCATGACGCCCTTGGGGGTGCCGGTGGTGCCCGAGGAGTAGGGGAGGACGGCGATGTCCTCGGCCGGGTCGAAGGCGATCTCGGGTTCGGGGGCCGTGGAGCCCAGCATGTCGAGGACGGAGGTGTGGCCCTCGGCCTGGTCGCAGACGTAGATCTCCTCGATCCCGCCCGCGAGTTCGGCGGCCCGGCGGGCGGTGTCCAGGAGTGGGGAGACGGTGACGATCCAGCGGGCCGCCGAGTCCTGGAGCTGTTTGGCGAACTCCTCGGGGGTGGCGAGGGGGTGGATGGTGGTGACGGTGGCGCCGGCCCGGGTGGCCCCGTAGAAGACGGGCGGGTAGGCGATCGTGTTGGGGCTGTGCAGGGCGAGGACGTCTCCCTTGCGCAGCCCCGCGGCGGCGAGGTACGCGGCGATGCGCCGGTGGAAGGCGTCGAGCTGGCCGTAGGTGACGGTCATCCCGTTGGTCCCGTCGATCAGGGCCGGGGTGTCACCGAACTCCGCGGCCCTGCCGAGGACGGCTTCGTGGATGGGTGTTTCGAGGGGCGGAACGTCTGCGTACTCGCTGTGGAACACCATGGCGGTCCCCTTCGACGCGGGTGGGAGAGCCAGAATCGCCCCTGCGGGGGCGGATGGGGAGACCCGGGACAAGGCCGAACATGTCAGTACGACTTCGGCAGGCCCAGGGTCTGGTGGGAGACGTAGTTCAGGATCATTTCCCGGCTGACGGGTGCGATGCGGGAGACGCGCGCGGCGGTGATGAGCGAGGCGAGTCCGTACTCGCGGGTCAGGCCGTTGCCGCCGAGGGTGTGGACGGCCTGGTCGACGGCCCTGACGCAGGCTTCCGCGGCGGCGTACTTCGCCATGTTCGCGGCCTCGCCCGCCCCGATGTCGTCGCCCTCGTCGTAGAGCCGGGCGGCCTTCTGCATCATCAGGCGGGACAGTTCCAGCTCTATGTGCGCCTGGGCGAGCGGGTGGGCGATGGCCTGGTGGGCGCCGATGGGCGCGCCCTTCCAGACGGTGCGGGTCTTCGCGTAGTCGACGGCCCGTTCGAGGGCGTACCGGCCCATGCCGATGGAGAAGGCGGCGCCCATGATGCGTTCCGGGTTGAGTCCGGCGAAGAGCTGGAGCAGGCCGGCGTCCTCTCCCCCACTCCCGGCTTCGCCCGAGCGGGAGGGGCCCCCACCGACGAGCGCGTCGGCGGGCAGCCGTACGTCGTCGAGGACGAGCTCGAACTGCTTCTCGGCCGCCTGGAGTTCCATGTCGATCTGCGTGCGGGTGAAGCCCGGGGTGTCGCGGGGGACGATGAAGAGGCAGGGCTTGAGGCTGCCGGACTTCGCGTCCTCGGTCCGGCCGACGATCAGGGTGGCGTCGGAGATGTCGACGCCGGAGATGAAGACCTTGCGGCCGCTGAGGATCCACCCGTCCCCGTCCCCGTCGCGGCGCGCGGTGGTGGTGATGCGGTGGGAGTTGGAGCCGGCGTCGGGCTCGGTGATGCCGAACGACATGGTCAGGGAGCCGTCGGAGAGGCCGGGGAGCCAGGCCCGCTTCTGGGCGTCGGTACCGAAGCGGGCGATGACGGTGCCGCAGATCGCCGGGGAGACGACCATCATGAGCAGGGGGCTGCCGGCCGCGCCCAGCTCCTCCAGGACGATGGAGAGTTCGGCCATGCCGCCTCCCCCGCCGCCGTACTCCTCGGGGAGGTTGACCCCGAGGTAGCCGAGCTTGCCCGCCGCCTCCCACAGCTCTCGGGGGTGCTCGCCCCTGCGTGCCAGGTCGGTGGTGTAGGCGCGGCCGAAGCGCTTGCCGAGGGCGGCGACCGCGGCGCGGAGGGCCTGGTGCTCTTCGGTTTCGAGGACGGTGCTCATGATGTCGTCTCCTCCTGGTGCGCGGATGCGTCGGATGCGGGGGCGTCCTGTACGACGGCGAGCAGAGCGCCGACCTCGACCTGGAGTCCGGGGGCGGCGTGGAGCGCGGTGAGGGTGCCGGAGGCGGGGGCGAGGATGCGGTGTTCCATCTTCATCGCCTCCAGCCAGATCAGCGGCTGCCCCGCCTCGACGGGCGCGCCCTTGGCGAGTCCGTCGGCGAGACGGACGACGGTGCCGGGCATGGGGGCGAGCAGGGAGCCGGGTTCGGTGCGTTCGGCGGGGTCGGTGAAGCGGGGCAGTGCGGTGAAGGTGTGTGCTCCGGTGGCCGTGTCCACGTGGACGCGGTCGCCGTGCGCGGTGACGGTGAAGTGCCGGGTCACCCCGCCGGTCTCGAGGGTGACGGCTCCGGGGCGGGCGGCGAGGACCCGCTCGCCGGTCCCGGGGGCGGGGGTGCCGTCCCGGCCCGTGCGGTAGGCGATCTCGTACTCGGCCCCGTCGGGCTCGCTGCGGTAGCGCCTGGTCTGCGGCTGCGAGGCGAGGTTGCGCCAGGCGCCGAAGCGGGCGGGGCCGGGGAGCACGGCTCCCGAGGTGCTGACCGCTGCCGCGAGCGCGGCCGCCGTGGCGGCGAGGCGGCGGGCGTCGTCGTCGCCGGGGGCTCCGGTCGCCGTGAGGGCGGCCAGGTGCCGGTCGTAGAAGCCGGTGTCGAGGCGCCCCGCGGTGAAGTCGGGGTGGCGCAGGGAGCGTACGAGCAGCTCCCGGTTGGTGACCGGACCGTGGATGCGGGCGCGCTCCAGGGCCCGTGCGAGGAGGCGCACGGCCTCGGTGCGGGTGGGGGCGTGGGCGATGACCTTGGCCAGCATCGGGTCGTAGTGCACTCCGACGGTGTCACCGCCGGTGTATCCGGTGTCGAGGCGGATGCCGGGTTCCGCGGGCACGTCGAGTGTGAGCAGTGCTCCGGTCTGCGGCTGCCAGTCACGGGCCGGGTCCTCGGCGTAGAGCCGGGCCTCGACGGCGTGTCCGGCGGGCTGCGGGGGCGCGGCGGAGGGCAGCGCTCCGCCCTCCGCCACGCACAGCTGGAGTGCGACGAGGTCGAGGCCGAACACCGCTTCCGTCACCGGGTGTTCGACCTGGAGGCGGGTGTTCATCTCCAGGAAGTACGGGCGCCCCTCGGCCGACACGAGGAACTCGACGGTGCCCGCGCCCCGGTAGCCCACCGCCTGCGCCGCGGCGACCGCCGCCTCGTGCAGCATGCCGCGCAGCTCCACGTCGAGGCCGGGCGCGGGAGCCTCCTCGATCACCTTCTGGTGGCGGCGCTGGAGGGAGCAGTCACGGGTGCCGAGCGCCCACACCGTGCCCTGCCCGTCCGCCATGACCTGGACCTCGACATGGCGGCCCCGCTCCACGTAGGGCTCGGCGAAGACCTCGCCGTCCCCGAAGGCGGAGGCGGCCTCGGCGGAGGCGGCGGTCAGCTCCTCAGGGAGCGCGGAGAGCTCCCGGACGATCCGCATGCCGCGCCCGCCGCCGCCCGCCGCCGCCTTCAGCAGCAGGGGGAGGTCCGACGCGGTGGCGCTCCCCGGGTCGACGGGGGCGAGGAGGGGGACTCCCGCGGCGGCCATCAGCTCCTTGGCCCGGGTCTTGGAGGCCATCAGCTCGACGGCCTTGACCGGCGGCCCCACCCAGACGAGTCCCGCGTCCTGCACGGCACGGGCGAACCCGGCGTTCTCCGAGAGGAAGCCGTATCCGGGGTGCACGGCGTCGGCGCCGGCGGCGAGAGCGGCCGCGACCACGAGGTCGCCGCGCAGATACGTGTCGGCGGGTGCGGCCCCCGGCAGGCGTACGGCGGTGTCGGCCTCCCGCACGTGCAGGGCTCCGGCGTCCGCGTCCGAGTAGACGGCGACGGTGGAGATGCCCAGCTCACGGCAGGTGCGGAAGATCCGGCAGGCGATCTCGCCCCGGTTGGCGACAAGCAGTGCGGTGATCATCCTCTGCCTCACATCCGGAAGACGCCGAAGCCGCGCGCGCCTTCGACCGGTGCCGTGTGGATCGCGGACAGGCACATCCCGAGGACGGTCCTGGTGTCGCGCGGGTCGATGACCCCGTCGTCGTACAGCCGCCCCGAGAGGAACATCGGCAGCGACTCCGACTCGATCTGCTGTTCCACCATGGCGCGCAGCCCGGCGTCGGCCTCGTCGTCGTAGGGCAGCCCCTTCGCGGCGGAGGAGGCGCGGGCGACGATCGAGAGGACGCCGGCGAGCTGCTGGGGGCCCATCACGGCGGACTTGCTGCTGGGCCAGGCGAAGAGGAAGCGGGGGTCGTAGGCGCGGCCGCACATGCCGTAGTGGCCGGCGCCGTAGGAGGCACCCATCAGCACGGACAGGTGCGGGACCCGGCTGTTGGACACGGCGTTGATCATCATCGCGCCGTGCTTGATGATGCCGCCCTGCTCGTACTCCCTGCCGACCATGTAGCCGGTGGTGTTGTGCAGGAAGAGGAGCGGGATGTCGCGCTGGTTGGCCAGCTGGATGAACTGCGCGGCCTTCTGCGACTCCTCGCTGAACAGCACGCCCTGTGCGTTGGCGAGGATGCCGACGGGGTAGCCGTGCAGGCGCGCCCAGCCCGTGACCAGGCTGGTCCCGTAGAGCGGCTTGAAGGCGTCGAAGTCCGAGCCGTCGACGAGCCGGGCGATGACCTCGCGGGGGTCGAAGGGGACCTTGAGGTCGCCGGGGACGATGCCGATCAGCTCGTCCTCGTCGTACTTCGGTGGCTCGGCCGGACCGGGATCGGGGTGCGCCTTGCGCCAGTTGAGCCGGGCGACGATCCGGCGGGCCTGGCGCAGCGCGTCGTGCTCGTCGACGGCGTAGTGGTCGGCGAGCCCGGAGGTGCGGGCGTGCATCTCGGCGCCGCCGAGCGATTCGTCGTCGCTCTCCTCGCCGGTGGCCATCTTCACCAGGGGCGGGCCGCCGAGGAAGACCTTGGACCTCTCCTTGATCATGACGGTGTGGTCGGACATCCCGGGGACGTACGCCCCGCCGGCCGTGGAGTTCCCGAACACCACCGCGACGGTGGGGATCCCGGCGGCGGACAGCCGGGTGAGGTCGCGGAAGAGGGCCCCGCCGGGGATGAAGATCTCCTTCTGCGAGGGCAGGTCAGCGCCCCCCGACTCCACCAGGGAGATGCAGGGGAGCCGGTTGGCGAAGGCGATCTCGTTGGCGCGCAGGGCCTTCTTCAGGGTCCAGGGGTTGGAGGCGCCACCGCGCACGGTCGGGTCGTTGGCGGTGATCAGGCATTCGACGCCCTCGACGATCCCGATCCCGGTGACGAGCGAGGCGCCGGTCGCGTAGTCGCTGCCCCAGGCGGCGAGCGGGGACAGCTCCAGGAAGGGCGTGTCCGGGTCGACGAGCAGCTCGATCCGCTCACGGGCGAGGAGCTTGCCGCGCCCGCGGTGGCGGGCCACGTACTTCTCGCCGCCGCCGGCCAGCGCCTTGGCGTGCTCGGTGTCCAGCTCGGCGAGCTTCGCGAGCATGGCCTCGCGGTGGGCACCGTATTCGGGCCCCGAGGTGTCGAGCGCGGTGGGCAGGACGGTCATGCGTTCACCTCCGGTTCGTCCAGGAGCTGTACGGGGACGGGGACGTGCCGGGACCGCAGCCACTCCCCCACCGCCTTGGCCTGCGGGTCGAAGCGCGCCTGCGCGGCGACGCCTTCGCCGAGGAGGCCGTGGACGGTGAAGTTGAGGGCCCGCAGCCGGGGCAGGACATGGCGCACGACGGTGAGTCCGGCGGTCTCCGGCAGCAGTTCCTCGAAGCGGGCGACGGTCAGTTCATGGGCCAGCCAGCGCCAGGCGTCGTCCGTGCGGACCCATACGCCGACGTTGGCGTCCCCGCCCTTGTCACCGCTGCGGGCGCCGGCGACACGGCCGAGGGGCGCGGTGCGGGTGGGTCCGGCAGGCAGCGGATCGGGCAGTTCCGGTTCCGCCACGTCCTCGATGTCCCGGTACGGGCCGGCCGTCGGGACGGCCGAACGCGACCCGTCCGGCAGGACGGCGACATGGGGGACGCTCCCGGCCGGTACGTACGCGGCCTCGAACACCCCGTACGGCGCGCCCTTCCCTGGCGGGGCGGTCACGTGGAAGCCGGGGTAGCTGCCGAGGGCCAGCTCGACGGCGGCCCCCGACACGGCGCGGCCGACCGCCTCCGGGTCCGGGTCGCGCACCACGAGCCGGAGCAGGGCGCTCGCGGTCTCCTCGGTGCCGGCGTCGGCCCGGTCGGTGCGGGCGAGTTCCCACGTCACCTCGGCCGGCTTCGAGCCGGCCCGGTCGAGGGCGTCGGCGAACTGGTCGCGTACGAGCCGGGACTTGGCCTCGATGTCGAGTCCGGTGAGCACGAAGACGACCTCGTTGCGCCACCCGCCGAGCCGGTTGAGCCCGACCTTCAGCGTGGGGGGCGGGGCCTCTCCGCGCACGCCGTCGATCCGCACCCGGTCGGGTCCGTCCTGCGTGAGCCGGACGGTGTCGAGCCGGGCGGTGACGTCGGGTCCCGCATAGCGGGCGCCGCCGGTCTCGTACAGCAGCTGCGCGGTGACGGTGCCGATGTCGACGACCCCGCCGGTGCCGTCGTGCTTGGTGATGACACTGCTGCCGTCCTCGTGGATCTCGGCGAGCGGGAACCCCGGGCGGCGGACGTCGTGGTCGCCGAAGAAGGCGTAGTTGCCACCGGTGGCCTGGGTCCCGCACTCCAGGACGTGCCCGGCGACGACCGCTCCGGCGAGCGCGTCGTGGGCGTCCGGCCCCCAGCCGAAGTGGGCGGCGGCGGGCCCGGTCACGAGGGCCGCGTCGGTGACCCGGCCGGTGACGACGATGTCGGCCCCCGCCCGCAGGCAGGCGGCGATGCCTCCGCCGCCGAGGTAGGCGTTGGCGGTGAGGAAGCCGTCGGGCACCGGGCGGCTGTCGCCTTCGACGTGCGCGACGCGCACGGGTACGCCCGTCCGGTCGGCCAGCTCCCGTACGGCGTCGGCGAGTCCGGCCGGATTGAGCCCGCCCGCGTTGGCGACGATCTTCACGCCCCGCTCGTGGGCGAGGCCCAGGCTCTCCTCCAGCTGTCTCAGGAAGGTCGTGGCGTATCCCCGCTTCGGGTCCTTGAGGCGGCTCCGGCCCAGGATCAGCATGGTCAGTTCGGCGAGGTAGTCGCCGGTGAGGACGTCCAGGGGGCCGTCGGTGAGCATGTCGCGCACGGCGTCGAAGCGGTCGCCGTAGAAGCCGGAGGCGTTGCCGATGCGCAGCGGCCGGGTCATCGGTCCGCCTTCGGGGGACGGCCGGGGCCGGCGGGTCCGGCGAAGGCCTGCGCGATGTCCAGCCACTGTCCGGCGTCCGCGCCCACCGCCTCGACGGCCAGGTCGTCGCGGTGGGCGCGCTGGGTGACGAGCAGGCAGAAGTCGAGGAGCGGCCCGGTGACCCGCTGGGCGGCGTCCTCGGGGCCGTACACGGTCAACCCGCCGTCCTCGGCGCGCAGTTCCACCCGGAACTGCCCGGCGGGCGGTTGCATGCCCCGGGCGAAGTAGGCGTAGTCCCGGGCCCGTACGCCGATCCTGGCGACGTGCCGCAGCCGGGCGGTGGGCTTCCTCGTCACGCCGAGGGCGTCGGCGATGTCCTGGCCGTGCGCCCAGGTCTCCATGAGCCGCGCGGTCGCCATCGAGGCGACGCTCATGGGCGGGCCGTACCAGGGCAGCTTCGTCCCCGCCGGCGCCGCACGAAGGGCCTCCTGGAGCCGGGCCCGTCCCTCCCGCCACTCCACGAGCAGCGCGTCGGGCGTCAGGGCGGTGACGGCCGCGTCGGCCGCCTCGTCGACGAAGGTCTCGGGAGCGGCCAGGGCTCTGTCGACCTCGGCGGCGAAGGCGTCGGGCTCGGTGGCGGCGACCAGGGCCACCTCGTCGGTCCAGTTGAGGTGGGCGATCTGGTGGGCGACGGTCCACCCCTGCGCGGGGGTCGGCGCGCTCCACTCGTGTGCGCTCAACCCGGCTACCAGCAGGTCGAGTTCGTCGCTCTCCTCACGCATGTCGTCGAGCACGGCGGCGGTCACGGCCGATGCGTCGGGCACGGTGCGCTCCCCTCGGGGCGTGGCGGTGTGCCCCGGAGCATGCCAGTGCCCCATAAAACAAGCAAGCATGCTTGCATGATTTTTTCGTCCCGGCCGCCGCCCCTCTCGCCTGGAACCCGAGGGGAGGCGGTTGGTCCGGCGGGCCGCGGGAGGACCGCCGGACCGACGCGTGACCGGACAACGTGGCAGGGAGGGCGGGGACCGCCCTCAGAGGACGGCGATGGCGTCCTCCACCGCCCGGCAGGTGGCATCGAGGTCGGCGTCCGACACGACGGCCGGGACGAACCAGCAGGCCATCCCGTAGGCGTTGGTGTGCACTCCGCGTTTGAGCAGTTCGTGCCGGAAGGCGTCGTACCGGCCTCCGTCCACGGTGAGGAGGTCCCGGTACTGCCGGGTGGGGGACCCGTCCGGGGTGAACACCACCTGGAACATGGCCCCGACGCCCTGCACGGCGCAGGGCACACGCCGGTCGTGTGCCGCGCGTCGCACCGTCTCCATGATCCTGCGGCCGGTCTCGTCGATCCGTTTGGTGACGGCGGGGTCGTTCAGCGCGCGGAGTGTCACGAGAGCGGCTGTGGCACACAGGGGCGACGCGTTGTAGGTGCCTCCGTGCTTCACCCGCCCGCTGGCCAGTGGTTCCATCACCTCCCGCCGGCCCGCGAATGCGGCGATCGGCAGGCCTCCGCCCAGCGCCTTGGAGTACACCGCGAGGTCCGGGATCACCCCGAAGAGCGCCTGGGCCCCGCCGGGGCCCGTCCGGAACCCGGTACAGACCTCGTCGAAGATCAGCACGAGGCCCCGTGCGGTGCACTCCTGCCGCAACAGGTCCAGGAAGCCCGGGTCGGGCATGGTGCAGGCGTTGTTGGCGACGATGGGTTCGCAGATGACGGCGGCGAGGTCCGGACGGGCGTCGAGGACGGCCCTGAAGGCGGCCGGGTCGTTCCACGGGCAGACGACCACGTCGTCGACGACACCCTGTGGGATGCCCGGTGAGTGGGGCACGGAATGCGGCGCGGCGTAGGGGCCGGCTTCGGAGGCGGTGGGCCGGTTCGAGACGGCGAGCGTGTCGGACCAGCCGTGATAGTGCCCTTCGAACTTGAGCACGGTGGACCGGCCGGTGTACCCGCGGGCGGCGCGTACCGCTCCCTGCACCGCCTCGCTTCCCGAGTTGGCGAAGCGGACCAGCTCTGCGCAGGGCACCATCCGGCAGATCAGTTCGGCGAGTTCGACCTCCGGCACGTTGCAGGTTCCGAACATCGTTCCCGTCCGGAGTACCTGGGTGAGGGCGTCCGTGAGGAGGGGGGACGCGTGCCCGAGGACGGCGCTGCCGTAGGAGACGAGATAGTCGATGTACTCGTTGCCGTCCACGTCCCGCACGCGCGCGCCCGACCCGCTGGTCATGTAGAGGGGGTAGGGGTGGGGTCCGGTGGAGGTCAGCCGGGCGGAGGAACTGATCCCGCCGGCCAGGGACGCCTGTGCGCGCTCGAACCAGGACCGGCTGCCGTCGGTACCGCCGAGCGCCGGGAAAACGCCATTCATCGCTGCTCCAGTTTGGGTGAGAGGGACGCGGGACACGCTCCGGGAGCCGATGTCCGGACACGGGTTCGCTGAGATGGGGTGTGCAACGTGACGGTGAGGACGGCTGTTGTCACGGGGGCGGGAAGCGGTGTGGGGCGGGCCTGTGCCCTGGGTCTGCTGGCGGACGGCTGGACGGTCGTCCTCACCGGGCGGCGCCACGCCCCCCTGGAGGAGACCGCGCGGCTCGCCCCCGGCCAGGACCGGGACCGGGCCGTCGCGGTCACTGCCGACATCACCGACCCGGTGGCGGTCGACGCTCTCTTCGGCACCGTGGAGGAGCGCTTCGGCCGGCTCGATCTGCTCTTCAACAACGCCGCGGACACCATGCCGTACACCCCCACCGAGGAGGTGCGGGTCGAGGACTGGAACCGCGTGATGGCGTCCATCGCGACCGGGACCTTCCTGTGCTCGCGCGCGGCCTTCCGGATGATGAAGGGGCAGTCGCCCCGAGGCGGCCGGATCATCAACAACGGTGCTCCTTCCGCCCAGACGCCCCGCCCCGACTCGGTGGCCTTCACTGCGGCCAAGCACGCCGTGGCGGGGCTGACCCGCTCCCTGTCGCTCGACGGGCGCCGCCACGACATCTCCTGCGGTCAGATCGACATCGGCAACGTGACTCCCGAGGACCGGCCGCAGCCCGCGGTACGCCAGGCCGACGGCTCGCTCCGGGCCGAGCCGACCATGGACATGCGGCACGTCGTGGACATGGTCCGGGCCATGGCCGCGTTACCCGCAGGGGTGAACATCCAGTCAGTCCTGGTGATGCCGAGTTCCATGCCGTACGTCGGCCGGGGATAGACCGGCGACGTAGGCGTTCACCCACCGGCCGGGCCCCAGCCGGCCTGCGTGCTGCCAGGCCAGCATCCGGTGCAGCCCGTCGAGATGAACCAGGCCGCTGCGGGACGTGAGCCCTTCGTAGTCCTGGCCGGGCACCGCTTCGGTGCTGAGGAAGCACGAGCGTGGTGGCGCGTCTGTCTGGCGTGCGAGTTTGAACGCGCAGAGCGGGTTGGTCTCCGCGTAGGAGGCCCCCAGCCCGGCGAGCCGGGATGCCGCCGCCGCCACCGTCAGGCCTGTCCTGGGGATCAGCTCCACGCCGCCGTCCTCCCCGAGATGCCAGGGCAGTACGACACCGAGCACCTCGGTGCCCTCCAGCAGCACACGGTGCCAGCGGCCGCCGAGAGCCCTGTGTGCGCTGTGGATGTGGGTCTCGGCCTCGTCGTTCGAGTTGGCGTCGTCGCCCTCGTGGTACGGGTGCTCCAGGCGGAAGCGGGCCATCATCGCGTCGAAGGTGACGGCCTCCAGCACCTTCATGCCGCCGTCCCCCAGCCCGTTGCCGAGTACTCGCGGAAGTGCCGCTCGTCGAAGAGGTCGGGCCGGCGCCCGGCCCCCAGCCCCCGCGCGCGGCCCACGGCCAGCACCGCCCGCCAGTACGGCTTGACCGGCGGCCAGAGCACACCCGTCCTGCAGTAGGACGCGTCGATCATGTACCGGCGGCTCCCGTCCGCCACCGGACCGGACGCGGCGCGTCTCGTGTGAAAAAGAGCCGAGTGCAGGAGGACGGTGGAACCCGGTGGCAGGTCGTCTATGACCACCTCACCCGGCTGTTGCGCCGTTCCCAGGTCACTCCACGCGTCCTTCTCCGCGACCTGTCTGTGAGATCCGGGGAGCACGGCCAGTGCCCCCATGCCGGGACGCAGCCCTCCGACGTAGTGCAGTGCGTGGATCATGGGGTGGTCCCGGTCCTTCTGCGGATGCTGCTCGTAGTCGTGGTGCCAGGGCTTGCCACCGCCTCCGGGCAGCCGCCGGTCGCTGTGGAGGTGGTGGAAGACGAAGGTCCGCCCCAGCAGGGGCTCCTCCTCGAGCAGCTCCAGCAGAGGTTCGTAGGACGCCAGTTCCCCGTGGGAGTCCATCTCCAGCTCCACCAGTGGCGGCGGAGCGCTGCCGGGGTCCGCGCACGCGTCGATGGATAACTGCCGCAGGCCGCGGTCGACCCATCGGTCGACTTCGGGCACGAGGCGCTCGATGAGGGACGCGGGGAGGAATCCGGGCAGGAGGAGGTAGCCGTTCTCGTGGAACCGGGCCAGCTGCACATCAAGGTCCAGGATGTCGATCATGCAAAACCCCCAGTATTCACCGAGATGCAAACAAAAGGCACTGTCGGGTGTCCGAGGCTTTCTATCCCACGGGCTCACGTCGCACGCCTGACGCTCCGACAATGGCCAAAGCCGGGTCATGTGGCCGGAACGGCGGCGAGGAACGCCTGTGCCGGTGACCGAGGATCGAACGGACCACCCGCGCCACAGCTCGCCCGAGGCGCACCGACACCGGTCAGCCGACGGCGGGCGCCCGGTAGCCGGGGACGGAGGGCCAGCGCACCGTCAGCACCACGGACTCCTCCTCCGCGTACCAGGAGTGGTCGACGCCCCGGCCCCAGACGGCGTAGTCGCCCTGGCGTTCCAGCACCACGTGGCGCTCGGGGAACTCCAGCCGGAAGCGGCCGCTGATGAGCACGAGCAGCGCCGTGCGCTCCTCCCCCCTCACCCACGCGGCCCGTTCGTCGCCCCGGGGGTGGACACCCCACTTGATCTCCAGGGCCTCACTGTGGCGCGGGCCGGAGGGGTCCTTGAAGTGGCCCAGCAGCCACCCGTGGTCCAGGGCGGCGTCCGCCGCCGCATGCCCCACGTACACACCGTCGCCCATGAGCCGGAACGTAACAGGCGACCGACGCTTCATGTCCCGCGTGCCCTCGCACGACTCCCGTTACCACCCTGCCCTACGTAGGGCAGGGTGGTAAATTGACATCATGATAAAGACGACCGTGTACCTCCCGGAGGAGCTGGAAGTACGGCTGGACGCCGAAGCGTCCGCCACCGGAATCAGCAAGGCGGAGCTCATCAGGCGGGGCATCGCTCTGCTCCTCGACCACGCGGAACGGCCCAAGCGGAGCGACAAGCTCCCGGTCTTCGACAGCGGGCACCCCCTCACACCCGAGGCCATGGACGACGCGGTGTACGCACACATCAAGGAACGAGCGGCGCGCCGTTGATCATCGTCGCCGACACCTCCGCCCTCTACGCGGCCTTCGACTCCGCACAGCCGGAGCACTCCGGTGCGGCGAAGGTTCTCGCCGACGAGACGCTGGCCATTTCCCCGCTGGTCGTCACGGAGCTGGACCACCTCGTACACCGGGACCTCGGTTTCCCGGCCACCATGCAGGTGATGGAAGCCCTCAACTCGCGCTTGGCGGACGGCCAGTACAGGCTCGCCGACCTGAAGCCCATCGACCTGAGAGCGGCGCACGAGGTGCGCCTCACGTACGCAGGGCTTCGGCTGGACCTCGCGGACGCGGTCGGCGTCGTCCTCGCCGACCGCTACAGGACCGACCGCATCTTCACTCTCGACCAGCGCGACTTCCGGGCGATCACACCGCTGACACCGGGCCTGTCCGCGTTCCGGATCCTCCCGGTCGACGGCTGAACCACACCGCGCCGCTACTCCGCGCGGTCGCCCTCGGCCTGCGAGGGTTCCGTCCTGGGGACGTCGGGGTGGGTCTCGGAGACCCGGCCGCGCTCCGTCGGCTCGTCGCGTTCGCCCTCGGCCTGGGAGGGGGTGTGGGAGTACAGCCCGGCGTACTCATCGGTTTCCTTGGTGGCTCCCATGCGTGGGCCTCCTTCCTTCATTCCCTTCCATCGTGCTCCTCGCGCCGGTTCCCGGCGCGGTGACTCCTGCGCCGGGAACCGTCGACGAGGCCAAGGGGCCTCGTCACTGCCCCTTCGACGCCGCCTCGGCCATCTTCGCCGTGGTGCTGGCACCGTCCAGCGCCTCGCGGATGATGTCGGCGTGGCCGCTGTGGTGGGCGATCTCGCGGAAGATGTGCCACAGGACGCGGCGGACGGTCCAGACGACCGGCTCCGGGGGCGACCAGGGGTACGAGGGCAGCGTGACCTCGCGGTCGAGGTCGGCCTCCTCGCGCACCGTACGGTCGAACGCGGCCGCCGCCGCGTGGAAGGCCTCCAGCAGCCCTGGCACCGTCTCGCCGTCGGTCATCCGGTTGCCGTCGGGGTCGAGGTCCGCCCAGTCGACCTTGGCGGGGGCGGTGCCCTCGACGACGTCGAGCCAGCTGCGCTGCACGAGTCCGAGGTGCTTCAGGAGCCCGCCGAGGGTCAGCTCGCTGACGGTCGTCCGGGCGCGGGCACCGGCGTCGTCGAGCTCCGCGACGGTGAAGAGAAAGTTGGTGCGCTGATCGGTCACGAGGGCGAGCAGATCGTCGCGTTCCGGCATGTGTTCCTCCAGGTCGGCCATCGCGACCACCCTAGGATCGGACGCCCGGCCGCGCAGGAGAACGGACGGACGCCCGGCGCACCGGGCTCACCGTTTCCGGGCGCGCCGCCCCTGGCTGCGCACCGCGCCGATGCTCGCCCCGATGACCAGGGCGATGGCCAGGGCGTCCGTCGCGGAGAGGGCCTGGTCGAGGATGAGGAAGCCCGCCGTGGCGGCGATGGCCGGTTCGAGGCTCATCAGGACCGCGAAGGTGGGCGCGGGCAGCCTGCGCAGGGCCATCAGTTCGAGGGTGTAGGGAAGGACCGAGCTGAGCAGCGCCACGGCGATGCCCAGGCCCAGCGTGGAGGGGACCAGCAGCTTCGAACCGGCTTCCATGATGCCGAGGGGCAGCGAGAGCGCCGCGGCCACGACCATCGCGAGGGCCAGCCCGTCCGCCTGCGGGAAGCGGCGTCCGGTGCGGGCGCTGAAGATGATGTACGCCGCCCACATGGCGCCGGCGCCCAGGGCGTACGCCGCCCCGACCGGATCCAGCTGGTCGAAGCCCCCGCCGCTGAGCAGGACGACGCCCCCGAGGGCCAGCGCCGCCCACACGAGGTTGACCAGCCGTCGCGAGGCGACGACGGAGAGCACCAGCGGGCCCAGCACCTCGAGAGTGACGGCCGCACCCAGCGGAATGCGGTCGACGGCCTGATAGAAGAGCATGTTCATGCCGCCCATCGCGACACCGAAGGCGACCACGGTGCCCCAGTCGGCGCGCGAGTGGCCCCGAAGCTTCGGCCTGCAGACGACCAGCAGGATGAGGGCGGCGGCGGCGAGACGCAGGGTGACGACGCCGAGCGCGCCCGCCTTCGGCATCAGGAGGACGGCGACCGCCGCGCCGAACTGCACGGAGAGGCCGCCCGCCACCACCAGCGCGACCGGACCGAGTGCGGCGCCGCGACGAGCCGGGCCGCCGCCCGGCTCCTGGAGCGCGGTCACCGCCTCGGGGACGGCGACGGCTGCGGCCGACTCTGTGGCAACGCGGGGGTCGTTCACCGGACACCTTTTCTTCAGTTCACTAGAGTGCACTTTCCGGTCCACAGTACGGCACCGGCCGCGAGGGTCTCACGTCCTCACCGTAGAGACCCGCGCGCCTCCCGTGAAATGCCCATTGCGCTCCCGTTATGCTCCGGCGGCATGAGGACTGGACAGGACACCGGGACCGGCGGGCGCGGCATCGAGGTCCGACATCTGCGCGCCTTCCTCGCCATCGCCGACGAGGGCAGCGTCACCCGCGCCGCCGCCCGGCTCCGGGTCACCCAGCCCGTCGTCTCCCGCACGCTCGCCGCCCTCGAACGCCATCTGGGCGTCCGGCTCGTCGACCGGTCCACGCATCACCTCGCCCTCACCCCCGAGGGCGTCGCCTTCCGCGACAAGGCCGCAGCGGCGGTCGGCGCCTTCGACGAGGCCATCGACCCGGGCCGACTGCGCCACTGGCCGCTGCGCCTGGGCCACGCGTGGTCCGCGTTCGGTCCGTACACCACACCGCTGCTGCGGACGTGGCAGCAGCGCCACCCCGGGACCCCGCTCGAACTGCTCCGCATCGACGACCGCACGGCCGGCCTCACCCGGGGCGAGGTGGACGCGGCGCTGCTGCGGGGCCCGGTGGACACCCCGGGGCTCGTCACCGAGGTGCTGTTCACGGAGGACCGGGTGGCCGCCGTCGCCGCCGACGGCCCGCTCGCCGCCCGCGCCTCGCTGTCCCTGGCCGATCTGACCGGCGACGCCGTCGTCCTGAACACCGTCTCGGGCACCACCACGCTCGCCCTGTGGCCCCCGCACGACCGGCCCGCGGCCACCCTCACCGTCGCCAACACCGACGACTGGCTCACCGCCGTCGCGGCGGGACGGGGCAGCGGGGTCTCGGGGGCCTCCACCGCCGGGATGCACCCGCACGCCGGGGTCGCCTACGTGCCGCTGACCGACGCGCCGCCCCTGCCCGTCCTGCTGGCCCGCCGGGACGGGCCGGGCCATCCGGCGCTGCCCCATCTGGTGACGCTCGCCCGGGAGATCGTGGCGCGGGAACAGCGGGAGCCCCCGGGAAATTCCACCCGGTGACGGGGAATGAAGCCCGGACGTACGGGAGTTGGGAGCCGTGTACCGATCGGGTCGATCATTCCAGGGGGCACCACATGACGGACACCGGCGACACCATCACCGTGCACGGCACGGTCACGGCCGGCTTCGAGGGCGTACGGGACGAGTTCGCCGCCGTACTCGCGGCGGACCACACGGAGCCCGGAAGCCAGCTCGCGGTGTACCACCACGGCCGGCTGGTCGTGGACCTGTGGGCGGGGGAGGGCATCGCCGGGGACTCGCTGCCCGCCGTGTACTCCTCCACCAAGGGCGCCGCCCACCTCGTCCTGGCCCTGCTCGTCCAGGACGGAGCCATCGACCCCGAGCGCACGGTGGCGTCGTACTGGCCGGAGTTCGCCGCCGAGGGGAAGGGCGAACTGACCGTCCGTGAGCTGGTGTCGCACCGCGCCGGGCTGGTCTGGTCGGACGGCGGGTTCGGCATCCCGGACCTGGCCGACGACCGGGTCCTCGCCGGCCGGCTGGCCGGTCAGCGGCCCCACTGGGCCCCGGGGACGGCGTTCGGCTACCACGCGCTGGTGATCGGCGCCCTCACCGGTGAGGTGGTCCGCCGGGTCACCGGGCGGTCGATCCAGGAGATCTTCGAGGAGCGGGTGCGCGCTCCGTACGGGCTGGACCTCCACCTGGGCCTGCCCGAGGAGCTCGAATCCCGGTACGTGCCCGTCCGCCCCGGTGTCGCCACACCCGAGCAGGCCGCCGAGTCCGCGGCGAACCCGCTGGACCTGGAGAGCCTGATGGCGGTCGCGTTCGGCTTCGCGTCCGACCCGCCGCTCGACGTCGTGGCTCTTCCCAACACCCGCGAGGTGCGCGCACTCGGCCCCGCTTCGGTCGGCGGAGTGGGATCGGCGCGCGGGCTCGCGGGGATGTACGCGGCGGCGATCTCGGAGGTGGACGGCCGGGCGCCCCTGCTCCGGCCGGAGACCCTGGCCGAGGTGGGCAGGGTGCGGTGGAAGGGGACCGACCTGGTGACCGGCGTGGCCGACGCCTTCGCCTTCGGCTTCGAGGCGTCCCCCGGCTACTACCCGGCCCTGGGCGAGGGCGCGTTCGGCCACTCGGGGGCCGCCGGCTCGCAGGCCTACGCCGACCCCGTCAACGGTGTGGCCTACGGCTACACCCGTCGCCGCTTCGCCCTCCCCGGCGGTGCCGCCCCGGAGAACGAGCGGCTGTCGGCGGCGGTGAGCGAGGCAGTCGCGAAGCTCTGAGCCCCTGAGGCCGGGCCCGCCGAGGCCAGTCCCGTCACTCCGGGACAGCCCTCAGTCGAGCCCTTCCGCCAGGACCTCGGCGAGGTGCCGGGCCCGGCGGCCCGCCAGCTGCTCCAGCTGGGTGCGGCAGGAGAAGCCGTCGGCCAGCAGCTCCGTGCCGGGTTCCGCCGCCCGCACGGACGGCAGGAGCTGATCCTCCGCGCAGGCCACGGAGACCTCCCAGTGGCCCTTCTCGAAGCCGAAGTTGCCGGCCAGTCCGCAGCAGCCTCCGCTCAGCTCGCCGGTCAGCCCTGCCTTCTCGCGGAGCCTGCGCTCGGCCGCGTCGCCGAGCACGGCGTGCTGGTGGCAGTGGGTCTGGCCGGCGACCCGCCGGTCCAGGCGGGGCGGCGTCCACTCGGGGGCGTACTCCTCCAGGTACTGGGCCAGGGTGCGGACGGAACCGGCGAGTCCGGCGGCGCGCGGGTCGTCGGGGAGGAGCTCCGGCAGGTCCGTCCGGAGCGCGGCGGCGCAGCTCGGCTCCAGGACGACGAGCGGCCGGCCGAGGAGCGGGCCCATCCGGTCCAGGGTGCGCCGCATGACGGAGCGGGCCGCGTCGAGGCGGCCCGTCGACACGTAGGTGAGGCCGCAGCAGACACCGGGGGCGGGCAACACCGGGGTCCGGCCCGCCGCCTCCAGGACCCGGACCGCCGCCCGGCCGACCTCGGGCGAGAGGTGGTCGGTGAAGGTGTCGGGCCAGAGGACGACGGCCGGCCCGGCCTCCGGTGCCCCGCGGGTCCCGGCCCACGCCCGGAACGTGCGACGTGCCAGGACGGGGAGCGTCCGCCGCGGGTCGATCCCGGCGAGCCGCTTGGCGAGGGCGGCGGGCAGGCGCATCCGTGCCAGGGCGTTGAGCGCGCCCGCGAAGGGGGCCGCCATCCGCAGCCATCGCGGGAGCCCGCCCATGGCGTAGTGCGCGGCCGGGCGCAGGCGGCCCCGGTAGTGGTGGTGGAGGAACTCCGCCTTGTACGTGGCCATGTCGACGCCGACCGGGCAGTCGGTGCGGCAGCCCTTGCAGGACAGGCAGAGGTCGAGCGCGTCCCGTACCTCGGTGGACCGCCAGCCGTCCGTGATCACCTCCCCGGCGAGCATCTCGTGGAGCAGCCGGGCGCGGCCCCGGGTGGAGTGGGCCTCCTCGCCCGTCGCCCGGAAGGACGGGCACATGACGTCCGGACCGGGCTGCGCCGTCCGGCACTTGGCGACGCCGACACAGCGGCGTACGGCGGCCGAGAAGTCGCCCCCGTCGTTCGGGTAGCCGAAGGCGACGTCCACGGGGCGGCCGGGGAGGACGGCGAAGCGGAGGTTCTCGTCGAGCCGTGCGGGGCGGGCGAGGATGCCCGGGTTGAGGTCGCCGTCCGGGTCCCAGAGGTCCTTGAAGCGGGTGAACAGGCCGACCATCTCGTCCCCGTACATCCGGGGCAGGAGTTCGGCCCGCGCCTGCCCGTCGCCGTGTTCGCCGCTGAGCGAGCCGCCGTGCGCCACGACGAGGTCCGCCTGGTCCTCGGAGAAGCGGCGGAAGCGGGCCACTCCCGGCTCGCTCAGCAGGTCGAAGTCGATGCGCACGTGGATGCAGCCCTCGCCGAAGTGCCCGTACGGGGTGCCGCGCAGGCCGTGTTCGGTGAGCAGGGCCCGGAAGTCGCGGAGGTACGGGCCGAGCCGCGCGGGCGGTACGGCGCAGTCCTCCCAGCCGGGCCACGCCTCGGTGCCGTCCGGCATCCGGGTGGCGGTGCCGGCGGCGTCCTCGCGGATGCGCCACAGGGTCCGCATCGCGGCGGGGTCGGTGACGACGGTGCCGTCGAGGGCGTCGGCGGCGCGCAGGATCCGGGTCGCCCGGTCACGGGCCTCGGCGGGTGCGGCTCCGCCCGTCTCGACGAACAGCCAGGCCGCGCCGCGCGGCAGCCCGGCCGGTTCGCGTACGAGGTCGGCGGCCATGCCCTCGACGGTGAGCGGGCCGTACGGGAGGAGGCCGGGGGCGGCCTCGGCGGCGGCCGCCTCGTCGGCGTACCCGAGGACGGCGAGCGCGCGGGCGCGGGGCACCTCGACGAGGGAGACGGTCGCCTCGGTGACCACGGCGAGCGTGCCCTCGCTGCCGCAGAGGGCCCGGGCGGGGTCCGGTCCGTGCTCGGGGAGCAGCGCGTCGAGGGCGTAGCCGGAGATACGGCGCGGGAGCGCGGGGAAGCCGGTGCGCAGGAGGGCGAGGTGGGAGGCGGCGAACTCGTGGAGGCCGGGCGGCGCGTCGGGCAGTCCGCGGCCGATGTGGAGGGCCT
Source organism: Streptomyces sp. NPDC057287 (assembly GCF_042667905.1). Taxonomy (NCBI): domain Bacteria; kingdom Bacillati; phylum Actinomycetota; class Actinomycetes; order Kitasatosporales; family Streptomycetaceae; genus Streptomyces; species Streptomyces sp. NPDC057287. Next base: position 178,272 of record NZ_JBHUYV010000006.1, on the reverse strand, counting down.
CGCCTCCCCCGTAGCGCACGACGCGCAGGCTCCGGACGTTGTCGGCGGTGGTGCCCCAGGCCACGGAGTGCGAACCGCAGGAGTTGTTGCCGATCATGCCGCCGAGTGTGCAGCGGCTGTGGGTGGAGGGGTCGGGGCCGAACGTCAGCCCGTGCGGGGCGGCGGCGGCCCGCAGGTCGTCCAGGACGACGCCGGGCTGGACGACGGCGGTGCGGGAGACGGGGTCCAGCTCCAGGATCCGCCGCATGTGGCGGGTGAAGTCCAGGACGACGCCGGTGCCGGTGGCCTGGCCGGCGATGGAGGTGCCTCCGCCCCGGGGGACGACCGGCGTGGCGTGCTCCCGGCAGACGCGGAGGGTCTCCGCGACGTCCGCCGCGTCGTGGGGCGCCACGACCGCCTGCGGGACGCGGCGGTAGTTCGACGCGTCCATGGTCGTCAGCGCGCGGGCGGCCGCGCCGGACTCCACCTCGCCCCGGACGGCCCGGGCGAGGTGACGGGTGAGGTCGGCGTGCGGGTTGGCCATGCGGCCAGCATGCCGGTCCTGGAGGCCGGGGCGGGCCTCCGGCACCGGCCGGGCGGGGCGCGCGGCGCCGTGGCGGCCCGCCCGGCCCCGCGCGAGGTTCCGTCCTGGTTCCGTCCTGGTTCCGTCCTCAGGTGCCGGACGAGCCGGATCCGCCGGACGGGGCGACCGGGGCGGCCCTACCTGCGGTCACTTCGCGCAGACCGCCTTGTCCGCCTCCACGCGCTGGATGTCCTCCGGCGCCTTGCTGGGTGCCGAGAGCGGGCTGCCCGCCTCCGTGAAGTCCGGCCCCAGGGTCAGCTTCATCGGTTCCATCTCACCCGCGTCCGTCGTCGTCGGCTTCAGGGCCGAGGCGGAGAGGCCCATCATGTCGGCCAGCCGACGGGCCTGGTCCGCCTGGTTGGGGGCGTAGACGAGGGTGGTCTTCTTGACGTTCTCCGGCGCGTTGGCCTGGTTCGTGGACTTCAGCACGTTCTCTTCGTTCTGCAGCCAGTCCAGGGCGTTCTGCGCGGAGCCGGCGGGGGCGCCGCCGTTGTAGACGTCGACCCGCACGTCCGCCGCGTCGGCCATCTCGCCCTTGAGCTTGGCGGCGTCCGCGGCCTTGGCCGCGGCCTTCTCCTTCTTCTCCACCGCGGTGAAGGACACGTCCTCGCGCATCATCGAGAAGACCTGCGGGGCCTTGGACTTGTCGAGGATGACGGTGGCCTTGTCGTTCGGGTTGTCCAGCACCGGGACCGTGGTGAACGTGATGTTCTTCGGGTCGACCGAGGCAAGCTCCATGCCCAGCTTCCGGAGCTGGTTGATGTCGTCGATCTTGTCGTCGACGGTGAGGGCCTTGGTGGCGGCCTCCGCGAGCGACCACATCTTGGTGGGGCTGGTCAGGGTGTCGTTGGACTTGAGCTTGCGCATCAGCGAGCCCAGGAACTGCTGCTGGATCTCGATGCGGCTCAGGTCGCTGCCGAAGCCGACGGAGTGCCGGGTGCGCAGGAAGGCCAGGGCCTGCTCGCCCTGGATGGTGTGCTCGCCCTGGGAGAGCTTGAGGTGCGAGTCCTTGTCGTCGATGTCCTTGGCGAGGCAGACGTCCACACCGTCGACGGCGGTCGTCAGGGACTTGACGGCATTGAAGTCGGCCACCATGAAGTGGTCGACCTTCAGGCCGGTGAGCTCGGTGACGGTCCGCATGGTGCAGCTGGGCGTGCGGTCGGACTGCCCGAGGCTGGTGTTGAAACGCCCGCCGTTGGTCGCGGGGATGTCCTTCTCGGAGCCGTCCTCCATGGTGGTCGGACAGTTCGGGATGTCCGTTATCAGGTCGCGCGGGATGCTCAGCGCGGTCGCGTTCGTGCGGTCCTTGGAGACGTGGAACAGGATGTTGGTGTCGGCGTGGCCGACACTGCCCGCGTCCCCGTAGCCCTCGTTGCCGCTGCCGGTCCGCTTGTCGGTCCCGATCACCAGGACGTTGATCGCCCGGTCCTTGCTGAAGCCGCCCGTGCCGGCACCGTCGGTGGAGACGGAGGTGATGTTGCCGTTGAAGTGCTGGTACACGAAGTAGCCCGTGGTGCCGACACCCACCAGCAGGAAGGCGAGCACGCCGCCCGTCCACACCAGGGCCTTCTTCTTCCCGGACTTCCTGGGCTTCGCCTTGCGCCGCCCGGCGGCCGGTGCTGCCGCCCGGCTCCCCTGCTTCTTCGGCTCGTCCCGGTCCCCGCGTCCGCCTCCGGCGCCCCGGCGTCCGCCGCGTTGGCCGGGCACGGCGGCCCGGTCGCCGGACGGCGCCGCCTCCGGCTTCGGCCTGCGGCGCTGTCCCGACGCCGTTCTGGTGTCGGAGGTACCGGCCGCTGCGGATGATCGCCCTGGGGAAGGGGTCAGTCGCAGTTCGTAATCACCGGTGTCGGGGTTGAGTACCCACTGGTCTGCGGGGTCGATGCCCTCGTCCCGCCCACGGCCTTGCGCGTCCACGGTTGCCTGCGTCCTCCGTCGGGGCCACGCGGCGCCTCCCCCTTCAAGGCGCGCGGTGTGTCTTACGGCAGTGCCGACCTGGCAGATCGGCTGCACCGGAGCGCTCACACTAGCTGGCCACCGGCCCACGAGCGACGATCGTGATAAATCAAGCATCACAGAGGGGGCATAACGCCACATTCGCCACTACTTACCCGCCCGGCCCACCTGTTGAGTCGCGGAATTCGGGCCGCCGGACGCAACCGGAATCGGTTCGAGCCAGATTTCATACAGAAGTGGCCACAAGGAATCCCCAAACAAGTCGCCAATTCTCCTATAGTTGCCGTGACTTGATCAGGAACAATCAGCTCCAGTTGTGGTTCTTTCACCATCACCACACCGATACGCCCCGATTGCTCCTTACGTCGCACCTGTCCCCTTCCTCCGCACCGTCCGCCCCGAGGACTCCGATTGCGCCCTTCACTCCGGCCGACCGCACTCGCCCTGCTGATATCGGCAGCCGTCACCGGTGCTCTGTGCCTCTGGGCGGTCGCCGCCGCTCCGGCCTCGGTACGGACCGCGCTCGCATGGGGGGCGGGAGCCGCCGCCGTCCTGCTGTGCGTCGCGGTGACCGTCACGGTCCACACGCTCGCCACCGCCCGCAATCTGCGCGCGCTGCGGGCCGCCGACTCCGAACGCTTCACCGCCGAGACCTCCCGCCTCGTCTCGACCTCCGCCGCCGAGGCGCAGCGCTTCACCGCGGAGACCGCCCGCATCAGAGCGGCCGCGTCCGCCGAGACGGCCCGTGTCACCGCCGAGGCGAACAGCCTGGTCGCCCGTGCCACCTCCGAGGCCGCCGAGCAGCACGAGCGGCTCACCGCCGAGACCGCGCGCCTCACCGCCCGCGCCCGGCGCAGCGAGACCGAGCGCTCCGCGGCGATCTCCGCCTGCGCCAACGCCGCCGGCCGGATGCAGGCCCTGGCCACGAGCATGCTGGCCGACCTGCGCGAGATGGAGCACCGGCACACCGCCGAGGACGTGCTCGGCGACCTGCTGCACCTGGACCACCGCACGGCCCAGGCGGGCCGCCTCGCCGACTCCATCGCCGTGCTGACCGGTGCGCGCTCCGGGCGCCGCTGGGCGAAGCCGATCGTGATGGAGTCGATCCTGCGCGGTGCGATGGGCCGTATCGGCAGCTACCAGCGGATCCGCCTCCACTCGACCAGTGACGTGGCGATCGCGGGCCACGCCGCGGAGGGCGTCATGCACGCCCTGTCGGAGCTCCTTGACAACGCTGCCAACTTCTCGCCGCCCACGGCGGAGGTCCACGTGTACGTCGAGGAGGTCCCGGCGGGCATCGTCGTCACCGTCGAGGACAGCGGCCTGGTGATGAGCGACGTGCAGCTGCGCCGCGCCGAGCGGGCCGTGTCCGCCGACAACCAGGACCTCACGGGCATCTCCGGCACCCGGCTCGGCCTCGCCGTCGTCGGCCGGCTGGCCAGGAAGCACGGCCTCACCGTCTCCTTCCGGCCGTCGGCGCGCGGCGGCACGGGCGCGCTGATGATGCTGCCTCAGGAGCTCATCTCCCGTACACCCACGCCGTCCCTCCCCCAGGAGCCCGCCCGGCACCCCGAGCCGGAGCCGGACCACGCGACGCCGGGCACCGGGAACCGGGCCCCGGCCGGCGCGGCGGCGGACCCGGCCGTGGCCACGTCCCGAGCGGACGAGGCGTCCCGGAGGCCGGAGTCGGAGTCGGAGTCGGAGGCCACAGGCTCCGTCCCCCAGATCGGTGAGAGCGGCCTGCCCAAGCGCCGCCGCGGCCGCACCCTGGCCGCCGCCGAAGCCCGTACAGGCACTGCCACCCCCGGCGGCGCCGAATCCCCCAGGCCCCGTGCCACCGACCCGAAGGTCCAGGCTGCCCGCTTCAGCACCTTCAGCCAGGCGGTACGAGCCAATTCCCCGCACCCGGAAGGCAACACCCGATGAGCGCGACCACCGACGAGAAGCTCAACTGGCTGCTGGAGGGGCTGCTCGACCGCACGCCCGGCGCCCGGCACGCCCTCGTCCTGTCCCGGGACGGCCTGAAGCTGTGCCGTACCCCCGAACTCTCCGTCGACCAGGCCGACCAGCTGGCCGCGATCTCCGCCGGTATCCAGAGCCTCTCGCACGGCGCGTCCATCGAGTTCGGTGACGGCTCCGGCGGCGTGCGGTCGGCGATGACCGAGTTCTACGGCGGCGTGCTGTTCATCGTCGAGGCGGGCGCCGGCGCCCACCTGGCGGTCGTGGCCGCCGAGGACTCCGACGTCGGCCTCGTCGGCCACAACATGAGCGAACTCGTCGAGCAGCTCGGCGAGTACCTCGTCGCCCCGCCGCGCGACCCCGCCGGGCCAGGTGACGCAGCGGCCCCGGCCGCGGAAACCGCGGACGTATGACACCGGTCCCGCGCCCCCGCCCCGGACGCGACGACGATCCGGACCGGCTGTACACCCTCACGGGTGGCCGCAGCCGGTCCGACTCCGCCGCGTTCGACCTGGTGACACTCGTCGTCGCCGAATGCGAACCGAACCCCGGGATGCAGTCGGAGCATGTCGCGATCCTGCGGATGTGCGACAGCCCCACCGCGGTCGTCGAGATCTCGGCCACCCTGAATCTGCCCGTCAGCATCGTCCGCATCATGCTGTGCGACCTGCTCGACACCGGCCGGATCAGCGCCCGCCACCCCCGTACTGCACGTGTCGAGGACCGGCTCCCCGACACCGACACCCTGGAACAGGTGCTCGTTGGACTCCGCAACCTCTGACCGTGCCGCCCTGCAGGCGACGGCCGACAACGGACTGAAGATCGTCGTTGTCGGCGGCTTCGGGGTCGGCAAGACCACCATGGTCCGATCCGTGAGCGAGATCCGTCCGCTCAACACGGAAGAGACCATGACCCGCGCGGGCGAGGCCGTCGACGACCTCGACGGTGTGCATTCCAAGACGTCCACCACGGTCGCCTTCGACTTCGGCCGCATCACGCTCGACGCGCGATCGGTCCTCTACCTCTTCGGCGCGCCCGGACAGGAACGCTTCTGGTTCCTGTGGGACCGCCTCTTCTCCGGCACGCTGGGCGCCGTCGTGCTCGTCGACACCCGGCGGCTCGCGGACTCCTGGTACGCGATCGACCGGCTGGAGCACCACGGCACGCCGTTCATCGTCGCGTGCAACGACTTCGGCGGGCCGCTCCACACCGAACAGCAGATCCGCGAGGCCCTCGACCTGTCCCCCGACGTCCCGCTCGTGGAGTGCGACGCCCGGGACCGCTCGTCCAGCAAGTACGTCCTGATCACGCTGGTCGAGCACCTCCACGCACTCTCCCTGGCCCGTGCGAAGGGCGCCGGAGCGGCGCTCGCGGGCGGCCAGAGCCCTGCGGCGATGACCCCGGAGCGCACCCCGTGACCCAGTGCCCCGTGTCCCACGGTTCCGTACCCCTGTCCGGCCCGCGGTTCCAGACCGACCCCGTGCAGCTGTACCGGGACATGCGCCGCGACCACGGCGCCGTGGCCCCCGTCGTGCTCGACGGCGACGTACCCGCCTGGCTGATCCTCGGCTACCGCGAGCTGCACCAGGTCACCAACGACCCGGTGCTCTTCAGCCGGGACTCGGACCTGTGGAACCAGTGGGAGCAGATCCCGGAGAACTGGCCGCTGCTGCCGATGATCGGGCGCAAGCAGCCGTCGATCCTCTACACGGTCGGTGAGCGGCACACCGTCCGCGCTGCCATGATCAGCAACGCGCTGGAGGCCGTCGACCCGTTCGCGCTCAAGCAGTACGCGGAGGAGTTCGCCGACGATCTCATCGACCGCTTCTGCTCCACCGGCAGGACCGACCTCATCGCCGAGTACGCGATGCTGCTCCCGGCCCGCGTCCTCGCGAAGCTCTACGGCTTCAGCGACGAGGTCGGCGGCCCCCTCGTGGGCGCGCTGAACGACATGATCGACGGCCGCGAGCGGGCGCTGGCCGGACAGCAGCACCTGGGCGCCGCCATGGGGCAGCTCCTCGCCGACAAGCAGGCCGCGCCCGGCGACGACGTCGCCTCGCGGATGCTCCAGGACCCGGGCGGCTTCAGCGTCGAGGAGGTCGCCCAGGACCTCATGGTGATGATGGCGGCGGGCCACCAGCCGACCGCGGACTGGATCGGCAACTCGCTGCGGCTGATGCTGACCGACGACCGTTTCGCCGCGTCGCTCTCCGGCGGCCGGCACAGCGTCGGCGAGGCCATGAACGAGGTGCTCTGGGAGGACACTCCCACCCAGAACGTGGCGGGCCGCTGGGCCTCCCGCGACACCCACCTGGGCGGACGGCACATCCGCGCCGGCGATCTGCTGCTCCTCGGCATCGCCGCCGCCAACGGCGACCCGCAGGTGCGCACCGACGGTTCCGCTCTGACCGGCGGCAACAACGCGTTCCTCTCCTTCGGCCACGGCGAGCACCGCTGCCCGTTCCCGGCCCAGGAGACCGCGGAGGTCATCGCCCGTACGGGGATCGAGGTGCTCCTGGACCGGCTGCCGGACGTGGACCTCGCCGTCCCCGCGGACAAGCTGACCCGGCGTCCGTCCCCGTGGCTGCGCGGCCTGACGGACCTGCCGGTGCACTTCACGCCCACTCCCGCACTTGGAGGCCAGAAATGACCCGGATCGCCCTCGATCCCTTCGTCGCCGACCTCGACGCCGAGAGCGCCGTGCTGCGTGCCGCGGGCCCGCTGGCCGAGGTGGAGCTCCCCGGAGGGGTGCACTGCTACGCGGTGACGCACCACGCGGAGGCCCGCCAGCTGCTCACCGACAGCCGCGTCGTGAAGGACATCAACGTCTGGAACGCGTGGCAGCGCGGTGAGATCCCGATGGACTGGCCGCTGATCGGTCTCGTCAACCCGGGCCGCTCCATGCTGACCGTCGACGGGGCCGACCACCGCAGGCTTCGCACCCTGGTCGCGCAGGCTCTGACGGTGAAGCGGGTGGAGCGGCTGCGTTCGAGCATCGAGGCGCTGACGAACGCCTCCCTGGACCGGCTGGCGGCGCTGCCCAAGGGCGGGACCGTCGACCTGAAGGCGGAGTTCGCCTACCCGCTGCCGATGAACGTCATCAGCGAGCTGATGGGCGTGGACGCGGCCGACCATCCCCGGCTCAAGGAGCTGTTCGAGAAGTTCTTCTCGACCCAGACCCCGCCGGAGGAGGTCCCGCAGATGATGGCGGACCTCGGCACCCTCTTCACGAAGATCGTCGACGACAAGCGCGCGAACCCGGGCGACGACCTGACCAGCGCCCTGATCGCGGCGTCCGAGGACGGCGACCACCTCACCAACGAGGAGATCGTCAACACACTCCAGCTGATCATCGCGGCCGGTCACGAGACGACGATCAGCCTGGTCGTCAACGTCGTGGAGGCGCTCCAGACCCACCCCGAGCAGCGCAAGCGCGTGCTGAACGGCGAGGTCCCGTGGGAGAACGTGATCGAGGAGACGCTGCGCTGGAACACCCCGACCTCGCACGTCCTGATCCGCTTCGCGACCGAGGACATCGAGGTCGGCGACAAGGTGCTGCCCAAGGGTGAGGGCCTGCTCATCTCCTTCGGCGCGCTGGGCCGCGACGAGAAGCAGTACGGGCCCACCGCCGGGGAGTTCGACATCACGCGCTCCCCCAACCGCCACATCGCCTTCGGCCACGGCCCGCACGTCTGCCCGGGCGCCGCGCTGTCCCGGCTGGAGGCGGGGGTCGCCCTGCCCGCGCTGTACGAGCGTTTCCCGGACCTGGACCTCGCCGTACCGGCCGCCGACCTGCGGAACAAGCCGATCGTGACCCAGAACGACCTGTACGAGCTCCCCGTCGACCTGGGCTGATCCCGCACGTCGTTTCCGGGCGCACAGACCGTCCACGGTCCGGAGCGCGCGTCTCATCCGACGGACACGGTCCCCGACCGCTTCCGTGAGGGACTACGCTCCGGACCGTGGCTGACATCCAGATTCCCGCAGACCTCAAGCCCGCCGACGGACGTTTCGGCGCCGGGCCCTCCAAGGTGCGGACGGAGGCGGTCGACGCGCTGGCCGCGACCGGCACCTCCCTTCTCGGAACCTCCCACCGCCAGGCCCCGGTCAAGAACCTGGTCGGCGAGGTGCGTGACGGCGTACGCAGCCTCTTCTCCCTCCCCGAGGGGTACGAGGTCATCCTGGGCAACGGCGGCTCCACCGCCTTCTGGGACGTCGCGACGCACGGGCTGATCGAGTCGAAGTCCCAGCACCTGAACTTCGGCGAGTTCTCGTCGAAGTTCGCGAAGGCCGCGAAGCTCGCCCCGTGGCTCGCCGACCCGACCGTCATCGCCTCGGACCCGGGCACCCACCCGGACCCGAAGGCCGAGGCCGGCGTCGACGTCTACGCCTTCACCCACAACGAGACCTCCACCGGTGTCGCGGCCCCCGTCAAGCGGGTCGCGGGCGCCGACGAGGGCTCCCTCGTCCTGGTGGACGCCACGTCCGGTGCGGGCGGCCTGCCGGTCGACATCACCGAGACGGACGTCTACTACTTCGCCCCGCAGAAGTCCTTCGCCTCCGACGGCGGCCTGTGGATCGGTGTGTTCTCCCCGGCGGCCCTGGACCGCGCCGCGCGCGTCCACGCCTCCGGCCGGCACATCCCGGAGTTCTTCTCGCTGCCCACGGCGATCGACAACTCCCTGAAGAACCAGACGTACAACACCCCGGCGCTGGCCACCCTCTTCCTGCTGAACGAGCAGCTGAAGTGGATGAACACGCAGGGCGGCCTGGACTTCACGACCGGCCGCACCGCCGCGTCCTCGCAGGCCCTGTACGGCTGGGCCGAGGAGTCCAAGTACGCCACCCCGTTCGTCACCGACCCGGCGAAGCGCTCGCAGGTCATCGGCACGATCGACTTCGAGGACGGCATCGACGCCGCCGCGATCGCCAAGGTGCTCCGCGCCAACGGCATCGTCGACACCGAGCCGTACCGCAAGCTGGGCCGCAACCAGCTGCGCGTGGCGATGTTCCCGGCGATCGACCCGGCGGACGTCCAGGCGCTCACCGCCTGCATCGACTACGTGATCGACAAGCTCTGACGGTCACCCGTCCGGAACGGCCCTGCTCACCCCGGTGAGCAGGGCCGTTTCTGCTTCACTCGCCGGGGTGGCGAACGGGGCTCACGACGGAAACCGGACCCCCGCCCTACGATGAGGGTCTCGACACCAGCCGTCCCAGGAGGCCCGCAGTGTCTGCAGCGGCAGTCGAGCACCCCTGTGACGATGAGCCGGAACCGATGCTGGTGACGGCGAACCGTCTCACCGAGCTGGTGCGGGCGGGCCGTTCCCGTCGCCCGTGACACGGACGACGAGCACCGCGACGTCGTCGCGTTGCGGGGCGTCCGCGAGTCCGTGGGAGAGCGCCTCCAGGAGCATCGGCAGGGGCTCGTCGCCGTGCGCCGCAAGGACGGACGCCGTCTGCCGGATGCTCGCCTCGATGTCGTTGTCCCGGCGTTCGACCAGCCCGTCGGTGTACAGCAGGAGGACGCTTCCCGTGGGGAGCTCGTCCGTGTGGTCATGGCGGACGAGGTCGCTGGGGGTGCCGAGAAGGAGGAGGTCGTGCTCGCCCAGGGTGCGGACACGGCCGTCGGGTGTGCGCAGCAGCGGTGGAGGATGTCCGGCGTTGGACCAGGTCAGCCGCCGGCGCCCGCCGTCCTGGTCGAGGCGGGCGTGCACCGCTGTGGCGCCGGGGCCGAGGGGCAGCGCGCCGAAGGCGCTGTCGACCGAGGCCAGAGCGGCCGCGGGTGAGTGCTCGGGATGGCTGAGGGTGGCCTGGCGGAGCATGCTGCGGACCTGGCCCATCACGACCGCTGCCTGGACGTCGTGGCCGATGATGTCCCCGATGGAGAGCATGAGGGCGGGCTGCGGGGCGGCCGGGGGCCCCGGCAGCAGGTAGGCGTCGTACCAGTCGCCGCCCACCATGTCCTGGTCGGTGGCCGGCAGGTACAGGGCGGACATGTCCAGGCCCGGCACGCCCGGCAGGTCCGTCAGCATCGCGGCCTGGAGCTGTTCGGCGATGCTGAGCCGGTTCTCGACGAACAGGGTGCGCTCCACCGCCTGGCTCACGTAGCCCGCGACGGCGGTGAGGGCCGCCCTCTCCGTCACCGCCAGGACGTGGGAGTCCGGCCAGCACCACATCAGCACGCCCCTGCTGCCCGTCAGCGGGACGCACAGCACGGAGCGGAGCCCGAGCGAGTCGTACCCGGCCACGGCTTCGGCGCTGAATCCGGCTTCGAGCGCGTCGTGGTCCGGGACGAAGACGGTGCGCTGTTCGCGCATGGCCCGGGTGCTGGGATAGCCGGCGTCCAGGTCCAGGCGGTCGATGGCGATCTCCACCGGCCGCACGTCGTCCTGGTCGACCACGCGCCACAGTCCCCGGCCGTCCGCGAGCAGCAGGCCCACGAAGGACGGGTCGGCGGGGCCGTGGAAGAGGCGGCGCAGGCGCCGGGTGAGGTCGGTGAGGTCGCGGGAGTGGCCCAGCTCGACGGAGGCGCGCAGCAGGAGGTCGGCGTGGTCGCGGTCCTGCCGGATCTGTTCCGAGGCGATCCGCAGGCGCAGTTCCACCGAGCAGGCCGCGGTGAGGTCCCCGAGGTCCTGCAGCTCGCCCTCGGTCCACTTCCGGGGCCGGTGGTCGATGGCGCAGAGGGAGCCCAGGACGTGCCCGTCGGCGTCGGTCAGCGGCATCCCGGCGTACGCGATCACCTGGAGGTCGGGGATGGCCAGGCTGGCGCAGGTACGCGGATGCGCCCGCGTGTCCTCGAGGATCAGGGGTCGGCCGTCGACGACGACGTGCTGGCAGAAGGAGTGGCTCAAGGGGGTCTCGCGCCGGGCGGCCCAGGGTTCGGCGAGTCCGACCATGCCGGGAAAGACCTGCCGGTCGGCCTCCAGCAGCGAGACCAGCGACACGGGGACACGGAGGAACCGGGTGACGAGCCTCGCGAACCGGTCCATTCCGGGATCGGCCGCCGCTGTGAGCCCTGCGAGCCGCAGGGCTTCCAACCTCCGCAGTTCGCCCACCCCAGGGCCTCCGTCGATCGCTTGGCAGGAGCGGCGGCGTCGTGTGCCGCGTACTGACGAAGGTATAAGACAATTCCTGCCATGTCATGATCAGAGGCCGTTCTCGGAGCCCACCGATCGCCCCGTTCCTCCTGCGGACACGCCCCGCCGCCACCGCACCTCGCCGTCCGCCCGCTCGTCCGTCGGCAGGAGCCCCGCCGCGGTGGCCACGGCGGCGGAGGCGGCGTGGTCCGGGTGGATGTGGGCGACGACGGTACGGACGGCCCCCCGGTCCAGCAGGTGCCGGACGAGGCCTGTCGCCGCCTCCTTCGCGTACCCCCTGCCCTGCCAGGGCGTCCCGATCACCCAGGCCACCTCTGCCCGCGCCCCGCGCACGGTGGCCTGCACATAGCCCGCCAGGCATCCGTCGGCGCGCACCCGGAGCACCCAGTTCCACCAGAGTTCCGCGGGGTCGGGCGAGCCGGCGCTCTGGCGTTCGTAGCGGGCGCGCAGGGCGTCGGCGCCCTCGGGGGCGCCACCGGTGTAGGCGTGGAGGGCGGGGTCGAAGAGGACCGCGGCCATCTCCTCGGCGTGCGGAACGGCGAGCGGGAGCGCGTCGAGGCGGGAGGTGGAGAAGGGCTCGGGGGCCCCGTCGGCCTGCATGGGCGGAGCGTACGCGGATTCCGGCGCGCGGGCCGCTGGAATCCGCGTACGGCGAGCGGCGAGCGGCAGCGTGCTGATCGACGCGGGAGTACAGCCCGAAAGGCCCGGATCACCCCGAATTCATGCACCATGGAATACATGGAGACGATCCGTGAGCTAGAGCCTTTCGTGAAGCAGTACACCGTCCTGCTCAGCAGCCGCAGGCCGGACGGATCAGCTGCCCGTACGCCCGTCAGCATCGCCGTCGAGGGCGACCACGCCTACATCCGCACGTTCTCCTCGGCCTGGAAGGTCGACCGGATGCGCAACCACCCGGTGGTGGAGATCGCGCCGTGCACCGTGCGGGGTGCGCCGACAGGACCGCCCGTGAAGGCCTGGGCGCGACTCCTCCAGGAGGGGTCGAAGGAGAACACCCACGCCGCCCGGACGATGTCCAGGAAGTACCCGGCCCTCCAGGGCGTGGCGGTCCCGCTCGCCCACCGGCTGAAGCGCGACCACACACTCCACTACGAACTGCGGCCGGTCACCGACGAGATCTGAGCGGATCCGCCAGGGTCGGGCCCGTGCGCGGTCACGCAACCGCGGAGCACTCGCCCCCGCGGGATCACTCGCTGTCGAAGTCGGTGCCCCGCGAGACCTTCTCCCACTCGGACAGCTCCGCCCGCACCGAGTCCAGGTGCCCGGCGAGTGCATCGACCGCGTCCCCGCCGAGGGGCAGCCGCAGGGGGGTCTGCGCGGCGTCCAGGGCCTGACGGATCGCCGCCGCCGCCTTCGCGGGGTCGCCCGGCGCGTCACCGCCGCCCGCCCGCACCATCTGCCGGGTCCGGCCCGCCGTCTCCGCGTAGGCGGGGATCTCCTCGCTGAAGTACGCCGCACCCTGGCCGAAGAGGTTGGTCCTGAAGCCCCCGGGCTCCACGATCAGCACCTTGATGCCGAAGGGCCGGACCTCGTCGATCAGCCCCTCCGAGAGCTGTTCCAGCGCCGCCTTGGTGGCGCTGTAGGCGGAGAAGCCGGCGAACGACAGCTGACCGCCCATGCTGCTCATCATGACGACCGATCCGCTTCGCCGCTCCCGCATGCTCGGCAGGAGTGCCCGGGTCAGCCGGGCGGGCCCGAAGACGTGCAGGTCGAAGAGGGCGCGCAGCTCCTGCTCGGTGGTCTCCTCGAACGCCCCGACCTGGGTGCGCCCGGCGTTGTTCACCAGGACGTCCACCCTGCCGTAGCGGGCCAGGACATCCGCGGCGACCTCGTCGATCCGCTCACCGTCGGTGATGTCCAGGGTGACCGCCTCGACCTGGCCGGGGTGGGCGGCGACCAGGTCGTCCAGGGCCGAGGTGCGCCGGACCGCCGCGATCACGGTGTCACCCGCGGCGATCGCGGCTTCCGCGATGGCACGCCCGAAGCCGCTGTTCGCTCCGGTGATCAGCCATACCTTGCCGTCGTTCACGCTCATGATGGACTCCCTCGTCAGCCGCCGCCCGGGAACTCCCCGCCGGCACGACCCATCCTTCGCCCGGAAGCAGGGGCGCGTCCAAGACCTCCTGTGATAGCCATGGGTTATGGACGTCCACGGGCGCGATCTCCGCTACTTCACCGCGGTGGCAGAGGAGTTGAGCTTCACCCGGGCCGCCGAGCGGCTCTTCGTCTCCCAGCCCGCGCTGAGCAAGCAGATACGGATGCTGGAGAAGCAGGTCGGCGCCGAACTCTTCGACCGGGACCGGCGCACGGTCCGGCTCACCGGCATGGGGGAGGCGCTGCTGCCGCACGCCCGGACGGTGCTGGCGGCCTGGGAGGCGGCGGAGGGAGCCCTGGAGGCCGCGAAGGCCTCCGAGCGGGACACCCTCACGGTGGGGATGTCCACCAGCCCCGGGCGCGGGCTGCTCCCTGCCCTGCGGGCCCGCCTCACCGCCCGCTTCCCCACGGCCCGTCCGGTGTTGCGGCAGGTCAACTGGGCGGATCCGACTGCTGGGTTGGCCGACGGATCCTGCGATGTGGCGTTCGTTTGGATGCCCTTGCCCGACGCCGAGCGCTTTCGCTGGGTGGTGGTGGCGCGTGAGCCGAGGCTGATCGCGCTGCCGGAGGACCATCCGCTCGCGGTACGGGCATCCGGGGACGGGACGGCCGACTTCGCGGACCTCCTGGACGAGCCCTTCCTCTCCCTGCCGCCGGATGCCGGACCGATGCGGGACTACTGGCTGGCCCTGGACGCCCGGGGCGGCCGGGAGCCGCGGATCGGTGGAGTGGTCGCAAGCGCCGAGGAGACCCACGAGGCCGTGGCCAACGGCGAGGGTGTGGCGCTCCTGGCGTCGGGAAACGCCCCGCTGATAGCCCGGGCCAACGTCGTCTGCCTGCCGGTCCGGGGGGTCAGCCCGTCGGAACTGGCGGTCGCGGCGCGCCGCGACGACCGTCGGCCGCTGGTCCGCGCCTACCTGGACGGTGCGGAAGAACTCGCCGCCGGAACGGGAACACGCGCCGGCCGGTGACCGGCGCGGGAGAGCCCTCCGCACACACGCACGGGACGGCGCACGCCGACGGGGAGTGTCGGAGTGCGCCGCCCTGCGGTGGTGCGGGCCCGCTGCCCTACTTCGGGTCGCGCTTGAACATCGAGGTCGACCAGTAGTAGCCGAGTCCGGTGAGGACGAGGGACCAGGCGAGGGCGAGCCAGCCGTTGTGGCCGATCTCGGTGCCGAGGAGGAGGCCGCGGAGGGTTTCGATGGCGGGGGTGAAGGGCTGGTACTCGGCGATGGGCCGGAACCAGCCGGGCATCGCCTCCACCGGGGTGAACGCGCTGGAGATGAGCGGCAGCAGGATCAGCGGCATCGCGCTGTTGCCGGCCGCCTCCACGTTCGGGCTGGCCATCCCCATGCCGACCGCGATCCAGGTGAGGGCCAGGGCGAACAGCGCGATCAGCCCGAAGGCGGCGAGCCATTCCAGGACGGTGGCGTCCACGGAGCGGAAGCCGATGGCCACACCGACGGCGCCCACGAGGACGACAGCGGCGACGGACTGCAGGACGCTGCCGACGACGTGCCCGATCAGCACGGACCCGCGGTGGATGGCCATGGTCCGGAAGCGGGCGATGATCCCCTCCGTCATGTCCATGGACACGGACACCGCGGCACCCACGACGGCGCTGCCGATGGTCATCAGCAGGATGCCCGGGACGATGTAGGCGATGTAGTCGGACCGGTCCGTGCCGCCGATGCCGGCGCTCATCACGTCGCCGAAGATGTAGACGAAGAGCAGCAGGAGCATGACCGGGGTGAGCAGCAGGTTCAGGGTCATCGACGGGTAGCGCCGGGCGTGCAGGAGGTTGCGGCGCAGCATCGTGGACGAGTCGCGCACGGCGAGGGACAGAGCACTCATCGGACTTCCGCCTTGGGCTGGTCGTGGTCGGTGGTGGTGAGGGCGAAGAACACGTCGTCGAGGTCGGGGGTGTGGACGGTCAGTTCGTCGGCCTCGATGCCGGCGGTGTCGAGGCGGTCGAGGATGGAGCGCAGTTCGCGCTGGCTGCCGTCGCTGGGGATCTGCAGGGTCAGGGACTCGTCGTCGTGGGTGACTTCGCCCAGGGAGGTGGTCGCGGAGCGGTAGGCGGCGGGGTCGGTGAAGCGGAGGCGGACGTGTCCGCCGGGGATGAGCCGCTTGAGTTCGTCGGCGCTGCCCTCGGCGGCGATGCGCCCGTCGTGGAGCACGGCGATGTGGTCGGCGAGTTCGTCGGCCTCCTCCAGGTACTGCGTGGTGAGGAAGACGGTGACGCCGTCGGTGACGAGCTCGCGGATGATGCCCCACATGGTGTGACGGGCGCGGGGGTCCAGGCCTGTGGTCGGCTCGTCGAGGAAGATGATCCGCGGACCGCCCACCAGCGTCATCGCGATGTCGAGGCGGCGCTTCATCCCGCCCGAGTAGCTCGCGGCCGGCTTCTTCGCCGCGTCCACCAGGTCGAAACGCTCCAGGAGTTCGGCGGTCACCCGCCTGCCCTCGGCCCTGGACAGGTGGTGCAGGTCCGCCATGAGGAGCATGTTCTCCTCACCCGTGATCAGCCCGTCCACGGCCGAGAACTGACCCGTCACACCGATCATCGCCCGCACCGCGTGCGGCTCGGCGACGAGATCGTGACCGCCGACCTGGGCCTGTCCGCCGTCCCCGGAGATCAGGGTGGACAGGATCTTCACGACCGTCGTCTTGCCGGCCCCGTTCGGCCCGAGCAGCGCGAACACCGACCCCGCCGGGATCCGCAGGTCGACACCGTCCAGGACGGTCCTGTCACCGTAGGACTTCCGCAGACCGACCGCGGATACGGCGGCCGTCCGTGGGCGGTCGTCACCGTTTCTAGACATGGGCATGACAGAAAAAGGCATGAGGTCCTCCGTTTGGGGGCTGACGTGGGCGGGAGCGCGCTGGTCGTCGAAGGGGGTGCGGCTCAGGACTTGGCGCGGCGGATCTCGATGTTGCCGAACCGGGTACGGGCCTTGACCTCGACGGTGTCCTCGGACGACTCCGGGCTCTCGGAGGCGGTGAGCGCGTTGTGCACCTGGCCGGAGCCCGAGCCGGCGTCGAGCCAGGCGGCCGTGCCCTCGCGGATGCCGACCTCGATGGCACCGTAGGAGGTCTCCAGCTGGACGGTCCCGCGTACGACCTCACCGACGCGCAGCGTGCCGTGGGCCGTGGTCGCGGAGACCGAGGCCTCGGCGCGCTCGACGTGGATGTCTCCGTTGGCGCCGCGGACGCTCAGATCTCCGAGGGCGTCACCGATGATCGTGGTGCCGTGCGAGTTCTTCAGGACGGCCGCGCCCTCGATGGTGCCGACGCGCATGCTGCCGGAGCTGGTGGTGATCTCCGCGGCCCCCTCGACGTGCTCCACGGTGATGGAGCCGTGGGACGCGGTCAGGTGCAGCGGCCCGGTGGTGTCGAGGCGGACGTCGCCCGACGAGGTCTTCACCCGGACATCGCCGAGCCGGCCCTCGCCGTGCACCTGCGTCCAGGCGCCGGTCATCTCCACCTGCGATCCCGTGGGCAGCTCGACCGCCACGTCGACGGTGCCGGTGCGCCCGACGAGGTAGCGCTGCTTGGGTGTCCTGATGGTCAGCAGGCCGTTCGCGTAATGCACTTCGGTCTGCTCGACGGCCCGTACGTCCTGGTCCTTCTTCGGGTCGCGGGGCTGCGCCTCGACGAACGTGTCGAGACGGTCGGTGGCGACGAAGCGGATGGATCCGGCCTCCACGTGGGCGGTGACCGAGATTGCTGCGGGGGTGTCGAAAGAAGGCATGGCTGTCCCGTCCTCTTGGGTCTTCGCGGCGTCCCGCCTGGCAGGACGTGATGCGGGTGAAGTGGTGCGGGCGGGGTGCGGCTAGCGCACCCAGCCGGTGAAGCTCTGCCCGACGGTCCGGGTGGCGCGGGTCTTCTCCGCCGTACGTGACGGGCGGCCGCCGTCGACCGCGGCCGACACGGCCCGCACCAGCCACGCGTTGACCGACAGGCCCTCGTTGTTCGCGGCCTCCTCGGCGCGCGCCTTGAGGTGGGCGGGAAGGCGCAGATTGACGCGGGCGGTGCCGCCGTCCTCGCTGTCGGCCGGCGCCGGTGCCGGAGCCTTGAGGGGCTCGGCCCTGCGACTGCCCTCCTCGTACGCCTCGGCGCCGGCCGGCCGCGTCACCACGAAGTCGGGGTCGAGCCCCCGCAGCCGTACGTCGACCGAACCAGGGGCGAGCTCGCGGGTGATCTCGTCCATGGCGGCGGAGAGCACGTTGAGCATCGTCAAGCGGGTCGCCGACTCCAGGGGAGCGGTGAGCCGCTCGGCCAGCTCGCGGGCTTCCGGGCCGCCGGCCTCGGCGGCCACCGCGAGTTCGCGGCGGAGGGTGTCGACATACGGCGTGAGGTCCATGACGCCATAGTGGCACCATCATGGCGCCATGCGCAAGCCCATCGGGCCAACCTATGCGGACCGACTCACACCGAACCCCTCTGACCTGCACATATGCGCTGCCACCACGCCACGCCAACGCGACACCACGGGGAATCCCCGACTCTGCGGCCCCTCTGATGGCGTCACACGGCACCATGTGGCACCACTCGGCGCCAGGCAGCCATCCCGTGGCACCACGGGAGGAGGCGACCGGTCGACCGCTTCCGCGGAACACCGGGGGCCGTCATCGGAGCGCCCCTCACCGGTCGCCTGATCGCCGCCGCGCCATCCGGGGCAGCGCTCAGCCGCGGCGACGCTTGGCAGCGATCAGGGCCAGCACGATGACGACGACGGCCACGGCGCCCCCGGTCGCGGTGCCCTTCTTCGAGCCGCCGTCGTCCCCGTCGTCCCCGGGCGACGTCCCGCCGCCCCCGCCGTTGGGGGAGGGAGCCTTGCTGCCACCGTCGCCGCCGCCCTCCGCGTCCACGCGCACCACTTCGCTGTTCTCCCCCTCGGAGCCGAACATCATGGCTGAGCCGTCCGCCGTGTACGTCACCGATTCGGACTGCCCCTGGAGCGGCACGCCCACCGCGTGGTCGGCACCGAGCCTGCCCCCTTCGAAGGCGTAGCCCCGGGCGCTGAAGTACGACCGGAACACGACGTTCCTGCCGTCCGGCGAGAACGCCCCGTCCGTCACCCACGGCACCTCGCCCACCCGACGGAACACGTTGTTCCCGCCGGTCGTGAGCTTCTGCGGGCCCTCGTAGAGCCCGCCGCCGTCCTCGTTCTTGGAGGCGATGTACACCCGCCCGGTCTTGGGGTGGACCATCATCGCCTCGGCGTTGCGGGCCCCGTCCGCGTACGTCACGTCGAACTGGGTCGCCCGCACCGTGGCGTCCGCGAGGCGCTTCGGCTCGGGGAAGCGGTAGATCCAGACGTGGTCCCAGGAGCCGTCGAGGTTGTCGCCGATGTCACCGACGTACAGATTCCCGTCGGGGCCGAGGGAGATCGCCTCCACGTCCCGGGGCTCCCCCACGCCCTTCATGGTGATCGTCGCGACCGTCTTCCCGGTGCGGGAGTCGACGGCGTAGACGTACGGACCGTCCTCGCTGTCGTTGTGCGTCCAGTAGACCCCCGGGTGGATCCGGCTGGCGGCGAGCCCGCTGGACTCGGTGATCCGGGGGTCCTCGATCGTGAAGGTCCGGTCCGCTCCGTCCCCGTCGTCCGCGACGGCGGGCAC
This sequence comes from Streptomyces sp. NPDC057287, assembly GCF_042667905.1. NCBI lineage: Bacteria > Bacillati > Actinomycetota > Actinomycetes > Kitasatosporales > Streptomycetaceae > Streptomyces > Streptomyces sp. NPDC057287. Next base: position 158,959 of record NZ_JBHUYV010000006.1, on the reverse strand, counting down.
TGCCCCCGTCAGGAGCAGGAGGGCAGCGGCGGCGGAGACGGTCAGCAGCGATCTCATCCCACAAGTGTCCACTGTCACGTCGCAGGCCGGAGCGGTGATCCGCCATGATGTCGCCATGCGTTTTCTCTTCGTCGGCGACAGCATGACCGTGGGCAGGGCCGGCGACTTCACCTGGCGCTACCGCATGTGGCAGCACCTCGAAGCGACGTTCGGCGACGGCGGTTACGCGATCACGGGCCCGCGCACCGAGTTGTACGACACCGAGGCGAACGCCCCGCTCTCCCACACGTACGGCGATCCCGCCTTCCCCGCGCCCGCACGCCGGCACCTGGCGGGCTGGGGCGAGGGCTGGCTCCACATGGCGCCCGTCATAGCGGACACGGTCACGTCGACCCGCGCCGACGTCCTGCTGGTCTCGCTCGGCCTGATAGACCTCGGCTTCTACACGGACAGCGGCCAGACGGCGGCGAACGTACGGGAGTTCATCACCGCCGCCCGCACCGCGAACCCGCGGATCAGGCTGGTGCTGCTCCCCGTCATCCCGAACGTGCGGGCGGAGTCCGACGCCCCCTTCGCCGCCGAGTGCGAACGCTTCAACACGCTGCTCGCGAAGGCGGTGGCCGACCTCGACGCCCCGTCGTCCCCGGTCCTGCTGGCCTCGCCCCCCACGGGCTACGACATCCACACGGACACCTACGACGGCACCCACCCCGGCCCCACCGGCGAGCACAAGCTGGCCGGCGCCTTCGCCGACGCGATGCACCAGGCCTGGGGCGTGGGCGGCCCGTACGCCGGAGCGCTGGCAGCCGCCTGATCACCACCGCCCGGCCGGTGGCCCGGTGACCCGCCGGCCTGCGCCCCGGAACCGGGCCGGGACGGGACCGCGTCTCCTCCTCACGTACAGGACCTAGTGGGAGACGTCCGGACCGGAGCAGGAGCGAGTGACGAGGAAGCCGGATACGCAACCCCCGGGCCGGGGCCGCGGGAAGGTCCGCGGGAGGGGCCGCGTGATCGCCGGACTCTGCCTCCTGGTGGCGGTCCTGCTGGTGTTCCCCGGTCTGGTCCCCAACACCCCCGGCCACCTGGGCAGCCTGCTGGAGACGATCCTCCCCTGGCTCGGCCTGGTGTTCCCCGTCCTGCTGGTCGCGGCGCTCCTGCGCCGCTCACGCCTGGCGGCGGCCGCGCTGCTCCTGCCGGTCGTCGCCTGGACGAGCCTCTTCGGCGGCCGGCTGTCCACGGGCGCGGCGGCGGACGGCGGGTTCACCGCGGTCCAGCACAACGTCAGCGACGTGAACCCCGAACCGGCTTCCACAGCGGCGGCGTTGGCCGGGACGGACGCCGACCTCATCGCCCTGGAGGAGCTGACGGCCCCCGCCCTCCCCGCCTTCGAAGCGGCCCGGGCGGCGGACTACCCCCACCACGCGACAAGGGGCACGGTCGGGCTCTGGTCGAAGCACCCCCTCACCGGCGTGCGGCTGGTGGACATCAGGCCCGAGGGCGTCGGGGAGGGCTGGGACCGGGGCCTGCGGGCCACGGCCCGTACGCCGGGGGGCGAGGTCGCCGTGTACGTCGCGCACCTGCCCTCGGTCCGGATCGGTCCGACGACCGGGCTCACCGCCGGGCGCCGGGACGAGAGCGCCGCTCTCCTCGCCGAGGCCCTCGCCGCCGAGCCCCTGGCCCGGGTGATCCTCCTCGGCGACCTCAACGGCACACTGGACGACCGCGGCCTGGACCCCGTCACCTCGCTGATGAGCCGCCCGGACGACTCCTTCGCCTTCAGCTGGCCGGCGGGACTGCCCCTGGCCCGCATCGACCAGATCCTGACCCGGTCCGCACGCGTCACGGCCCTGTGGGCCCTGCCCGCCACGGCGAGCGACCACCTGCCGGTGGCGGCCCGCATCCAGTTCTGACGACCGCGGCGACTACTCCGGCTTCGGTGTGGCGCCCAGCATCTCCAGCCCGAGCCGGGTCAGCTCCTCCGACACCTCGTACGGCCGGGCCCGGCGCGGCCGGCGGACGTGGTGGGCCATGAGTTCGTGGACCGAGCCGACCATCACCATCACCACCACCCGGTGGTCCCGCTCCTCCGCCTCGCCCCGCACCGCCGCACGCTCGGCCTCGCCGGTCAGGAAGTCGGCCCACAGGTCGCGCCACCGCTTGCAGTGCGCGTCCACCGCCGGGCTCACGCCCAGCACCTCCACGAAGGTCACCCGCGCCTCGCGCAGGTCCCGGGTCACCGCCGACACGTAGGCGTCGAAGAGGCGCCGGAAGCGCTGCCCCATCGGACAGTCGTCCATCCCCTCGGAGAGCAGGGCCACTTCCGCCGCCCGCAGTCCGCTGGTGGTGATCCGGTTGTGCAGCTCCGTCAACAGGCCCTCCCGGGAGCCGAACTCCTCCCAGAGCACCTCCTCCGGCACCCCTGCCATGTCACACAGGGCCTGCTCCGAGGTCTGCGCGTAGCCGTACACCCCGAACAGCTCCAGTCCGGCGTCGAGGAGCAGCCCACGGGCCCGCGCACGCGCACCGTCGACCACACCGGTCACTTGGTCCACCTGAACATCCACCACGGGTCCTCCTTGGTCTGCCCATATCCGGTGCGCACGCTCGCCGTTGAGCAGTCGCGAGGACCGGAGGAGGGCTCGGGCGCCTCTGGGATGGCGCGTGCGCCATTGTCCCGGTACGTCCGACCCGATTGCTCCCGCACCGCGCGGTTCGGCCGGAATTCCGCCAGGACCGGTGACAGCTCGCACAGGAGTACCCCCGCCGGGGAGGACGGCCGCTCAGCGCGGACGCGCCCCTCGTCCCGTGACCGGCGGACTGGTCCCCGGAGGACCCCGCCCCGAAGGCACCGGCCGGCGCGACGCCTCAGAGCCGCTTCAGCACCGCCTGCTTCGCGGTGGCGAACTCCTCGTCGGTGAGGATGCCTGCCGCGTACAGCTCCCCCAGCTCGCGCAGCCGCCTCAGCAGCACGTCGTGGTCGTCGGCGGCCGGGGCGGGCACCGGTGCGAGCGCCGGGGCGGCCTCCTGCGGGGCGGCGAGCGCGGCGGTCCCAGCGGGTGCCGGCATGCGTACGAGGACGGCGGCGGCGACCAGGACCGCGGTGTACTCCCGCTTCGACAGACCCCACAACTCCAGCGAGTACGGGTCGAATTTGGCGGGCGTGACCGACACGGCACCTCCCCGGTCGAAGCGCAGGGAGCCGTTCTCCAGCCCGATCGAGGGTATCCAGCGCACGCCGGTCACCTCCGACAGCGGGATGGTGACGGCGCCGGCCGCCTCCTTCGACTCCTCCGCCTTCCAGTTCCATGTGAGGCGGACCGCCTCCCCGTCGAAGGACGCCGTGCCGTCCCCGCCGCCGCCCGACACCGGGACCGAAGGCCCCGGCAGCAGGAAGCCGTCCACCGGGCCGTCGGACACCTGCTCGATCAGGAGGGCGTTGCGTATCTCGTCGACGAGGTACTCGGCCACGCCCGTGCGGTCCTTCTCGACGACGAGCTGATACGGGTCGGAGGCATCCTTCAGCCGCCCGTCCGCCGCCCGCAGGACGGGGCACGCACCGGTGCGCAGCCTCAGCCGCAGACGGCCGCCCTTGCGGTCGGGCTCGTACGAGACGCCCGCCACAGCCTGCAGCGGGACGGCGAGTTCACCGAGGGCCTGCCGCACCGGGTGCACCTTGCTGCCGGGGACGATCCGCACCGTGTCCCCGTCGAAGCTCCACGTACCGTCGCGCGAGATGATGTCCGCCATACGGCGGATTCTGCCAGGCGCACCGGCGCGCGGGCCCTGAACCGCTCACCACCGGGACCGGCCGCCGCGCACCGTCGGGACCGGCCGGCCGTCCGGGCGTGGTCAGGCGGCGCCGCCCCTGCCCCTGAGCAGCGGCAGGAAGACCTCGTCCACGATCTCGGCCAGCACGGCGTCCGGTACGGCCGGGACGCCCCGCGTCACGTACTCGTTGCGCAGCAGCGCCACCGGCACGGACACGACCCGGGGATGCTGCGACCCGGGCGGGGCCTCTCCGCGGGCGACCGCCCGGCCGACGGCAGCCGTCCACGCGTCCTCGTAGGCGTCGCCCTCGGCCGCCGGGGCGCGCAGCTCGGCGAGCAGCTCCGGCGTGCTGCCGGCCGCCGAGATCAGGCCGCGCAGGATCTCTCCGTACGGCGACGACCAGGTGCTGTTCGCGCGCCGCAGCAGCTCCAGCGCGTCCTGGCGCAGCGAGCCGGTGTCCGGCACCGTCACCTCCGTGGCGGCCAGCCTGCGGTAGGCGGCCACGCCGAGCGCGACGCGGTTCGGCCAGCGGCGGTAGATCGCGTTCTTGTTGGTGCCCGCGCGCCGGGCCACCTCGTCCATGGTCAGGCCGTCGACACCGGCCTCCCCCAGCACCTCGGCCGCCGCCCGGAGGATCGCCTCCTCCAGCACGGCTCCGCGCCGACGCGATGCCCCGCCCTGCCGCCCGTCACCGGATTCCGGCACTGGTCGTCCCCTCTCGTCCCGTAGGCCGATATCTACGGCACGGAGCCCGCGCGCATCAAATCCGGGCAGCGGTACGCCCCCCAATAGGGTACGGTCGGTACCCTAAAATGCCCGACCGGGAGGACCGCTGTGCGCACCTTCGGCATCAACTTCGACACCGGCTTCACCAGCGCCGGAACCACCACCCGCGAGCCGTTCGACCCGGACACCGTCCGCCGGGAGATGGAGATCATCCGCGAGGAGCTGCGCTGCGACGCCGTCCGGATCACCGGCGGCGACCGCGACCGCCTGGAGACGGCTGCCCGGCTCGCGGCCGAGGCCGGACTCGGCGTCTGGTACTGCCCGTTCACCAACGGCCTCACCCAGGACGAGCTGTTCGACTTCCTCACGGACAGCGCCAGGCGCGCGGAGAAGCTGCGGCGCGGCGGCGCCGAGGTGCTCTTCCTCACCGGGTCGGAGATCTCCCTCTTCACCGACGGCTTCCTCCCCGGCGACAACACGGCCGAGAGGGTCGCGGTGCTCTCCGACCCCCAGCGGCTGCGGGCCGCGCTCCCCGCCCTGTCCGCCCTGTCCGCCCGGATCAACGCCTTCCTGAGCAGGGCGGTGGCAGCCGTACGGGCGGAGTTCGGCGGCCGGGTCGGGTACGCCTCGCTCCCGTTCGAGGGCGTCGACTGGACCCCTTTCGACCTGGTCGCCACCGACGCCGGCTACCGCGACGCACGGAACGCGGGCCAACTCGCCGACGGGCTGAAGTCGCTGGCCTCGCACGGCAAGCCGGCGGCGGTCACGGAGTTCGGCTGCGCCCCCGTACGCGGCGGCGCGGAGATCGCGAGCCGGGCCGACGGGGTGGTCGAGTGGGACGACCGGGCCCGCCCCGCGCGGTTCACCCGCCCCGTCGTCCGTGACGAGCAGGAGCAGGCCGACTACGTGCGCGAACTGCTCGGCGCCTTCGAGGAGTCCGGGATCGACGCGGCCTTCGTCTACACCTTCGCCCGCTACGACCTCCCGCACGCCCGGGAGGCAGCACCGGGGAACGACGACCGCGACTTCGACAAGGCGTCCTTCGGTGTGGTCAAGGTCCTCGCCGACGGAAGGACGGGCGCCGCGTATCCCGGAGTCCCGTGGGAGCCCAAGGCCGCGTTCCACGCCCTCGCGGAGTACGGCGCAGGCCGGGCCCGGAGGTGAACGCCGGCCCGGCGACGGCGGCGTGAGGCCGACGACCGCGCCCCGGCCCCGGGTTCAGGCGGCGGAGCGCTCGTCGGGCAGGCGGCGGCGCAGGCGGGCCTGCTCGATGGCCGGAGGGTCGTAGGCCGCGTCGAGCGTTCCGATGTCGGTGCCCGGAGGCACGACGGCGTCGATCCGGTCGAGGAGTTCGTCGTCCAGCGTGGTCCCGGCACCCGCGAGGAGGTCGTCGAGGTGCTCCATGGTGCGCGGGCCGATGATCGCCGAGGTGACGCCCGGGTGGGCGATCGCGAAGGCCGTCGCCATGTGGGTCAGCGGCATCCCGGCGTCCTGGGCGACGGTGATGAGCTCCTCGACCGCGTCCAGCCGCCGCTCGTCGCTCAGGTGCTTGAAGCCGAATGCGGCCCGGTGGGTGTCGGGCGTACGTCCCTTGCGGTAGCGGCCGGTGAGCAGGCCTCCCGCGAGAGGACTCCAGACCAGGGCGCCCATGCCGTAGCGCTCACAGGCGGGCAGCACCTCGCGCTCGATGCCCCGGTTGAGGATCGAGTAGGGCGGCTGCTCGGTGCGGAAGCGCTCCAGGCCCCGCCGCTCGGAGACCCACTGCGCCTCCACGATGTCCGAGGCGGGGAACGTCGAGGCGCCGATGTGCCGGACCTTGCCCGCCCGCACCAGGTCGGTGAGCGCGGAGAGCGTCTCCTCGACGTCGGTGTCCGGATCGGGCCGGTGGACCTGGAACAGGTCGACGTGGTCGGTGCCCAGGCGGCGCAGGGAGTCCTCCAGGGCGCGGACGAGCCAGCGCCGCGAGTTCCCACGCATGTTGGGGTCGTCCCCCATGGGGAGGTGCGCCTTGGTGGCCAGGACGACCTCGTCCCGGCGCCCCTTGAGCGCCTTTCCGACGATCTCCTCCGACTCGCCGCGTGAGTAGGCGTCGGCGGTGTCCACGAAGTTGATGCCCGCGTCGAGTGCCTTGTGGATGATGCGGACGGACTCGTCGTGATCGGGATTCCCCATGGCGCCGAACATCATCGCGCCCAGGCAGTACGGGCTGACCTTGATGCCGGTCCGGCCCAGTGTGCGGTATTTCATGAAGCTCCTCGCGCTGTGGCCCAGCCCCGGTGCGGGCGCTAGGCTGAAAAACGGAACAACGTTCAGCCTCGACAATACGGAACAGTGTTCCGTTTAGCAAGGGATGCATGGTGAGTGAGGACACGGCTCGGGAAGCCGACGACGGCGCGGCCGCGGAACGGCCGCCCAAGCGCGTGCGCGCAGACGTGCGCCGCAACACCGACGCGTTGCTCACAGCAGCCGCGGAGGTGTTCCTCGTCGAGGGGGTGGACGCGCCCGTACGCCGGATCACCGCGAAGGCGGGCGTCGGAGCGGGCACCCTCTACCGCCACTTCCCGCAGCGCTCGGACCTCATCGCCGCCGTCTTCCGCCACGAGGTCGACGCCTGCGCCGACGCCGCACCCGCCCTCGCCGCGCAGCTCGCACCCGCCGACGCGCTCGCCGAGTGGCTGCAGCGCTTCGCCCTCTTCCTGGCCACGAAGCGCGGACTCAGCGCCGCACTGCACTCTGGGGACACGGCCTACGACAGCCTGCCGTCCTACTTCGACGAGCGCCTGATGCCCGTGCTCACCACGCTCATCGGGACCGCCGTCGAAGCGGGCGGGATCCGCTCCGACATCAGCCCCGACGACCTGCTGACCGCCACCCGCAATCTGACCCTGTCCGCCCAGGAGGACAGCGACGGTCACACCCGGCGGATGATCGCCCTGCTCGTCGACGGACTCCGCTACGGGGCGGCCTGAGCCGCCCCCTCCCCCTCGACGGCCACCCCCAGCGTCGCGAAGCGCTGCCGCCACGACGGGACGTCGGCCTCCGGCTCGGCCGGGGCCCGGCGCCTCTCCCAGCACTCCCACGCGGCCCGCTTGCGGCAGTCACGGCATTCGGTCCCGTCGGCGACCGGCCGGAAGACGTGCTCCTCACTCTCGGGAGCGGCCGCGCAGGTCAGCAGCTCCGGCGTCATGCCGTGGAGTGCTTTCCGCATATGCCCGGACTCCTCGATCACGGCTCACCCGGCCCCGCCAGGACGTCCACCGCCACCTCGTACAGCAGTTTCGCGTCCACGAACGGCGCCTCCCCGGTGGGTCGCGAGCGCCAGTCCAGCGGCCAGGTCCTGCCCTCCAGCGCGGGAATCCCCACGAACGCGTCGCACCGCAGGTCCCGCCCCATGAGCCGCGCCCCGGCCGGCCACCTGTACGCGGCGGCACTCTGCGGCGGCAGCAGGAAGTACGTACTCCGCTCACCGACGCTCGACCGTACGATCGGGCCCGCCCGGAAGTCCGTGAACTGCATCAGCTCGTAGGCGACTTCCTCGCCCGCCGGCCCGATGACCCGCACGGCGTCGAAGTGGACGCCGATATGCCGGAGCGCATGCCCACTCGCGGGAACCCAGCACGGCACCGGGTCCAGTGAACTTCTCTGATCCATGAGCCAAGCGTGACGGCGAACACGTAACGTGACCAGCGTCACAAGCCGACTGTGCACTGTTGTGTACTTAGGGGGTGGAGTTGTGCACTCCGGTGAACCTGGAAGTGGTAACGCGGAGAAGTTCGGCGCGCTGCTGCGGTTCTACCGCGAACGGGCGGGACTGTCACAGGAGTCACTGGGCACGAAGATCGGTTTCTCCAAGTCCCAGGTGGCAATGGTCGAACGGGGCGCGAGGCCACCGAAGGGCGACTTCGTCCCACGTGCGGACGAGGCGCTGGGCGGTCCTGCGCATGAGTGACGAGGACGGCTACTTCGGGGAACGGATCGCGGCGACGTACGACGACTCACCGGACGGGATGTTCGCTCCGGCGGCCGTGGATCCGGCCGTCGGCTTCCTGGCGGAGCTCGCGGGCGGTGGCCGGGCTCTGGAATTGGGCATCGGGACCGGGCGCATCGCCCTTCCGCTCTCGGCTCGGGGCGTTCCGGTCCACGGGATCGACCTGTCGCGGGCCATGGTGGACCGGCTCCGGGCCAAGCCGGGCGGCAGCAGCGACGAAATCGGCGTGAGCATCGGCGACTTCGCGACGACGAAGGTGGACGGTGAGTTCTCCCTCGCCTACCTGGTCTTCAACACGGTCATGAATCTCACGACCCAGGACGCGCAGGTCGACTGCTTCCTCAATGTGGCCGCCCACCTCTCCCCCGGCGGCTGCTTCGTCATCGAGGTGATGGTGCCCGAGCTGCGGAGGCTTCCGGCCGGGCAGAGGGTCGTGCCGTTCAAGGCGGACTCCACCGGCTGGGCGTTCGACGCGTACGACGTCGCCACGCAGGCGGTCAGCTCGAACTACATCGAGGTCGAGGGCGGCCGGGGGCGCTTCCACTCGATCCCGTTCCGCTACGTGTGGCCCGCGGAGCTGGACCTGATGGCACGGATCGCGGGGCTGCGGCTGCGTGAGCGGTGGGAGGACTGGGGCCGTGAGCCGTTCACGAACGAGAGCGGACGCCACATCTCGGTCTGGGAGAAGCCCGCGTGACCCTCTGGCCACGGTCGCCGTGATCCGCGGTCGCCCTACGGCGCCGAAAGGGCCGTGCGCTCGGCCTTCTCCAGCCAGGCGGCGTACCAGCGGGCGAACGTCACCGGCGTACCGTCCTCGCCCAGGAGCGGCGCGAGGTCGGCGTCGTCCGCCCGGCAGTCGGACCAGACCGTGCCGCGGTGGCTGCCGCTGACGATCAGCCACTCCCTCTGGGCGCAGCCCAGGTGGGAGATCACGAGGGCGCCGGCGGTGCGCTCCGGGGCGAACATGACGGCCTCCCATCGCTCGTCCCACGCCTCCATGGCGTCGTCGAAGTCCTCGATGGCGTCGTCGAAGTCCTCTTCCTCGGGGCGCTGGGCAAGAAGCTCGTCGAGAAGCTTCGGGTCCGGGCCCCGGTCGGGGAACGGCTCGGCGAGCCTCGACAGATCGGCCAGGTCCGCGCCGTCGCCTTCCCAGCGCCAGCTGCCCTCGACGCGCCGAACCGGGAACACGCCGTACGCGGGACCGGCACCGCCCGCGCCGATGTGGAGCAGGAACGCCCTGTACTCCTCCGGCAGCCGCACGCCCAGGTGAGCCTCCAGCTCGGCGAGCTCCTCCTGGGTGAGCGGCTCCTCCACGACCCACTCGTGCCCCGACGCCCCGAACACGTCGCCGCTCCCAGGCCCCGCACCCGCCGCCTCGACCCGCCGACGCACGCCCGTCCACCACTGATCAGCCATGCGCAGACCGTACGTCCAGCCACTGACACCTGGCCGCGGGGCCGGGGCAACTACCCTCCGGCCCGCGATGCGCACGTCTTCGTATCCGTGTGTCACGGGCTGTTGATGATCAGTGCCGTCATCGGCAGCAGAGTGGCCAGGCCGCTGATCGCCCAGTAGGTCGGCGGCGCGAACGAACTGCGTCGTACGACGGCTCGGTTCACGGCCGCCCAGAGCAGGGCGTAGGGGATGACGACGACGGCGGCGATCGGCAGCCAGAGCAGCATGCCGTCGTTCTCCTCCGGCGGCGGGCCCGTCAGCCAGCTCGACACGAGATAGTAGATCAGCCAGAACGGGACGACCCCCACGCATCCCAGAAGCAGATTCGCACCCAGAGCCGCCGGCCACCGCCAGATCATTTCCCAGGCCTCCCCTCGTTCGGCCGCACTGCCCAGCACGGGACAACGCGGTTCATTCGTCAGAACGTTGTACAGGCCCGTGAGTTCCTGGCCGTACTTCTCCCGGGGCGGGCTCCCTCCCGCTACGCGAACGCGGCGCTCGACGCGAGGCGTCACGGGACGCGGTGACGACGACGGCGGTGTTGGCGGCGACGATGACGGCGACGGCCGTCCACGCTGCGGCGTCGAGGTGCTGGTCCAGGACGGCGAGACCGATCAGAGCGGCGAGGACGGGGTTGACGCTCATGAGGACGCCGAAGAAGTGCGGTGGCACCCGGCGGAGCGCCAGCAGGTCGCACACGAACGGCACGGCCGAGGAGAGCACGCCGGCCGCCAGTGCGCAGCCGAGCGCCGCCGGTGTGGGCGGGTGGTGCCACAGGACCCACCCGCCCACGGGCAGGTACAGGGCCCCGGAGACCAGCGCTGCGGCTGCCGAGCCCTCCAGGCCCGGCAGCCGGGCGCCGACGGTGCGGTTGCAGAGGATGTAGCAGCCCCAGCAGACCGCCGCCAGGAGGGCGAGGCCGATGCCCACGTAGTCGGTGGAGGGTGTGGGGCGCGCCAGTACGGCCACCGCTCCTGCCGCGGTCAGGGCAGCGGCGAGGTTGGTGCGGCGGCGCGAGCCGGCGAGGGCCACGGTCAGCGGGCCGAGGAATTCCAGCGTGACGGCCAGCCCCAGCCCGATCCGCTCGATCGCCGCGTACAGGGACAGGTTCATCCCGGCGAAGACCAGCGCCAGACAGAGCACCGGACGCCACTGCGCTCCGGTGAACCCGCGCAGCTTCGGCCGGCCGGCCACTCCGAGCACGACGGCGGCCACCCACTGGCGCACCGCGACCACACCGGCCGGGCCGAGCACGGGGAAGGCCAGCGCCGCGACGGCCGCTCCGCTCTGGTTGGACAGCCCGCTGCCCAGCATCAGTGCCGTCCCGCCCCAGCGCCCGCCGCACCGGCCGGGCCCGCGCACGTCCGTGGCCTGCGAGGCGTTGGGGGCGGGAGTGACGGCGGTGAGGGGCGGCGCGGGCTTCATGCGCCCACGATGGGACGCCGGTCCGCATGCGCAAAATGCAAGTGCCGGCCTATCTATACGCTGGACGCATGGATGCAACGGGAAGGACGTCCGGCGCGGTGGAGCTGAGACACCTGCGGTGCCTGGTCGCCATCATCGACACCGGCAGCTTCACCGACGCGGCCCACGAACTCGGCGTCTCCCAGGCGGCCGTCTCGCGCACCCTCACCGCGCTGGAAGGCGTACTGGGGGTGCGGCTGCTGCACCGCACCAGCCGCTTCGTCGCCCCCACCACCGTCGGCGTGCAGGTCCTGGCCCGCGCGCGCGTGCTGCTGGCGGGAGCCGACGAGCTCGTCCGCGAGGCCACCGGCGGCCACACCCGCCTCCACATCGGCCACGCCTGGTCCGCCTTCGGCAGCCGCACCACCGAATTCCAGCGCCGCTGGCAGGAACAGCATCCCGAGACCGAGCTGCGTCTGGTCCGCCACAACAGCCCCACCGGCGGCCTGGCCGAGGGGCGGTGCGACCTCGCCGTGGTCCGCGCCCCGCTCGACCTCACGTCCTGGTCCCACGCCCTGATCGGGCACGAGGCCCGCTGCGTCGCACTGGCCTCCGACGACCCCTGGGCCGGGCGCCGCAGCATCCGCCTCGACGAGATCCTGGGCCGCACCCTGGCGATCGACCGCCGGACCGGGACCACCACCCTGGACCTGTGGCCCGAACACGAGCGGCCCTCCGTGGAGTACACCCACGACATCGACGACTGGCTGGATGCCATCGCCACCGGTCGCTGCGTCGGCCTCACCCCCAGGGCGACCGCCGCCCAGTACCGGCGCGACGGCATCACCTACCGCCCCCTGCGCGACGCGGACCCCGTCCCGGTGCACCTCATCTGGCGGACCCACGACGCCCACCCGGCCACCCACACCGCCGTCGCCCTGGCCACGGACCTCTACCGCCGGGAACACGGCCCCGCCCCCGGCCGCCTCACGCGGCCACGGTGACGGCGTCGACGGCCGGGGTGCGGAGCGTCCTGCTCGCGGTCGCGAGGCTCGTGCCGAAGGTGGCCACGGCGGCGACGGCCATGATGGCCAGCCAGGTGCCGGGCCCCTGGTCGGGCAGCACCTGGTCGGTGCGGACCATCGTGAAGGGGATGATCCCCGCGATTCCCGCGACGGTGCCCAGCACCAGACCGGTCAGCGTCAGGATGACCGCTTCCCAGCCGACCACGCCCAGGACCTGGCCGGGTGTGGCACCGGCGAGGCGCTGCTGTCCGAACTCGCGGCTGCGGTACGTGGTCGCCGCGTAGAGGCTGTTGACGAGCATGATGCAGGAGAAGACGACGATGATGCCGACGACGACCAGGTTGAGGGTCTCCAGGTTCTTGTCGTCGACGGTCTTGTCCAGGCCCGACGAAGCGACCCAGTCGCTCTCCACGCCCTGGATGTAGAGGGTCGCGGTGGCCATGCCGGTGAAGATGATCATCGGCATGAGCACTCCGGCCAGTTCCCTGCCGCGGCGGCGCAGATTGAGTGCACCGAGATGGCCGCCCGCCCCGCCCACTGCCGCCAGGGGGCCCCGGAGCAGTCCCAGCAGCCGGCCCAGCAGGGCGGGGGCGAGGACGGCGAATCCGACGGAGAGCAGGATCGCACCGTAGGCGGGGAACGCCATCAGCATCTCCTCGGTGCTGTCGACGGCGTACGTCGTCAGGACTCCCCCCGTGCCGGCCACCAGCGCGGCGCAGCCGGCGAGGGTACGGCCCTTGCCGCGGGACGCGCCCCGGGCTCCGGACCCGGCCCCGGCCCCGGCCCCGGTCGCGGTCGCGCGGCGTACGGCGAGGAACGCGGCGCCGACCGAGGCGAGGAACGCGATGCCGAAACCGGAGCCGAGCGCCATCACGCCGAAGGCCGGATCGACGCCGGCCGCGACCTGGCCGCTGTCCTTGAACAGGTCGAGCAGGAGACGCCCGCCGAGCACCGCGGGCCCGATGGCGAGCACCGCTCCGGCCAGTGCCACCGCGGCGGACTCGCCGACGACCATGCGCGTGATCTGGGCCGGGGTCGCTCCTGTGCAGCGCAGCAGATGGATCTCCTCGGCGCGCTGGCGGACGCCGACGGTGAGGGTGGAGGCGATAGCGAAGAAGACGAGGAGGGAGCCGTATCCGCCGACGACAGTCGCGGAGATGGTCATGGACTCCGAGCTGACCCTGTCGACGCCGGGCGCCGCGGCCGTGTCGTGCAGGGAGCTGAACGTCATGATGATCACGGCGCCGAGGAACGCCGACAGCAGGGTGGCGAGGAAGCGCCCCGGACGCTTCCGGATCGAGCGAACGGCAAGGAACAGCATCGGCTCACACCTCCATCGCGCGCTGCTCGGCCGCCCGGTCGCCCAGGTGGGTCATGCGTTCGGCCACGGCCTCGGCGGTGGGAGCGGTGAGGTGTCCCGCCAGCCTTCCGTCCGCGAGGAAGAGCACCGAGTCGGCCCAGGAGGCGGCCACCGGGTCGTGCGTCACGAGGACGACGGTGGATCCGTGCAAGCGGACGCTCTCCCGCAGCAGGCTCAGCACATCGCGTGCGCTGCGCGTGTCCAGGGCGCCGGTGGGCTCGTCGGCGAAGATCACGCCCGGCCTGGTCACCAGGGCACGCGCGATCGCGACGCGCTGGCGCTGCCCGCCGGAGAGCTCGTCGGGGAGGTGGCCCAGACGCTCCCCCAGCCCCACCTGCGCCAGGATCGCGCGGACGCGCCCGGGGTCGGCCTTCCGGCCGGCCAGCCGCAGGGGCAGCGAGGTGTTCTCCTCGACGGTCAGGGTGGGCAGCAGGTTGTACTGCTGGAAGATGAAGCCGATCCGGTCCCGGCGGAACCTCGTCAGTGCCGCCTCACTCCCGCCGCCCATCTCCTCGCCGTCCACGAGGATCTGCCCCCGGTCGGGCCTGTCCAGGCCCGCCGCACACTGGAGCAGCGTGGACTTCCCCGAGCCCGAGGGCCCCATGACGGCGGTGAAGCTTCCCGTCGGCAGGCTCAGGGTCACCCCGTCCAGGGCGGTCACCTCGCTGTCACCGGTGCCGTACACCTTGCTCACCGAAACCAGCCGCAGAGCCTCCGCGGTCCGGCTCCTGGGCTGCCGCTCGCGAGTGAACATGGTCTCCCCCTCTGCCCGTCGGACGCGCTCTGCGCCTCGTCGACGACGCTACGGACGGCGGCGGACGAGCACATTGGGCGTACGCCCCGACTGCCGGGTGGCGCTGGATACACCCCGCACGGGGGGAAACACCCGGGTACGTTACCCCTGGGGGTATTCATCGGAACGCGGGAGGAACTGTGCAACTCGACATGGCGGCGGATGAGTTGAAGTCCGCGCTGAACCGGCTGCGCCGGGCCCAGGGGCAGATCGCCGGGGTCATCAGGATGATCGAGGAGGGCAGGGACTGCGAGGACGTGGTCACCCAGCTGGCCGCGGCGTCCCGGGCCCTGGACCGGGCGGGGTTCTCCATCATCGCCTCGGGGCTCGAACAGTGCCTGGCCGACGAGGAGCAGACGCCCGCCGACAAGGACCGGATGCGCGCCCGCCTGGAGAAGCTCTTCCTCTCGCTGGCCTGACGACAGGGCAGCGAGACGGAGCGGCACGAGGCGTCGGAAGGCCGACGGACCCCCTTGATAGGCAAGCAGATGCTTGCCTATGGTCAGGTCATGACGCAGGATGTCTTCAAGGCGCTGGCCGACCCCACCCGTCGGCGCATCCTCGACGAGCTGGTGGACCGCGACGGGCAGACCCTGTTCGAGATATGCGCGCGGCTGGTCACCAAACACGGCCTGGGGCTGTCCCGCCAGGCGATCAGCCAGCACCTGGCCGTCCTGGAATCCGCGGGCCTGGTCGTCCCGCGGCGCGAGGGCCGCTACAAGTTCCACGACCTGAACACCGAACCCCTCGAGCGCATCGCGACCCGGTGGCTCAGGCCCGACACCCCGGAGAGCACCCCTTGAAGATCCAGCGGACCAGCGTATTCGTCGACGACCAGGAAAAGGCCCTGCGCTTCTACACCGAGGTGCTCGGCTTCGTGAAGAAGCACGACGTCCCGCTGGGCGAGCACCGCTGGCTGACCGTGGTCTCGCCGGAGGCACCCGACGGGACGGAACTCCTCCTGGAGCCCTCCGGCCATCCCGTGGTGAAGGCCTACCGGGACGGGCTGGCCAAGGACGGCATCCCGCTCGCCGCCTTCGCCGTCGACGACGTGGCCGGGGAGTTCGACCGGCTGCGCGGGCTCGGCGTGCACTTCACCCAGGAGCCGCTGGAAATGGGACCGGTCACCACCGCGGTCCTGGACGACACCTGCGGCAACCTGATCCAGATCCTGGACGGCGCATAGGGAGCCCGCGCCCGGACCGCTACCGCTCCGGGAACGGTTCCCCGCACGCGCTGCAGAACGCGGGCGCCCGGTCCGCCGACAGCCGCCCGCACCCCGGGCACACCAGGTCCAGCATGCAGGGCGCCTCGCCGCCCTCGTACGCGGGAGTCCGCACGGCCGGCTTGATCGCGAGCCCGGGGCGCCGGCGGTGCACCGTGAGGTACACCAACCCCTCGGGCCCCGCCCTCAGGGCGCGCCGTGACGTGCGGGGCAGCCAGGTGACCGCCATCGGGGCGAGGTCCAGCACGTCGCCGCCGCCCGTACGCAGGCTGCCGCCGCCCGCGAGGACGACGAGGAGCACGTCCAGCACGTCCTCCTGGTGCTCACCCACCGCCGCGCCCGCCGGCAGGCGGACGACGTTGGCGTCCAACTCCCGTCCCTGTTCAGCGAGATGCCACAGCGCACCGCGCTCATCGGCGGCGGCGGAGGCCAGGAGCTCGTCCAGCACCGCCAGCACCTGCGGGGTCGCGTCCACGCCGTCCGCCTCCTCGTCGCTCAGTCACGGATCGTCCTTCACGCCCAGCCTTTCACGGCGGCGGGACGGGCGCCCCGGCCGTACGGCGGCGCCCCGGAACCGGCAGGTCGGGCCGGTGCGGGGCGGACGTGGAGCCTCCGCAAGTGGAGGCATTCCCCCCTCGTCCCGAAAGCGCCGAAGGGGCCCGGTGATCGCTGTAGCCTCGCCGAATGATCCAGCCGACCCCCACGACGCCCTCGGTCCCGGATGCCGAGTGCGCGGCCCTCACCCGGACCCTGCGCCGCCGGGGCACCGTCGTCCTGTCGGTGTTCGCCCTCGTCTGGGCCTTCGCCGGGGCGTCCGGGCTCGCTTCGGGGGGCGCCGCCCTGACCGTCGAGATCATCGCTGTACCCGTCACCGCGGCGGCGGTCCTCCTCGCGTACCGCAAGAGTGCCGCCCCCTCCCCCCGCATGGTCGACCTGCCCCACAACTGGGCGCGTTCGGTCGGCATCGTGAACGTCGTCGAGCTCGCGGCGATCTTCGCGGTGATCGCCGCGTCCAACGCCTCGGGCCACCCCGCCTTCATCCCGCCGGCCATCGCACTGGTCGTCGGCCTGCACTTCGTCCCGCTCGCGCGCCTCTACGACCAGTGGCAGTACAAGGGGACAGCCGCGCTGCTGTCCGCCGTCGCGGTCGTCGGCTTCGCGCTCATCACGGCCGGACTCTCGGACGGAGGCGTGCGCGCCGTTGTGGGCCTGGCCTCCGCGGTGACGCTGTGGGCGTCCGCCTTCCACGTGGCGGTCAGAGGCTGAGAGCGCACCGGCCGGGCCGGAATCCGCCCCTGGGTAGGGTGGGCGCGACAGACCGTCGTGAACCGGAACGAGGAGCAGACGTGAGCGAGCCGGCGTCCATCGCCCTGCAGCAGGAGATCGCCCGGGAGCTGGAGGTCGCGGAGACCTTCGACGCCGAGAAGGAGATCGAGCGCCGGGTGGCCTTCCTCACCGAGCGGCTGACCTCCACGGGTCTGCGCTCCCTGGTGCTCGGCATCAGCGGCGGCGTCGACTCCACCACCGCCGGCCGACTGTGCCAGCTCGCCGTCGAGCGGGCCAGGGCCGCCGGCCACGAGGCGCGCTTCTACGCGATGCGGCTTCCCTACGGGGTCCAGGCCGACGAGCGCGACGCCCAGCTCGCGCTCTCCTTCATCCAGGCCGACCAGGTGCTCACCGTGGACATCAAGCCCGCGACCGACGCCACGCAGGCGTCCCTGCTCACCGGCGACGTGACCTTCCGCGACCCGCACCACCAGGACTTCGTGGTCGGCAACGTGAAGGCCCGGCAGCGCATGATCGCCCAGTACGCGGTGGCCGGAGCGCACAACGGCCTCGTCGTCGGCACGGACCACGCGGCCGAGGCCGTCTCGGGCTTCTTCACCAAGTTCGGTGACGGCGCCGCCGACCTGGTCCCGCTGACCGGGCTCACCAAGCGTCGGGTGCGCGCCGTCGCGGAGACGCTGGGCGCCCCCGCCGAGCTGGTCGGAAAGGTGCCGACCGCCGACCTGGAGACGCTCGACCCGGGCAAGGCCGACGAGCACGCGCTCGGCGTCACCTACGACACCATCGACGACTTCCTGGAGGGCAAGCCGGTGGACGAGCAGGCCTTCGAGACGATCGTCGCCCGCTACCGCCTCACCGACCACAAGCGCCGACTGCCCATCGCGCCGTAGCGGGACAGCACGGAATCCGGAGAGGGGCGGAGCCGGCCGGAATCGAACCGGCGTCCTCACGGTTCTGGAGACCGGCGCGACGACCTCTGCGCTACGGCTCCGCCCGGACCGACACGCTACCGGCGCCCGTCCGCGTACGCCACGGTGTGCCGAGGGGAGACGCCCTCCCCTGGGCACCCCGTCGACCGAGGGGAACCGCAGCCGTGGACAGGAAGCCCGACGAGAAGTACCCGCCGATCGAGCCCTACGACCAGGGGATGCTGGACGTCGGAGACGGCAACCTCGTGCACTGGGAGGTCTGCGGCAACCCCGCGGGCAAGCCCGCCCTCGTCGTCCACGGCGGGCCCGGCTCGGGGTGCGGCACCCGGCCCCGGCAGTACTTCGACCCGGACCTCTACCGCGTCGTGCTCTTCGACCAGCGCAACTGCGGCCGCTCCACCCCGCACGCGAGCGATACGGCCGCCGACATGCGGCACAACACGACGGCGCACCTGCTCGCGGACATGGAGCTCCTGCGCGCCCACCTCGGCATCGAGAAGTGGCTGCTGTACGGCGGCTCCTGGGGCTCCACCCTGATCCTCGCGTACGCCGAACAGCACCCGGAGCGGGTCACGGAGATCGTGATCCCCGCGGTGACGACGACCCGGCGCGGCGAGATCGACTGGCTGTACAGGGGCGCCGGGCAGATCTTCCCCGAGGCCTGGGACCTGTTCCGGGCGGGCGTTCCTGAGGCCGCGGGCCCCGGGGACCTCGTCGCCGCGTACGCCGGGCGGATGGAGAGCCCCGACCCGGACGTACGGGCCCGGGCGACGGCCGACTGGTGCGCCTGGGAGGACGCGGTGCTGTCCATGGAGCCGTACACCGGCCCGGCCCCGTACGGCGGCAGGCCGGCCCGCGCCCAGGAGGCGTTCGTCCGGATCTGCGCGCACTACTTCTCCCACGCCGCGTGGCTGGAGGAGGGGCAGCTGATCCGCGACGCCGGCCGCCTCGCGGGCATCCCGGGCGTCCTGGTGCACGGACGCTTCGACCTTGGCGGTCCGCTGACCACCGCCTGGGAGCTGGCGAAGGCCTGGCCGGAAGCCGAGTTGACGGTGATCGACGACGCGGGCCACCTGGGCGGCCCGGCGACCTCCCGTGCGGTGCTGTCCGCGCTGGACCGGTTCGCCGTCCGGTAGGGAGACGACAGGAAGTGCCGGCCGGTGACCGGCCGGCACTTCGTGGCATCCGGAGGCCGTGGTCAGACGAGGTGCTTGACGGTGTTCCAGCCGTGGCCGATGACACCGGCGCCGGTGATGTCGTCCCCGCTGCTCGTGTAGAGGTTCAGATCACCCGTCGTACGCCCCGTCGCCACGACATCAGCCTTGCCGTCCGCATTGATGTCCGCCAGCGTCAGACGGTTCATCAGATGGAAACTCGACCCGATCTGCTTCGTGAAA
>NZ_JBHUYV010000006.1:0-139504 GCF_042667905.1 Streptomyces sp. NPDC057287 | reverse complement strand
ATCCCCCGCCTCCGACGTCGAAACGACATCACCATCACCATCACCGTCGAAATCCGCCGCAGCGACCTGCACCATCGAATCCCAGCCACCCCCGACAACCGAACCCGAGAACGAGTTGTCGCCCGAGTTCTTGTACAGGTTCAGCTGGTTGTCGGCGTCCACACCCAGCAGGTCGTCCCGGTTGTCGCCCGTGAAATCGTGCGTCGCCTTACGCGCGGGAGCATCGTCGATCACCGACTTGTTCCGCACCGGGACGTAGTCCTCCGGGTTGTTCCCGGAGAAGTAGGGGTACGGAATCTCCCGGTAGTGGACACCCGAACCCGAGAACTCGAGTCCCATGTAGGACGACTTGGAGGAGTCCGCCCACTTCTCGAAGAGAACGACGTGACCGCCGTTGCCCGAGTCGTCGTCGAGGAGGGCGTCACCGGCCTTCAGTTCACCCTTGGATATGGTCTCGGTCACGCCGTTGGCGGCGAAGGTGTTGGTGGCCAGCGACGCCGAGAGCTTCCAGGCCATGGAGACGTAGCCCGAGCAGTCGGTGCGGTAGTTCTGGTAGGAGCCGCCCTGGTTGTAGTCCAGGCCGAGACCGACCCAGCTCTTCGCCCTGCTGATCACGGTGGAGCGTGTGATCTCGGGGGCCATCGCGGAGGCGGACCGCGCCAGACCCCGCTGCTCCGACGGCACCGCGAGATAGGGGCCCTGGCCGGGGCTGCCCCCGTCGCTCACGGCGACCGGGGCGGGGGAGGCCGCCTGGGCTACCGTGCCGCCGGCGAGGACGAGGCCGGTGGCGGCCAGCGCCACGGAGGCTGCGATCACGCGGCGCATGGCGGAACTGGTGGTCATGGACATGGCAAGACTCCAGGTGTGCGGAAGAACGTCGATGGTTGTGACGGGCACGAGGAAGGCGTCCCCAGCGGCACTCCAGGGCGCTTCCCGGGCTTGGTCCCCGGCGGCGTTCCCCGTTGCTGGATCAACAATTGCCCAGGTCCACGACGTGCGGAAGACGGAACCGCTGGCCTCAAACGGCCCCGGCCGGTACGGGCCGACCGCAGGCCCCCGGGGGCGGACGCACGGATGCGCGAAGTCCGGAAGGACTTCGCGCATCAAGGACGGGCAGGACCCGTCAGCCCTGCCGGACGGTTCGCTCCGGCCGTCTCGTCGACTCCGGCCGGGCAGCCGGCCCTTCCGGCTCCGGCCGCCTCATCGACTCCGGCCGGGCAGCCAGTCCTTCTGGACCGCGAGGACCCCCGCCTCGAATCGGCTGCGGGCCCCGAGCCGCTCCATGAGGTCGGTGGCGATCCGTCGCGCCGTGCGTGGCGACACGTCGAGCCGCTTGGCTATCGCTTCGTCGGTGAGGCCCCTGGCGAGCAGCTTCACGGCCATGGACTGCTGAGCCGTCAGCCCGCTCGGACCGGCCACGGGGACGTCGGAGAGGGGAAGCGCCCCCGCCCACTCCGTCTCGAACAGGGCGCACAGCGCGGACAGCGTCCCCTGCCCCGTCAGCACGACCGCCCCGGCGGCCGTGTCGTCACTGCTCACGGGAATCACCGCGGCCGTACCGTCGAAGATGATCATCCTGGTCGGCAGCGTGGCCGCCGTACGGACCTGACCGCCCAGGGACGCCAGCCAGTTGGCGTGGTCGATGGACAACCGGCTGTTGCGGACGCTGTCCAGGTAGATCGTGCGCATGCGCACACCACGCCCCAGCACTTCGGCGTTGAGCGGCCTGGCCGCGTCGATCGCCTCCTGAGGGAGGTGACTGTTGGGCGAGAAGGCCAGGACCTCTCGCCTCGCCTCCCGGGTGAAGGTGACGAGACGGTCCCGTATGCGGTCCAGACCGACCAGCTGCTCGACCCCCGGTTCGGCGGTCGCCGGGCGCAGCTCGGCGTACTCCGATATGAGCTGGGCCGCCGCAGCCCTGGACGCCTCCAGCCGCTGCTGCTGCGCCGCCAGGTCGGCCTGCTGACGGGCCATGAGGATTTCCATCCCGATGTCCGGCGAGACGGCCCGCATCCGGCCGGCGCTCTCGGCGGACGGCCGGACCAGGCACATCTCGCTCAGCTCGTCCAGCGCGTCACGGACCGCGTCCTCGGCCAGGCCCAGCTCGGCCGCGAGTGCGACCACGCCCAGATCCGGCCGCGACAGCATCCCCCTGTACACGGTCTCGGCTGCGGCTTGCAGCCCTAGCGTCGTCAGCACGTGGTCCCCCCAGTCACTCCTGGCACATGTTTGTGTGCAGATCATTACAGAGACCGCACGCCAACCCCAGCTAATTCACGCCTCATCCACACCTGAGGCCCGAAGCGTCCAAGGCCGGAACCGGCCCCGCATTTTGGTCGGCACCCCGCGCAGGCGTTGAGACCGTGGACAGATGTATCTCGTCCACGCCCATGTCGAAATGCCCGGTCCGCTCGAAGTTCCTCCGGACATAAGGGAATTGGTGCAGGCCCTCCTGAGAGCGGACTCGCGTGCGCAGGTCGAGCACCTCGCCGTGCACCTGCGTTCCGCCCACCTGTTCACCCTCGGGTTCTTCCTCCTGTCCGAGCGGTGGGAGCTGGCCGAAAAGCACGCTGCGGAGGTCTGCGGCCGCATGCTGAAGAAGCCGCCGCTCCACCGGGCCCGCCTGCTCGGCACCGGCGCTCCGCCGATCGGGCCCGCGTTCGACGTGCCGTGGCGGTGCGACCCGTAGCCGTGGGCCGCCTCCCCCCGGGCGCCCCGCCCGCCCACGGCCGGGAGGCCGGCTTCTGGACGCAAGTGTCCAAGGCCCCTTCAGTCCACCCGTCCGCTCTTCCTGGCCGCCTGAGCTGCGGCTTAGCTATGACTACCGGACGGAACAGCGCCACCGCGGGGCGCCGGACCGTACGGGCAGCAGCTTCCCGCCTCGCCCGCCGCCCTGCGGCGCATCCGGAAGGACAGCCCTCATGAGCTTTCTCCGCCTCACCAAGGCCGCCGCGGTCACCGTCCTCGCCCTCGTCGCCCTGGGGCTCTCCGCCCCGGCCGGCGTCGCCGCCCCGGCGGACATCCACCGGCCGGCCGCCACCACGGTGCAGGACATCCTCTGGATGTGACGGCCGACAGGCCCGGCGCCGGGGCTCCCTTGCTTCGAGCGCGCTCGAAGGCGTTGGGTGGGCATCCATGAAGTACACGCAGCTCGGACGCACCGGACTCAAGGTCAGCCGCCTCGTACTGGGGACGATGAATTTCGGCCCCCAGACCAACGAGAGCGAAAGCCACGCCCTCATGGACGCCGCCCTGGAGGCGGGCGTCAACTTCTTCGACACGGCGAACGTCTACGGCTGGGGCGAGAACAAGGGCCGTACCGAGGAGATCCTCGGCACCTGGTTCGCGCAGGGCGGCGACCGCCGCGACAAGGTCGTCCTCGCCACCAAGGTCTACGGCAACATGGGGGCCGAGGGCGAGGCGTGGCCCAACCACGACAAGCTGTCCGCCCTCAACATCCGTCGCGCCGTCGACGCCAGCCTCAAGCGGCTGCAGACGGACCACATCGACCTGTACCAGTTCCACCACGTCGACCGTGACACCCCGATCGACGAGATCTGGCAGGCCATCGACGTACTGATCCAGCAGGGCAAGATCCTCTACGCGGGCTCGTCCAACTTCTCGGGCTACAAGATCGCCCAGGCCAACGAGCGGGCCGCCCGGCGCGGCAGCTACGGCCTGGTCAGCGAGCAGTGCATCTACAACCTGATGGAGCGCGGGGCCGAGATGGAGGTCATCCCGGCCGCCCAGGAGTACGGCCTCGGTGTCATCCCCTGGTCCCCGCTGCACGGCGGACTGCTCGGCGGTGCGATCCGCAAGGAGCGCGACGGCAGCGGCTCCCGCTCCACCTCGGGCCGGTCCGGCGACGCCCTGGCCGACCCGAAGGTCCGGGCGCAGATCCAGGCGTACGAGGACCTCCTGGAGAAGCACGGCCTGGAGCCGGGCGAGGCCGGCCTGGCCTGGCTGCTGACCCGTCCCGGCGTCACGGGGCCGATCTCCGGCCCGCGCACCCGGGAGCAGCTCGACTCGGCGCTGCGCGCTGTGGAGCTGGAGCTGTCGGACGAGGTCCTCACGGCCCTGGACGAGATCTTCCCGGGCCCGGGCCCGTCGCCGGAGAACTTCGCCTGGTAGGTGAGCGGCGCGCGTGCGGCCTTCGCCCCCGGAGTCAGCCTCCGAGGGCGGAGGCCGCCGCCACGACGACGAACATCAGCACGAGCACGACCGCCATGATGCGGTTTCTGGTCTTGGGATCCACCCGACGAGCGTAACCGCCCGGCTCACCGGCCCAGCGGCCAGGCCTGAACCACCTCGTACCTCGGCTGCTCCCCCGGCACCCCGTCCACCGGCAGACGGCTGCGTACGAGACTGAGCTCATCCGCCTCCCAGCGCATGCCCTCGAAGCCCTCCAGCGCCGCCGCGTACGGGGTCAGGTCGGCCTGGACCCGGCTCCGGGCGAGGGTCAGGTGCGGGGTGTAGCGACGGTGCTCCTCCATCGGCACCCCGGCCTTCCGGGCGGCGGCGTGGGCACGCTCCGCGAGCAGCCGCAGCGTGTCGAGGTCCCCCGCCGCCCCCGCCCACAGGGCCCGTCCGTCGAACCGGCCGCCGCCGTGGATCCGCAGCGCGAAGGGCTGCGTCCGGTGCGCGGCCCGCTCCAGCCGGACGTACAGCTCCGGCATCAGCTCCTCGTCGACGTTCCCGAGGAACGCCAGCGTGTAGTGCCACCCCGCACGCGCGGTCCAGCGAAGGTTCACGGCGCCCGGCATGCCGTGCAGCCGGGCGACGGCCCTCGCCAGCTCGCCGGCGGCGGGCTCAGGCGGCAGGACGGCGGCGAAGAGTCTCTGGCTGCTCATGCGGCGAGTGTCCCAGCGTCCCCGCGTGTCCGGGGGCCCGGGCCTGTCGTTGTACTACGCGGCTGCCCGCGCCGTGCGGCAGCGGGCAGGAGCGCCACGATGACCGTGACATCGAGTTCGAGGACTTCCGGCTTCCCCCGCGACTGAAACGGGAACGCCGCCCTCTCCGACGAGGAGAGAGCAGCGTTCAGGAGACGGCTCAGGCCGCCGTGGCCAGCTGCTCGCGCGGGACGAACCGTACGTGCGGGCGGCCCGGGCGCAGGTCGACCTTGAGGCGCAGGCCGCCGACGCGGCTCAGTGCGAAGCCGACGCCGAGCGCGGCCACCATCGAGATCGCCCCGCCGACCGCCATGCCGGTGCGGGCGCCGTAGACGTCGCTGATCCAGCCGACGATCGGTGCGCCCACGGGCGTGCCCCCGGCGAAGACCATCATGTAGAGGCTCATCACCCGGCCCCGCATCTCCGGGTCCGCGGCCATCTGGACGCTCGTGTTGGCGCTGATGTTGGTCGTCAGGCCGATCATGCCGATCGGGACGAGCAGCAGCGAGAACAGCCAGACGGACGGCGACAACGACGCGGCGATCTCCAGGACACCGAACAGGGTGCCCGCGGCCACCAGCATCCGCAGCCGCGAGGAGCGGCGGCGGGCGGCGAGCAGCGCTCCGGCCAGGGAGCCGGCCGCCATGAGGATGTTGAAGAACGAGTACATCCCGGCGCCGCCGTGGAAGATCTCGTCCGCGAAGGCCGTCAGCCAGATCGGGAAGTTGAATCCGAAGGTGCCGACGAAGCCGACCAGGACGATCGGCCAGATCAGGTCGGGTCTGCCCGACACGTAACGCAGCCCCTCGCGCAGCTGGCCCTTGGCGCGCTTCACGGTCACGGACGCGTGGAGCTCGCTCGTGCGCATCATCAGCAGCCCGACGAGCGGGGCGATGAACGACAGCCCGTTGAGCATGAAGGCCCATCCGCTGCCGACCGTCGTGATCAGCACGCCCGCGACAGCGGGGCCGATCAGCCGGGCGGACTGGAAGTTCGCCGAGTTCAGGCTGACCGCGTTGCGCAGCTGCGCCGGGCCGACCATCTCGGAGACGAACGACTGCCTGGCCGGGTTGTCGACGACGGTCACCATGCCGAGCAGGAAGGCGATCAGGTAGACGTGCCAGACCTCGACGACGCCGGAGAGGGTCAGGGCGGCGAGCGCGATGCCGCACAGGCCGAGCGCTGCCTGGCTGATGAGGAGCAGACGCCGCTTCGGGAGCCGGTCGGCGATGACGCCGCCGTAGAGCCCGAAGAGCAGCATCGGGAGGAACTGGAGGGCCGTGGTGATACCGACGGCGGCGGCGGACCCGGTGAGGCTCAGGACGAGCCAGTCCTGCGTGATGCGGGACATCCAGGTACCGGTGTTGGAGATCACGGCGCCCGTGGCGAACAGGCGGTAGTTACGGATCTTCAGCGACGAGAAGGTCCCGCCGGTCTTGCTCTCGTGGGTGGAAGTCGGTGCGGGGGCGGAGTCTGCTCCGGATCCCGTACTCAAAAGGGTTCGCCTCCTCGGGCGTATACGGCGTTCGGACTGACGGGGACGTGACTGCGGGCGCTGCCGGGCCGGGGCCCTGCGCGCCCGCCGGGATCACAGGTGGGCGAGCTTCTCCAGCACGGGCGCGGCGGCCCGCAGCTTCTCCCACTCGTCCTCGTCCAGGCCCTCGGCGAGATCGGCCAGCCAGGCGTTCCGC
Organism: Streptomyces sp. NPDC057287; assembly: GCF_042667905.1. Classification (NCBI taxonomy): domain Bacteria; kingdom Bacillati; phylum Actinomycetota; class Actinomycetes; order Kitasatosporales; family Streptomycetaceae; genus Streptomyces; species Streptomyces sp. NPDC057287. The sequence continues at coordinate 132,924 of NZ_JBHUYV010000006.1, read as the reverse complement.
TTGGAGCGGCTCTCGGCGAGCATGGCTTCCGCCTGCTCGGTCCGGCTGACCATCTTCTGCCGACGGTCATCGGGGTGCGGTTCCAGTCTGACCAGGCCCTTGGCTTCCAGCAGCGCGACGATGCGGGTCATCGACGGCGGCTGCACGTGCTCCTTGCGGGCCAGCTCACCGGGAGTGGCGGAACCGCAACGGGCGAGAGTGCCGAGCACCGACATCTCGGTGGGGCTCAGCGACTCGTCGACGCGCTGGTGCTTCAGGCGCCGGCCCAGCAGCATCACGGCTGAGCGAAGGGAGCTCACGGCGGCGGCACTTTCGCCGTCGTGGATCAGGTCAGGCATGTTCCTTAGCGTAACTCATTAGCTGTGCTAAATACCAGCTGGTGGTACACGCGCGAGAATCTGATCACCCGAACGAGTGAGTATGGGGCGGAAAGCGCCGCGAACCAGCCACATGTGCCGCGACCCTGCTTGGCATGGGATCGACAGTGCTCAGCCTGCGCATAGACGGTGAGCTGCTCGACCGGCTCCGCCGGCACGCCGCCAGACGCGGCATGAGCGTCCAGGACTACGTGGTCCGGACGCTCGTCCGCGACGATTTCGACGAGCGCTTCCACGCGGCCGTCGACGAGACGGAAAAGTTCTACGGGGCGGAGCCCCGTCACGCCGACCCGGCCGACCGGGTCACATGACGGAGATCCGCCCCGCAGGGGTGGAGCGACGTCCGGTCCGGACGTCTCCGTTCGCTTACGTGAGGCCGAGCGCCGGCATCGCGTAGTAGAAGACGAAGACCGCGGACACCACGTACATGGCCGCCGGGACCTCACGGCCGCGGCCGGCCGCCAGGCGCATCACGCTGAAGGCGATGCAGCCGATGCCGATGCCGTTGGTGATCGAGTACGTGAGCGGCATCATCAGCATGGCCATGAAGGCGGGGATGGCGAGCGTGAGGTCGCTCCAGTCGACGTCCCGCACATTGCCCGCGAGGATCAGGAACCCGACCGCGATCAGCGCGGGGGTCGCCGCCTGCGAGGGGACCATCGTCGCCAGCGGCGTCAGGAACAGCGCCACCGTGAAGAGCAGCCCGCTCACCACGCTCGCGAGCCCGGTACGGGCGCCCTCACCGACGCCCGCCGTGGACTCCACGAAGCAGGTCGACGCGGAGGAGGAGCTGATACCGCCCGCGGCGACGGCGACACCGTCGACGAGGAGGACCTTGTTGATGCCCGGGAAGTTGCCGTCCTTGTCCATCAGCTTGGCCTCGTCGCCGACGCCCAGGATGGTGCCCATCGCGTCGAAGAAGCAGGACAGCAGCACGGTGAACACGAAGAGGATGCCGGTCAGGAGACCGACCTTGCCGAAGCCGCCGAACAGGCTGACCTGACCGATCAGCCCGAAGTCCGGGGACGCCACCGGATTGCCGGGCCACTCCGGGACGGTCAGCCCCCAGGCGCCGGCCGGCAGGTCGGCGATGGCGTCGATGCCCAGCGCGACGAGGGTCATGACGACGATGGAGAGCAGGATCGCGCCCGGCACCTTGCGGACGATCAGCGCGAGGGTCAGCAGCGTGCCGAGGATGAAGACCAGGACGGGCCAGCCGTTGAGATGGCCGTCGTTGCCGAGCTGCAGCGGGACCGTGGTGTGCGCGGCGTCCGGGATGCGGGAGACGAAGCCGGAGTCGACCAGGCCGACCAGGAGCACGAAGAGGCCGATGCCCATCGCGATGCCCTTGCGGAGCGAGCGCGGCACGGCGTTCATCACGCGCTCACGCAGTCCGGTCGCGACCAGGAGCATCACGACGATGCCCGCGAGGACGACCATGCCCATCGCGTCCGCCCAGCTCATCCGGGGAGCGAGCTGGAGGGCGACGACGGTGTTGACGCCGAGACCGGCGGCGAGCGCGATCGGCACGTTGCCGATGACACCCATCAGGAGCGTGGAGAACGCGGCTGCCAGCACGGTGGCCGTGACCAGCTGGCCACCGTCGAGCTGATGCCCGTACATGTCCTTCGCGCTGCCGAGGATGATCGGGTTGAGCACGATGATGTACGCCATGGCGAAGAACGTGGCGAAACCGCCACGGATCTCGCGTGCGACCGTCGACCCCCGCTGGGAGATCTTGAAGTAACGGTCGAGAACACCGTGCGGCGGCTGCGGCATCGGAGGCTGATCGACCGGAGCGGTGGCCGAGGAGGACATGTATGACCTTCAGTCGTGCATCGAGGGGATGAAACCAGTCAGATTTGGATGTTCACACGAATGAATCGAGTCATCCATAAGCAGATTCAGTATGAATACATGAGGGGAAGATCGCTATCTCCGCGCGTAGATCCTTGGGCCGACTGGCCTGCGGCACCCCGGCTAGACTGACCGCATGGAGAAGTGGACACCGAAGCACGAGGCACCCGAGCCCCTGGAGGGTCCCGTCGTCGCCACCATCACCGGCGGCACGATCCTCTGGTTCGTCCTCTTCCTCGTCCAGGTCCCCTTCTACGGCTGGTTCGACGACCGCGGCCACGCCTGGTGGATCTGGGTCTGCCTGGCCGGGGCCGGACTGGGCCTGATCGGCATCTGGTACGTCCGGGGACGGGACGCCGCGCTCAAGCGGGCCGCGGCGCAGGCCGCCGTCGAGGAGTCCACGCCCGGCGGCGCGCGCCACTGACACCCGGCCCGGTCCCGTGAGGCCGGGCTCTCCACCGACACCCGGCCCGCCCCCACGGGACCGGGCTCTCCGCCGCCGGCGTACGACCGTGGGACCATTCCGGTCCTCCCCGGGTCGGACCTTCCGTCGCCCGGCGGGTGAATCACCTCTTCCGCCCGTACGGTCGGAATCATGACGCAGCGGGCACTCGACTCCTCCGGTGAACAGCCGGACCCCGTACGGACCCCTCCCGTGCCCGCGCCGCCGGGCGGGCTGACCGCCGCCGAGGTCGCCGAGCGGGTCGCACGGGGCGAGGTCAACGACGTACCGGTCCGTTCGTCCCGCTCCGTCACCGAGATCGTCCGCGCGAACGTCCTCACCCGGTTCAACCTGATCATCGGCGTGCTCTGGGTGATCATGCTGATGGTCGCACCGATCCAGGACAGCCTCTTCGGCTTCGTGATCATCGCGAACACGGGGATCGGCATCGTCCAGGAGTGGCGCGCCAAGAAGACCCTGGACGGCCTGGCGGTGATCGGCGAGGCGAAACCCACCGTGCGGCGCGACGGGGTGTCCGGCGAGGTCTCCGTCTCCGAGATCGTGCTCGGCGATCTCGTGGAGCTGGGCCCCGGGGACAAGGCCGTCGTCGACGGCACGGTCGTGGAGGCCGACAGCCTGGAGATCGACGAGTCGCTCCTGACCGGCGAGGCGGACCCCGTCGTCAAGCGGCCCGGCGACCCGGTGATGTCGGGCAGCTTCGTCGTCGCGGGCGGCGGGGCCTTCACCGCCACCAAGGTCGGCCGCGAGGCCTACGCCGTGCAGCTCGCCGAGGAGGCGTCCCGCTTCACCCTCGTCCAGTCGGAGCTGCGCAGCGGCATCAGCACGATCCTCAAGTACGTGACGTGGATGATGGTGCCGACCGCGATCGGGCTCATCATCAGCCAGCTGGTCGTCAAGGACAACAACTTCAAGGACTCGGTCGCCCGCACGGTCGGCGGTATCGTCCCGATGATCCCCGAGGGCCTGGTCCTGCTCACCTCGGTCGCCTTCGCGATCGGCGTCATCCGGCTGGGCCGCAAGCAGTGCCTCGTGCAGGAACTGCCCGCCATCGAGGGCCTGGCCCGGGTCGACATCGTCTGCCTGGACAAGACGGGCACCCTCACCGAGGGCGGCATGGACGTCACCGAGGTCCGCCCGCTGAACGGCTCCGACGAGGAGTACGTCCGCCGCGTGCTGGGGGCCCTCGGTTCCTCCGACCCGCGGCCGAACGCCAGCCTCCAGGCCGTCATCGACGCCTACCCGGACGGCGAGGGCTGGGGCGTCACGCAGACCATGCCGTTCTCGTCGGCCCGCAAGTACAGCGGCGCGGCCTTCACCGAGGGGGACGGCGGCACGTCCGCCTGGCTGCTCGGCGCCCCGGACGTCCTGCTGTCCGCCGACGACCCCGCCCTCGCCGAGACCGGCCACCTCAACGAACAGGGGCTGCGGGTCCTCCTCCTCGCCCGGGTGAGGGGCGAGCTGGACGCCGCCGACGCCGCCTCCGGGGCGGAGCCCGCCGCCCTCGTCGTCCTGGAGCAGCGGCTGCGGGCCGACGCCGGGGAGACCCTGGCCTACTTCGACGACCAGGACGTCGCGGCGAAGGTGATCTCGGGCGACAACGCCGTCTCGGTCGGCGCGGTGGCCAGGAAGCTGGGGATGCCGGGCGCAGAGAAGGCCCTGGACGCCCGCCGGCTGCCGGAGGACCGGGACGACATGGCGACGGAGATCGAGCGGAACGCGGTCTTCGGCCGGGTCACCCCGCAGCAGAAGCGGGACATGGTCGGGGCCCTCCAGTCGCGCGGGCACACCGTCGCGATGACCGGCGACGGCGTCAACGACGTGCTCGCCCTGAAGGACGCCGACATCGGCGTCTCGATGGGCTCGGGTTCCGAGGCGACCCGCGCGGTGGCCCAGATCGTGCTCATGGACAACAGCTTCGCGACGCTGCCGTCGGTCGTGGCCGAGGGGCGCCGGGTCATCGGCAACATCACCCGGGTCGCCACCCTCTTCCTGACGAAGACGGTCTACTCGGTGCTGCTCGCGATCCTGGTGGTGTGCTTCCAGGTGGAGTACCCGTTCCTGCCGCGCCACCTCACGCTGCTGTCCACGCTGACGATCGGCGTCCCCGCGTTCTTCCTGGCGCTCGCCCCCAACAAGGAGCGGGCCCAGCCGCACTTCGTGCGCCGTGTCATGCGGTACGCGATCCCGTCCGGGGTCATCGCGGGGGCGGCCACCTTCGCCACGTATCTGCTGGCCAGGCACCACTACGCCGGTACGGGCGCGCTGGACGCCGAGACGAGCGCCGCGACGCTCACCCTGTTCCTGGTCTCGATGTGGGTCCTGGCGATCATCGCCCGCCCCTACACGTGGTGGCGGATCGCGCTGGTGGCCACGATGGGTCTGTGCTTCCTCATCGTGCTCGCCGTGCCGTGGCTCCAGGACTTCTTCGCGCTGAAGCTGGTGGGGACGACGATGCCGTGGGCGGCGGTGGCGATCGCTGCGGTCGCGGCGGCCGTCCTGGAGATGGCCTGGAGGCTGGTCGGCCGCCGCTTCCGTTCGTGAGTACGTCAGTGACTACTTCACGTCGACGAAGTCACCCGCGGTCGTGACGGCCGGGGTGGTCGACGTGCCGGCGAAGCTGTAGCGCCAGTAGCCGTCCACCGAGGCCTTGACCGTGGTCTTCAGCTCACCGGTGCTGTTGGAGTTGATGGTCTTGACGGTGGTGTAGGTGCTGCTGGTCTTCTTGCGGAACTGCAGCTTGACGGGCTGCACGGTGTAGCCCTTGTAGGTGTGGGTCTCCCAGTTGGCGCGCGACAGCTTGCCGGTGGCCGTGATGGTCCCGCCCTTCTTGACGGGCTCCGGTGCGGCGTTGACGGTCAGCTTGGAGAGACGCTGGACACGGGCCGTGGCCTGGTAGTCGTTCCACGCGACGCTCTCGTCACCGGCGAGCGCGCCCGCGGTGACCTTCCACGTGCCGGCCAGCGCGTTCATGTACAGGTCGTCGCCGGGGACGATCGTGATCGTCATCTTGCAGGTGGCGGTGGTGGCGCTGGAGTTCGTGCAGGACGCGGCATCCTCGTTCGGCATCACCCATCCGTCGACGTCCGTCTCGACGTCCGAGCCGTGCCAGAGGTCGATGTAGCCGTCGACTATGCCGGACGGGTGCGAGGCGGTGACCGAGACGCTGATCGTCTTGGCGGCCGTCGTGCCGAGGACGATGTCCTTGCCGCCGTTGATGACGACCTTCGAGATGACGGGGGTCGTCACCGCGGCGCGCGAGACAGCGCGAGGGGCCTTGGCCCCGGTGCCGAACACCTCGGCGGCGGTCGGCTTGTCCAGGCTGGGAACGGCCTGGTCGCCCGCCTGCGCCGCCGGAACGGCGAGGGCGGACAGGGCCAGGGCGCCGGAAACAGCGGCAACAGTGGCACGAATACGCATGTGGTCCCCTGGTGGAGATGGGACCCGCGACGGTGGATCGGTCTGCGGGCCCGTCTGATCGATGAGTCTGCTGACTCGCCAGATGAGACAGACCTGACCTGTGAATGGTTGTGCCGGGGAAGTGTATTTTTTGTGAAGATCTGCATAACGCGGGATCTGCGCGACGCTGCCGAACCGGTGAGGCCGGGAGCGGCCCACCGAAGCGGCCGGACCGGAGCGGACCCGGCCGCGGCTTCACACGGCCCGGCCGCCGCTTGGCGCGGACCGGTTGCGGCTTCGCGCGGACCGGCCGGTCAGTCGAACCAGCGGTCCCGGGCCAGCTCCTCGGTGCGGGAGGGGTCCTCCAGCAGCGCGGCCACCTCGAAGCGGCGCGGCCACTGACCGGCGGCCCAGGCGAGACCGGCCGCCACGCCCTCCAGGGTGGACGCGTGGACCACCCCGTCCGGGGTGCGGCGCCAGTCCAGTTCCACACCGCCCGCGCGCAGTTCACCGTGCTCGATGTACGTGTCGGGGGTCCCGGCGCCGAGCAGGATCCGCACGGATTCCGGCACCCGGTGCTCCTCGCCCTCCGTCGTCACGACGGCCTCGACGCTCTCGCCGAGCCTCCGCACCTGGAGCAGGTCCGCCAGCTCGGCCGCGCGGGCCGGAGCCACCGGCAGCAGTGGGAGGCCGCCGGCCAGCGGCAGGAGGTCGGGAGCATCCGCGATGACCACGTCCGCCGCGTCGGCGACCCGCACCTCGTCGCCGACGACGGCCCGCAACTCGTCGGGCAGCGTGACCTGTTCGGGGTCCAGCTCGGCGAGCGCCGTGTAGAGCGAATGCAGCTGCACGGGGCCGACGGGACGCTCCTCGTCCGCGAGCCTGCCCAGCAGCTCCGCCGCTCCGCCCGGCTCGTCCAGGAGCGCGGCCACCGAGGTCCGTACGCCGAGTGCGCGCAGCACCTGCGCGTCGTCGAACCCCGTCGCGTCGGCGGAGTCGTACAGTCCCGCCAGCCGGGGGTCGCCGCCCGCCGCCCGCAGACCGGCCGGGCGCCTCCCGTCCAGCACCGGGTGATCGCGCAGCCACCAGGCGGTGTAGGGGCGCACCGACTGCGTCGTGCCGTCCGGGAGCAGGACCCGCACCGGCTGGGTCAGCGCGTCACGCAGCGGCGGGCGGGCGAGCATCGCGAGGGCCTGCGGCCAGGCGTCGTCGTCGACGAGGTCCAGATCGCGCACGGCGACGAGCTCGGTGGCGACCGGCGGAACCGGGGTGTCCGGGAGCTGGTCCAGGACGTCCTCGCACCAGACGTCGACGGCGTCGAGGAGACCGGCGTCGTCGGGTTCGGCGAAGTCGCCGTCCCTGGGCTCCAGTTCGTCCGGATCGAGGACGACATCGGTGGCCCGCACGAGAGCGAAGGTGGCCAGCACCCCGCAGGCGGTCAGCGGCTGTTCGCCCCAGCGCTCGGCCATCTCCGCGTCGCACAGGGCGAGTTCGCCCTCACGCATCACCTGGGCGAACGGGCTGTCCGGCAGGACGAGTTCGCCGGCGGGCGCCGGTTCGCCGTCCTCGTCGGGCAGGGCGAGCGCGCCCAGCCAGGGCTCGTCGCCGGGGGCGAGGTCCGCATCGCGTACGAGCGTGAGGACGGTGTCGGCGAGCTCCTCGCCGTCCAGGGCGTCCTCGTCCCAGATCTCTCCCGCGTCCAGCGACCCGGCGACCGCGGCCCGGACCTGCGGGGTCCGCAGGACGGCGCGAGGGGTGGCGGGCAGCGCGCCCAGCTTCTCCAGCAGGGGGTGGGCGGCGTCCGGGTGGGCCACCTTCAGACCGAGGCGGGCCAGCCGGGTGAGGACGGGCGAGGTCAGCCCGTCCGGCAGCGGCAGGAGGACCTGGCGGGGGCCGATGGTCGTGCGGGGCACGTCCGCGTCGCCCGCGAGGGGCACGGGCAGGCCGGAGAGCCGGTCGGGGTCGACCCCGGCCAGGCTGTCGTACAGCCGCCGCCACCACTGCGGGTCGCGCTCCAGACCGGCCAGCCGGTCGACGGCCTCGGTCAGCGGGACCCTGGCGACGCCGAGCGTGCGCAGCTCGGTGCGGCGCTCCAGCCCGGCGGGCAGCAGGCAGGGGAGGACCTCGGCGAGGACCCGTACGGTCTCCGCGCCCACGCCCTCGACCACCTCGGCCTCGACCGGCCGCAGCGCCGTCGTGTCCCGGCGCGGGGTCCCGGCGCCGTCCCAGTCGTCCCACTGGCCCGCGGACTCCGCCGGGTCCCGGGGCGCGGCGGCCTCCAGGAAGGCCACCCGGGGCAGCCGTTCCAGGATCGCGGCGCGCAGCGCACCGTCGAGCTGCCCCTTGCCGAGCGGGCCCGGCACCAGGGAGATCGTCGCGACGGACACGGGCTCCCACCCGGCGAGCAGATCCGCGTAGGCGTCGGCCGCGCGTTCCACCAGGAAGTCGGTCAGCGGGCCCGGCGCGGGGTGCCTGCGGGCGGTGTCCAGCGGCAGCGAGGCGATCAGCAGCGCGGGGACGCCGAGGGGTTCGTCGGTGGGGGTCGGGGCGTGCACGACGGGTGCCGTGCGGGGGTGCTGGGGCGCCCCGTGCTCGTCCACCGGCACGGCCCACGTCACGGACCAGTGCGGCCGGAGCCGCTCCTCGACGGGCCGGTCGGCCAGCAGTGCGGGCTCCAGCGGGCCGTGGCCCGCGACCGTGCGCCAGCGGCGGAGGCCCCGCGCGGAGTCGTCGATGTGCGTGTACGGACCGTCCTGCGAGCGGCGCAACGTCCGTGCGCCGTCGGGGGTTTCGATCACGAGCTCGTCGAGGCCGGGCAGGGTGAGGAGCAGCGCGTCGTCGACGCCGTCGAGCAGCCGGCCCACGAGGTCCTCGGCGACACCGTCACGCAGCGGCAGGACGACCACGGTGTCGTAGCCGTCGGGCGCGGTGCCCTCGGCGGGCAGCGGGAGCCGGAGCAGCGGTACGTGCCCGTCGCGGCGGCGCAGCTCGTCGCCGAGACCGGGGCTGCCGACGGACGCCTGCCGCGCGAGGTCGCGGGCCTCCGCGAGGGACCAGCGGACGCCGCCGTGGCGCCCGATCACGGCGGGCTCGTCGCTGACGGCCAGCACCGCGGCGAAGCCGACGCCGAAGCGGCCTACGGCCGACTCGTGGCCCTCACGCTTGGCGGAGGCCCGCAGGGTGCTCAGCGACTCGACGCCGGTCGCGTCGAGAGGGGCTCCGGTGTTGGCGGCGGCCAGGACGGCGCTGCCCTCGGGGCCCTCGTGCAGGGTGAGGCGGAGCCGGCCGGGTACCCCGGCGCGGGCGGCGGCGTCGGCGGCGTTCTGGGCCAGCTCGACGACGAGGCGGTCGCGGTAGCCGCCCAGCGCGAGATCCTCCTCGGCGTTGGCGTCCTCCCGGAAGCGGGCGGGGCCGGCGCCCCAGGCGTCGAGCACGCCGCGCCGCAGTCGCGCCGTCCCGAACGGATCGGCCCCCTCGGTCGCATTCATGCCCACGCTCGTACTCCGCTCTTCCGGTGACCCGTGACGCCCAGTGTGCGCCCGAAGGTACCGCGAAGGAGAACGCCGCCCGTGCCCCGGCACCGGGGCACTGCCGCACCCCCGCCCGGGCCCGTCGTCCGCGATTCACCGGAAGGGACGGAATGTGCCGCCGGAGCCGCCGTCGCACCCGGAAGGGGAAACCGGGGCGGATCCGCGGCCGGGGTGCACACGCACCCCGGCGGCGGGCCGGAGCGTCAGGAGTGGCCCAGGTCCTCCGTCGAGCCGTCCGGCTGGGACGGGACCGAGCCGGAGTCGTGCGAAGGGCGCAGCTGGTAGTCGTCCACCTGCATCGTGTCCAGCGCGTGCGGAGCGGGCTTCGGCGGCTTCGGCATGACCGCCGCCTCGGAGTGGCCCCCGCAGCCGTACGACAGCGAGACCACGCGGCCGTCCGCCGGAGCGAACTCGTTCGCGCATACCCCGAAGGCCTGCTTCAGGGAGCCCGCCATCGGCACCAGGAACGCACACGTGACGCAGGACGCCGGCGCCGCCTGCGCCATGGGGGTCTTCGCGCCGAACTCCTCGTCCCACCGGTCCGCCGCCAGCCCCAGGCCGTACCGGGACAGCACCCGCGCACGCCGCGTACCGAGCTCGTCCGCGACCGAGGCGATCGAGCCCCGGCTCGTCCCGGGCAGGGTGGTGAGCTCCGCGTCCTCGGCGTCGGCGAGGGCTGCCAGCTCCTGCGACACGTCGGAGACGGCGGAGTTCGGCAGGGGCTCGTCCTCGCCCGTCCAGCCGGGCTCCAGGCGCGGGTCCTCCGCCTCGGTGGGCAGGAGGTCGCCGGGGCCCATGTCGCCGGGGCGCAGCCGTTCGCTCCAGGGCACCCACTCGGGGGCGAGGAGCGCGTCGGAGCCGGGCAGCAGCACCGTTTCGTCAAGGGTGACGTTCTTGGCGCGGGAGGCCCTGGCGACCGTCACCGCCCAGCGCCAGCCCCGGTAGCCGGGCTCCTTGGATTCGAAGTAGTGCGTGACGACCCGGTCCCCCTCGGAGACCAGGGCCACGTGCTCACCCACCACTCCTGGCGCGGCAGCCTCTTCCGCCGCCGCGCGTGCGAGGTCTACCGCCTCGGCGCACAGACGGTCAGGGGCGGGGGTACGGGCCGTACGGCTTCGCGTCGTCGCAGCACTCACAGGTCTCGCTTCTCTCCATACGCCGTCTCACGAGCGCGCCAGCAGCTCCATCGATGTCCGATTTCGGCCATGACAGTTGTGAGCGGAGCGGACCTGGGGGCCGCGTCGACGTCCACACCCGTTGTGCCTGCCTCGGGCGCGCCTTCTGCAACCCATTCTGCGGGATCGCGGAGAGGCGCGCGGCCAAGAACAACCGCCGGTGGCGCGTGAGTGCACGCTACCCTCTCCGCCGCCCCGCGCCCACCTGCACGTCCCAAACAGGACCGGAACCCTTACGGAAAGCTTTCCGTTCCCGTCCCGGACCGAGCCGGATTCGCTCGGAATCCCCCGGGGACGGCGGTGCGTCCCGGCCATTTCCCGGCCGGGGACGACTCACCCGACGGAGCGTCCGCCGCCACGCCCCGGCCCGCTCATCGGTTCGTGACAGCGGGGGGTGGGGCACTATGACTCCGTGACCGCCGCCAGGTCGTCCGACGGATCCGGTCCGCTCCGCAGGGCGGTCCGGGCGATCGGCCGTGCCCTGCGCGCCCCCTTCACCGGCACCGCGCGCGGGATCCGCAAGGCCACCCACGCCCATGGGGCGGGTGAGTCCGGCCTCGGCAAGCTGATCGAACTGCACGCGGTCAACGGCGCGGGCGACGTCATGATCACCGTGGCGCTCGCCTCCACGGTGTTCTTCTCGGTGCCGACGGACGAGGCACGCGGGCGCGTCGCCCTCTACCTCGCCGTCACGATGGCCCCTTTCACCCTGCTCGCCCCGGTGGTCGGCCCACTCCTCGACCGTCTGCCGCACGGCCGCCGCGCCGCGATGGCCGGCGCGATGTTCGCCCGGGCGGTGCTCGCGATCACGATGTCGGGCGCGGTGGCCACGGGCGGCCTGGAGCTCTATCCCGCGGCCCTCGGTGTCCTGGTCTGCTCGAAGGCGTACGGCGTCGTGCGCAGCGCCGTCGTCCCCCGCCTGCTGCCACCCCGCTTCTCCCTGGTGAAGGCCAATTCGCGGGTCACCCTGGCCGGCCTGCTGGCGACGGGCGTCGCGGCGCCGATCGGGGCGGGGCTGCAGAGCATCGGGTCCCCCTGGCCCCTCTACGGCGCCTGCACGATCTTCCTCGGCGGGACCGTCCTCGCCTTCACGCTGCCCCACAAGGTCGACTCCGCGAAGGGCGAGCGCAAGGCCCGCCTCGTCCTTCCCCACGAGGAAGCGGCCCCGGCTCCCCTCCCCCGCCCGGCCAAGGGCGACAAGAGGGGCAGGAGCGGCAAGACCGGCAGCACACAGGTCCGCCGGAGGAACGGCCGGGAGAAGCCGCCTGGGCTGCGGTCCGTCGGACCGTCCGTCCTGCACGGCCTCCAGGCGAACGCCGCGCACCGCGCCCTCTCCGGTTTCCTCATCTTCTTCCTCGCGTTCCTGCTGCGCGAGCACCCCCTGGCCGGGCAGAGCGCCGCCGTCTCCCTCGGCATCGTCGGCGTCGCGGCGGGCACGGGCAACGCCTGCGGCACGGCGGTGGGCTCATGGCTGAGGGCACGCGGGCCCGAGGTGATCGTCGCGACGGTGCTGGGGCTCGCCCTGGGCGTCGCCGTCCTCGCGGCGGTGTTCTTCAGCACGGTGATGGTGGCCGCCCTCGCCGCGGTCGCCGGCTTCACCCAGGCCCTGTCGAAGCTGTCGCTGGACGCGATGATCCAGCGCGACGTGCCGGAGGAGGTGCGCACCTCGGCATTCGCCCGCTCGGAGACGCTGCTCCAGATGTCCTGGGTCGTCGGCGGGGCGATCGGCATCGCGCTCCCCCTCAACGGCGTACTCGGCATGTCCGTCGCCGCCGGGCTCCTCGCCCTCGGCGCGGCCGCCTCCGTACGGGGCCTCCTGGGGGCCGCACGGCGCGGCTCACCGCACCCCCGCGTGGCGTGAGCGGCACCGACCGATAACCTTCGGCGCATGACCGTTGCGTTCTTCTCCGGTAAGGGCCGTCGAATCGGCGTCGCTCTTGGTGCCGTGTCCGCGGGACTCCTTGTCCTGTCCGCCTGCGACAAGCCGACGCCGCTCGCCACCGTGACGGTCGGCGACACCTCGGTGAGCACCGAGGCCGCCTGCTACAACGACGGCAACGCCCTCAAGGAGTCCGAGGTCCAGGGCTGCCTCAACAAGAAGGCGGAGAAGTCCGTCGAGGTCGCGATGGACGACAAGGTCCACTTCGGGGTCGACCCCGAGGTCGCGGACCACGGCTGGACCCTCTTCATCAACGGCCAGCAGGCCGAGCAGGAGCCGTACAAGAAGACCTACCGGACCATCCCGGGCAGCGCCTTCTTCGCCAGCCAGACCGGCGAGACCACGGCCTCCAAGACGCAGGTCAGCATCGTCGAGACGAAGGGTCAGAAGCTCACGGGCGTCTGGCACTTCCAGCTCAAGAAGACCTCCTGACCCCTCCGACTGCGAGGACCACCGCCGTGCGGGTGCTTGTCGTGACCGCCGTCCCGGCCGAGAGGGACGCGGTCACGCGTGCGTTCGGGGGTGGGCCCCAGGTGCGCGAGGTGCCGGGCGCCGAGCTTCACCGGGCGGGCCCTTACGACGTCCTCGCCGGCGGGGTGGGCCCGGCCGCCTCGGCTGCCGCCACCGCCTTCGCCCTCGCCGCCGCGCCCGCCTCGGAGCCGTACGCGCTCGTCGTCTCGGCGGGCATCGGCGGAGGCTTCGCGCCCTCCGCGCCGGTCGGCACCCTCGTGGTGGCCACCGGCATCGTCGCGGCGGACCTGGGCGCCGAGACCCCGGACGGCTTCGTGCCCGTCACCGGTCTCGGCTTCGGCAGGGACACCTTCCTGCCGCCGCCGCTCCTCGTGCGGGACGTGGCCGGGGCCACCGGCGCGGTGCCGGGCACCGTCCTCACCGTCTCCACCGTGACCGGCAGCGCGGCCCGCACCGCAGAGCTGCTGGCCGCGCACCCCGGAGCCGTAGCCGAGGCCATGGAGGGCTTCGGCGTCGCCGAGGCCGCCGACCGGTTCGGCGTGCCGGCCCTGGAGCTCCGGGCCGTCTCGAACGCCGTGGGCCCGCGCGACCGCGAGGCCTGGCGCATCGGCGACGCCCTCGCGGCGCTCACCGAGGCGTTCGGGAAGACCGCACCCGTAGTGGAAAGTTGGACCCCGCATGACCGACTCGACCGACACCGTGACTGACACCGCGACCGACTCCGCCGGCGCACCGCTCCCCGCGCTGCGGATCGCCTTCTCGCCGTGCCCGAACGACACCTTCGTCTTCGACGCCTGGGCGCACGGAAGGGTCCCCGGCGCTCCGGCCCTGGATGTCACCTTCGCCGACATCGACCTCACCAACGGCATGGCCGAGCGCGGCGAGTTCGACGTCCTGAAGGTGTCGTACGCCGTGCTGCCGTGGGTGCTCGACGAGTACGCCCTGCTGCCGTGCGGCGGCGCTCTGGGGCGTGGCTGCGGGCCGCTCGTCCTCACGAAGGAGCCGGGCACGGACCTGACGGGGAAGACCGTCGCCGTGCCGAGCGAGCGCTCCACCGCCTATCTGCTGTTCCGGCTGTGGGCGGCCGAGGTCGTGCCCGGCGGCGTGGGCGAGATCGTCGTCATGCCGTTCGACGAGATCATGCCCGCGGTGCGCGACGGCCGGGTGGACGCCGGGCTCGTGATCCACGAGGCCCGCTTCACCTATCAGAACTACGGACTGCACAGCCTCGCCGACATGGGCCAGCACTGGGAGTCGACCACCGGGCTGCCGATCCCGCTCGGCGCGATCATCGCCAAGCGCTCGCTGGGCCAGGAGACGCTGGAGCGGCTCGCGGCATCGGTCCGTACCTCGGTGCGGATGGCCTGGGACGACCCGGAGCGGTCGCGTCCGTACGTCCTGGAGCACGCCCAGGAGATGGACCCGGCCGTGGCCGACCAGCACATCGGCCTCTACGTGAACGAATTCACCGCCGACCTCGGCGAGAGCGGCTACGCGGCGATCCGCGGCCTGCTGACACGGGCCGCGGCCGAGGGCCTCGTACCGGCGCTGGCCCCGGACGCGCTGTCCGTCACCGCACGCTGAAGCGGGGGCCGGGCCCGAGCGGCCCGGCCCCGCGTCAGACGTCGAGCTGGTCCGCGACCGCCCTCAGCAGACCCGCGATCTTCGCGCCGGCGGCCTTGTCGGGGTAGCGGCCCCGCTCCAGCATCGGCGTGATGTTCTCCAGCACCGTCGTCAGGTCCTGCACGATCGACGCCAGCTCGTCCGGGCTGCGCCGCTGCGCGGCGGCGACGGACGGCGTGGGGTCGAGGATCGCCACGGAGAGGGCCTGGTCACCGCGCTGGCCCGCGACCACACCGAATTCGACGCGCTGACCGGGCTTGAGGGCCTCGACGCCGGCCGGGAGTACGGAGGAGTGGACGAAGACGTCGGCGCCGTCGTCGCGCGAAAGAAAGCCGAAGCCCTTTTCCGAATTGAACCATTTGACCTTACCCGTGGGCACGTCTGTCCTCGTCCTCGTACTCGTCGGTGTGCGGGAGAGCCGCGCAACGGCTCCGGATAGCAGTACGGCGGGTCTGTGACCCGCCGTGTCCCAGGCTAATGGCCCAAGGGCCGGACACAAGACGTCGCCGACCGGTTCCGCCGAGCAGGGAACTACCCTGGCCGGGTGAGTACTACTCCTTCAGGCGCAGGCGACCGGCTCGTACGGGTCGGCGCGATCGTCTTCTTCATCGGCGCACTGGCCACCCTGGTCACCGTGGCCCCACTGTTCCTGGGCACCGACCCGTTCCCGTCCGTCGCCTACGCGGTGTGCATGCTGATGGGCCTGGGCTTCCTGATCGCGGCCGCCGGGGTGGTGCGGTCCGTGTGGATGAACTCCCCGAAGCGGGCCGCGACGAGGTAGCGGCCCGCCCGGCCCGCTACCCGGCCCGCCACTCCTGGGCGTACTCGTCGAAGATGACGCGCAGGTGGTGGCCGATCTTCAGGTAGTCGAGGTCGTCCAGATTGGCGAGCGAGACCCGCACCGACCACTCGGGGCCGTCGAAGCCTCCGCCGTTGAGCAGCACCACGGAGGTCTGCTCGGCGAGCCTGAAGAGCGGGTCGACGGGCTCGTAGTTCTGCTCCAGGAAGTCGGCGAACTCCTTGCCGTGGACGCGTTCGGCCTCGGCCAGCAGATCCAGCTCGATGTAGTACGCGGCCCGCTTCGGGTCCTCCGACACCTTCATGTGGACGCCCTCCAGGAGGAGGTCGAGCCGCTGCCGGACAATGGCGCGAATCCGGTGCTTGTAGTCCTGGCCCTCGTCCAGCATGTCGAAGAGCGAGAACAGCGTCATCATCATCTGCTGCGGGAGCGAGAGCCCGGCGGTGTGGTTCAGCGCCACCTGCCGGGAGTCCGCGACCAGCCGGTCGATGAAGCGGATCTTCCCCGGCTCCAGCGACAGCGTCCCGTACCGCTTCTCCAGCCGTGCCTTCTGCTCCGGCGACTGGGCGGCGAGCATCTCGTCGATCACGTTGTCGTCGTGCAGCCCGATCACCCCGAGCCGCCAGCCGGTCGCTCCGTAGTGCTTGGAGTAGGAGTAGACGAGCAGCGTGTTGCGCGGGAGGTCGGCGGCGAGCGAGCGGAACCCCTCCACGAAGGTGCCGTACACGTCGTCGGTGACGATGATCAGATTCGGGTTGCGGTCCGCCACCAGGGAGACGATCTGCTCGGAGACCCGGGTGGAGAGGGCCAGTGAGGGCGGGTTGCTCGGGTTGACGCAGCAGACCATCTTCACGGACGGGTCGGCGAGCTTCTCGATCTCCTCCGGCGGGTAGCGCCACTGGCGCACCCCGGTCTCGGTGAACAGACTGGCCTCCACCGTCACCACGTCGAAGTCGTAGGTGTCCAGCTCCGGGATCTCCAGGTACGGGGTGAACACCGGGACCATCAGGGCGATCCGGTCGCCCTTCTCCAGGATCCCGTTCTTCATCAGGGAGTCGAAGACGTAGCACATGGCCGCCGTGCCGCCCTCGGTGGCGAACAGGCTCATCGTCTGTCCCTCGGGCGGCCGGTGGTCGAACATCTCGTCCGCCAGGTAGCCCCGCACGATCTGCTCGGTGTGGCGCAGGATGCGGTCCGGCACCGGGTAGTTGTCACCGATGGAGGAGTCGGCCAGCTCGTGCACGAAGGCGTCCGGCACGAAGCCGAAGCGCTTCACCGCCAGGTCGACGCACGACTTCAGCAGCTCGATGCCGGGCAGACCGGGGTTGGTGCGGACGAAGTGCTCGAAGCGTGCGGCACAGCCCGACTCCTCGGGCATGCCGCCCAGGTTGTCGGCCGTCCACACCCGCCGGGACTCGCTGATCGCGAAGTATCCGAGCGCGTGGTACGCCTCGCGGGGGCCGGTGGCCACCCAGTTCGGGTTGCCCCGCCCGGCGTTGAGCATGGCCCGGGTGGCCATGCCCTTCTGGCCGGCCTTGTCGCTCTGCGCCTCCGTCGCGATCTGGATGAACTTGTCCTTCAGCTCGAAAGGGGAGAGCTGGGCGAAGGACCGGATCTCTTCCCGGCTGAGTCTCGTCTTCGGCATGGTGGTGTCCGCTCCCGTGCAGGTCGGTGTCGGTCAGTGGTTGAGGAGGACGATCACGGCGCCCCACACCGTCAGCAGGACGTTGCCGACGGCGTACGGGATCGTGTACCCGAGGGTGGGGATCTGGGATCTGGAGGTCTCGTTGACGGCTCCGATCGCCGCCGTGGTGGTCTGACCGCCCGCCAGGACGCCCATCAGGACGGGGAAACGGATCTTCTGCACGTGGTGCCCGACCAGGAAGCCCACGATCAGCGGGACGACGGTGGCGACGGCGCCCAGGACGAGCAGCCCCCAGCCGGCGGAGGACAGCCCGCTGGTGAAGCTGGGCCCGGCGTTGATGCCGACGACGGCGACGAAGACGCACAGCCCCAGCGTGTCCATGAACCACTGGGCACCGGGCGGAACGTTTCCGTACGTCGGATACTTTCCGCGGATCCAGCCGAAGACCAGGCCCATGATGAGGCCGCCGCCGGAGGTGGACAGGGAGATCGGCACCCCGCCGGCGGTCAGCGCCGGGATACCGATGCAGCCGCCGAGAAAGATGCCGAGGCCCACCCAGACCATGTCGGTCGCGAAGCTCGTCGGCACCGGCTTGCCGAGCGCCTTCGCCGCCGGGCCCACCAGCCGCTCCGGGCCGGTGAGGACCACCGTGTCGCCCCGCTCCAGCCGGGTGGAGAGCCGGTAGGGGAACTCCGCCCCGGCCCGGTACAGCTTGTCGACGTACACGCCGACCATGAACGGCTCCCGGCGCAGCTCGTCGACCGTCCGGCCGAGCTGCGCCTTCTCGGACGCCACCACGTGCAGTGTCTCGGTGCGGTAGCCGAGGAGCCCGACGTCGTCGGCCTCGGCCCCGATGTGCGTACGCGGGTCGAAGGCGACCAGGTCGCCGCGGACGGCGCTGACCGCGACGGTGTCGTCCACCTGGAGGACGCGGGACTGGTCGTGTTCCAGGACCGTGCCCGCGCGGCGGACCCCGGTGAGGTAGACGCGCCGCCCGAGCTGCTTCTGCTGGTCCTCGAAGTCCGCCACGGAGCGGCCGGCCAGGTCGGGGCGCTCGACGCGGTAGGCGCGCAGCACCACCTCGTAGTAGCCCTCGCCCTCGTCCGGGCTGTCGTCCGGGGCGTCCATCTCGGCGGCGAGCTCGGCGCTCTCCTTCGCCAGGTCCCTGCGGTACAGCTTGGGCAGCACGTTCGCCAGGAGCATCGCGCAGAGGATGGTGCCGAGCGGATACGTCACCGCGTACCCGACGGCCACCAGGTTCTGCTGGGACTTCGCCTCGGCCGCGGAGAGCCCGGGCAGGGTGCCGATGGCGTCCTGGGCGACACCGATGGCGGCCGACTGGGTGAGGGCCCCGCTCATCAGACCGGCGCCGAGCCCGGGACCGTAGCCGAGCAGGCTCGCGAACAGCCAGGAGACCAGCAGCCCGGTGACACAGACGAGAACCGCGTTGAGGACCTGGGGCAGGCCGTCCTTCCTCAGTCCCCGGAAGAACTGCGGGCCGACGCGGTAGCCGAGGGCGAACAGGAACATGATGAAGAACAGGTTCTTCACCGTGTCGTCGATCTCCACCTTGAACTGCGCGCCCAGCACCAGCCCGGCGACCAGGCACCCCGTCACCGCGCCGAGCGCGATCGTCCGGTACCTGACCTTCCCGAGGAGGAAGCCGAGCGCGATCACGACGAAGACGAGCAGTTCCGGATGGGGTTGGAAGATGTTCCGGTTCAGGAAGTCGACCATGTCAGGCTCCCAGCACTCCGACGAGGATGGGTCCGGTCAAGGGCAGCAGGAAGTTGGAGAGCGTGTAGGTGATCGTGTAGCCGAGGAGCGGTACGGAGCTCTGGGCGACCTGGGTGATGGAGGTGATCGCCGGGGTGGAGCACTGCTGTCCGGCGATGGCGCCGATCAGGAGCGGCTTCTCGATCCTCAGCAGCTTGCGCCCGACGATCAGTGAGATCGTCGCCGGGATCAGGACCATGGCGATCCCCGCGACCGGCAGCAGCGCCCCGTACTCCTTGAGCAGCGGCCAGGCCTGGGGCCCGGCGGCCAGCCCGGTGCAGGCGATGAAGACGGCCAGGCCCATGTCCTTCAGGGTGCTCGCGGCCTGCGGCGGGAACGCGCCGAAGGTCTGGCTGCGGGAGCGGAACCAGCCGAAGACCAGGCCGGAGATCAGACAGCCGCCACCGGTGCCGAGCGACAGCGGGACGTCCCCGGCCTTGACCACGATCTGGCCGAGCAGGGAGCCCGCGACGATGCCGAACCCCAGGTAGATGAAGTCGGTGGAGTCGTTCTTCACCACCGCGCCGAGCTTCGCGACCAGCCGGTTCAGTCCGCCCCGGGCCCCGACCAGCGTGAGCACGTCGCCCCGGGCCAGCGTGGTCTCCCCGCTCGCGGGCAGGTGCTGGTCGTTGCGCAGGACGTCGGTGATGTAGACACCGTCCTTGCGGAACTCCGGGTGACGCTTCTGCAGGCGGTCGATGGACGCGCCGACGGTCTCCTTGTCGGTGACGGCGACCTGGCTGGTGGCCAGCGGGGTGTCGAGTCCCGGCACGGCGGGCGTCTCGGGGCCGATCTCCCGGCCCGCCTCGATGATCGCCGACCGCAGGCCGACCACCTGGACCAGGTCGCTGAGCGTCAGCTCCAGACCGGCGTCCGGGGTGAGCAGCTTGCTGCCGCGCTTGACCCCCTCGACCGTGATCCGTCCGCCGAACGCGCTCTGCAGATCACCGACGGTCCGGCCGTCGGCCAGGGTCACCAGATAGGTGCGGCCGACCATGCCGGGCAGCGCCTCGCGCTCGTCGGACTCCAGACCGCCCGCGCCGCCGCGCATCTTCTCCCACAGCTGCCGCGAGGCGTCCGCGAGGTTGATGCGGAGCAGCATCGGCATGATCTGGCTGGTGTAGAGCACGATGGTGATCAGGCCGAAGAGGTAGCAGACGGTGTACGCGGTGGCCACGTGCCCCTGGTACTGGGTGATCTGGTCGGACGTCAGGTCGCTGAGCTTGCCGATGGCCTCGGTCGCCGTGCCCACGACGGCGGACTCGGTGGCCGCGCCGGCCAGGATCCCGGAGGCGGTGCCGACGTCCAGGTCGAAGGCCTTGGCCAGCCCGAAGGCGATGCCGAGGACGCAGACCAGCTCGATCAGGCAGAGAGCGAAGAAGCGCAGGCTGCTGCGGTTGAGGTTGGCGAAGAACTGGGGCCCGGCCATGTAGCCCAGCGAGAAGATGAACAGGGCGAAGAAGACCTCTTTGACGTCGTCGTTCACGCTGACGTGCCGGGTGCCCAGCAGCAGCGAGACGATCAGCGTGCCGCAGATGCCGCCGAGGGCGATGGGCCCCACCCGGAGTTTGCCGAGGAGGTAGCCGGCGGCCAGGCAGAGGAAGAGGGAGAGGGCAGGGTTGTCACGGAGAACACCCACCCCGCCTCACCCGCCAATCGGGCAATGCGTATGTTTTTTGGGCATAGGGGTGAAATTAACAGCAGTGCTGTACGACGGCACCCGCGACAGCGCCGGGGGTGCCGTCCGATGTGCCGGCCGGACGCCGAGTGGGCCGTCCGGCGCACATCACACCGCTGTGAAGCTCCGCAGCCAGGCGGGGAAGGCGGTGAGGTCCGGCAGGACGACATCGGCGCCCGCCGCCCGCAGCTCCTCCTCGTCGCACGGGCCGGTCGGGACACCGACCGACAGGGCGCCGGCCGCACGCGCCCCCCGCACGTCGCCGGTGTGGTCGCCGACGTAGATCCGCGCGCCGTGCTCCAGGAGCGCCTCCGCCTTGCCCTCGGCCCAGAGCCCGCCGATCACCGTGTCCGCGGGGATGCCGAGGTGGGAGAGGTGGAGCTTGGCGTTCGGCTCGTACTTGGCGGTGACGACCATCGCCTGTCCGCCGAGCGCCTGCACGGCCTCGACGGCCTCCCGGGCGCCGGGCATCGCCGTCGTCGGCGCGATCGCCCGGTCCGGGTAGATCACCCGGAACCGGTCGGCCGCTCCCGGGATCGCTTCGGCCGGGAACCAGTTGGACATCTCCTCCGCGAGCGGCGGGCCGAGCCGGCTGACGACCAGATCGGTGTCTATGTACACACCCGTCTCGGCGGCCAGCGCTTCGTAGACGGCCTTGATACCGGGCCGGGAGTCGATGAGGGTCATGTCGAGGTCGAATCCGACCGTCAGGGTGTGTGAGGGCATGAGGTCCATTGTGCCGAGTGCCGCGGCGCCACCGGCGAGCCCGTCCCCGCCCCCCTGGCTCCCGTGCCGAGCTGCCCGGCGTGCAGACTCACCCGCACGCGCCCCTCCCTGCTGCCGAGGAACGAGAAGTGACCCCGTACTCCCTGGCCTTCTATGTCCACACCGTCACCACCGGCACCGTCCTCGGCCTCCGGCCGGCCGACACCCCCGACCGGGTCGCCGCGGTCATGGGGACGGACTTCGCCGAGAACGCCTTCGGCCGGCGGACCATGCTCCGGGACTACGGCCTGGCCGAGTTCCACTTCCACCGCGAGCGGGGCGGTGCTCCCTGGTCGGGGCACCACTTCAGCCTCCAGGTCCACCGGCTCGCCCGCCGCGACCGCACCCTCCCGGGCGAGGTGCTCCGGGCCCGCTACGGGTCCTTCGCACCCCGCCTGCGGTTCGAGAAGCTCCAGCGCCTTCTCCACCGGCGTGGCGTCCCGCTGGTGGAGATCCCGGAGAACTCGGCGAACGCGCCGTACTACCGCACGTTCTGGCAGCCCGGTTCGCGGACGGCCGTCTCCTACGTCGCCGTCCACGGCGAATACAGCACGCCGGGACGCCTGCGGGTCGGTGACGTGTACAGGATCCAGGCGCCGGTGAGCGCCCAGGAGGTGGGGATGCGCACGGCCCGGACCTGACGGAGCAGGACCTCGCGCGTCGCGGCACGGGGGTCCGCCGCCGGGCGCCTGCGGGAGCGGCTCAGCGGTAGCCGGCCGCGTCGGCGGGGCGGCCGGGGCCCTGGACCTCGGTGAGGTAGCGCCAGGCGTCCGGCCGGCTGCCGTCGAGGTCGGTGAACCCGTACTCCCGCGCCAGCCCGCCGCTGGACAGCGACTGCCCGTTCCACCGGCTCACCCCGGGATCGGCGGCCAGCGCCACGACGGCCCTCCCGGTGTACGACGGCGTCTCGGAGATGCAGAAGTGCGGCACCCGGTCGAGGGCGTCACGCCAGGTCTCCTCGGTCACCTCGAAGTGGTCGAGCATCATCTCCGAGCGCATCCAGCCCGGGGTCAGCGCCACCGCCGTCGCACCGCGCGGGCCCAGTTCGTGGCCCAGGGAGAAGCCCATGCGGAGGACGGCGGTCTTGGCGAGGTCGTAGAAGAAGGAGTTCCGGTAGGTGTCCCGGTTGTACTCGGCGGTGCCGTCGGTCATCTCGACCACCAGCCCGCCCCGGCCGCGCAGCAGGAGGGGGAGGGCGTGGTGGCTGGTGATCGCATGGGTCTCCACGGCGAGCCGCAGCAGCCGCAGCCCCTTGTCCAGGTCGTGCTCCCACACGGGGGTGTCCCAGGCGAAGAGGTGTTCACCGCCCCAGATGTCGTTGACCAGGACGTCCAGCCGGCCCTGTTCGGCCGCGACGCGGTCCACCAGGGCGCGGACCTGCGAGGGGACCAGGTGGTCGGTGGGGACCGCGATGCCGTGGCCCCCCGCCGCGGTCACCAGGTCCGCGGTGTCCTCGATGGTCTCGGGGCGGTCGTACTCCGACCGCTGTGCGCGGGTACTGCGCCCGGTGACGTAGACGGTGGCCCCGGCGGCGCCCAGCTCGACCGCGATCCCTCTGCCGGCTCCTCGTGTCGCCCCCGCGACGAGCGCGACCTTTCCGTCCAGTGCCGCTTCCATGCGTGTCCTCCCGGATCGATCCGTGCGCCGAGACGTGACGAGACGCGGCGACGTGACGCGCCGCCGCCCGTGCGGGCGGCGGGGACACCATGGTTGCCCGGAAACCGGACATCTTCTGTCGCCCTTGCCGGGCCGGTTCGCCGTGCCCCGCGGAGGGACCGGGGAGGAAACCTGTGGGGTGCGGGGTCAGGTCCGCACCCCACAGGTGGTTCGGGGATGTGCGCGTGTGCGCGATCCGGCGTCGGCGGCGTCCGGCCTAGCCGCCGGAGGTCATCCGCAGCACCGCCAGCCGGGTCAGCTCGCGGCCCTGCGGCTCGGTGTCCAGCGCCCGGTGGAGGGCCAGCCCTTCGATCAGCGCGTCGAGCTGACGGGCGGTGTCCGGGTCGAAGTGCTGCTCCAGCAGACGGCGGCTGCGGTTCATCCACGCGTGGGTGAGCTCGCGGTACTCGTCACGCCGGGCGGCCAGGGTGTAGAGCTCCTGCGTGAGGACGAGCTCGCGGCGCGGCCCCTCGGAGAGCACGTGGATGAGGTCGATGACCGCTTCACGCGCCTCCTCGGGCGTGCCGGCCCGGCCCAGGTGGTGCTCGAACACGGCCACGAACTGGTCGGCGAAGCGGGTGAAGGCCTCGCGCAGCAGTTCGTCGATGCCACTGAAGTGATAGGTCATCGAGCCGAGCGGCACGTCGGCGCGGGCGGCGATCTTGCGGTGCGAGACACCGGCGACGCCCTCGTCGGCGATGTGGTCGAGCGTGGCGGCGAGGATCCGCTCGCGCCGCTGCGGATCCGTACGTCCGGTTGCCATGGGCGGGCCGGTCAGACGCTGCGGACGACGCGGGCGGGGTTGCCCACCGCGACGACGTCGGCGGGGATGTCCTTGGTGACCACGGCGCCGGCGCCGATCACCGAGTTGTCACCGATGGTCACCCCGGGGCACACGATGACTCCGCCGCCGAGCCAGACGTTGTCACCGATGGTGATGGGGAGCGCTGCTTCCAGCTTGTCCCGGCGGGGTCCCGGCTCGACGGGGTGGGTGGGGGTGAGGAGCTGGACGTTGGGGCCGATCTGGCAGTCCTCGCCGATGGTGATGCGCGCGACGTCCAGCGCGGTGAGGTGGTAGTTGACGAAGGTGCGGGCGCCGATGGAGATGTTGCTGCCGTAGTCGACGTAGAGCGGCGGGCGCAGGTCGACACCCTCGCCCACGGACTCCAGCAGCTCGGCCAGGACCGCCCTGGCCTCGTCGGCGTCCTCGGTGTACGCGGCCTGGAAGCGGGCCGCGAGGCGCATCGCCCGCTGCTGCCGCCGGGCGATCTCCGGATCGTCGGCGATGTAGAGGTCACCCGCGAGCATGCGCTCCAGGTTGGTGCGCGGATCGTCGGCGAAGTAGTCCATCGGCATCGGCATGCGTACGACCGTACACCTTGAGGCGTACGGTCGTACACTCATCTTCCGCACATCCTGCGCGCGACACCCGTCAGCCCGTCAGCCTGCGGGAGCGCCACACCAGATACAGCGCCGACACCACCGCCGCGACCCGCACCACCACCGGCCACACGTCCGTCATGGCGTCCCCCATCGCACCCTCGGCGAGCGGCTCGCCCCAGCGGCCTTCCATGCGGCCCCACAGCCAGACGAAGGCACCGGCGACGACCACGCCCGGCAGCCCCAGCGCGACCCACTTCGCCTCCGCCCGCGAGAACCTGCGCGAGCTGTACGCCAGCAGCCAGCCGCCCGCGAGTGCCAGCCACGACCCGAGCACGGCACCGGCCACGAGCAGCGCCGCGGCCAGCAGCAGCAGCGGACTGGAGAACCGCGGCCGCGCGCCGGCCTCGGCGTCCACGGCGACGGCCTTCCTGGGACGCCGCAGCCGGAGCCGCATCCGGGGCCCCGGCGGCGGTGCCGGGGCCTCCTTCTCGTCCGCCTTCGGCGCGGCTCCCTCCGCCTCGGCCGGCGCGCGCGGTGCCGGAGTCCTCGGCGCGCTCGGCATGCCGAACAGCTCCGGGCTCTCCAGCCCGCCCACGAAGCCGGGCACGGCAGTACCGGCACCCACCGTCCCCGGCCCGCCCCGCGCGGCCTCGCCGAAGGGCGCGGGCTCGATCCGCCACCACTCGGGCTCGCCCTCCGGCGGCTCCTGGCCCAGCCCCGCCATGTGCGGCGCGGACGCCGAGGGCCAGTACGCGGCAGGCTCCCCGGGAGCCGGATCCGCGCGTCCGGCCGCCTCGGCCTCCGGCGACGCGCCCTTGCGCGACGCGTCTTTCCGGAGCAGACCCCGGCGCGCCCGGGGCACCGCACGCGAGCTGTCGGCACCCGTGGCCGCATCCGGTCGGGGCGAGGGCAGCGACACCTCTCCGCCGCCCGACTCCGCCGCGGCGGCGACGAGTTCACCCGGCGCCCCGAGACGGCCGAGGATGCGCCGGACCACCGCCGGAGAGTCGGATCCGTCCGTGCCGCGCTGCCGGTCGATCTCGCCCCGCAGTGTCGCGACGAGCCTCATCCGGGCGCCCGAGGACAGCTGTTGCCGCTGCGCCAGGTCACCGACCCGGCTGAGGTAGTCGTAGACAAGCTGGTCGCTCTCGATCCCCACGCGATGGTTCTCCCTCCACCCGCCCTGCCCCGACGGTAGCGTTCCAGGGGCTACCGTGGGACGGATGGGGACGACCACACCACCGCGCACGCTCGCCGAAGCCCTGCGCGCCCGGGGCGACGAATCGCTGGCAGGGCTGCTGCGCGCCCGCCCCGACCTGCTCAGCCCCGTGCCGAACGACATCACGCAGCTGGCGACGCGGGCCGGCACCCGGGCCTCCGTCGTCCGTGCGCTGGAACACCTCGACCGCTTCGCCCTGCAGACCGCGGAGGCGCTGGCGGTCGCGCCGGACCCCGCCCCCTACGACACGCTGCTCGCCCTCCTCACCGGCGACGGGCAGGACGACGGCGACGGGCGCGACGACGCGGGCGCGGCGATCACCGCGGCCCTGCCCGGCGCCCTGGCGACCCTGCGCGAACAGGCCCTGGTCTGGGGCGAGGACACCCGGCTGCACCTCGTGCGCACCGCACGCGAGCTGCTCGCCCCGTCGCCCCAGCACCCGTCCCCCACGGGCCTCGGCCCGACCGTCGCCGAGGCCACGGCCGGGATGTCGCCGGGCAGGCTTCAGGAGATCCTCACCGCCGCCGGGCTGCCCGCCACGCATGACCCGGTGTCAGCCGTCACCGCGCTGGCCGGGCTCTTCACCGACCGGACCAGGATGGCGGAGCTGCTGGACACCGCCCCGGTCGAGGCGCTGTCCGTGCTCGACCGGCTGGTCTGGGGCCCGCCCTACGGGGAGGTCACCCCCAATCCCACCCCGCCCGTGCAATGGCTGCGCGACCGCGGACTGCTGCTGCCCGTGTCGACGCGCACCGTCGTCCTGCCGCGTGAGGCGGCGCTGCATCTGCGGGCCGGCCGCGCCCATCGCGTGCCCGAGCCGGTGCCGCCGCCGGTCGTGTCCGCGGCCGAGCGTGATCCCCAGGCTGTGGACAGAGCCGCGGCGGGGCAGGGCTTCATGGCCCTGTCCACCGTCGAGGAGCTTCTGAAGCTGTGGAACAACGGCGGCCCGGCCATCCTCCGTGCGGGCGGCCTGAGCGTCCGCGAGCTGAAGCGGGCCGCCGGCGCGCTCGACGTGTCCGAGCCCGTCGCCGCCTTCTGGATCGAACTCGCCTACGCGGCGGGCCTGCTGGCCTCCGACGGCGAGACCGACGAGCGGTACGCGCCGACCCCGGCGTCCGACGAGTGGCGGGACCTCCCCGCCCAGGACCGCTGGACCCACCTCGCCACCGCCTGGCTCGCCGCCACCCGCACCGCGGGCCTCATCGGCGGCCAGGACGCCAAGGGCCGGGCGCTGTCCGCGCTCGGCCCCGACCTGGACCGCTCGGCCGCGCCCGAGGTGCGCCACCGGGTCCTCGCCCTGTTCGCCTCGCTCCCGCCGGGCACCGCGCCCGACCCGCAGACCCTGCTCGCCCGGCTCCGCTGGGAACGCCCGCTGCGCACGACGGGGACGAGCGGACCGGCGGCGCAGGGCGACGTCTCCGACCTGCGCTCCCGGATCGCCCTGTGGACGGTCAACGACGCGGAGATGATCGGCATCACCGGCCGCGGGGCCCTGTCCTCCCAGGCCCGCGCCCTGCTCGACCGGGGCCCCGACGACGCGGCCGCCCTCCTCGCCCCCCTGATCCCGGAGCCCCTCGACCACGTCCTGCTCCAGGCCGACCTGACCGCCGTCGCACCCGGACCGCTGGAACGCCCGCTCGCCGAGATGCTGTCGGTGCTCGCCGACGTCGAGTCCAAGGGCGGTGCGACGGTCTACCGCTTCACCCCCGGCTCCGTACGCCGCGCGCTCGACGCCGGACAGGCCGCGACCGACCTGCACGCCTTCCTGGCCACCCACAGCCGTACGCCGGTGCCGCAGCCGCTGAGCTACCTCATCGACGACGTGGCGCGCCGCCACGGCCACCTGCGGATCGGCGCCGCCTCCGCGTACGTACGCTGCGACGACGAGGCCGTGCTCAACGAGATCCTGGCCGACAAGCGCTCGGCCGCCCTGCGGCTGCGCCGGCTCGCCCCGACCGTCCTGGCCACGCAGGCCGACCCCGGGTCCCTCCTCGAAGGGCTGCGCGAGATGGGGTACGCCCCGGCCGCCGAATCCGCCGAGGGCGACGTCCTGATCACCCGCGCCGGTGCCCGCCGCACCCCGCCGCGTACGCCGCCCACGCCCGTCCCCGAGGGCCCGCCGGTCCCGGACGCCACCCTGCTCGGCGCCGCCGTCCGGGCCGTCAGGGCCGGCGACACGGCTGCACGAGCCGTCCACAAGGACGCCCCGGACACGGCGGCGGCGGGCTCCCTCCCCCGCACGACCCCCGCCGAGACCCTGGCCACGGTGCAGGCTGCCGCGATGACCGGCTCCGCGGTCTGGATCGGCTACGTCAACGCCGACGGCGCCGCCAGCCAGCGGGTCATCGCACCGGTCAAGGTCGAGGGCGGCTTCGTGACGGCGTACGACCACACGGCGGACGAGGTCCGGACGTATCCGCTGCACCGCATCACGGGCGTCGCGGAGCTCGCCGACGAGCAGACGCCCTGACGGATCAGGCGGCTCAGGCGGATCAGGCGGCTCAGGCGGCCGGAAGCCCGCCGGCGGCGGCCGCCTCGCGCAGCACCTCGACGAGCATGGGCATGGTGAGCCGGCCGGTGAACGTGTTGCGCTGACTCGGGTGGTAGCTGCCCAGCAGGTGCAGTTCCCGCCTGCGCTCCGTGGCGGGCAGGACGACGTGCGCGCCGTGGCCGAAGGCGGGGCGCGGGCGCGGCACCCGCCACCCCGCCTCGGCGAGCACCGGGAGCAGCGCCTGCCAGCCGAACCCGCCGAGGACCACCACCGCGCGCAGTCCCGGGCTCAGCAGGTCCAGCTCGGCGGCCAGCCAGGAGCGGCAGGTGTCGCGTTCCTCCGGGGTGGGCTTGTTCGCCGGGGGCGCGCAGTGCACGGGTGAGGTGAGCCGTACGCCGCGCAGGGCGAGCCCGTCCCCGGCGTGCACCGATGTGGGCTGCGAGGCCAGGCCCACGGTGTGCAGCGCCTCGAAGAGGAAGTCGCCGGCGGCGTCGCCGGTGAACATCCGGCCGGTCCTGTTGCCCCCGTGCGCGGCGGGCGCGAGCCCGACGACCGCCACCGCGGCGTCCGGGGGACCGAAACCGGGGACGGGCCGCGCCCAGTAGTCCTCGTCCTCGAAGGCCGCGCGCCTGACCTCGGCGACCTCCTCGCGCCAGGCCACCAGCCGGGGACAGGCCCGGCACCGCGCGACGAGCGCGTCCAGCTCGCCCAGCCCGGCGCACCGCGGCGCGTGGTGCGCCGGGAATCCCGGGTCACCGGGTCCGGGCACGGGTTCCGCCGCTTCGGCTCCGTCCATCCCTCCACGCTACGGGCCCGGCCCCCGCGGGCGCGGCAGGGCCGCCGGGCGGACCCGGACGCGCCCCTCGCCCCGCCGGGCGGAGCCTCGGCGCCCACTCCGGCACGCACGCGCGCCGCCCGTTCGCGGCCGATGCGGCACACTGGACGTTTGGCCGTTCGCACCCGGGCGGCCACCCCACGCCGGAAAGGGCCGACGCGCGTGACCGGACCCCTCATCGTCCAGAGCGACAAGACGCTGCTCCTCGAAGTCGACCACGAACAGGCCGAGGCCTGCCGTCGTGTCATCGCGCCCTTCGCCGAGCTGGAGCGTGCCCCCGAGCACATCCACACCTACCGCGTGACCCCGCTCGGCCTGTGGAACGCCCGCGCCGCGGGGCACGACGCCGAGCAGGTCGTCGACGCGCTCGTGGAGTACTCGCGCTACCCCGTGCCGCACGCGCTCCTCGTCGACATCGCCGAGACGATGGCGCGGTACGGCCGCCTCACCCTGTCCAAGCACCCCGTCCACGGACTGGTGCTGACCTCCAACGACCGGCCGGTGCTGGAGGAGATCCTCCGCTCGAAGAAGGTCCAGCCGCTGGTCGGGGCGCGCCTCGACCCGGACACCGTGGCCGTGCACCCGTCCGAGCGCGGGCAGATCAAGCAGACACTGCTCAAGCTGGGCTGGCCCGCCGAGGACCTCGCGGGCTACGTCGACGGCGAGGCGCACCCGATCGAGCTCGACCAGGACGGCTGGGCGCTGCGCCCGTACCAGAGGCAGGCCGTCGACGGCTTCTGGCACGGCGGCTCCGGCGTCGTGGTGCTCCCCTGCGGCGCGGGCAAGACGCTGGTCGGGGCCGGTGCGATGGCCGAGGCCAAGGCGACCACGCTGATCCTGGTCACCAACACCGTCTCCGCACGGCAGTGGAAGCACGAGCTGGTGAAGCGGACCTCGCTGACCGAGGAGGAGATCGGCGAGTACAGCGGTACGCGCAAGGAGATCCGGCCGGTCACCATCGCCACGTACCAGGTGCTGACCACCCGCCGTAAGGGGATCTACCCGCACCTGGAGCTCTTCGACTCCCGCGACTGGGGTCTCGTGATCTACGACGAGGTGCACCTGCTGCCCGCGCCCGTCTTCAAGTTCACCGCCGACCTCCAGGCCCGCCGGCGCCTCGGGCTCACGGCGACGCTGGTGCGTGAGGACGGCCGCGAGTCGGACGTCTTCTCGCTCATCGGGCCCAAGCGGTTCGACGCCCCGTGGAAGGAGATCGAGGCGCAGGGCTACATCGCGCCCGCCGACTGCGTCGAGGTCCGTGTGAACCTCACGGACTCGGAGCGCCTCGCCTACGCGACGGCCGAGGCCGAGGAGAAGTACCGGTTCTGCGCGACGACCGCGACGAAGCGGAAGGTCACCGAGGCGCTCGTGCGCAAGCACCGGGGCGAGCAGACCCTGGTCATCGGGCAGTACATCGACCAGCTGGACGAGCTCGGCGAGCACCTGGACGCCCCGGTGATCAAGGGCGAGACGAGCAACGCTCAGCGCGAGAAGCTGTTCGAGGCGTTCCGGCAGGGCGAGATCAACGTGCTGGTCGTGTCGAAGGTCGCGAACTTCTCGATCGACCTGCCGGAGGCGACGGTCGCCATCCAGGTGTCGGGGACGTTCGGATCGCGCCAGGAGGAGGCACAGCGGCTCGGCCGGGTGCTGCGGCCGAAGGCCGACGGGCACGAGGCCCGCTTCTACTCGGTGGTCGCCCGCGACACGATCGACCAGGACTTCGCGGCACACCGCCAGCGGTTCCTGGCCGAGCAGGGGTACGCCTACCGGATCGTCGACGCGGACGAGCTGCTGACGGAGAGCTGAGGAAGGGCTTCGGGCAAGGGCTGCCGGGTTCAGCGGTGGCGGCGGACGACACCCGCCTCCTCCGCGTACTCGCCGAGCACGGCCACACCGAACGCGGTGCGCGCGAACACGGAAACGGCGCGCACCGCGTTTCCCATGCGGTGGCTTCGTGGGTGACCGGTCGCCGCGGTCGCGCCGTGCGCGGGGCCGGTCCTGTCCGGATTCAGATGAACGCTGCTCATGTATTCCATGGTGCTCCGGCTGCCCGCGCCCCGGCATCGGCCTGCGGGCCGAAGCGTGGGCGGGCACGGGTAGGCCGGAGGTCGCACGCCGTCCCCTACGGGACGGACACGGCGCCGCGCCAATTAGTTCGCCCCGGGGATCGGCGATCGCTACAATCGCCGGTCTGCCCGCCTCCCGCACCGTGGTACCGGCCCGCCCTTCGAGCGGCCGGCAGCCGGGGGAGCGCCGCCGACCGGACGGAAACCGGCCGACACTGCCGCACGCGCCCACGCGTGCGCATCTGCGTGTGAACGTCCCCGAGCGGACCGGGCGGTGAGCCCTGTCCGCCGTCCTGCGTCGAAAAGCCGGAGGCAACACCGTGCCCGCGCACGAAGAGTCAAGCAATCCACTGGTCAGGGAGCGGACGCATCTCGCCGCGTCCCGTGCCGCGCTGCGCGCCATGCGCGAGGACGTGCAGGCGCTCGACATCCGCGATGTCACCGCGAACTGGGTCAACGCCGCCGTGCTGCAGGCCCAGATCGACGACCGCATCAAGGCGCTCGCCGACCTCTCCCACACCCCGCTGTTCTTCGGCCGCCTCGACTACCTGCACGTGGTCGGCGCCGAGAAGGCGGAGGGCACGGAGGGAGAGCGTTTCTACATCGGGCGCCGCCATGTCCACGACGCCCACGGCGATCCGATGGTCATCGACTGGCGCGCACCGGTCTCGCAGCCCTTCTACCAGGCCTCCAGGAACAACCCGCTGGACGTCGACCGGCGCCGCCGCTTCGGCTACACCGGTGGCGAGCTGACCGCGTACGAGGACGAGCACCTCACCGACCCGGCGGAGACCGAACAGACCAGCAAGCTCCTCCAGGCGGAGATCGAGCGGCCCCGCGTGGGGCCGATGCGTGACATCGTCGCGACGATCCAGCCGGAGCAGGACGAGATCGTCCGCAGCGGCCTGGGCGGCACGGTCTGCGTCCAGGGAGGCCCCGGCACCGGGAAGACGGCCGTCGGCCTGCACCGTGTCGCCTACCTCCTGTACGCGCACCGCGACCGCCTCGCCCGCACCGGCACCCTCGTCATCGGCCCGAACCGGTCGTTCCTCCACTACATCGAGCAGGTCCTGCCCGCGCTCGGTGAGCTGGAGGTGCAGCAGGCCACCGTCGAGGACCTGGTGTCGGCGCGCGTCGAGGTGAGCGGCACCGACGAGTCGGCCGCCGCGGTGGTCAAGGGCGACGCCCGGATGGCGGAGGTCCTGCGGCGGGCTGTCCGCTCGCACGTGACGCCCCCTGCCGAGCCGGTCGTGGTGGTGCGCGGCTCCCGCCGCTGGCGGGTCCCGGCTCACGAAGTCGAGGAGATGGTCGGCGAGTTGCTGGCCCGTGACATGCGGTACGGGGCGGCCCACGAGGCGCTCCCGCAGCGCATCGCGCACGCGGTCCTCGTCCGGATGGAGGAGGCGGGCGAGGCCCCCGACGACCGGGTGCAGAACGCTGTGGCGCGCAATCCGGCGGTGAAGGCCGCGGTGAAGGCGGTCTGGCCGGCGGTGGAGCCGTCGAAGCTGGTGCTGCGGCTCCTCACGGACGCGGACTTCCTGGCCGCGCACGCGGAGGGGGTCCTCACCGGCGACGAGCAGAAGCAGATCCTGATGGCCAGGCCCGCGCGCAGCGTGAAGTCGGCGAAGTGGACGGCGGCGGACGCGGTCCTGATCGACGAGGCGGCCGACCTGGTGGCCCGCACCCACTCACTGGGCCATGTCGTCATCGACGAGGCCCAGGACCTGTCCCCGATGCAGTACCGCGCGGTGGGCCGGCGCTGCTCGACCGGTTCGGCGACCGTGCTCGGCGACCTCGCCCAGGGGACGACCCCGTGGTCGACGCGGAGCTGGGAGCAGGCGTTGTTCCACCTGGGCAAGGCGGACGCGGTCGTGGAGGAGCTGACGGCGGGCTTCCGCGTGCCGCGCGAGGTGATCGCGTACGCCTCCCGGCTGCTCCCCTCGATCTCGCCAGGACTCGCCCCCGTGGAGTCGGTGCGTGAGACACCCGGCTCCCTGGCGGTACGCGAGGTGGCGGCGGACGGGCTGGACGCAGCGGTGGTCGCGGCGTGCGAGGAGTCGCTGCGCCAGGAGGGCTCGATCGGCCTGATCGCCGCGGACGCCCGCATTCCGGCCCTGTCGGCCGCCCTCGCGGACGCGGGCCACAGCATCCTCTCCCCCGGTGAGGAGACGACGGCCGAATCCCGGCTGACCCTGGTCCCGGCCTCCCTCGCGAAGGGTCTGGAGTACGACTACGTCGTGCTCGACGAACCCGCGGCCGTGGTCGACGGCGAACCCGACGAACGCACGGGCCTGCGCCGCCTGTACGTCGCCCTGACCCGCGCCGTCTCGGGCCTCGTGGTCCTGCACGCGGCGCCGCTGCCGGAACTGCTGGGGTAGCCGGGGGCGGCGGGGGTGGCCGTCCGGGTGCCCGGGCCGGGGCGGACACCCGAACGCCCGGGTCCCGTCAGATCACCGTCACCGTGGTCACGACGGTGACGGCCACCATCGCCGCCTGCATGGTGCGGATCGCCGTGCGGACGTCATCGCCCGCCCACTGGCCGTCCGCGATCTTCTCCATCCGCGGCGTCACCTCACGGGCCCGCGCCTCGGGAAACGCGAGTCGGTGCAGCTTCGCGGCGTGGATCAGGGCTATGAGACCGGCCGTGCGCTCGTCCGGGTCCGCGCCGCGCAGCACCACCGACGCCAGGCGTTCGCGCAGCTCACGCTCGGGGACGCCGTCCGCCTCGGGGTAGCGCCGCACCGGGAAGAGGCCCAGCACCTTGTGCTGCTCCTCGCTCACGAGCCCCCGGGCGCGCAGGCTGTCGATCGTGGCCCCGACCGCCTTGCCGTGGTCCCTCGTGAGCCAGTCCGTCACCTTGGGCGCGCTGCTCTTCTTCGCGGCCCAGGCGTCGATCAGTCCGAGCCGCTCGTCGAGGAGGCCGACGCCTGTGGGCGTCCGGTCGGCCACCACCAGCCGTCCCCCGCCCACGGTGAGCCGCCCCGCCAGGACGAGCTCCAGCACGATCCCGCCCGCGACCGCCCAGCCGGCGGCCTCCCGGTCCTTGGCCGCCCCGGACTCGTCGTCCAGTGACAGCAGCATGATCTCTTCGCCCAGCGTGACCGACATGGCTCCACTCCCCGCTCGTCTGCTTACTCTTAGTGACGAACGGGAGCGGCGATCGGTTCCCGTCGACGCCACCGGCGGTGAGTCCCGTGCCCCAAGGGGAAGTTGTGCCCGTCGACGTGGAAAGCGTTTACAGACCATCCGCCGCGCGCTACGTTTTTGGGAGCGCTCCCACGCATCACTCCCCGCACCCTTCCCCGCACCTCTCCCCCCACCCGCACGCCCCGAGGACAGGGACGCCACCGGTTCCGGGACGGCCGAACCGGCGACCACCGGCGGCGCCACGCACGCGAGCGGGTCACCAGGGTCATCTGCCCCACTCGGAGAATCCCGAAGGAGATCAACCTCATGACCATGCGGAACATCGTCCGATTAAAGGCCCGGACACACGCCCCTCGCACGCTGAGCCTCCTGGGAGCGGGCCTGCTGGCCCTCACCCTGGCCGGTCTGCCCACGCCCGCGTCCGCCCACGGTGTCGCCATGGAGCCGGGCTCACGCAGCTACCTGTGCTACAAGGACATGATCGCGAGCGGGAACCAGACCCCGTCCAACCCGGCCTGTGCCGCCGCGGTCGCGCAGACAGGCACCACACCGCTCTACAACTGGTTCGGCGTCCTCGACTCCAACGGTGGCGGGCGGACCTCGGGGTACATCCCCGACGGCGAGCTCTGCAGCGGCGGCCACAAGGGTCCGTACAACTTCTCCGCGTACAACGCGGCCCGCAGCGACTGGCCGACGACGCACCTCACCGCCGGCTCCACCACCCAGGTGAAGTACAGCAACTGGGCGGCCCACCCGGGCAAGTTCAACGTCTACATCACCAAGGCCGGCTGGACGCCGGACCAGCCCCTGGCATGGGACGACCTGACGCTCACCCAGACCGTGGACAACCCTCCGCAGGCGGGCGGTGCGGGTTCGGACGGAGGCAACTACTACTGGAACCTCCAGCTCCCGCAGGGCAGGACCGGCAAGCACATGCTCTTCATCCACTGGATCCGCTCGGACAGCCAGGAGAACTTCTACTCCTGCTCCGACGTCGTCTTCGACGGCGGGAACGGCGAGGTCACCGGAACGGACGACAGCCGGAAGCCGGCGGCGGTCGCGGAGCAGTCCGGGACCCTGACCGCACCGGCCCATGCGGAGCACGCCGGACACGCGGCCGCGGTCGGTGAGGCCGGCCTGGTGGCCTCCACCGAAGACTCGTCGGCCGGTTACCTGCCCGCTGCCACGGCGGTCTCCCTGACGGGGGCCGCCCTGTTGTTCGCCGCGGGAGCGGTGGCCCAGGGCCGGCGCCACCGTCGGCGGGCCGGGCGGAGCAGCTGATCGCGAGGAACCTCCTGCGGCCCCGGGCCGGTGATCACCGGCCCGGGGCCACTCCCCTGTCCTCGGGCCCTTCCGCGTCGAGGTGCGGCAGGATCCGGTCGAGCCATCCCGGCGTCCACCATGCGGCGCGGCCGAGCAGGGTCATCACGGCGGGCACCAGCAGCAGCCGTACGACGGTGGCGTCGATGAGGACGCTGGCGGCGAGCCCGAGACCCAGCATCTTGACGACGATGTTGTCGCTGATGATGAAGGCGGCGAAGACGGCGACCATGATCAGGGCGGCGCAGGTGATGACCCGCGCGGTGATCTCCAGGGCGTGCGCGACGCTCGCCCTGGGGTCCCTGGTGGCCACCCACGCCTCATGGATCCGGGACAGCAGGAAGATCTCGTAGTCCATGCTGAGGCCGAAGACGATGGCGAACATCATCATCGGCACGTAGCTCTCGATCGGCACGTCGCCCGACACCCCCAGCGCGGGTCCGCCCCAGCCCCACTGGAAGACGGCGACCACGACCCCGTACGAGGCGGCGATCGACAGCACGTTGAGCACGGCCGCCTTGAGCGCGACGAGCAGCCCGCGGAACACGGCCAGGATCACGAGGAAGGCGAGTGCGACCACCACCGCGATGATCAGGGGCAGCCTGCTGGAGACGATGTCCAGGAAGTCGATCTGGGCGGCCGTCGTGCCCGTCACGTAGGTGTCCGCGGCGCTGCCGGAGACCGCGTCGGGCAGGACGTCGTCCCCGAGGCGGTTCGCCAGTTCCGTGGTCCGCTCGTCCTGCGGCGCGGCGACGGAGTAGGCGGTGGCCGTGAGGACGTCGCCGTCCGAGGTGGGGGTGAGCGGGGTGATGACGGCCGCGTCCGGCACCTTGGCCAGGGCCTGCTCCGCCTGGCTCTCCAGCGCGGACCGGTCGCTCTGCGGGACCTTGCTCTGGTCGATCACGAGCGTCAGCGGGCCGTTCGAACCCGGCCCGAAGGCCGAGGACATGAGGTCGTAGGCGCGCCGGTCGGTGAAGGACTTGGGGTCGGCGCCGTCCCCGATGTGCCCGAGCTGGATGAAGAAGACCGGGAAGGCGAGGACGGCCAGGACGACCACCCCGGTGGCCAGGAACCACCACGGCCGGCGCTCCACCCGCTGCGCGTACCGGTGCCACGTGCCCTGCGTCGCCCGGTCCTGACCACCGGCGCCCGCACCGGCCCCCGCGCCCGCACCTGCACCCGCACCTGCACCCGCTCCGGAACGACGCCCCGTCCCGGCCCCCGCCGACGTACGGGGCTCCCCGCCGGTCTCCACCTCGGCGATCGGCTTCCGGACGTGGATCCGGTCGATCTGCCGCCCCATCAGCCCGAGCACGGCCGGCACCAGGGTCAGCGCCCCGAGCACCGCCGTGACGACGGTGACGGCCGCCGCCAGACCGAGCTTGCCGATGAAGTCGATCCCGGAGACCCACAGTCCGCAGAGGGCGATGATCACGGTGCACCCGGACAGCAGCACGGCCCGTCCGCTGGTGGCGGTGGCCGCGCCGGCGGCGGCGACCGGGTCCTTGCCGTCCATGACGTTCTGACGGTGCCGGGTGACCAGGAAGAGGGCGTAGTCGATGCCGACGCCGAGCCCGATCATCGTGGCCAGCGTCGGCGACACCGTGGCGAACGTCGTGGCGGCGGCCAGCAGCCCGAGAAGGGCGAGCCCGCAGACGACGCAGATGAGCGCGGTGACCAGCGGCAGCAGGGCCGCCACGAGACTGCCGAAGCCGATCAGCAGCACCACCACGGCGACCCCGAAGCCGATGGCCTCGCTGACGCGGTCGTTCGCAGCGGGCCGGGCCAGCTCACCCAGCGAGCCGCCGTACTCCACGTCGGCACCCGCCGACCGCAGCGGCTTCACAGCCGAGTCCACCCCGTCGAGGTAGCCCGAGCCCAGGGTGGAGGGCTGCACGCTGAACCGGACGGTGATGTACGCGGTCTTCCCGTCGCCGGAGAGGGGCCCCACGTCCGGGCCGCTCGTGCTGCTCGGCGCCGTCAGCGGGTTCTGGACGGACAGCACGTCGGGCAGCTTCTGGAGGTTGCCGACGACCGTGGAGATCTGGCTGCTCAGCCCGGTGAGCGACGCGTCCGCGTCGTGCACGACCACCTGGCTGGTGTAGCCGCCGGCCGAGGGGGCGTGCGCCTCGAGCACGTCGAGGCCGTCCTGCGACTGGGTCCCGGAGATCGCGAAGTCGTCCGAGTAGTCACCGCCCCAGGTGTGGTGCAGGACCTGGAGCACGGCGAGCGCGGCCAGCCACAGCACGATGACGATCACGAAATGGCGCGCGCACCAGGCACCGGTCGCGTGCAGGGCCCCCTTGCGACGCGAAGCGGTGCCGGGTTCGCGGGCGGGCTGCGGATGCGACATGCGGACTCCGGGGCTGGGCCGGGCACCTGGGACACTCAGCATTCAAAGCCGGTCCCGGCGCC
Organism: Streptomyces sp. NPDC057287; assembly: GCF_042667905.1. Lineage (NCBI taxonomy): Bacteria > Bacillati > Actinomycetota > Actinomycetes > Kitasatosporales > Streptomycetaceae > Streptomyces > Streptomyces sp. NPDC057287. The sequence continues at coordinate 94,898 of NZ_JBHUYV010000006.1, read as the reverse complement.
GCGGCACCCCGGAGTGGGGGAACGGGTGACGCGTCGGCCGCGTCAGCCGTCGAGCGCCGTGCGCCACTCCCGTACCGCTTCGGCGTCCACCGGACCGTCCCAGCCGCGCGGCCGGGCGGCCCCTCCGATGTGGAAGGCCTCGATGCCCGCGTCGCACAGGCGCGGCAGGTGCTCCAGGCGCAGCCCGCCGCCCACCATGATCTGCGGTTCGTAGCCGGGCAGGTCCGAGCGAGCCGCTTCGGCGAGCAGCGTCTCCATGCCGTCGTCGACGCCGCCCGGCGAGCCTGCCGTGAGGTAGGTGTCCAGTCCCGGCAGGTCGGCGAGGTGCTTGCGCAGTACGTCGCGGTCGGCCGCGCGGTCGATGGCGCGGTGGAAGGTCCACGGGCAGCCGTTCAGCTCGGCGACGAGCCGCTCGACGGCCACCAGGTCGGCGTGCCCGCCCTCGTCGAGGAAGCCGAGCACGAATTCGTCGGCGCCGGCGGCGCGCAGCGCGCGGGCCTTGTCCACGAGGACACCGATGTCACCGGCCGCGAATCCGTCGGCGACCCTGAGCATGACCCTCAGCGGGATGTCGACGGCGGCCCGGATCTCCTCGAAGACCGCGAGCGGGGGCGTCAGGCCGTCGGCCGCCATGTCGGTGACCAGTTCGAGGCGGTCCGCACCGCCCTCCTGCGCCGCGACCGCGTCGTCCGCGTCGAGAGCGATCACCTCCAGGACTGCACGGTTGCTCATGGTGTTCCATTCCTTCGGAGCGGCTACGGGCTACAGGTCTAGTCCAATAACCAGACTACGGGTCAGCCACCCCGGGCGCAGCTCCCCATATGAACGCATGCGTGAAGATACGCGAGACCGCGGCGGCATCCGCGGAACGGACGCGCCGCGGCCTCGGGGGTCACGGGGTGGGGGGTGTCAGGGCTGGAACGGCATGGACCAGCAGTTGGAAGCGGTCCTCCTCCCGGAGAGCCGGTCGGTCAGCCAGGAGATGGCACTGCCCTGGTCGGTGAGGAGCGGGACCAGGTGGTTGGTGAGGAGCTTGTCGCCGAGGTCGGGCAGATGGATCGCCTCGTACGTCACGTCGCCCCCCTTGCGGCACCAGTCCACCGCGAGCTGCCTGGCCTGCTTGTGCCCGACGATGTCGTCCTGCACGCCGGTGGCCAGGCGGACCGGAGCTGTCGGCTTCAGGTTGCCGATGCGCTGCTGGGCGAGGATCGCCTGCAGCTTCGGTTCGGCCGCGATGATGTCCGCGATCGGCTTGCCGCTGGCGGTCCACTTCCTGCTGTTCGTGAAGCCGTATCCGAGGATCGCGTCGCCCACGCACATCGTGGAGGTGTCCTTGAGCGTGGCCTTGCCGACGTCGTTGGTGTTGGCGTCCACGACCGCCTTCAGGGACGGGTCGGACTGGGCGAAGCCGTTGATCGACCAGCCCAGCGCACCCGCCAGGGCGCTGCCGTCGATTCCCTTCATGACCTCGGTGAGGTCGGCAGGCGGGGCACCGGCGTAGGTGCCCGCGAGATTGACGTCGGGGGCGTACGAGGACTGCAGTTCGGCCGCCGACGCGCTGGCACCGCCGCCCTGGCTGTAGCCGTAGAGGCCCACCTTCGAGGCGGGGGTGACCGAGGCGCCCGCGACGGAGCGCGCGGCGCGGGCCGCGTCCAGGAGGGCGTGGCCCTCGTCGACGCGGTTGACGTAGGTGTGGAGCCGGTCGGTCGTGCCGAGTCCGGCGTAGTCGGTGACGACGACGGCCGCACCGGCGGCGAGGAAGCGGTAGACCGCGATGTTGTCGTACCCGATGGACACCGTGCCCTCGCCGATGGTCAGCGGGTGCTGGAGCGACAGCGACGGGGCGCACTGGTCGCCCTGCCCCATGGTCCCCGAGGCCAGCGCCACCAGGGGGCGGGCGCCGCCGCCCTTCCACGCCGCGGACGGCTCGATGTACGCGCCGGTGACGGCGACGGGCCCGCCGCCCGCGTCGGTGGACTTGTACATCAGCCGGGTCGCGGTGCCGGGCATCGGGCGCCCGTCGAGGCCGGGGAGACTCACCCCGAGAGGCAGTGGCTCCGTACGGACGAGGGACCCGTCGGCGGCGGGCAGCTGCGCCGGCGGGTTGTAGAAGCCGGGGATGGTCACACCCCGGGAGACCACCGGCTCCGGCCCGGCGGCGGGTGAGGCGGAGGCCGGCACGGCCGCCGCGCCCAGGCAGGCGGCGACGGCCACGGCCACGGCCGGCAGGCGCCCCGCACGGCGTCCCGGCCGACGGGGTTCCAGGAGGTGGGGGGCGTTCACGGTCGAGCTCGAACGGGTGGTCTTGCGCGGGGTCACGGCTCACTCCTCGCTCTGCTCCGATGAAGGTGAGCGCAAGCTAGCACCGAGGGGTTACCCGAAGTAACTCACCGGTAAGTTACGCTTCGGTAACGTGCGCTCTCCCCGGCCCGGAGCCGCTTCAGGGCCGTTGACCGATCTCGTCGACAGCGCCCGCAGCCGCCGGGCCTCGGCGCGCCGGCGCCCTCCCTCGCAGTGGCGGGCTCGGTCACCTCCTGTTGGCCGATGCCCGCGTCCGGGTTCCCGTCACGCCCACACGAAGCGCACCGGCGTGCCCGGGACGGCCTGCGCCGCCCCCGCCAGCGCCGCTTCGGCGACCACGCCGACCACCGGGTAACCCCCCGTTGTCGGATGGTCGTTGAGGAAGACCACGGGGAGCCCGTCCGGCGGGACCTGGACGGCGCCCAGCACCATTCCCTCGCTGGGCAGTTCGCCGTCCTGGGAGCGCAGCAGCGCGGGGCCCTCCGTGCGCAGCCCGATGCGGTTGCTCCGCTCCGAGACCCGGTAAGCGGCGCTGGTGAGCGTGCGCAGGGCCGCATCCGTGAACCAGTCGTCGCGCGGCCCCCGGCGCAGGGGCAGCACCAGCTCGGCCGGAGCGCCCGGCCAGGGCACGGGATCGGCGCACGGGGCGCCGCCCGGCCGGCCCAGCGGCAGGACGTCGCCGTCACGCAGGACCGGCGGACCGAGCCCCGAGAGCAGGTCGGCGGACCGGCTGCCGAGCACCGGCTCCGGCACCAGGCCCCCCGCGAACGCCAGGTAGCCGCGCACCCCGTGCACTGCCGGGCCGGCCTCCAGCACCGCGCCGCCGGGCACCCGGACGGGCGCGCCCCAGGCGACCGGGCGGCCGTCCACCGTGACCCGGCATCCCGCCCCGCCGACGACGGCGAGCACCGGCCGCGTGCCGGTCACCCGGACCGCGCAGCCGGTGACGGTGGTCTCCAGCACCGCCGCGTCCGGCGCGTTGCCGACGAGCCGGTTGGCGAGCCGCCGGGCGGGGCCGTCCAGCGCCCCGGCCCTGGGTACGCCGAGGTGGGCCCAGCCGGTGCGGCCCTCGTCCTGCACCGTGGTCAGGGCGCCCGCCCGGACCACTTCGAGTCCCGGGCTCATCCGGCCACCTCCGGCGGCACGAAGCGCACGCGGGCGCCGGGGCCGAGCAGCGCCGCGGGTTCGCGTCCCGGGTCCCAGAGGGCGCCCGGCTCGGGCATCCGGCCGATGAGCTGCCAGCCGCCGGGCGACGGGCGCGGATAGACCCCGGTGTACGGCCCGGCGAGGGCCAGCGCCCCGGCCGGCACCCGGGTCCGGGGCGTGGCCCGGCGTGGCACGTGGAGATGCGCGGGCAGACCCGTCAGATAGCCGAAGCCGGGCGCGAATCCGCAGAAGGCCACCCGGAATTCCGTACGGGCGTGGATGCGGGGCACCTCGTCGACGGCGACACCCCACGCCTCGGCCACATCGGCGAGGTCCGGGCCGTCGTAGACGACGGGTATCTCGACGGCCTCGCCCGCCCCCCTGCGCAGCGGCGGCACCGTCCAGGCCCGCAGCCGCCCCGCGAGCGCCGGGTCCTCCACCCCGTCGAGCAGGACCGTCCGGGCGCCGGGGACGATCTCGCGTACGGCGGGGAGCTCACCGGCGGCCCGGCGGCGGAGCAGCTCCGCGTGGAAGGCCTCCGCGTCCTCGCCGGAGGCGAGTTCCACGAGCAGGGCGCGGGGTCCCGCGGTCAGGATCCGGACGCCGCTCACGCGAACGCCTGTACGCGGACGCCGGCTTCCTCCAGCGCCGTCCGCACCCGACGGGCGAGCGCGGCGGCGCCGGGCGTGTCGCCGTGGACGCAGAGCGACCGGGCGGCGACGGCGATCCGGCTGCCGTCGACAGCGCGCACGGCCCCGTCGACGGCCATGCCGACGCTGCGGCGTACGACCTCGTCCGGGTCGTGCACCACGGCACCGGCCTCGCCCCGTGGTACGAGCGTGCCCTGCGGGGTGTACGCGCGGTCGGCGAAGGCCTCCTCGACGGCGGTCAGCCCCGCCGCCTCCGCGTGGGCGAGCAGTCGCGAGCCGGGCAGTCCGAGGACCGCCGGACGCCCGCCCGCGAGCAGCACGCCCGCGACGACGGCGGCGGCCTGCTCCTCGTCCCGCACCACGCGGTTGTAGAGCGCGCCGTGCGGTTTCACGTACGAGACCGTGGAGCCGGCCGCCTCGGCGAAGACCCGCAGGGCGCCGATCTGGTACGCGATCTCGGCGGTCAGCTCGTCCGCCGGTACGTCCATGGCGCGCCGCCCGAAGCCGGCCAGGTCGCGGTAGGAGACCTGCGCCCCGATGCGTACGCCCCGCTCCGCCGCCGTGTCGCAGACCCGCCGCATCACGGAGGCGTCGCCCGCGTGGAAGCCGCAGGCCACGTTGGCACTGGTGACACAGTTCAGCAGCGCGTCGTCCTCGGTGAGGGTCCACCGTCCGAACCCTTCGCCCAGGTCCGCGTTGAGGTCCATCGGCCGCGCCGGGCGCGTCACACTCGTCAGATCCGTCACGGGCGCACGCTAGCGATTGTTCAACGATCTGACAAGAGCCCGCCTGCGGACCGGGGCGCTCGTACGGTTCACTGAGCACTGAGCACTGAGCACTGAGCACGGACAGGCACGACAGGCAGGGGACGGGGCATGGCGGGGACGACGAACGGCGGAAGGCCCGGCGGCACCCCGGATCTCTCGGAACTGGCGACGCACAGCGCCTCCCTGGAGCGGTCCGGTACGGCCGAGCGGGTCGCGGCCGTCCTGCGGGACCGGATCACCGAGGGCTACTTCCCGCCGGGCAGCCGCCTGTCCGAGGAGAGCATCAGCGGCGCCCTGGCCGTATCCCGCAACACACTGCGCGAGGCGTTCCGCCTGCTGTCGCACGAACGCCTCCTGGAGCACCGGCTCAACCGGGGCGTCTTCGTCCGCATCCTGGCCGTGGACGACCTGGTGGACATCTACCGGGTGCGGCTCCTCGTCGAGTGCGCGGCCCTGCGGGCCCTGGGCGATCCGCCGTTCGACCTGACGGCGGTCGAGGCGGCGGTGTCGACGGGCGAGCAGGCCGCTCTCCACGACGACTGGCCGGGCTGCTCCACCGCCAACATCCGCTTCCACCAGGCGCTGGCCGGCCTCGCCAACAGCCCCCGCACCGACGAGCTGATGCGCAACGTCCTCGCCGAACTGCGGCTGGCCTTCCACGTGATGGCGGACCCCCGCCGCTTCCACGAGCCCTACCTCACGCGGAACCGCGAGATCACGGACAGGCTGGCCAAGGGGGACGCGCCGGGCGCCGAGCGGATGCTCGCCTTCTACCTGGAGGATTCCCGACGCCAGCTGGCGGAGGCGTACGCGCAACGGCTCACCGAGCGGTAGCCAGGATCGTTCCATGATCCACACGCGGTGTCCCGACTCCTGACGGGCCCGCATTTCCCCATAGAAATTCAGAGACCAGGACAAGTCGCCTATTGTCACGCCCTGCGGAACTGCGGATTCCGATCGATGTAGCTCACACCCTTGTTAAATTGTTGAACAAGACCCTAGGGTCTCGCGTTAATACCCCCGTCTGATCAGGACCGTGCACCGCCACGTCCCTGCGCGGAAGAAGGCCGACGCGTGATCGTTCTCCTCGGCGTGCTCGTGGTGATCCTCGGATTCGCCACCCGCCGCAATCCCCTGCTCGTGGTGGGTGCCGCCGGCATCATCACGGGGCTGCTCGGCAAGCTCTCGCCGCAGGAGGTGCTGGCCACGTTCGGCAGCAGCTTCGCCTCCGCCCGTTCGGTGACCGTCTTCGTCATCACGCTGCCCGTCATCGGGCTCCTGGAGCGCTACGGCCTCCAGGAACAGGCCCGCACGCTCATCGGCAAGCTGGGCAAGCTGACCACCGGCCGCTTCCTGACGCTCTACCTGCTGATCCGGCAGCTCACCGCCTCCGTCGGCCTCACCAGCATCGGAGGTCCCGCGCAGAGCGTGCGTCCGCTGATCGCCCCGATGGCGGAGGCGGCGGCCGAGGCCAGGGCGGGCCGTCCGCTGCCGCAGAAGCTGCGCGAGAAGGTCCGCTCGCACGCGTCCGGCGCCGACACCATCGGCGTGTTCTTCGGCGAGGACTGCTTCATCGCCATCGGATCGATCCTGCTGATCACCGGCTTCGTGAACTCGACGTACGACCAGCACCTCGAACCGCTGCACCTGGCCCTGTGGGCGATCCCCTCCGCGATCTGCGCCTTCCTGATCCACGGGGCCCGCCTGCTCAACCTGGACCGGCAGCTGGAGCGCGAACTCGCCGTGACCGCCGCCGAGAACGAGCTGGCGGCGCACGCCGGGATCCGTACGGAGGACGCCAAGTGATCAAGTCCGAGTACTTCTTCTGGCTGGTCGGCGCGGTGTTCCTCGTCATGGCCGCGCAGATGGCCATGGACCGCACCAACCCGAAGCGCTTCGGCTCCGCCGCCTTCTGGGGTCTGCTGGGCGCCGCGTTCTTCTACTCCACCGGAGTCGTCGACACGTCCCTCCCCGCCGAACCGCTGGGCGTCGCCGTCCTGGTCCTGATCGTCCTGGGTGGCTTCGGTCTCACCGGCAAGGGTGAGTCGCACACCCCGCCCCGCGAGAAGCGGGCGGCCTCGGCCGCACGCCTCGGCAACAAGCTCTTCCTTCCGGCCCTCACCATCCCCGTCGTCGCGATGATCTGCGCGACGCTGGTGAAGAACTGGAAGATCGGTGGCGAACCGGTCCTGGAGCCGGGGTACGAGACCATTCTCGGCCTGGGCGTCGGCGCTGTCGCCGCGCTCGCCGTGGGAATGGTGCTCCTGCGCGAGCGGAAGGTCTCCGTACCACTGCACTCCGGCCGCAACATGCTCGAATCGATGGGCTGGGCGCTGATCCTGCCTCAGCTGCTCTCCGTCCTCGGCTCGATCTTCCAGACCGCCGGCGTCGGCGAGCAGGTCGGGAGAATCAGTGAGGCGGTGCTGCCGGAGGGCCAGAGGTTCGTGGCCGTGGCCGTCTACTGCTGCGGCATGGCGCTGTTCACCATCGTCATGGGCAACGCCTTCGCCGCCTTCCCGGTGATGACCGCCGCGATCGGCTGGCCCGTGCTCATCGAGCAGATGCACGGCAACGCGCCCGCCGTCCTCGCGATCGGCATGCTGTGCGGCTTCTGCGGCACGCTCGTCACGCCGATGGCCGCCAACTTCAACCTGGTCCCGGCGGCGCTCCTCGAACTCAAGGACCAGTACGGCCCGATCAAGGCCCAGCTCCCCACGGCAGCGGCCCTGCTCGTCTGCAACGTCGCGCTCATGGCCCTCTTCGCCTTCTGACCCGGGACACCCCGCCTCCCGGCCCGAGACACCTCCGCCCCGATCCGGCCCCGACCCGAGCCGCTCGCCCACCCCCCTGGAGTCCCCCCGATGTCCCCCGCGCTCCCTGCCGCGTACGCCGTCCCCTTCGCGGAACTGGCCCTCGCCAACGTCGTACGCGAATACCCCAACGCGCCCGCCCACCTCTACGCCGGGCCCGAGGAGCTCGTGGCTCCCCGCACGCTGCACCCCGCGTTCTACGGGGGCTACGACTGGCACTCCACGGTGCACATGCACTGGCTGCTCGTCCGCCTCATGCGCCGCTTCTCCGCCACCGGCGATCTTCCGGCCACCCTCACCACCCGCATCCGCGAGGTGCTCGACACCCACCTGACCCACGGGAACATCACCGTCGAGGCCTCCTACCTGCGCGGCCGGCCGCACTTCGAGCGCCCCTACGGCTGGGCCTGGCTGATCGCGCTCGCCGGGGAGTGCCGGGCCCTCGGAACGCCCGACGGCGACCGCTGGGCCGACGCCCTGGCCCCCGGTGTGGCGGCGGTCGGCGACCTGCTCGGCTCCTGGCTGCCCAAGGCGACGTACCCGGTCCGGCACGGCGTCCACAACAACAGCGCGTTCGGTCTGGGCCTGATCCTCGACGCGGGCGGGGCGGCCGGGCTGCCGGCGCCGGTCCTCGACGCGGCGACGGACCGGCTGCGGACCTGGTTCGCCGACGACCACGACGCCCCCGCCCACTGGGAACCCTCCGGCCAGGACTTCCTCTCCCCCGCCCTGGCCGAGGCGGACGCGATGCGCCGGGTGCTGCCGGTGGCGGAGTTCCGCACCTGGATCGCCGCGTTCCTGCCGGACCTGGTCTCCGCCACGCCCGACTCCACCCTGCTCGAACCGCCGGTGGTCTCCGACCACGCCGACCCGCAGATCGGCCACCTCCTCGGTCTCACCCTGAGCCGGGCGGCCGCCCTCCGTACGATCGCCGGCGCGCTCCCGGACGGCCCGGCCCGCGCGGCGCTCCTCGCCTCGGCCGAGGCCCATCTCGCGCGCGGCCTGCCGACGGTGTCCTCCGGGGACTTCTCCTCGGACCACTGGCTGGCGACGTACGCCGCCCTGGCCCTGGACACGGCGCCCGGCCACTGAGCGGCGGGTCCGCGCCCCGGGCCGGGGCGCGGACCGTGCGCGCGGGGCGCACGTCCTACCCTCGGCGTATGAGCGACAGCGGCACCTCCGAGACCGGCCCCTCCGAATCCCCTTCCAGTGGCGGCGCTCTCCACGGCCGCTGGCGCGAGGCCCTGCTCGCCGCACGCGGCGGTACGGGCCACGGGCCCGATCCGGACCCCTACGCCGAGAACCTCCTGGACCGCTGGGCCGAACCCCAGCGGCGTTACCACACCACGACGCACCTGACCCAGGTCCTGGACCGCGTCGACACCCTGGCCGGCCACGCGGCCGACCCGGATCTGGTGCGGCTCGCCGTCTGGTTCCACGACGCGGTCTACCGCCCCGACCGCTCCGAGAACGAGGAGCGCAGCGCCGCCCTGGCCGAGCTCGCCCTGCCGGAGGCGGGCCTCCCCGACGCGGCGACGGCCGAGGTCGCCCGCCTGGTCAGGCTCACCGTCACGCACGACCCGGCGCCCGGCGACACCAACGGCGAGGTGCTGTGCGACGCCGACCTCGCGATCCTCGCGGCCGCTCCCAAGGAGTACGCCGCGTACGCGGCCCAGGTGCGCGAGGAGTACGGCTTCGTCCCCGACGACGCCTTCACCGAGGGCCGGGCCGCCGTGCTGCGGCAGCTGCTCGAACTGCCCCGGCTGTTCCGCACGCCCCACGGTGCGGCGGAGTGGGAATCAAGGGCACGGCAGAACCTGACCACGGAACTGGAGCTGCTCACCCACTGAGACAGGGGAATGACAGGGACGAAAGCACTGTTGGGCACTGTCATGCCCGACTCTGCTTCCAGCCGTCCCCGTATGCCGATGGCCGTCTACATCCTCGGCCTCTCGGTCTTCGCCCTCGGCACCAGTGAGTTCATGCTGTCCGGGCTGCTGCCGCCCATCGCCGACGACATGGACGTGTCCATACCGAAGGCCGGACTCCTCATATCCGCCTTCGCGATCGGCATGGTGATAGGCGCCCCGCTGCTGGCCGTCGCCACGCTCCGGCTGCCGCGCCGCACCACCCTGATCGCGCTCATCTCGGTCTTCGGGCTGGGACAGATCGCGGGCGCCCTGGCGCCGACGTACGAGGTGCTGTTCGTCTCGCGGGTGATGAGCGCCCTGGCCTGCGCCGGTTTCTGGGCGGTGGGCGCCGCGGTCGCCATCGCGATGGTGCCGGTGAACGCGCGGGCCAGGGCCATGGCCGTGATGATCGGCGGGCTGTCGATCGCCAACGTGCTGGGCGTGCCGCTCGGCGCGTTCCTCGGGGAGAGCTTCGGCTGGCGTTCGGCGTTCTGGGCGGTGGGCGCCGCGTCCGCCGTCGCTCTGGTCGGCGTCGTCACCCGCATCCCGCGCATTCCGCTGCCGGAGGAGAAGCCGCAGCTCAAGCGCGAGATCGCGATCTACAGGGACCGCCAGGTCTGGCTGTCGATCATCATCACGGCCCTCGCCGCCGGTGGTGTGTTCTGCGCCTTCAGCTACCTCGCGCCGCTGCTGACGGACGTGGCCGGCCTGAGCTCCGGCTGGGTGCCGTGGGTGCTCGCGCTCTTCGGTGCCGGTGCGCTGATCGGTACGACGATCGGCGGCCGGGTCGCGGACGCGCACCTCTTCGGGGTGCTGCTGAGCGGCATCAGCGCCTCCACGGTCTTCCTCGTGGCGCTGGCCCTGTTCGCCTCCAACCCGGTCGCCGTCGTCGTCCTGGCGTTCCTGCTCGGGCTCTCCGCGTTCTACACGGCTCCGGCGCTCAACGCCCGGATGTTCAACGTCGCGGGTCTGGCCCCGACCCTGGCGGGGGCGACGACCACGGCCGCCTTCAACCTGGGCAACACCACCGGCCCGTGGCTGGGCGGTGCGGTGATCGACGCGGACTTCGGCTTCCGGGCCACCGCCTGGGCGGGCGCCGCGATGCTGGTCCTCGGCCTGGCCGCCGTGGTGGTCTCGCTGCGGCTGCGCGACGGTGCGCCGTCCCGGCGGATCGCGGGCGCCCCGGCGCACGTCATTGAGCAAGGCGCCCCGGCGCACGTCAGCCCGGAGCCGGCCGCCCCTTCGGCCGCCTCAGTCCCGCGTCAGTGATCCGGCGCACGATCTCCTTCGACCCGACCTCGCGCGCACCGGCGCGCACCGCGTCCGCGTAACGCGCCTCGGGCACGTCGTAGTGGTCGCGCTCGAAGGCGCGGGGCGGGCAGCCGATCGTCGCGGCGAAGGCGTGCAGCTCCTCGAACGACACGTCACTGACCAGGTGCGACCACATGCGCCCGTGCCCCGGCCAGGTCGGCGGGTCGATGTAGACGGTCACCGGCCGAGCACCTCGGCGAGCCCTCCCACCCGCGCGACGGACACGGTCGCCTTGGTGCAGACCCAGTGCGGATCGGGCCCGAGCTCCGGCTCGACGTCCAGGGCGTGCGGCCCCTCCTCCGTGCACACCGGACACAGCGGCCAGCGCCCGTGCTGCTCCAGGAGAGCGTCCTGGACGTCCTGTGCCACGAGCCCCGTGACGAAGGCCACACCCTCGGGCCACTGTTCGACCCACCACCGCCGGTGGACTATCGCGTCCTCGACCATCGAGACGATCCCGGCCTCCGCCACATCGCCCGCGACGAGGTCGGCCATCACCAGCGCACGCGCGGTGTGCAGCTCCTGTTCCAGGGTGTTCAACTCCATGGCCCCATTGTCCCCCCACCGCCGGCGCGGCCGACCTTGATCCTTCAGAGGTAGGGACCAAAGAGGGGTTGACGGACCCCTGCCCTGAAAATATCTTTCAACTGTGACCAATGATGTGAAGGAAAGTTTCAACCGGGACTCGCCGCCCGCCCCGGCGGCGCTCGCGGCCAAGGTGCGGACCCTCGCTCCGTCCATGACCCGCTCCATGCAGCGGGTCGCGGAAGCGGTCGCGGGGGACCCTGCCGGATGTGCGGCCCTCACCGTCACCGGTCTCGCCGAGCTCACCGGCACCAGCGAGGCGACGGTCGTCCGCACCGCCCGCCTCCTCGGCTACCCGGGCTACCGGGACCTCCGGCTCGCGCTGGCCGGCCTCGCCGCGCACCAGCAGTCGGGCCGTGCTCCCGCCGTCACCGCCGACATCGCGGTCGACGACCCCATCGCGGACGTCGTCACGAAGCTCGCCTACGACGAGCAGCAGACCCTCGCCGACACCGCCGCCGGTCTCGACACGGTGCAGCTCGGGGCCGCCGTGGCCGCAGCCGCGACCGCGCGCCGCATCGACGTCTACGGCGTCGGCGCGTCCTCGCTCGTAGGGCAGGACCTCGCCCAGAAGCTGCTCCGGATCGGCCTGATAGCGCACGCCCACATGGACCCGCACCTCGCCGTGACCAACGCGGTGCAGCTCCGCTCCGGCGACGTGGCCATCGCGATCACGCACTCCGGATCCACGGGTGACGTCATCGAGCCGCTCCGGGTCGCCTTCGACCGCGGCGCGACGACGATCGCGATCACCGGCCGTCCCGACGGACCGGTCTCGCAGTACGCCGACCACGTGCTGACCACGTCCACCGCCCGGGAGAGCGAGCTGCGGCCGGCCGCCATGTCGAGCCGCACGAGTCAGCTCCTCGTCGTCGACTGTCTCTTCATAGGCGTCGCCCAGCGGACGTACGAGACGGCCGCGCCCGCGCTGTCCGCGTCCTACGAGGCGCTCGCCCACCGCCACACCCCGCGCAGCCGCTGACCCGGCCGCACCCGCACCCGCACCCGCACCCGCACCCGCAGAACCGTACGAGAACGAGAAAGCAGAGCCGCTGTCCATGACCTCCACCACCGACGCCGACGCCGCCACCCCCGGCGGCTACGGCGAACTGCGCGCCCAGCTGGCCACCCTCACCACCGAGGCGTTCCGGCCGGAGCTCGCCGAGATCGACCAGCTGCCGACGCAGGAGATCGCCCGCATCATGAACGGCGAGGACACCACCGTCCCCGCCGCCGTGGCGGAGAAGCTCCCGCAGATCGCGGCCGCGATCGACGCCACCGCCGAACGCATGGCGCGCGGCGGCCGGCTGATCTACGCGGGCGCCGGAACGGCGGGCCGCCTGGGTGTGCTCGACGCCAGCGAGTGCCCGCCCACCTTCAACACCGACCCGTCCGAGGTCATCGGCCTGATCGCGGGCGGCCCCTCCGCCATGGTCAAGGCGGTGGAGGGCGCCGAGGACAGCAAGGAGCTGGCCGCCGCCGATCTGGACGGGCTGGGCCTCACCGCCGACGACACCGTCGTCGGGATCTCGGCCTCCGGCCGCACCCCGTACGCGATCGGAGCCGTCGAGCACGCCCGTGCGAAGGGCGCGCTCACCCTCGGCCTCTCCTGCAACGCCGACTCCGCGCTGGCGGCGGCGGCCGAACACGGCCTGGAGATCGTCGTCGGCCCCGAGCTGCTCACCGGCTCCACCCGCCTCAAGGCGGGCACGGCGCAGAAGCTCGTCCTCAACATGCTCTCGACGATCACGATGATCCGGCTCGGCAAGACGTACGGGAACCTCATGGTCGACGTACGCGCTTCCAACGAGAAGCTGCGCGCCCGCTCCCGCCGGATCGTCTCCCTCGCCACCGGCGCCTCCGACCAGGAGATCGAGGCGGCACTCGCCGCCACCGGCGGCGAGGTGAAGGACGCCATCCTCACCATCCTCGGCGAGGTCGACGGACCCACCGCCGCCACGCTCCTGGCCGATTCCCGAGGCCACCTCCGCGCCGCCCTCGCGGCCGTCCGAACCACCTGACGCTCCACTCCCCGCACAGCAAGGCACCACGCACCATGGCTACTGAAGACAAGAACCGCGCCACTGCCGCCGCGATCCTGCCGCTCGTCGGTGGCGCTGCGAACGTCAGCTCGATCGTCCACTGCATGACCCGGCTCCGGCTGGGCCTGCACGACCGTTCCCTCGTCGACGACGAGGCCCTCAAGGCGGTCCCCGCCGTCATGGGCGTGGTCGAGGACGACACCTACCAGATCGTCCTCGGCCCGGGCACCGTCGCCCGGGTCACCCCGGAGTTCGAGCGGCTGGTCGAGGAGGGCAAGGCGTCCGGCACGCCCGCGCCCGTCCCCACCGCCGAGGAGCTCGCCGACAAGGGCGCCGCCCTCAAGGCACAGCAGAAGGCGAAGAACGCCACCCCGTTCAAGCTGTTCCTGCGCAAGATCGCGAACATCTTCGTCCCCCTGATCCCCGCCCTGATCGGCTGCGGCATCATCGCCGGCCTCAACGGCCTGCTGGTGAACCTCGGCTGGCTGCCCTCGGTCACCCCCGCGCTGGCGGCGATGGCCTCCGGTTTCATGGCCCTGATCGCGGTCTTCGTCGGCTACAACACGGCGAAGGAGTTCGGCGGCACGCCGATCCTCGGCGGTGCGGTCGCGGCGATCATCGTCTTCCCGGGCGTCGCGAACATCGACGCCTTCGGCCAGACCCTCGCCCCCGGACAGGGCGGCGTCCTCGGCGCCCTCGGTGCGGCGGTCCTCGCGGTGTACGTCGAGAAGTGGTGCCGCCGCTGGGTGCCGGAGGCGCTGGACGTCCTGGTCACCCCGACGCTGACCGTCCTGATCTCGGGCCTCGTCACGATCTTCGGGCTGATGTACGTGGCCGGTGAGGTCTCCTCCGCCATCGGTACGTTCGCCGACTGGCTGCTGTCCACGGGCGGCGCGGGCGCGGGCTTCCTGCTCGGCGGCTTCTTCCTGCCCCTGGTGATGCTGGGCCTGCACCAGGCCCTGATCCCGATCCACACGACCCTGATCGAGCAGCAGGGCTTCACGGTCCTGCTCCCGATCCTCGCGATGGCCGGAGCGGGCCAGGTCGGCGCCGCGGCCGCGGTCTACCTCCGCCTCCCCCGCAACGAGTCGATCCGCAAGACCATCAGGTCCGCCATGCCCGCGGGCCTCCTGGGCGTCGGCGAGCCCCTGATCTACGGCGTCTCGCTCCCGCTGGGCCGCCCGTTCATCACGGCCTGTGTGGGCGGCGCGTTCGGCGGCGGCTTCGTGGGCCTGTTCAACCAGCTCGGCGACTCCGTCGGCTCGACGGCCATCGGCCCGTCCGGCTGGGCCCTGTTCCCGCTGCTCGACGGCAACCACGGCCTCGGCTCCACGATCGCGATCTACGCGGGCGGTCTGCTCGTCGGCTACGTCGCGGGCTTCGTCGCCACGTACTTCTTCGGCTTCAGCAAGGCGCTGCTGGCGGAGTTCAACGTCTCCCAGGAGCAGGCACCCTCCACGGTCGCCGCCACCGGCCCGGCCACGGCGTCCGGCCCGGGCTCGGACTCGGGCTCCGGCGACGCCCCGGCGAAGGAACCGGCGGGCGTCTGACCTGACGCCCTCCGACGACGGCAGCCCCGCACGCACCGTGCGGGGCTGCCGTCGTCATGCGTGGCCAGGACGCCGAACCACCGAGCCCGTGGACACGGCCGGACGGGCGAGCGGGGTGCCGGACCGCCACGAACGCACACGAAGCACGCGAGATTTTTTCCTCACGAACACGTGTGTGTAGGCCATTGATTGATGGGCACCAGATGTCTCGGAGGTTGATAACAATGGTTCCCCTGCTTCTTGTTCTTCTGCTCGCCCTGATCCTTTTCGGTGCCGGTTTCGCACTCAAGGCACTGTGGTGGATCGCCGTTATCGTCCTGGTGATCTGGCTGGTCGGATTCTTCGCCCGGTCGAACACCGGCGGTAAGCGTGGCCGTTGGTACCGCTGGTAGACGGCCTGAACCAGCACGGACGCGGGTGGCGCAGGACCTTCGGGTCCTGCGCCACCCGCGTTTCTCCGCGCGTTCCCGGAATGCTCCGGGCATGGACCGGAAATACCCGGGCAGTCGAATAACTGAGCGGCACTCACCCTCATCACGAGGGGATTGGCCGCGTCGAACGAACCGTCGAGGAAGGAGCCAGTAATGAGCGACAACCTGTGGGGCTATAAGCCCACGAGCGGTCACACCGCGGGCGCCGACCTGACCGGATTCTCGGTCGAGGCGACGGACGGCAGCATCGGCAAGGTCGACAAGCACTCCGACGAGGTGGGCTCCGCCTACCTGGTCGTCGACACCGGAGTCTGGATCTTCGGCAAGGACGTGCTCCTGCCGGCCGGCACGGTCAAGGGCATCGACACCGAGCACAAGAAGATATTCGTCGACCTGACCAAGGACCAGATCAAGGACTCCCCGGAGTTCGACAAGCACAAGCATGCGGGTGACCCGGGCTATCACGCCCAGGTCGGCGGCTACTACGACAGCTACCGCATCATGTGACCCCGGCGCACAGCGCACCCTGATCAGAGGCGGGGCCGGCTCCCATCACGGAGCCGGCCCCGCTGTTCACACCGGGAAGTCGGCCGTGAGCAGGGTGACGTCGAAGGGGTCGGGCAGCGGGAGCGGCTTCCCGAAGGGCACAACCTCGCTGTGCTTGTACGTCCCGTCCTCGTTGGGCTCGGTGAACAGCGTCGCCATCGCCCCCCGGGTGTCGAACCTGTCCAACAGCAGGTACATGGGGACCCCGGCCCGCGCGTAGGCGCGGTACTTCTTCGTCCTGTCCTCCCGGGCGTTGCCCTTCGAGGTGATCTCGACGATCAGCAGGGCCTCCGCCGCGTCCAGCGGGTCGCTGGACTCCGGGTCGGCGGACGCGATCAGCTCTGTGGGCATCACGACGAGATCCGGGACGTACAGCTTGTCCAGGGGCACGACGTGCACACCGAGCGTCTGGTAGATCCCCAACTCGTCGCGGAGGCCCCTGTAGAGGACGCGCTGCACCACTTCGGCGATGCCGTTGTGGTGAGCATGGGGCGGCGGTACCAAGACGATCTGCCCTTCGTCGATCTCTGCGCGCCACCCCTCGGGCACGTCCAGTTCCTGCCACGTCCGCAGCAGGTACTCCCACGGGCGGCCCTCGGAGCCCTGATCACTTTCGACCATCGCAGCGGTCATCGCAGGTCCCTCCTTCTGTGGCCGTACGCAGGAGCGCAGATCGACGTGTTCGCGGCGGTCCGCCGCTCTCATCAGCGTCCCACGAACGTGTGACGCTCGCAGCGACCTCGCCGCAGGTGTCCCTCACGCTCGTCCTGGGCGAGGAACCAACCACCCGTTCTCCCGCATCCCTCTTCCATGACGTTGATCTTCGATGGCGGAGCAGCGCCCCTTGGACGGAGAGGCGGTGGACATGACGAACGGCCAGGCGGGTGGTGGCAGCTCAGATGGGGCCGCCCCGGGCGGGGAGCGGCGGGCGGAGACGGCGCAGGGACCGCAACGCGGCATCGTCCGCACCGTGCTCGCCGTCGTACGCCATGACGGTCGCCGCCTGTACGGCCGGGCGGCCCTTGTCGCGGGCCTGATCTCCCTGGGCGGCCTGTTGCTGACCGTCGTGGGCTTCCTCGCCGCCTGGCCCGAGTTCACCGGGATACGCCTGGGTGCGGAGCAGGCCCGTATCGACGAGGACTCCTACGCCCCCGACGGCAGCCGCGTGAACACCATGTGGCTCATCCTGCTCGCCTGCCTGCCGGTCCTGATCCTCCTGCTGCATCTGGGATGCGCCGCCATCCAGACCGCGGCCGCCCGTGCCACCGGCGCGGGACTCGGCCGCTTCCGTGCGGTCCTGGGCGTGTACGTGCTGCGTGGCGTGTGCGTGTGGGCTCCGGTGGTGCTCGGGGTCCTGGTGGAGGAGTACTTCACGACCACCACGTTCAGGGAGCACACCGCGATCGTCCCGAAGTGGGAGTACCCCAACCTGTTCGAGGTGCTGCGCTACGGCCCGCCCCTGCTGGGCGTGGCGGGCGCCCTGGTGCTCCGGCTCGGCTGGACCCTGGCCCCGGCCGTGGCCGCCTCAGAAGGCCTCCCGCCCCTGGCCGCGCTGCGCCGCTCCTGGTTGCTGACCTGGGGCCGGGCCTCCGCCTGGTTCCGGACCGTGGCCTTCGCGCTCCCTCTGGGCGGGCTCACGGTGGCCCTGTACGTCCTGCTCCACCTCGCCGCACGGCCCCTGCGCTCCGGCACGGTCTCCCTCTTCCTGGACTGGGGCCCGGACAACACCTACGCCGCGTACGTCGCCGGGCTCCTCGTCCCGATCGCCGTCGCCCTGCTGCTCACCGGCGCCCTGGCCCTTCCACCGGCGCACACCGCCCTCGCGATACTCCGACAGCGGCTCGCACAGCCCCGGGACGACGCCCTCACGGCAGCCGACCCTCACGGTTGATCTCCGTCACCCGCGCCCGGAGCACGAGCCCCGGTGCGGCAGGCAGGATCGCGTCCGGCGGACAGTCCCACTCCGGGCCACCGCCCGGCGGACGCAGTTGCACGTACGGCCCGACGTGGCCCATCACCCGGCCCACCCGGCCGTCCCGGCCGTCCACGGCGAACGTCCCGGGCTTCGGCGTGCACGGCTCCAGTCCTTCAACAGTCATGAGCGGACTTCGCTTCGAGCAGCGCGCTCAGCCGCAGCACGGTCTCGACCGAGCACCGGCCCAGGTCGACGAGCGGCATGGGCTCGTTCCTCGCGCACGACGCCAGGTCGACCCGCAGCGACGGCAGCTTCACGCCGACCCCTGCGAGCCCGACCCGCAGCCGCGCCACCGCGTCCTCCGCAGCCCGCACTCTGCCCGCTGCCTCATTGCGCCGTTCCGTAGCCGTCATCATGATCTTCCCCATTTCCACGCTGAGTAGTGGCTATGCCTACTCAGCGTGGCCAATTCGTCGCTACCGTGGAAGAGGCGCAGTTCCAACACCCACACATGTCCACTGGGAGTCGCCTTGCCCGGACCGAAGAAGCTCGACCCTTCCTCCTCACCCCGTGCCCTCCTCGGCGCGGAACTCCGGCATCGGAGGGAGGCCGCAGGCCTGTCGCAGGAGGACCTGGGGGCACCGCTGTTCGTCAGCGGCTCCTTCATCGGCCAACTGGAGGCCGGCACGAGGCGTATGCAGCTCGACCAGGCCCAGAAGCTGGACGAAGTGCTGGGCACGGACGGGTTCTTCGTACGGAACTGCGCGGCCCTGAAGAAGTCCAAGTACCCGGACCACTTCGCGGAGGCGGCGGAGGCGGAGCGTCTGGCGACGACGATCCGGGAGTACGCGCCCCTGCTCATCCCTGGCCTGCTCCAGACCGAGGCGTACGCGCGGGCGGTGTTCCGGGCGTACCAGCCGACGGCCACCGAGGACGTGATCGACGAGTTGGTGGCAGCGCGGTTGGAGCGGGCACAACTGCTGACCGATCCAACGACGCCTCTGTTGTGGGTCGTGCTGGACGAAGCGGTCCTCCGCCGACGGGTCGGCGGGCCCGGAGTCATGGCGGAGGCACTCCGGCATGTGACCGGGCTGGTCCGACAGCACCGAATCATCGCGCAGGTGCTGCCGTTCTCGGCGGGGGCGCATGCCGCCTTGGACGGCAGCCTGAAGCTCATGTCGTTCCCTGACGCACCACCCCTCGCCTACGTGGACGGTCTGGGGATGGGGCGGTTGCAGGACGATCCTGCGAGCGTCGCGCGATACGAGCTGACTTACGATCTGCTGGCGGCCGGTGCTCTGTCGCCCGACTCGTCCCTGGCCCTGATTCACTCCGTGGCGGAGGATGAAGCCCATGAAGATCAGCACCCCTGATTACGACCTGTCCACGGCAACCTGGCACAAGTCCTCCTACAGCGGCGGCGACGGCGGCAACTGCCTGGAGGTCGCCACCTGGCGCAAGTCCTCGTACAGCGGCGCAAGCGGAGGCGACTGCCTTGAAGTCGCCGACAACCTCCCCGAAGTCGTCCCCGTCCGCGACTCCAAGGTCACCGACGGCCCGGCGCTCATGTTCCGGACCGGTGCCTGGGCGGCCTTCATCGCGGACCTCAAGCACTCGTAGCCATGGCCAAATCCCGGACACCCGGCGAAGGCCCGGTCCGTCCGGTGTCCGTCTCGCTCCATGAGGGCACCGTTGCCGCGCTCAAGGCGCGCACCGGCAAGCGAGGCATGTCCGCCTACGTCGAGTCCCTGATCCAGCGCCCACTGGAACGCGAAGGCACACCACGGCCGGGTGGACCGGGCCCGCGTCGGGTCGACGCTGCCCGCCCGGCAGACACCGCGTGAGCGGCGCGCTCGGCTCGGACGGCGAGGGCCTGACCGCGCTCGTACAGCGAACACCGCCCGCAGAACCGCGACTGCGGCAGAATCGCGTCCTATGGCGATACCCGCTGATCCAGCACCCTCGTACTCCGATATCGCGGCCGCAGGCAGCCTCGGCGCGGCTCTCCGGGCCGTCGCGGCCGAGGAGGGCCTCTCCGTCCTGTTCACGGTCTCGGAACACGACCCGGTGCGCCGTGCCTCGGTCGCCAGCCCGGTCCCACACAGGACGCCGTTGGACATCACGGCCTGGGGGGCCGAGCGGCGCTGGTCGATCCGGGGGTGCGAGTCGTTCCAGGGCCTGGCGCTCGTCGACGGGGACACGCAGGATCTCGTCCAGGTCGTCCGAGCCGCGCAGGCCTGGCACGGCGGGGCGGAGCCGGCCGAGATTCAGCGGGCCGCGCCCTTCGTGCACCTGACCGGCCGTCACGACGTACCCGATCACGATCCGGTGGAACTGACGGAGTCCGAGTGGCAGCAGCTGCGCACAGAGGCGAGGGAGGCGGACTGGCCCTCGTACGTCGCCCTCGTCGAGGCGGCGTATGCCGAGCCGGCTCTGCGGGCCGTCTACCCGTACACGAGCCACTGGACGCTGCGTTTCGCGACGACCACCCGCCCCCGGCTGGCCGGCGACGTTGCGGTCTGCCTGGCTGCGGCATACCGGGAGGACCGCTACACCGTCAGCGCCCAGTACATGGGCGAGGTCCTTGCCGAGACGACCACGGCCGAGGATGCGGTGGCAACGGCCGTGCGTCACCTGCCGCGCGGCCTCGGCCCTGTCATGTCCGGCGCGGTCTGAACAAGCGGGGCTCCCGGCTCACACCACCTGGATCACGTGCTTGCCACGCACCCCGCCCGCCTCCAGCGCCCGGTGCGCGGCGGCGATGTCGGCCAGGGGGTGGACCGTGTCCACCACCGGGCGGATCGCCCCGCTCTCCACGTACCGGGCCAGCTCGGCGAGAAGATCGTGCTGTGGATTGCCGCTGAAGAACCGGACGCGCCCCCGGCCGTGGACCGTCGAGGCCAGCAGGTAGCCGAGGCTCGCGGCGATGTGGTCGATGTCGAAGGAGATGGAGACCATGCGTCCGCCGGGTGCCAGGAGCTTCCGGAAGGCCCGGTGCTCGGTGCCGACGGTGTCCAGGACGACATCGAAGCGGCCGAGGTCGGACGGGCCGGTGGTGGCGTAGCTGTGGGCTTCGTCGGCGCCCAACTCCCGCACGAAGTCGAGGTTCTTCGTGCCGGCGAGGGCCGTGACATGAGCGCCCAGGGCCTTGCCGAGCTGAACCGCGATGCTGCCGACTCCCCCACTGGCGCCGCGCACGAGCAGGCGCTCGCCCGCCTTGAGGTCCGCCTTGGCCTTCAGGGCGGTGAGGGCCGTCGTGCCGACCGGCAGGGAGGCGGCTTCGACGAGGCCGATGTTCTCGGGGGCGTACGAGAGGTTCCGGGGGCGGACCGCCACGTATTCGGCCGCGCTCCCGAAGGTCCGGGGCAGGACGCCCCACACCCGGTCGCCCGGCTTGAGCCCGGTGATCGCTGGGTCCACCTCGGCGACCTCGCCGGCGAAGTCGAGCCCTGTGCGGAGCGGGAACTTCCGGCCGGTCACCAGCCGGACGCGGCCGGCCCGCCCGTACAGCTCACCGCCGTTGACGCTCGCCGCGTGGACACGGACCAGCACCTGTCCGGGCCGGAGGGACGGGACCGGGACCCTGCCCACGTAGAGCACCTCGGGAGGGCCGTAGCGGTCGTAGAGGGCCGCGCGCATGTCGTTCATGTCTGCCAGGCTAGGCGGGTAAACGGATGCACCCCTCCACTTGGCTCGAAGTGAGAAACATGCCTGATCAGACGTCTCACAAACCGTCCCGTGACGGCCTGCGGGCCGACGCGCGCGAGAACAGGGAGCGGATTCTCGAAGCCGCCCGGGAGGCGTTCGCCGCGCAGGGCATCGACGTCCCCATGGCGGCGATCGCCCGGCGCGCGAGGGTCGGGGTCGCCACGCTCTACCGGCGCTTCCCGACGCGCGCCGCACTGGTGTCCGAGGCGTTCGCCGAGCAGCTCGCCCACTGCGTCGCCGTCCTCGACGAAGGCCTCGCGGACCCGGACCCGTGGCACGGCTTCTGCTCCGTCGTCGAGAAGGTCGCCCTGATGCAGGCGAGCGAGCGGGGCTTCACACAGGCGTTCCTCTCCCAGTTCCCCGAGCACGCCGAATTCACCGAGGAGCGCGCCCGTGCGGAGGAGGGCCTGGCCCTGCTGGTCCGGAGGGCCAAGGAGAGCGGGCGGCTGCGGGCGGACTTCGACGTGCGGGACATCACGCTGCTGATGCTGGCCAACTGCGGCGCCACCGCCGGGGCGGGCGACGACGCTCCCGCCGCGTCCCGGCGCCTGGTCGCCTACCTCCTCCAGTCCTTCCACGCCGGGGCGACCGCCCCGCTGCCGCCTCCCGCGCCCCTGGGACTCGACCGGATCCCCACCCAGCCGCATCTGTGACGCAGGTCACTTTTGGCCGTGTCACAGATCGCCGGAGAACTTCCGTCTCGTGGGTGTCATCAGGAAGCGGAAGAAGGCGGAAGCGATGAACACACGTGAGACCGACCGGACGTCCACCCACCACGTCGTCGTCCTGGGCGCCGGGTACGCGGGCATGGCGGCGGCCGTCCAGCTGGCGGCCAGGGCCGGGCGGCAGGAAGGGCTGACCGTCACCCTCGTGAACGCCCAGGACAGCTTCACCGAGCGGCTTCGGCTGCACATGACGGCGACGGGTCAGGAGCTCGCCGAGCTGAGCATCCCCGAAGTGCTGGAGGGCACGGGCGCCCGGTTCGTGCGCGGCTGGGTGACGGCGGTGGACGCGGCCGCGAAGGCCGTGCGGATCGACGACGAGCGGGTCCTGCACTACGACACGCTGGTGTACGGGCTGGGCAGCGTGGCCGACACGGCGGCGGTGCCGGGCGTCGAGGACTACGCGTACGCCCTGAACGGCCCTGAGGAGGCGCGGTCGATGGCCGACCGGCTGGCCCGGCTCGGGAGCGGCACGGTGGTCGTCGCGGGCAGCGGACTGACGGGCGTCGAGTCGGCCGCCGAGATCGCCGAACGGCACCCGCACCTGGACGTCGTACTGGTGGGGCGTCAGGAACCCGGCGCGTCGATGAACCCCAGGGCCCGGACCCACCTGCGGTCCGCGCTCGACCGGCTGGGCGTGCGGGTGCGCAGCGGCGAGGAGGTCGCGAAGGTGCTGCCCGGCTCCGTCGAGCTGGCGGGCGGGGAGAGCATCGCCGCCGAGGTCGTCCTGTGGACGGGCGGGACCCGGGTGTCACCACTGGCGGCCGAGGCCGGCCTGCGGGCGGACGAGCGCGGCCGCGTCCTCACCGACGCCACGCTGCGGTCGGAGTCGCACCCCGACGTGTACGCCGTGGGCGACGCGGCAGCCGTCCGTCAGGGCTACGGCGTCCTGCACGGCACCTGCCAGAGCGGGATGCCGACCGGGGTGCACGCCGCGGTGTCGATCGTCCGCACGCTGCGGGGCAAGCGGCCCAAGCCGTTCCGGTTCGGCTACTACCACACGCCGGTGAGCCTGGGCAGGAACGATGCGGTCGTGCAGTTCACCCGGCCCGACGACAGCCCCCGGCGGATCTGCCTGACAGGCCGTGCGGCGGCCCGGTATAAGGAAGCCGTGACCGCCTCCCCCTGGCCGACCTACGGCCGCATGAAGAAGATGCCCGCCTCAGGAGCGTTCTGGCCCCGCGGCGGACGCTTCACCCGGCTCCGGGCGGCACGATGACCGGGACGGACGCCGACCAGCAGGTGTTCCAGCAATACCGCAGCCTGCTCTTCTCCGTGGCCTACCGCCTCCTCGGCACCGCCGTCGATGCGGAGGACGCGGTGCAGGACGCCTGGATCAAATGGTCCGCTGCCGACCGCTCACAGGTGACCGACCCCAAGGCGTACCTGGTGCGGATCGTGTCGAACCTGGCGATGGACCGCCTCCGGTCGACCCGCCACCAGCGTGAGGTCTATGTGGGGCCGTGGCTCCCCGAGCCCATCCTCACCGGCGGGGACGCCGCCGAGACCGCCCTGGAGGCGGAGTCCGTGTCGATGGCGCTTCTGGTGGTGCTGGAGACGCTGAGCCCGCTGGAGCGCGCCGTGTTCGTACTGAAGGAGGCCTTCGGTTTCAGCCACGCCGAGATCGCGGAGGCCGTGGAACGGTCCGAGGCGGCCGTGCGGCAGGCCGCGCACCGCGCCCGCGAGCACGTACGTGCCCGGCGGCCACGCTTCACGGCGGACCGTACGCACCGACGCGAGGCGACGGAACGGTTCTTCACGGCAGCGGCGGGCGGCGACATGAACTCCCTGATGGAGCTGCTGTCGCCGGACGTCACCCTGTGGACCGACGGCGGCGGCAAGGTCCGCCAAGCCCTGCGTCCGGTCGTGGGCGCCACCACGGTGGCCTCGTGGTTCGCGGCCATGGGGACGGTCCCCTACCAGGGCGTCGAACCGGCCGACATGCGCGCCGAGATGACCGAGATCAACGGCGGGCCGGGCATGGTGCTCAGCGCGCCGGACCGCGTGCTCGCCACGGTCACCTTCGACTTCGACGCCGAGGGACGGATCTCCGCCATCCACAACGTCGCCAACCCCGACAAACTGGGAGCCGTCGGCACGCGGGCGCCACACCCGGTCCGCACCCACTGAGCACCCCCCGAGCACGGCGGAGGGCTCATCGGCAGCAGCACCCGGGGCTCAAGTCCTGGAGTCCGAGCGCTCTTTCAGAGGAATGGGAGGAGGACCTTTTCCCGCCCACCCACCCTCCCCATGGCCGCCCTCACCTCGAAGAGTTCACTTTTCGTGACCGACTTGCCACGCATCGTGGCGACGCTCTAGCGTGCGGACTGGCACAGAACGACCCCCGTCGGTGCAGGAACACCGGACAGGGGTCTGACCACTCAGATCGAAACAGGCGAACTAAATGGCTGTCACTCAGCTTAATGCTGCCCCCTACGCCTCGCAGGCAGCCCCGCACCCCATGGCGAACCCCGGTTACGGCAAGCGCTCCGCGCCGGACCAACGCCCCCGCCATGAGTGCGACTTCTCGCATCTGCCGCCCCGTGAGGCCGCCATCGCGTCGTACGTCGACCGGCTCCCCGACGGCTCCGACATCTCCGTGAAGACCCTCGCCAGGGTCCTCCCGTACGGGCAGTGCGCCCTGCGCACCGCGCTCAACAGGCTCCAGGCAGCCGGACACCTGCGCCGGGGCAGCGAGTGTGTCGCCACCGACGAGGTCATGCTCTGGGTGACGCGGACGTTCTTCTCCCGGACCGCGCGCGACGACGACTGGTGGGCGGCGTTCATCCGGGGCGACGCCCCGCGCGAGACCCCGCAGCCGCCCACCCGTTCGCGGGCGTTCGTCCTGCTGGCCGCCCTGGGCCGCACGGCACCGGCGCTGAGCCTCTCGGCGGCGGAGTGCGCCGCCCTGGAACCGCAGGCGAGCGAGTGGTTCGAGCGGGGCGCCACGGAGGCGGAGCTGCTGCACGCCCTCACGCAGGGGCTGCCGGTGCCGGTCCACCACGCGCCCTCGCTCGTCCGCAGGCGGCTGGCCGACAAGCTGCCGCCCCACCGGCCCGCACCGGAGCGGCGGGCGGTGCTGCTCGCCCTGGAATGCGGCGAGTGCCGCGCGCCGGGCAGCCCCGAAGCGCTGACGGACGGACTGTGCGCGACCTGCCGGGGCGAAGCCGCCCCCGCGCCCGGGGGACCGCCCGGCGCCGTACCCACCGACGGGGTGCGGGACCGGATCGCGCAGGTCAGGGCGGGCCTCGTCCCCCGGACCGAGCGAACCGCCCGGGCGCGGCGGATGACTCCCACCGCCTGAACACCCCCTACCCGCCGGTACTGACTGTTCGGGTGCGCACAAGAGGCCCGGCCCGTGGTCCGGTGCCTATATTCGGCGGGTGGCCACCGCTCCTGACTTGGATCAGCTCATGGTCTCGGCCGCCGAGGGCGACCGGGAAGCCTTCGCCGGGGTCTACGACGTGACGGCGGGCCCCGTCATGGGGCTGGTGCGCCGGATCCTGCGGGACTCCGCCCAGTCGGAGGAGGTCACCCAGGAGGTTCTGCTGGAGGTGTGGCGCACGTCCGGGCGGTTCAGGCCCGACCGCGGCAGCGCGATGACGTGGATCATGACCCTGGCCCACCGTCGCGCCGTCGACCGGGTGCGGGCGGCGCAGGCGAGCCAGGACCGCGAGCAGAGGGCGGCCAGACTCAGCGAGGACACCCCCTTCGACGACGTGACCGAGCAGGTGGAGACCCACATGGAGTGGCAGCGGGTGCGCAGCTGCGTGCGCGGGCTCACCGACATCCAGCGCGAGGCCGTCGTCCTCGCCTACTACGGGGGACACACCTACAAGGAGATCGCCCACTCCCTGTCCCTGCCGCTGGGGACCGTCAAGACGCGCCTTCGGGACGGCCTCATCCGGCTCCGCCGCTGCCTGGGAGCGAAAGCGTGAGCGCCACGGACCCGCACGAGTCCTCGGGCGCCTACGTCCTGCACGCCCTGCCCGAGGAGGAGCGCCGGGCCTTCGAGGCGCACCTCGCGGAGTGCGGACAGTGCCAGGAGGAAGTGGCCGAGCTGCGGGCCACCACGGCGCTCCTGGGACAGATGACGGCCGAGCACCCGCCGGAGTCCCTGCGGGACCAGGTCCTGCGCAAGGTGGCCGACACACCGCAGGAACCCCGTCCGCATGCCCAGGAACCCCCTCCGCACGCCCGGGAGTCCGGTCCGCACGCGACCGCGAAGGCACCCACGCGGCGCGGACCCGCCCGGTCCCTGATCCTGGCCCTCGCCGCTTCGGTGGCCGCCGCTCTCGTCTGCCTGGGCCTCGCCGGATGGCAGCACCAGGAGGCCTCGGACGCCAAGGACCACGCCGACCGGGTGGAGGCGCGGGCCCACGAGGTGGAGGCACAGGCCCGTCAGACCGAGGCGGAGCAGAAGAACGTGACGAAGGTGCTCACCGCGTCCGACGTCCGTCTCCAGACCCAGGTGCTCAGTGACGGCGCCACGGCGTCCGTCACCTTCTCCCGGAGCGAGGGCTCGGCGACGCTCGCCGTCTCCGGCCTTCCCGCACTCCCCGCCGGGCGGACGTACGCGGCGTGGTTCATGGAGGACGGGACGCCCGTGCCGGCCGGACTGCTCAGCGGGGACCCGGGGCGCCGGGTGACACTGCTGGAAGGGACGCTGGACAACGCCACGGCGGTCGCCCTGTCCGTGGAACCCGACGGGGGCTCCCCGCAGCCCACCACCGTCCCTCTCGGCGCGGTCCCGCTGACGGCCTGACCCGACAACGCCGTGCACACCTCTCCGATTTCTTGTGATTCACCCCAAACCTTCCGCCCGGTGTCTCCGAATCCCTTGTGCAAGGCCGTTCCCACCATCGGAACCCCGGACGGCAGACCCGGTGATCCCGGGCCCCCCACCCTGCGGCGCCCACCAGCGGCGCCGCGCCCTCCTCGGGACGACACCATGACCACCATGACCGCACCGCCGCCCTCGCCCACCAGGCCGCCCCTCACGGCGGGAAAGCTCTCGATCCCCCTGCCGTCCGGGCCGGAAGCGCCGTCGCACGCCCGCCGTGCGACGGCCGGATTCCTCCACTGGTCATGGCCCTCGCTCGCTCAGGACCGCTGCGACGACTTCCTCCTGATCGTCTCCGAACTGGTCACGAACGCCGTCCGGCACGCGTCCGGGCCGAGCACCCTGACGCTGACGACCACCGCAGGCGCCCTGGACATCGCCGTGACCGACTGCTCGTGCGTGCGGCCGGCTCCGCGCGCACCGGACCTGAGCGACGGAACCGGCGGCATGGGCCTGCACATCGCCGAGGACCTGGGCGCCCGGGTCTTCACCGAGGCACTGTCGGACGGGAAGTGCGTGCACGCGGCCTTCGGTACGGCGTGACCCACGGGCTCGCGCCCGGTACCCCTTCGCGGGGCGCCGGGCGCGAGCTCGTGCGACACGTACGTCCGGATCAGCCCGAGGCGCAGGCCCTGCCGTTCAGCTTGAAGGACCCCGGGTCGGGCGCCGGGCCCGTGACCGCGAGGTTGAAGCCGAAGTCGACCGCCTTCCCCGGTGCCAGGGTCCGGTTCCACGACAGCGGCTTCGCACTGACCGTGCGGCCATCCTGGTCGAACTCCGCACTCCACGTGTGGCTCAGCCGCTGGTCACCGTGGAGCAGCCAGGTGAGCGACCACGGCGATACCGGCTCCGAACCGGTGTTCTCGACGCGGACCGTCACGGTCGAGCCGCTGTTCCACGGGTGCGAGGAGTACGCGACCCGGCAGGTGCGGGCCGGTGCCGCCGTCCCGCCCTCGCCCGCGTCGTCCAGGTAGGAGGCGATGAAGGCGAGCGGCGCGTTCCAGTTGACGGTGATCTCGTTCGTCGACCAGGAGCCGATGTCGTCGATGTAGCACATGGCCGGGGCGCAGCCGCTCAGCTTCGCCGCCGCCACCGGGTCGCCGGAGGCGATCGCGGTGAGGTTGGGCCCGCCCGCGATCGAGCCGGGCGCAGGGTTGGGGAGCGCGGGATCGTTCTGGTGGGCCCAGAAGCGGTGGTGCTGGTTGTGGGAGTCCCGCTCCCCGTAGCCGGTGACGTAGGACTGGTTGAGGGCGTTGCGGCCGAGGAGGTAGTCGGCGCCCCGCAGCACGGCGTCCTGGTAGGCGGCATCGCCGGTCAGGTCGTGGGCCGTGGCCAGGACCACCATGTTGTTGAGCACCTGGCTGTTGGAGCCCCAGACGTAGTCCCCGCCGCTCGGCGCGTACGGCAGCCCGTACGCCTGCTCACGGGACTGCGCGGCATAGCGGTCGGCGCCCTCGGTCACCACGGAGCGCACCTCGGTCAGCTGGCCGGAGGTCAGGCCGGAGGGCACGGTGGCCAGGGTGAGCGCGCCGAGCCCTGCGGTGGCGCCCCAGGAGATGCCGCCACCCGCCGGGAAGACCTTGTCCACGTCACCGTGCAGGGCGGAGGAGAGCACCGCCTGGAGGTAGGCGTCCTTGCCCGTCGTGGTGAACAGCTCGGCGGCGGCCCAGTAGAACTCGTCCGAGACGTCGTTGTCGCTGTACGCGCCGCCGCCGGTGCCGTCGTTCGGGTCGGCGAGGACGTCCGGGTGCTGCTTCGCCGCTGCCCACGCGGTCTCGCCGGCCCGCAGGCAGTGGTCCGCGAAGGCCTTGTCGAAGGGTGCGTAGAGCCGGGCGCACTGGGCGGCCGCGGCAGCCAGGTTCAGCGTGGCGGCGGTCGACGGCGGGTGCAACTCGCGTTGCTCGGGGTCCAGATGGGGCTTCATCGGCAGCCCGGTCCACTGGGCGTCGTGCATCTTGTGATGCACCATCCCCGCCAGCGGCTCGCCGGCCGGGACCTGCATCTTGATGAGGAAGTCCATCTCCCAGCGCGCCTCGTCCAGGATGTCCGGCACCCCGTTGTCGCGCTCGGGCACCCGCAGCTGACCGTCGCCGAGCTCTGCCGACTCGGCGTCCGGGGCGGTCAGGGTGCGCTCGTACGTCGACATCAGCTGGGCCACCGAGATGCCGCCGTTGACCACGTACTTGCCGTGGTCGCCCGCGTCGTACCACCCGCCCGACACGTCCAGCCGGTAGTCGCAGACACCCGGCTGGCAGGGGACGTCCGTGTCGCCCTTGTTGGGCGCCACACCGATGTGCCCGGCCGGGCGCGCGTACTCCTCACCGACGAGGTCCGCCTCGATCGGGGTGCCGCTGCGGTTGTGGTAGAAGTACGCCAGCGCGTCGGAGCGCAGCCCGTCGTACAGGTCGCCGCGGATCGAGAACGGCTCGCTGACCTCGCCGTCGACCTCCACGGTGTAGCCGTCGCCCGCCGTGGTGAGGCCGCCGAAGTCGAAGGTGTGGACCCGCTGGCGCGAGGTGGGGTCCTCGCCCTTCGGGACGGTCCTGCCGGTGGCGGCCGTCGATCCGTCCCCGGCCTTCACCGTCCACGCCAACGGCGCGTCGGCGTCGGTGACGAGCGTGCCGCTCTTGGGGCCGCGGGGCAGGTACCCGACCTGGTTGACGCGGACGGGCGACCCGGTGTCCGGTACGTAGACGGGCGGTTCGGCCCCGCCGCGCAGCGTCACGTCGTCCAGACAGAAGGTCGTCGCCCGCTCACCGCCGCCGATCTGCAGCTGCACCGACGCGGCGGGCTGGTCCACCGAGGCCGTGAACGCCTGCGTCACCCGCGTGGCTCCCGTGCCCACCGGGTCCGCGGTGGCGAGCACCGTCGTGTAGGGGGCGTCCGCCTCCTGGACCCGCGTCTGGACGGTCAGGGGCACGGTCGAACTGGCCGTGTAGGACAGCTCGTAGCTCTCGCCCGCGACGATCGGGATGTCGTTCTGCCCGACGATGGCGTCCCAGGCGTTGGCCGTACCGGCGGGCACCTCCGCGCACAGCCGGCCGTCCGGGGCGGCCGGCGACAGGTTCGCCGTCCACCACCAGGGCGCGGTGCCGGCGGCGAAATCGCCGTTGGTGATCTGCTCGGGGCCGGGTTCGGCGTCGTCGGCCAGCGCCGTACCGGGCGCGGCCAGGGCCGCCGCGAAGAGTAACGCGGCGGCTGACATCCCGAACGCGCGCCGCCCGTGCCGGGGGCGGACGCGCGTGGGCCGTGCGGGGGGTGGTGAGGCTTTCACCGGGAAGGCCTTTCGTCGACGGAGGCGGTGGCAGCGCGACTCACGTGATGGGAGCGCTCCCATCAGCAGTGTGAAGGGTGGAGCGCATGTTCCGCCAGGGTCATGACAGAGATCGGGGCGGCGGGA
The DNA here is from genome assembly GCF_042667905.1 of Streptomyces sp. NPDC057287. Taxonomy (NCBI): domain Bacteria; kingdom Bacillati; phylum Actinomycetota; class Actinomycetes; order Kitasatosporales; family Streptomycetaceae; genus Streptomyces; species Streptomyces sp. NPDC057287. Next base: position 64,261 of record NZ_JBHUYV010000006.1, on the reverse strand, counting down.
CCGTGGTGAGAACCGTCCGGGCCGGACCGGGATCGCGGGAACCACGCGATCCGGCCCGACCCGGACGGAAGGGCCCGGAAGACCGGGATCTAGACGAACGGGATCTTCACGACCGCCGCGTCCGTGCCGGTCTGCACCTGGGACGTGCCGTTGCCCAGCGCGTTCCAGATCTCCAGGCGGACCGTTCCGCCCTTGAGGTTGCCCAGGCTGCCGGTCACCGCCGAGGTGCCCACCGCCTGGGTGTACTCCTCCCACCCGGTGACCGGGTCGGTGGCGAAGTAGCGGTAGGTCTCGGTCCGGTCGAAGGTGCCGTCACCGGTGAGGTCGTAACTGACCCTGACCTGCGGGGCCAGCCCGACCTTCGTGCCCGCGTCGACCCTGAGGCGGAACGCGGTGGACGCGCCCGCCGCGAGTGTCCCGTCGACCTTCTTGACCTCGTAGACCGTCGGCTTGTACGGCGTGCCGTCCCGGTTGACGCCGTCCGCCGAGGCCAGCGTGTCCGCTCCCGCCGCGCCGTCCGTGGCGGTCGTGAGGGTGCCGCCGGACTTCAGCCGGAAGGTGTTGCCGGTGGACGGACCGGGCTCCTCGGGATCGGGGTCCTCGCCACCACCGGCGCCCGTGCCGGTGGCCGTGGAACGGGCCGGGACGGAGAGCGTCCTGCCGTCGGAGAAGGTGACGGTGCGGGCGGTGGAGTCGTAGTTGTGGGCGGCGTAGGTGCGGACGCCGTTCTTGGCGAAGACGGCGGACGTCGGGATGTTCCCGCTGACCGTCAGGTCGGGCGCGCCCAGACTGTCGAGCGTGGTGACCCAGTGGTACGTGTGCGCCTTCGACTCACCCTGCTCCGGGGTGTAACCCCCGTTGCCAGCGTCCCACTTGGCCTTGGCAGCCGCCGGATCGGCCAGCGACTCGAACTCCCACAGGAGGTCCCGCCACTCGACGGCCGGGCCGCCGTTCTCCCGCTCCATCTCGGCGATGTTCCGCTTGATGGCGGCCTTCTCACGGGCCAGGTGCAGGGAACCACCGGTGACCGGGAGGACGTTGATGCCGTGGATCTCCTCCGGGTTCGCGGTCCACCAGGTGGAGTACGCGCCGCCGCTCCCCCACACCATGCCGACCGTGTCGTGCCCGAAGGAGCCCGGGAAGACCTGCTGGTCGGCGTCGAACCAGTACTGCGTGATCGCCTCCGACTCGGTGGTCAGCAGGTAGCTGCCGAGGTCGCGCAGCCCGGTGTCACCCGTCGCCGCACCCCACAGGACGAGCCCCGCACTGAGGTTGACGGACTCCGACGAGGACTCCTGGTTGTTGCCCGCCGCGAAGCCCTGGTGCCCGGAGGCCCAGCTGTGGCCCGCGTACACGTCGAACCCGCGCAGGAAGGGGTACGCGGTGTCCGTGCGGCTGGGGTTGGCGGTGTCCCGCACCAGGGTCTTGACCATGGTGCCCCAGGCGGAGTCGGCCGCCCACGCCTGGTCGTACTGGGCGACGACCGCCGCCGCGTACACGTAGTAGCTGTAGTGGAAGTGGTGGTCGTTGAGCTCGGTGTCACTGCCGTAGGAGGCGGGGTAGCCGGTGAGCGTCTTCCAGCTCTTGTCGTAGCTGAACTCGGACGCGCCGCCCGCCGTGAACCACTCCTGGAGCCGGCCCTTCATCAGGCCGAGGAGCTTGTCCCGGATGGCCGTCTGGCCGATCTGGTCGGCGACGGGCACCAGCTGCGCGAGGCGGCCGAGCGCCTTGCCGGTCCAGTAGGTGTCGGCGGCCCCGGAGAACGGGTCGGAGGCGTTCGCCACCTCGTTCAGATAGCCGGTCAGCCGCGCCTTGTCGACCCCGCTGGACGCGGGCAGGGCGGGCAGGACGCCCTGGTTCTTCTGGCTGGTGGTGAAGGACGCGGACTCCCGGACCTTCATGGTGCCGCGCGGGGAGACGTACGTGTACGGCGTGAGCGCGTCGGAGGTGTGCAGCCACTGGTGGCGGTACAGCGCCTGGAGCGTGCCGCGTTCGGTGCCCTCCTTGGCCTCCGTGGTCAGGCTGTAGGTCGCCCTGACCGTGCCGCCGGTGGACTCCCAGGCCACCTTGGAGCCGGTGACGAAGCTGAAGGCGTACTTCCGGTAGGTCGCGAGCGCGTCCGTGGACGGCAGCACGGCGAGCGAGAAGTAGTCCTTGCCGCCGAGCCCGGCGGTGATCGCCGTGCCGGAGACGTTCCAGTCGCTGCCGGTCGGAGCGAAGAGGGCGTAGTGGTGACCGGCGACCGTGATGCCGAGGACGTTGCCGTTGTCCGCGAAGACGGTGGGGGTGCCGGCCGTGGTGATGCGGGCGTCGCCGCCGGAGCCCTTGGCGTACACGAAGGGCATGCCGTGACCGATGGTCGTGCGCAGGGTGCGGGTGCCGTCCGACCAGTAGGGGGTGACCGTCCAGTCGGACCAGTCGTCGGCCTTGGTGTCCGGTGAGTTCAGACCGCTGAGGCCGACGGTGAGGTCCGCCTTGTGCGGGTACTCGTACTGGCGGCCGCCCCCGACGATCGCGGGCGCGGTCGGGTAGCCGACCTCCAGTCCGCCGGAGGTCGCCTGATAGGTCAGCGGGTGCCCGTACATCGGGGTGGAGTACGGGTTGTCGCCGTAACGCTGGTAGGCGAGTGAGGACCACCAGTCGTTGGTCGGGACCGGCTTGTCCTTGGCCGCCGCCGTGAGCTTGGGCGTGACGGGAGCACCGGTGTTGGTGGTGGGACCGGAGGTACCGGCGGGGCGGCTGTCGGTATAGCTGCCGGAACCCGCGGGGATGGTGGCGGCTGCCGCCGGGGACGCGGCAGGGCCCAGGCCTACGGCGGCCAGGGCGATGGCCAGGACCGCTGCGGCTGCGGGTCTGGAGAGGGAGGCTTGCATGGGGCAGCACCTCGTCAAGGGGGGTGGAGAGCTTTGAGAGCGCTCTCAGGTGCCAAGGAACGTAAAACTTTTGAAACCCGGGGTCAATAGAGCTGACACATACGGGAGTTGGGAGTAACGCATCGTCGCCATGCATTCGAGTCTTGACGAGAAAAGACCGCGGGGAGGGGTTCCGGGCACAGAGGGTGACCCCGTACAGGAAGGGCCGGTACGGCGCGTCCCCCGCGCCGTACCGGCCCTTCACGCATGCCGGGCGTCCGGCGCCGTCACCACGCTCCCGGTGCGGGCGGCGCGACCACCGGCGGCCGGTCGTCACAGGTGATCGTGTTCGGCAGCAGCCACGGCGCCAGCCAGTCCCCCGTCGTACCGCCGCCGTCGTTGCCGCCGCGATCGACCAGGGTGAACTCCGAACCGGCGGGGGTGAAGTGGAAGGACCCGCAGTTGTTGACCCCCACGGCCCCCACGTTGCGCGCGTCGACGTTCTCGAAGGTCGCCGAACCCTCCGCACGCGCGCTCACCACGGACGTGCCCGTCCCGTCCACCTTGATGTCCTTGAAGTGCACGCCCTGGATCTTGTACGTGTCCTTCACCGGCCAGTCGGTGACCAGCATGATCGCGTTGTAGGTGTTGTCGAGGAAGTTGTTCCCCGTCACCCGTATGTCGGCGTCGATGTCCCGGTCCAGGGCGAAGAACCAGATGGCTCCGAGCCCGATGTTCCAGTTCAGTTCGTACGTCCCCGCCCGGACGGTCGTGTTGTCGGTGAGGTCGAGCCACCCCCGGAACGCCTCCGCGCCGAAGCGGGCGCCGACGTGCAGGGCGCTCCCCTCGCGCACGGGGTCGGCGACGAGGTTGCCGGACACGGTGTTGTCCGTACCGCCGTAGACCGCGATGCCGTTGGCGAGCACCGGGCTCTGCACCGTGTTGCGCGCGAAGGTGTTCCCCGTGTTGGCCCGCTTCTCGGACCACATCGCGAGGCCGTCGTCACCGGAGTTGCGGACGAAGGTGTGCGAGACCTCCGAATCCGTGACCCCGCCGTGGAAGTTGATGGCGTCGGCGATCTGGTCGACGATGACGTTGCCCTTGATCCCCAGGTTCGACATCGGGCCGTCGAACCACATGCCGACCTTGGTGTGGCGGATGTGCAGGCCCTCGATCGAGGAGTCGCTCATGGCCCCGCCGATGCCGTTCACCTGGTCGGTGTCGACGCGCTCGCGGACGTCCCCCTCGATGGCGAAGCCCGACAGATGGACGTTGTGGCTGCCGCCGTCGGCCGCGTCCTTGCCGTAGAAGCCGACGCCCGTGTGGACCGAGCCGTCGGCCGCCGGGGCGCCGAGCGCGACCTCGCGGCCCTTGAACTTCGTGTACCAGCTGCCGGCGCCCCTGATCGTGACGTCGTCGACGACGACGTGCCGGTTGACCTGGTAGGTGCCCGGCGGGACGTACACCGGCAGGTTCTTGCGCTTGGCGAAGGCGATCGCCCGGTCCAGCGCGTCCGCGGAATCCCGGCGCCCCGACGGATCGGCCCCGAAGAGCAGCGCGTTCGCGGCCCGGAGCTCCACGTGGGGCAGGCCCACGAGCTCCGAGTCGAGCACATCGACGACCGTCCACGCGGCACGGCTCCCGGCGGGGACGGTCAGGCGGACGGTGTCACCCGCCCGGTACCTCTTGCCGAGCAGGAGGCGCTGCTCGTCGTAGAAGTGGTTCGGCCGGAACGGCTTGGAGATCACCGGGGCGGGCGTCGTCGCATTCGGGACGCACGCGCACTCGGTGATCCACCAGCCCGGCTGGAGCAGATCGGCCCCGGGGTCGTTGGTGAACGGGTACTGGTTGTACAGCCAGGAGTACTGCGAGGTCAGCGTCATCGTCGAGCGCTTCGAACCGTTGACGGAGACATCGAGCGGGGCGGTGATGCCGCCGCCCCCGGGCGCGTCCGGGATGCTGTAGCGCACGGTGATCGCGTTCGCGGCCTCCGGCAGGGTGAACTCGACGTGCTCGCCGGGCACCAGGCGCACCGCCTTACGGCCGGACGCCTCGGCGGGGAGGGTGTAGGCGGTGCGGTCGGGGCCTATGACCGTGCCGTTCGTCGCGGCGTTCTCCGCCTCCTGCTCGGCGAAGGGGACGTCGGCCCCGCGGCCCGCCACCAGCGCGGGGTCGAGGCCCGCACGCGTCACCGCCGGCGCGGACGGTTTCCCCTCCGCGCCCTGGGCGACAGGGGCGCCGGTCAGCGCCCCCAGTCCGACAACGGCGGCCGTCAGCGCGGCGACCGTGATGTGACGTGACATCGCATGCCCGTTTCTCTCGGAAGGTGAGGCGACGTTAGGGCGCGCGGAATCACCACCACAAGGGGCGTGCGAGAAGATTTCTCCTGACTGCCGAATACATGCAGCAAACCGTCACTCTTTTGCGTGTGGATCTCGCGTGAGGAACAGCCGCTTCCGCCTGCGGGACCTGGGTTCCGCAGGCGGACCGGGCCCCGCGCTCAGGCGCCCACGGTCCCGTCGACGCCCTCCCGCAGGAAGTCCGCGTGGCCGTTGTGGCGGCCGTACTCGAGCAGCACGTGCACCATGACCATCCGCAGCGACACCTCGTCCCCCCAGCGGGGCTGGAGCCCGGTGACGTCGAGGGACGCGGCCCGCTCCTCCACCCGGCGCGAGTGCTCCACCTCGGCCTCCCAGGCACCGAACGCCTCGGACCGGGTCGACGTACGCGCGTCGTACGCGGCCTGGAAGTCGATCCGGTCCGACCAGACCATCGGTGCCTCGTTGTCCTCGAAGACCCGCCGGAACCAGGCCCGTTCCACCTCCGCCATGTGCCGCACCAGGCCGAGCAGCGACAACGTCGAGGGCGGCATCGACTGCTGACGCAACTGTTCGTCGTCGAGCCCTTCGCACTTCATGGCGAGGGTGGCCCGGTGGTAGTCGAGGAAAGCCCGCAGGGTCTCTCGCTCGCCACCTGCGACGGGGGGTCCCGTACGGCGGTCGGTGGTCATGGTGGCGCTCCTTCAGGACGGGGCCGGGACGCGTCCAGTGTCCGCTCCCCCTCGGCGGGCCGAGGGGGCACCCCCGTACGGCCGGAGCTCCGCACCCTGCTCTACGCTCCTGCCCTGTACGGACCGTTCGCGCCCGTGCACCGCACGAGGCGCAGAGGTGCCGCATGTCCCGTTCCCGCTGGTCGTCGCTGGTGCTCGTCCCGCTCGTGTTCACTCTCGCGGGCTGCGGGAGGCTCGCCTTCCCACCGGTCCCCGAGGGCGAGCCGGTCGAACTGCCCCTGTCCCGGGCGGCCGTGACGTGGAAGGACAAGTGGGGCGGGTCCCTGGAGCTGAAGCCGGACGGAACGATCACCGCCACCCACGTCTGCAGCGACTACGACATCATCGACGGCACCGTCGAACCCAGATCGGGATCGGGCACCTGGGAGAATCAGGACGGTGCGGACGGGACCACGGTCCTGGTGTCGTTCAAGGACTCCGGCGAGACCACCTCGTACGAGGCACTGCGGAACGGCGGCACGCTCAAACTCTGGACCTACGTGGGCGACCCCGACGAAGGCAAACCGCTCTGCATCCTGGCCGCTCCCGCAGGGTGAGCCGGACGCGGCACGCACGACGCCGGCCCCCGGGAACGAATCCCGGGGGCCGGCGTCGCACGGATACTGCGGGTACTGCCTGGAGCTGCTGATCCGAGGATCAGAAGTCCATGTCACCGCCCGGCATGCCGCCCGGAGCGGCCGCAGAGGCCTTCTCCGGCTTGTCGGCGATGACGGCCTCGGTGGTGAGGAAGAGCGCGGCGATGGACGCGGCGTTCTGCAGGGCGGAGCGCGTGACCTTCGCCGGGTCGATGATGCCCTCGGCGATCATGTCGACGTACTCGCCGGTCGCGGCGTTGAGGCCGTGACCGATCGGCAGGTTGCGCACCTTCTCGACGATGACGCCACCCTCGAGACCACCGTTGACGGCGATCTGCTTGAGCGGGGCCTCCAGCGCGAGCTTCACGGCGTTGGCGCCCGTGGCCTCGTCACCGGTCAGGTCGAGCTTCTCGAAGACGGCCGAGGCCTGGAGCAGAGCCACGCCACCACCGGCGACGATGCCCTCCTCGACAGCGGCCTTGGCGTTGCGCACCGCGTCCTCGATGCGGTGCTTGCGCTCCTTGAGCTCCACCTCGGTGGCGGCGCCGGCCTTGATGACGGCCACGCCGCCGGCCAGCTTCGCAAGGCGCTCCTGGAGCTTCTCGCGGTCGTAGTCCGAGTCGCTGTTCTCGATCTCGGCACGGATCTGCTTGACGCGACCCTGGACCTGGTCGCTGTCGCCGCCACCGTCGACGATGGTCGTCTCGTCCTTGGTGATGACGACCTTGCGGGCGGTGCCGAGCAGGTCGACGCCGGCGTTCTCCAGCTTGAGGCCGACCTCCTCGGAGATGACGGTGCCACCGGTGAGGATGGCGATGTCGCCGAGCATGGCCTTGCGGCGGTCACCGAAGCCCGGAGCCTTGACGGCCACGGACTTGAAGGTGCCACGGATCTTGTTGACGACCAGCGTCGACAGAGCCTCGCCCTCGACGTCCTCCGCGATGATCAGCAGGGGCTTGCCCGACTGCATGACCTTCTCGAGCAGCGGAAGGAGGTCCTTCACGTTGCTGATCTTGGAGTTGACGATCAGGATGTACGGGTCGTCGAAGGACGACTCCATGCGCTCCATGTCGGTGGCGAAGTAAGCCGAGATGTAGCCCTTGTCGAAGCGCATACCCTCGGTGAGCTCGAGCTCCAGACCGAAGGTCTGGGACTCCTCGACGGTGATGACGCCTTCCTTGCCGACCTTGTCCATCGCCTCGGCGATCTTGGCGCCGATCTCGGTGTCGGCAGCGGAGATGGAGGCCGTCGAAGCGATCTGCTCCTTGGTCTCCACGTCCTTCGCCTGCTCCAGCAGAGCGGCGGAGACGGCCTCGACGGCCTTCTCGATGCCACGCTTGAGAGCCATCGGGTTGGCACCCGCGGCGACGTTGCGCAGGCCCTCGCGGACGAGCGCCTGGGCGAGAACGGTGGCGGTGGTCGTACCGTCGCCGGCGACGTCGTCCGTCTTCTTGGCGACCTCCTTGACCAGCTCCGCACCGATCTTCTCGTACGGGTCCTCGAGCTCGATCTCCTTGGCGATGGAAACACCATCGTTGGTGATCGTGGGCGCGCCCCACTTCTTCTCGAGGACGACGTTACGGCCCTTGGGGCCGAGGGTGACCTTGACGGCGTCGGCGAGCTGGTTCATCCCGCGCTCGAGACCGCGCCGTGCCTCCTCGTCGAACGCGATGATCTTGGCCATGTGAAGTGGTCCTCCCGGACAGGGGTGGATTTCTCCGGACCGAGAGGCGCCCGCGACGGACGGCCAGCGTGCTCAGTGGTTCCTTGCCCCACTGGGCCTGCGGGCCTCACCGGCCCGGTCCAAGTTTCTGTCACTCTCACCTGGAGAGTGCTAACGCCAATGATTAGCACTCGACCCCTGCGAGTGCAAGCGTCCTCCTCGGGATGTGGACAACCGGAAGGCTCGCGGGCAGGTGCGGGCACCCGCTCCGACATGCGTACGACCGCCGGGTCACGGAGACGCACGTGAGGCCCGCACCCCTGGTGGAGGTACGGGCCTCACGTGCGTGAGTAGTGTCGTTGGCCGACCGCGCCGAGCTCAGCCGACGGCGAGCTTGACCATGTCCGCCTGCGGCCCCTTCTGGCCCTGCGAGATCTCGAATTCAACTCGCTGACCCTCTTCGAGGGTGCGGTACCCGTCCATCTGGATCGCGCTGTAGTGGACGAAAACATCCGCACCACCGTCGACCGCGATGAAGCCGTACCCCTTCTCCGCGTTGAACCACTTGACGGTGCCCTGAGCCATGCCTAACTCCCCTATTACTGGCCCTTGCACGAGCACCGCACTTCGCGGGCCCGGGTCAAACTCACCCTCCGACAGGAGAGGGTGGCGTGCGCCGGAACGCGTCGACCGCGGCCGAATGTATCTGCCCAACTGCCCTCTGCAACAGGTCAATCGGACGAGAATTCTGGGCGCACGCGACCGCACGGATAGGCGGAATTCAGGGGATTCCAGGGCAAGTCGGGCCTGACAAAGGCCACTTATGCCTCAAGGGGTTCACGTACTTTGGCTACTTCTTGTCGCGGCCAGGCGCATTCTCATATGCGGGCGGCGAGGGCAGCTGCGGGGACTTCCCCAACTGTACCGCGCTCAACCATGCAGAATGCCCCCCTCCGCTTCTCTCGCGGAGGGGGGCATTCTGCTCACTCTGTGGAATCGGGCCGCCGAGCGGGCCCGTATGCCTGCGGCGGTCAGCCTCCGGCGACGGCCGGGATGATCGAGACGCCGGCGCCGTCCGGTGTGACGGCGTCCAGGCCACCCTCGAAGCGCACGTCGTCGTCGTTGACGTACACGTTGACGAAGCGGCGCAGCTTGCCCTGGTCGTCGAGGACGCGGGCGCCGATGCCCGGGTGGTTCTGCTCCAGGGACGCGATGACCTCGGAGAGGATCGCGCCCTCGGCCGAGACCTCGGCCTGACCGTCCGTGTAGGTGCGGAGGATGGTGGGGATACGGACCTTGACGCTCATGTGGGTGCCTTCCTTCGGTCTCGGGTGGTCAGTTGGCGGCGGCGAGGCCCGCGTCGCGGAACGCGTCCAGGCTGGGCCGGATCGTCGCCGACAGGCCGGTCGTGGGGGCGACCGCGTCGAGCGTCTTCAGGCCGTCGCCGGTGTTCAGGACGACGGTGGTCAGGGACGGGTCGAGCAGACCGGCGTCGATCAGCTTCTTCGTCACGCCGACCGTCACCCCGCCCGCCGTCTCCGCGAAGATGCCCTCGGTGCGGGCCAGCAGCTTGATCGCGTCGACGACCTGCTCGTCGTTGACGTCCTCGACGGCACCGCCGGTGCGCCGGGCGATGTCCAGGACGTACGGGCCGTCGGCCGGGTTGCCGATCGCCAGGGACTTGGCGATGGTCTTCGGCTTCTGGGGCCGCACGACGTCGTGACCGGCCTTGAAGGCGGTGGAGACCGGGGAGCAGCCCTCGGCCTGGGCGCCGAAGATCTTGTACGGCTTGTCCTCGACGAGGCCGAGCTTGATCAGCTCCTGCAGCCCCTTGTCGATCTTCGTGAGCTGCGAGCCGGACGCGATCGGGATGACCAGCTGGTCGGGCAGCTGCCAGCCGAGCTGCTCGCAGATCTCGTACGCCAGGGTCTTGGAACCCTCGCCGTAGTACGGCCGCAGGTTGACGTTGACGAAGCCCCAGCCCTCGCCGAGCGGGTCGCCGATGAGCTCCGAGCAGAAGCGGTTGACGTCGTCGTAATTGCCCTCGATGCCGACCAGCTCGCCGCCGTACACCGCGGCCATGACGACCTTGCCCTGCTCCAGGTCGTGCGGGATGAACACGCACGAGCGGAAGCCGGCGCGGGCGGCGGCGGCACCCACGGCACCGGCGAGGTTGCCGGTGGAGGAGCAGGAGAGGGTGGTGAATCCGAAGGCGCGGGCGGCCTCGACGGCGATGGCGACGACACGGTCCTTGAAGGAGTGCGTCGGGTTGCCGGAGTCGTCCTTGACGTACAGGCCGCCGGTCACGCCCAGCTCGCGGGCGAGGTTGTCGGCCTTGACCAGCTTGGTGAAGCCGGGGTTGATGTTGGGCTTGTCCGCGACGTCGGAGGGGACCGGCAGCAGCGGCGCGTAGCGCCAGATGTTGTTCGGACCCTCGGCGATGCGCTTCTTCAGCTCTTCGGGGGAGCCGCTCGGCAGGTCGTAAGCCACTTCGAGCGGCCCGAAACAGGACGCGCAGGCGAAAATGGGGCCGAGTTCGAACCGCTCGCCGCATTCGCGGCAGGAAAGCGCCGCGGCGGGACCGAGGTCCACGGCGGAAGAATCGGTGTTTGCTGCAACTGTCTGGACGGCCATGATGGCGGAGGCCCTTTCTCCTCATCTTCCTTGCGACGTATTTCGCCACAAGACGGAATTGGCACCTTCCCCACCGTGACCTCGCGGTCGGCAGGAGGGTTGCCGGGACTTCAACGGGCCGTTCCCTCAGTCCCTCTGGATGAGCGCTGTGGCACCGGACCATGGATCCGGGCGTTTATTCGCGGACCGACCCCGACATGCGAGGGTCATCCGCGTTGTTCAAGACTGTAACCGAAGCACCGGACGGTTGAGATAGTCGTCCGAACCGCGAGATGGATCACATACAGGGAGTATCGACCGTGCTGGAAGAGGTGGAACGCTGGCTGACCAGGCGTTCCTGGTCAGCTGCCGACCGCCCGCTGGACCGCCTCACGGCCGCGCGGGCGAGGGATCCGCACCGTTCCCGGGTGAGCGTCGTCCTGCCCGCGCTGAACGAGGAGGCGACCGTCGGCGCGATCGTCGCCGAGATCCGGCGCGAGCTGATGGAGAAGGTCCAGCTCGTGGACGAACTGGTGGTGATCGACTCCGGATCCACCGACGCCACCGCCGAGCAGGCGCGGCGGGCCGGCGCGCGGGTCGTGCACCGGGACGCGATCCTCTCCCGGATCCCCGCCCTGCCCGGCAAGGGCGAGGTCCTGTGGCGCTCGCTGCTGGTGACCAGCGGCGAGATCGTCTGCTTCGTCGACGCGGACCTCAAGGACTTCTCCGCGGACTTCGTCTCCGGGATCGTCGGGCCGCTGCTGACCGACCCCTCGGTACACTTCGTCAAGGCCATGTACGACCGGCCGCTCGGCGAAGCAGCAGGTCAGGGCGGCCGGGTGACCGAGCTGGTGGCCCGCCCGCTGCTCAACCTCCACTGGCCCCGGCTGGCCGGCTTCGTCCAGCCCCTGGGCGGCGAGTACGCGGTCCGGCGCTCCCTGCTGGAGCAGCTGCCCTTCCCCGTCGGTTACGGAGTGGAGCTGGGCCTGCTCGTCGACGCACTGCACACGGTGGGCCTGGACGCGCTGGCCCAGGTGGACGTCGGCGTGCGCAAACACCGCCACCAGGACGGCCAGGCCCTCGGCCGGATGGCGGCGGCGATCTACCGCACGGCGCAGCTGCGGCTGTCCCGGGGACCGCTCGTCCGGCCGGAGATCACCCAGTTCGAGCGGGGCCCCGGCGGTTTCGTCCCGCGTACCCACGCGGTGGACACGGAGGAACGGCCACCGATGCGGGAGATCGCGGAGTACGCCTCGCGCGACGCGGCGTAACGGTTCTTCCCGCACGGCTCCACACCCGCTTCACGTTTGGAGGCTTCCCGGACGGGCTAGGTTCGGGTACATGGTCTCCGAGCACGCTGCCCAGGTCCTCGTCGCGTCCAATCGCGGCCCGGTGTCGTACGCCCTGCGGGAGGACGGCACGCTCGACTCGAAGCGGGGCGGTGGCGGGCTCGTCTCCGGCCTCAGCGCCGTCGACGACAAGCTGTGGGTGTGCGCGGCCCTCAGCGACGGCGACCGCGAGGCCGTCCGGCAGGGCGTCTCCGAGCCCGGCGTCCGGATGCTCGACATCGACGCCGGGGTCCACGCCGACGCGTACAACGGCATCGCGAACTCGGTGCTCTGGTTCGTCCACCACATGATCTACCAGACGCCCGTGGAGCCCGTCTTCGACGCGGAGTTCCGCCGCCAGTGGGCCTCCTACGAGACCTACAACCGGGCCTTCGCCGAGGCGCTCGCCGAGGAGGCTGCCGAGGGCGCCGCGGTCCTCGTGCAGGACTACCACCTCTCGCTGGTCCCCGGCATACTGCGCGAGCTCCGCCCCGACCTGCGCATCGGGCACTTCTCGCACACCCCCTGGGCCCCCGTCGACTACTTCAGGCTGCTGCCCGACGACATCGGCGAGCAGCTGCTCAGGGGCATCCTGGGCGCCGACCGCGCCGCGTTCCTGACCCGCCGCTGGGCGGACGCCTTCATCGGCTGCTGCACGGAGATCCTCGGCGGCACCGGCCACACCCGGATCGGGGTGCACGGGCTGGGCGCCGACGCGGACTTCCTCCGCCGCCGCTCCCGCGAGGACGACGTGGACGAGCGCATGGAGATCCTGCGGGAGCAGGTGGGCGCGGACCGGCGCACGATCGTGCGGGTGGACCGCACCGAGCTCTCCAAGAACATCGTCCGCGGTCTGCACGCGTACCGGGCGCTCCTGGAGGAGCGCCCCGAGTGGCGCGGGCGCGTGGTGCACGTCGCCTTCGCCTACCCGTCACGGCAGGACCTCGCGGTCTACCGCGACTACACGGCGGAGGTCCAGCGGATCGCCGACGCCGTCAACGCGGAGTACGGCACGGAGAGCTGGACCCCGGTCATCCTCCACGTCGACGACGACTTCGCCCGCTCCCTCGCCGCGTACCGGCTGGCCGACGTGGCGCTGGTCAACCCGATCCGCGACGGCATGAACCTGGTCGCCAAGGAGGTCCCGGTCGTCTCCGACCACGGCTGCGCGCTGGTGCTCTCCCGGGAGGCGGGGGCGTACGAGGAGCTCGGCGAGGACGCGATCGTGGTGAACCCGTACGACGTGTCGGCCACGGCTGCGGCGCTGCACGAGGCGCTGACCATGGACGCCGACGAGCGGAGCGCCCGCACGAAGCGACTGGCCGCCGCCGCGACGGCACTGCCCCCGCAGCAGTGGTTCCTGGACCAGCTGGACGCCCTGCGGAATCAGTGACTCCCGTCGTCCGGACCGGACCCGGCGCGATCCGGACGGGAGGCGCTACGGGCGGGCAGGTGTGAGCTGCTGGGCGAGTACCGAGAGCAGGTCGGCCACCGCCGCCGGGCCCGGGAGCAACAGGTCGGCCCGTTCGGCGAGTTCGGGGACCTCGGTGCCGCTGCAGACCAGCAGGCCCGTGACACCCTCGGTGCGGAGCTTCTCCACCGCGGCGTACGCGGCGAGGTCGCCGAGGTCGTCGCCGGCGTACAGCACCGTCTCGGCGCCTGTCGTCCTCACGTACTCCTCCAGCGCGACGCCCTTGTCCATGCCCGGCGGGCGCAGCTCCAGGACCAGGCGGCCCGGTTCGACGATCAGGCCGTGGCGCGCGGCGAGGCCGGCGAGCGGGGCGCGGAGGGCTTCGAAGGCGGCCTGAGGGTCGGCGGCGCGGCGGGTGTGGACGGCGACCGCGCGGCCGCCCTTCTCCTCGATCCAGGCACCGCCGGCGCCCGCCTCCTCCAGGACGGCGGGGAGCTCCGCCCGCACGGCTTCCACTCCGGGATCCGGGGCCGGGGCGTGGACGGTGGCGGTGACGGCGTCCCAGCGCTCGGCGCCGTAGTGCCCGAGGACGACGAGGTGGTCCAGGCCGGGCGCTCCGGCGAAGCCGCCGTACCGCACGGCGGTGTCGGCCGGCCGGCCGGTGATCACCGCGACGGCCGCGATCCGGGGCGCGAGTGCGGAGAGGGCCGGGACGACGTCGGGGTGGGCGCGGGACTGTTCCGGGTCCGGGACGATCTCGGCCAGTGTGCCGTCGAAGTCCAACGCGACCACCGCGCGGGCGGGGCGGGCGAGGAGCGCCGCGAGGCCTTCGCGGCCGGCCTGGGTGGACGGGGTCGGGAGGGGATGTGCCGGGTTGCCCATGCGGGTGAGCGTAGCTGGCGGGCCGCCGTGCCGCGCGGGTTCCGGTGCCGGGGGCCGGTGCCGGGGGGACGCCCTGCCTCGCGGCTTCCGGCCCCGGGGGCCCGGCGCCCCGGGCCCGGCCTCAGCGGCGGCCGCGCCTCGCGTCCCGGACCCGGCGCAGGCGGTTGACCGTGACCGGGTCCTCCTCCAGCGCGCGGCGGTCGTCCAGCAACGCGTTGAGCAGCTGGTAGTAGCGGACCGGGGAGATGCCCAGCTCCTCCCGGATCGCCCGCTCCTTGGCACCGGGGCCCGGCCAGGAGCGCCGCTCCACGGCCAGGACCGCGCGGTCCTGGTCGGAGAGCGGCGCGGCGGAGTCGGCGGGATCAGGGGGGCGGGCGGTCATATCAACCAACCTACCTACTCCGCGCTCTCCGACTGCCGGGCCAGGGACGCGATCTCCACGAGCACGCCCTCCGGGTTGCCGCCGGGCTCGACCGCGGAGCCGATCTTCTCCTTGACCGTCTCGCTGACCTGCGCCCACGAGGTCTTGCCGAAGGGGGGCAGCTGCGAATTCGGCAGCGCCGTCAGGAACTCGTGCAGCGACTTGTGCTTGCTGTCGGCCTCCATGGCGACGGAGGCGCTGCTGGTCACGGGGAGCAGGTCGTACTGGTCGGCGAAGGCCATCACGTTGTCGTCGTTGTAGGCGAAGTCGAGGAACTTGCCTATCTGTGTCCGGTGGCCGTTCTGCTTGAAGCCCATCATCCAGTCGGCCACACCCATGGAGCCCTTGGTCGGCCCGTCGATCCCGGGCAGCGGGACCATGCCCACGTCGACGCCCTTCTTCTCGGCCTCCTGCATCAGGGTGGGGTGGCCGTTGAGCATGCCCACCTCGCCCTTGGTGAACGCGTCGAACGCCTTCGCCCGGTCGAGCTTGCCGGGGGCGACGGGGCCGGTGAGGCCCTTGCCGACGAGGTTGTCCTTCAGCCACCGGAAGGTCGCGATGTTGGCCACGGAGTCGATGTCGTAGCTGCCGACCTCGTCCGTGTAGCCCCCGCCCCCGCTGAGCAGCCACATCAGGGTCTCGGCCTGGGACTCCTCCTGGCCGAGCGGCAGGGCGAAGGGGTACTTCACGCCGCGCTGCTTCAGCGCGGTGGCGTCGTCCTGGATGTCGTCCCAGGTCTGCGGGGCGCCGAGGCCCGCCTTGGCGAAGAGGCCCTTGTTGTAGAACATCAGCCGGGTGCTGGCCACGAACGGCAGGCCGTAGAGATTGCCGTCGACCTGGCCCGCGTCGGTGAGTGAGGGCAGGAAGTTGGACCCGGTGCGGATGGCTATCATCTCGTCGGCCGTGTAGAGCTTGCCCGCCTCGGCATAGTCGGCGTACGCGCCGATCTGCGCGATGTCGGGGGCCTTGCCGGCCTTCACCATCTCGGCGACCTTGCGGTCGACGTCCTTCCAGGAGTAGACGCTGACCTCGACCTTGATCCCGGGGTTGTCCTTCTCGAACTTCCCGGCGACGTCGTCCCAGTACTTCTGGGAGCTGTTCTCCGCTCCGGTGCCGTAGTCGGCTGCGACCATCCGCAGGGTGACGTCGCCGGAACCGGTGTCCGAACCACACCCCGACAACGTCGCTGCCATACCGAGTGCGGCCACCGCCGCGGTCAGACCCACAAAGCGCCGCTGCACAGCCCTGTCCATCCCCACATTGATCGACGCGGAAGTCATCGCTCCGGCGATGAACCCGCGATCCTGCCTCACGTCCGCACGGAGGTCTACACCACCGGTGTATCGATTCGGCAATCTAGCAGGGCCGTTTTGTATGGGTGCGCAACAAACTGCGATAGTGGACTAGACCTTTTAGGGGTCGTCGGGCGAAACTGTCTTCCGTGAGACACGTCATCGCCCTCGATGTGGGCGGCACAGGAATGAAGGCCGCTCTGGTCGGGGCCGACGGCACCCTGCTCCACGAGGCGCGCCGGGCCACCGGCAGGGACCGCGGCGCCGAAGCCGTCGTGGAGACGATCCTGGGCTTCGCCGCGGATCTGTACGCGTACGGCGAGGAGCACCTCGGCGAAGGCGCCGTGGCCGCGGGCGTCGCCGTGCCCGGCATCATCGACGCGGAACGCGGGATCGCCGTCTACGCCGCCAACCTGGGCTGGCGCGACGTACCCCTGCGGAAGCTGATCGGCGAACGGCTCGGCGGCATCCCCGTCGCCCTCGGACACGACGTCAGGACCGGCGGCCTCGCCGAAGGCCGGATCGGTGCCGGCCGGGGCGCGGACCGCTTCCTGTTCGTGCCGCTCGGCACCGGGATCGCCGGCGCCATAGGCATCGGGGGCACCATCGAGGCGGGCGCCCACGGCTACGCGGGCGAGATCGGCCACGTCGTGGTCCGCCCGGACGGCCCGGACTGCGGCTGCGGACAGCGCGGCTGCCTGGAGACCCTCGCCTCGGCCTCCGCGGTGTCCAGGGCGTGGGCCACCGCGTCCGGCGACCCCGACGCGGACGCCGCGGACTGTGCGAAGGCCGTCGCCTCGGGCGACCCGGCGGCCCTGCGCGTATGGGCGGACGCCGTCGACGCGCTCGCCGCCGGCCTGGTCACCGCCCTCACTCTGCTGGACCCCCGCACACTCATCATCGGTGGCGGTCTTGCCGAGGCGGGGGAAACCTTGTTCACACCACTGCGTGCGGCTGTCGAGGAACGGGTCACGTTCCAGAAGCTGCCTCACATCGTCCCGGCGGCCCTCGGGGACACCGCCGGATGCCTGGGCGCAGGGCTGCTCGCCTGGGATCTACTCTCCACGGAGGTATCCGCCTGATGGCCGGACGCGCAGACAGCACGGTTCTCGCAGGTGCCCGGGTGGTGCTTCCCACCGGGACCGTCGAGAACGGCCGGGTGATCGTCGAGGGCACCCGGATCGCCGGCAGCACGCCGGAGGGCGCCCGGACCGTCGACCTCTCGGGCCACTGGGTGGTCCCCGGATTCGTGGACATCCACAACCACGGCGGCGGCGGCGCGTCCTTCGCCACCGGCACCGCCGAGGACGTCCTGGCCGGAGTGCGGGCACACCGCGAGCACGGCACGACGACCGTCGTCGCCTCCACCGTCACCGGCGAGATGGACTTCCTGGCCCGCCAGGCCGGACTCCTCTCCGAACTGGTCGAACAGGGCGAGCTCGCCGGGGTCCACTTCGAGGGCCCCTTCATCTCCCCCTGCCGCAAGGGCGCCCACAGCGAGGGGCTGCTCCGCGACCCCGACCCCGCAGAGGTCCGCAAGCTGCTCGACGCGGCGCGCGGCAGCGCCAAGATGGTCACCCTCGCCACCGAACTCCCGGGCGGCATCGAGTCCGTCCGGCTGCTCGTCGAGCACGGGGTGATCGCCGCCGTCGGCCACACGGACGCGACGTACGAGCAGACCGTCGAGGCCATCGACGCGGGCGCCACCGTCGCCACGCACCTCTTCAACGCGATGCCCGCCATCGGCCACCGCGCACCCGGCCCGATCGCGGCACTCCTGGAGGACGAGCGCGTCACCGTCGAGCTGATCAACGACGGCACGCACCTGCACCCCGCCGCCCTGGAGCTCGCCTACCACCACGCGGGCGCCGACCGGGTCGCGCTGATCACCGACGCCATGGACGCGGCCGGTGCGGGCGACGGCCACTACGAGCTCGGACCGCTCGCGGTCGAGGTCAAGGACGGCGTCGCGCGGCTGGTCGAGGGCGGCTCGATCGCGGGCTCCACCCTCACCCTGGACACCGCGTTCCGCAGGGCCGTGACGGTCGACAGGATCCCCGTCGACGACGTCGTCCGGTCCATCTCGGCCAACCCGGCCCGGCTCCTGGGCCTGTACGACAGGGTCGGCTCGCTGGACCCGGGCAAGGACGCCGACCTCGTGGTCCTGGACGCGGACTTCGCCCTCAAGGGCGTCATGCGCCGGGGCGAGTGGATCGTGAAGCCCTCTGCCGTCTGACGGCCAACGGGCGGTTGAACACGTAACGAAGAGACGGCGGTTGTCCCGGGGGCCTGGGACGGCCGCCGTCTCTTTGGCATGATCACCGGGGACAGCGCTGCGGGGAGACGGCGCGCGGACGGACTACGAAGGAACCGGGGGCCGGTACGGGTGATACTGACCGTCACGCTGAACGCGGCACTCGACCTGACCTACGCCGTCCCCGCCCTCGTCCCGCACAGCAGCCACCGCGTCCACGAAGTGACCGAACGCCCCGGCGGCAAGGGCGTCAACGTGGCCCGGGTGCTCTCCGCGCTCGGCCACGACACCGTGGTCACCGGCTTCGCGGGCGGCGCCACCGGAGCCGTACTGCGCGAACTCCTCGACGCGCTCCCGCACCGCCCGACGGACGCCCTCGTCACCGTCGCGGGGAACACCCGCCGCACCCTCGCCGTCGTCGACCGCTCCACCGGCGACACCACCCAGCTGAACGAGCCGGGCCCGCACATCGGCTCCGGCGAATGGGCGGCCTTCCTCGGCACGTTCGGGGAGCTGCTCCCCGGCGCCGAGGCCGTCGCCCTCTGCGGCAGCCTGCCGCCCGGTATCCACGTCGGCGCGTACGCGGACCTGATCCGCCTCGCCCGCTCCGCCGGCGTACCCGTGCTCCTGGACACCGACGGCGAACCCCTGCGCCGCGGCATCGCCGCCCGCCCCGACCTCGTCAAGCCGAACGCCGACGAGCTGGCCCGGCTCACCGGCGCCCGCGAACCCCTGCGCGCCACCCGCGACGCCCGCCGCCGCGGCGCGCACAGCGTCGTCGCGTCGCTCGGGGCCGACGGCCTCCTCGCCGTCACCCCGGACGGCACCTGGCGGGCGTCGCCGCCGGCCACCGTGCGGGGCAACCCCACGGGTGCGGGTGACTCCGCGGTGGCCGGACTGCTGTCCGCCCTCACCGAGGGGCTGGGCTGGCAGGACCGGCTGGCGCGCGCGACCGCCCTGTCGGCGGCGACCGTCATGGCCCCGGCGGCCGGGGAGTTCGACCGCGCGGCCTACGAGGAGCTGCTGGGACGCGTCACCGTCGAGGAGCACGCACCGGCCGCGTGAGCTGTCGGCCGGCGGGCCCTGGAAGCACCGCGTCCCGGCCCGCTGTGCGCGAGGACCGGGACGACGGTGAAGGACTGCTGGGCGCGGGCTAGTTCTTGACGTGGCCCGACTTCAGCGACAGCTGGTCGAGGTTGGCGTCGCACGAGTCGCCCTCGTTGCACGAGAGCATCAGCGAGTTCGACCCCTTCTCGAGCTGGACGTACGCGAACGTCCTGGTCCAGCCCTTCTCCAGGTCGCCTTCCGCGGCATGCGCGAAGTTCTTCATGTTGATGGACCGGGGCGCCTCGGCGTTGACGGTCAGGGACGTCTTGGCGTCCTTGCCCGGCACGCCGTACGTCACGAACAGCGTGTACGCGCCGCTCCGGGGCACGTCGACCGTCCAGGTCGCGGACCGGCCGACCTCGTTGAGGCTGATGTACTGGCCGTTGGCGCTCTTGGCGCCCTTGACGGTGCTGTCCAGCGAGGCCGTACCGCCGAGCGACAGCGTCGCCGCGTCCTGCTCGGGCAGGTCGACGGGCTCCTTGGACGGCTTCGTGGACTTCTCCGGCTTCGGGGACTCCTGGACCTCGTCGGCCGGACCCGCCGACGAACCGGCCTCGTCCTTCTTGCCGTCGCTGTCGTCACCCGTCATCAGGGCGGCGCCGATGCCGATGAGCACGACCGCGACCACGGCGACCGCCGCGATCAGCAGCGCCTTGGTGTTGGGTCCTCCACGGCCCCCGCCCGAGCCCCTGCCGCCGCCGTATCCCACGGACGCGGACTGCGCGGTGGGCGCGCCGCCGGGGTAGGTCTCCGGCGCCGCGTACTGCGGGTTCGGCTGGCCGTACTGCTGGGGCTGCTGGCCGTACTGCGGCGGGGCCTGCTGGCCGTAGCCCTGCTGCGGGACCTGCCCGTACTGGCGCTCACCGACCGTCCGCACCTGGTTGTACGACGTTCTGGGCACGCCGGGCTGAGAGGACGGACCGGGGTAGCCGTAACCACCCTGCCCGGGCGGCTGTGCGCCCGCCGCCCTGCCGTCCTCGTACAGATAGCCGAACGGATCGTCGTCCTCGGGCTTGCTCGCGCCGTTGTTTCCGGCCGTCATCCCTGGGTCACTCCTCACCATGTCGCCAGCCGTCGCCGACCGGCCGAGCCTACCCCGAACGAGGCACGCGTCGAATTGCCCTCGGCCCCCCGGAAAACCGGGCGGTATACGGGGAGAGCCAGGGCGTGAACGTCAGCCGGCTCTGCGGTGAACCTTCGAACGGGACCGCTTCTCCACGTACATCCGCTGGTCGGCGGAGTGCAGGACCTCTTCCTCGGTCATGCCGCACTCGGCCCAGCCGATACCGAAACTCGCCCCGACCCTGACTGCCCGGCCGTCCACCCGGATGGGCGGAATGATGGCGTTACGCAAGCGTACGGCCAGATCCGCGGCATCTGCCGCCCCGAGACCGTCCGCGAGGACGACGAATTCGTCACCCCCGAGCCGCGCGACCGTGTCACCGTCCCGTACGCAGGTCGTGAGCCGCCGGGCGACCTCGATGAGAACCGCGTCACCCGCGTGGTGCCCGAAGCGGTCGTTGATCGACTTGAAGCCGTCGAGGTCGCAGAAGAGCACCGCGAGCCCCTTCGTCCCGTCGTCGCGGTCCGGGTCGGGCGCCACGATGTGCACATGGTGGTCGTAGGGGCCGACACCCGGCGCGACCTCGGCCTCGTAGCCGTCGGCCCGGTAGCCGTGCACCGCGCTGTCGACATCCCCGTACGCCGCGTCCAGCGCCTCGATCGCCGAGGAGGTGATCGAGTGAGGCCTCTCACACAGCCGCGCGCCGAGCCGGGAGCGCAGCTCGGCGCTGTTGGGCAGACCGGTGAGCGCGTCGTGCGAGGCGCGGTGCGCGAGGTTCAGCTCGTTGCGCTTGCGCTCCTCGATGTCCTCGACGTGGGTGAGCAGGAAACGCGGGCCGTCGGTGGTGTCGGCGACCACGGAGTTGCGCAGCGAGACCCAGAGGTACGTGCCGTCCCTGCGCCCGAGCCGCAGCTCCGCGCGCCCTCCCTCGGCGGAGGTGCGGAGCAGGGTGCCTATGTCCTCGGGGTGGACGAGGTCGGCGAAGGAGTAGCGGCGCAGGACGGAGGCGGGGCGCCCCAGCAGCCGGCAGAGTGCGTCGTTGGTGCGCAGCAGCCTGCCGTGCTGGTCGCCCCCCATCTCCGCGATGGCCATGCCGCTGGGCGCGTACTCGAAGGCCTGGCGGAAGGATTCCTCACTGGCCCGCAGCGCCTGTTGCTCGCGCTCCAGCCTGACCAGTGCGCGCTGCATGTTTGCTCGGAGCCGGGCGTTACTGATCGCAATGGCCGCCTGGGATGCGTACATCTGGAGGGCCTCACGGCCCCAGGCGCCGGGGCGGCGGCCGTTACGAGGCCTGTCGACCGAGATGACCCCCAGGAGGTCCAGACCTCCGCCGGAGGCGTACATGGGGGCGTAGAGGCGGTCCAGTGGGTGCCATTCGTCCTCGAAGCGGGGCTCCGGGCCCTCGGTGTGCCACTGGGGTACGTCGTCGTCGAGGAGGACCCAGCCCTCGGTGTGGGGTATGAACCGGAGCTCGTCCCAGGCCTCCCCCATCGACAGCCTGCGCTCCCAGGACTCACGGGAGCCGATACGGCCGGTGATCAGGGATTCCGCGGCGCTGTTGCCGGCGAACGCGGCGACGACGAGGTCGCCGTCGGGGCGGACGAGGTTCACACAGCCCAGCTCGTAACCGAGGCCGGTGACGATGCCGTCGGCCACGGACTGCAGCGTGTCCGCCAGGCTCCGAGCCGTGTTGAGATCAGCGACGGCCTGGTGCAGCTGCCGCATGGTCGCAAGACGGACGTACGGCTCCGACTCGGCCTCCATCGCTCGCACTCCCTGAGACCTCGACAGCAACTCCAGGTTTCATATCGACGTACTTGTTGCAGTGTCACGGCCACTGAATCACAGTGAGCTGTGCACCCGGTACACAGGGTCAACAGAAATTGCTCTCTGTGACTCAAGTCACAACAGATGGTGAAGGCTTCCGGAGGCACCTCCGGGGACCGCTGTGATGTACCGAACGCAAATCCGGCCGTCTGGTTCCCGGGTCCTAGGACCCGGCTGGTCCCCTGGCCCGATGCGACGCCGCCTCCCGCGGCACTAGCGTGCCCGGTGTGCTGCAGAAGACTCCCGCCGCCCGGCGCCCCGAAGCCGTCCCCCATGCTGAAGGGGTGAGCAACGACGAATTCCGTGCCGCCCTGTCCCGACTGGCCGCGGGCGTGGTGCTGATCACCGCCCAGGAGCCACCGCTCGACGAGCACGGGCGGGGCGAGGACGTCGGGATGACGGCGACCGCCTTCATGTCGGTCTCACTGGATCCGCCGCTGGTCATGGTGAGCCTGCGCAACGACTCACGGATGGACGACCTGCTGGCCGAACAGCCGCTGTGGGCGGTCTCGGTGCTGACGGAGGGCCAGCGCCACATCGCCGGGCGGTTCGCCATGAAGGGCCGGATCAGCGACCGGCTGCTGTTCGAGGACATCCCCTGCACACGGGGCGAGATCGCCGGCGCCCCCCTGGTGGGCGGTGCGCTGGCCACCCTGGAGTGCAGGACCGAGCAGCGCGTCCTGGCCGGTGACCACACGCTGGTGATCGGCCGGGTCCTGACGGCGTCGCTCCCCAGCGCGGACGGCGAGCCGCTGACGTACTTCAAGGGCCGCTACAGGCAGCTGGGCTGACCCGGGGCCCGGATCCCCACGCCGGCCGTGGGCGGACCGGCCGCGGGTGGGTCGCAGGCGGACCGGCCGCGGGTGGGTCGGCCGCAGGCGGACCGGCCGCTACCAGTCGCGGCCCGAGCGCCCGCGTTTCGTGTCGCCGCGCTGCTTCTTCTCGCGCAGGCGCCGCTCGTTGATGCCGCGCGGAATCTTCTTCTTCAGCCGGGGCCTGGGCGGCGGCGCCGTGGCCTCCGCCAGCAGTGCGGCGAGCCGCACGGCGGCCGTCTCGCGGTTCCGCCACTGGGAGCGGTGCTCCGACGCGCGGACGGACACCACACCGCCGACCAGCCGGCCCGCCAGCCGCTCGACGGCCCGCGCCTTCCACACCTCGGGCAGGGAGTCGGTCGCCGCGAGGTCGAAGCGGAGCTCCACCTGGGAGTCGCTCGTGTTGACGTGCTGCCCGCCGGGCCCGGAGGACCGCGAGAAACGCCACATGAGCTCGGCCTCCGGCAGGGAGACCGAACCGCGGATGACATAGGGCCCGGACATGACACCCATGTTCCCTGCCGCACGACCGGTTCGTCACCTTGTTTTGCGAGCGTTCGGCCAGAAGTTCGGCAAAGAAAGTAAAGCGAACAGGAACCTCGTGGTCTCTTGTCTGCGTTAGGACGGGTGACGGTAGCTTTCGTGATGGCACGAAGCCCGCACACGACGAGGAAAGGGACTTCCCATGGCTGTAAGCCTGTCCAAGGGCGGCAACGTCTCGCTCACCAAGGAGGCCCCGGGCCTGACCGCCGTCACGGTCGGCCTCGGCTGGGACGTCCGCACCACCACCGGCACCGACTTCGACCTCGACGCCTCGGCGATCGCGGTCAACACCGCCGGCAAGGTCTACTCCGACGGTCACTTCGTCTTCTTCAACAACAAGGCGACGCCGGACCAGACCATCGTCCACACCGGCGACAACGTCACCGGCCAGGGCGAGGGCGACGACGAGCAGATCAACGTCAACCTCGCGGGCCTCCCGGCGGACATCGACAAGATCGTCTTCCCGGTCTCCATCTACGACGCCGAGACGCGCAGCCAGAACTTCGGCCAGGTGCGGAACGCCTTCATCCGCATCATCAACCAGGCCGGCGGCACCGAGATCGCCCGCTACGACCTGAGCGAGGACGCCGCCACCGAGACCGCCATGGTCTTCGGCGAGCTCTACCGCAACGGCGCCGAGTGGAAGTTCCGCGCGGTCGGCCAGGGCTACGCCTCGGGCCTGCGCGGCATCGCCCAGGACTTCGGCGTCAACCTCTGACGTCACGGCGTTCCCACAGGAGCCCCCGCCCGACTCCGGTCGGCCGGGGGCTCCCGTGCGTTCACGCCGCATAACGGACACGCGTGCACCCCAGTCGGACAAGAACTGGTCAAAAAGTTGTGAGGCAATTGTCGGCGTCCCGTCAAATTCGTTCATTCGATGGCACGCTCTCCGCTCGTACCCCCCACAGGAACGAGCAACGGAGAAGGCATGACCCCCCACATGAACACCCGTCGCGCCGCCGCCCTGGCCGCAGTCGCCGCGATGGTCGTCGTAGGCGTCCAGACCGGTACGGCCACGGCAGGTCCCCACACCGCCGATGACACCGCCACCTCCTCCCGGGCCACCGCCGGAGCCACGGCCCTCGGCGCGAACACGGCGGCCGTGCGCGGCACGGCCCTGCGGGCCGCCCAGACCGGCGCCCCGGCCGCCGCCGAGTCCCTCGGGCTCGGCAGCCAGGAGAAACTGATCGCCCGTGACGTGATCAAGGACGCCCACGGCACCGTGCACACCCGCTACGAGCGCACCTACGCCGGACTGCCGGTCCTCGGCGGCGACCTCGTCACCCACACCGCCGCCGACGGCACGCCGAAGGGTGTGGACAAGGCCACCGAGGCCCGCATCGCCGTACCGTCCACACAGCCGAAGCTGAAGGCGGCGGCGAGCGCGCGCACCGTCGTCTGGGCGGGCGGCGGAAAGCCCGCCCTCGCCTTCGAGACCGTGAAGACCGGTGTTCGGAAGGACGGCACGCCGAGCAGGCTGCACATCATCACGGACGCCACGACGGGCAAGAAGCTGCACAGCTTCGAGGCCGTGGAGACCGGCACCGGCAACAGCCAGTACAGCGGCAAGGTCACGCTCTCGACCACCCAGGGCGGTTCGGGCTTCGAGCTGACCGACGGCGACCGGGGCGGCCACAAGACGTACGACCTCCAGCAGGGCCAGACCGGCACCGGCGACCTCGTCACCGACGCCGACGACACCTGGGGCGACGGCACCGGGGGCGACCGCCAGACCGCGGCGGTCGACGCCCACTACGGCGCGGCGAAGACCTGGGACTTCTACAAGTCCGAGCTGGGCCGCGACGGCATAGCCGGCGACGGCAAGGCCGCGTACTCCCGCGTCCACTTCGGCACCGGCTACGTCAACGCCTTCTGGGACGACAGCTGCTTCTGCATGACCTACGGCGACGGGGCCGACGACAAGAGCGCCCTCACCGCGATCGACGTCGCCGGCCACGAGATGAGCCACGGACTGACCGCGGCCACCGCCAACCTCGACTACGCGGGTGAGTCCGGCGGCCTCAACGAGGCCACCAGCGACATATTCGGCTCCTCCGTCGAGTTCTTCGCCGGCAGCACCACCGACCCCGGTGACTACCTCATCGGCGAGAAGATCGACATCAACGGCGACGGAACACCCCTGCGCTACATGGACAAGCCGAGCAAGGACGGCGGCTCGGCGGACTACTGGGACGCCGGCGTCGGCGACCTCGACGTGCACTACTCGTCCGGCGTCGCCAACCACTTCTTCTACCTGCTGGCCGAGGGAAGCGGTGCCAAGACCATCGACGGTGTCGACTACGACTCCCCGACCTCCGACGGGTCCACGGTCACCGGCATCGGCCGCCAGAAGGCCTACCAGATCTGGTACAAGGCGCTCTCCGTCTACATGACGTCGAGCACCGACTACGCGGGAGCGCGCGTCGCGACCGAGAAGGCGGCCACCGACCTGTTCGGGGCCGGCAGCACCGAACGCACCGCTGTCGACGCCGCCTGGAACGGCGTCAACGTCAAGTAGTCGGGAGAACCACCGGGAGCCGGTCAGCCTCCGGCCGGCCGGCTCCCGCCGTCGAGCCAGTGCTCCCAGACCTCCGCCAGATCCGCGCCGGACACCCTGTCGGCGTACGCGGTGAAGTCCGCCGTCGACGCGTTGCCGTGCCGGTGCGCCGAGAGCCAGCCCCTGACGAGGCCGAAGAAGGCCTCGTCGTCGTCCATCTCCTGCCGGATGCGGTGGACCACCATGGCGCCACGCCCGTACACCGGAGGCCGGGACAGGTCGGCGGCGCCGGGTGGACGGGACGCGGGGAAGGCCCAGTTCGCGTCGTCGGCGTACGCCTTCCCGAAGCTCTCCTCCACGGGGACGCCGTCGTGGTCCTCGCTCCAGAGCCACTCCGCGTACGTCGCGAAGCCCTCGTTGAGCCACATGTCCCGCCAGCTCGCCGGCGTGACCGAATCGCCGAACCACTGGTGGGCGAGCTCGTGGACGAGCAGCCCGGTGTCCGGCGGGCCGGGGAAGAAGGGCCGGTTCTGGGTCTCCAGCGCGTATCCGGCGTCGCCCCGCCGGCCCACGACCGCCCCGGCCGAGGAGAAGGGGTAAGGGCCGAACCGCTTCTCACCCCACGCGACGATCTCCGCGATCCGGTCCGGCACCCCTGCGCTCGCCGCGGCCACCGCCGGGTCGACGGCGGTGATCACCGGCAGGCCGTCCTCCGTGACCGTCCGCCGCACCGCGTAGCGGCCGACCGCGACGGTCGCGAGATAGCTCGCCATGGGCTCGCGGACGCGCCAGTGGAAGGCCGTGCGCCCTCCGGACGTACGACGGGACACCAGCTCGCCGTTGGAGACGGCGCTCCGCCCCTCGGGGACGGTGACCCTGACGTCGTAGGCCGCCTTGTCGCCCGGGTGGTGGTTCCCGGGGAACCAGGCCATCGAGCCGGCCGGCTCCCCCAGCGCCACCGCCCCGTCCGCGGTCCTCAGCCAGCCCTCCCGCGAACCGTCCGCGTCGGTCACGGTGCGGGGCGCGCCCGTGTAGCGCACGACCGTGCGGAAGGTCCTGCCCGTGCGGAGGCGGTCGGCGACCGCGCGGTCCGGACGCAGCGTCAGCTCCGAACCCGCCCGGTTCACCGCCGCGGGCCGGCCCTCGACGTTCACCGACCGGACCTCCAGCCCGGTCAGATCCAGATGGAACGCGCTGAGGTCCTGGGTCGCCCGGGCGGTGATCACGGCCGTCGCGCTCAGCCGCTCGGCCGTGGCATCGACGTCCAGGGCCAGGTCGTAGTGCGTGACGTCGTAGCCGCCGTTGCCGAGGCGCGGGAAGTACGGGTCGCGCACCCCGGCCGCTCCCGGTGTGCCCACACTCCCGCCGAGTCCCGCCGTGCAGCCCGCGACGAGGGCGAGCACGGCCGGCAGCAGGGCGGCGCCGCGCGCGGTGCGGCGTGCCGCCGCCACTGAGGGGTGGTCCACGCCGTCGATCCTAGGTACGCGTGCGGGCACCGGCGGCGCCCCTCCGCCGTTCCCGGCGGGGTGGCGTCCACGCCGGTGCCCTGCGCCTGCTCCGCCACTCGGAGACGGCGGCTACTCGGAGACGGCCGCTATTCGGAGACGTCGGCTACTTGGAGACGGCCGCGACACCCGCCGCGGCGAACTTCTCGTCGAGGTCACCGCTCGGGGCTCCCGCGACGCCGACACCGGCCACCGGTGCGCCCTTGACCTGCACGGGCGACCCGCCCGCCAGGAACAGGGTGCCGGGGATGTCCTTCAGGTTCGGGGCCTGCTCCAGGCGCTTGACCAGCTCGGAGGTCGGCGCGTTCCAGGAGACGGCGGTGTACGCCTTCTTCACGGCGGACTCGGGGGACTGCGGGCCGGCACCGTCGCCGCGCAGGGTGACCACGGTGTTGCCGTTGCGGTCGACCACGGCGACCGAGACGCGCTGGTTCTCCTTCTTCGCGGCGTCCAGAGCGGCCTGCGCGGCCTTGGTGGCGGCCGCGACGGTCAGGTGGGTGGACTCCTGGAGGTTGCGGTCCGCGGTGTCGGCCTTCACGGCGGCGGCGGGCGCGGCGGCCGGGGTGGACGCGTTCGCGGACATCGCGCCGAAGGTTCCGGCACCCAGGGCCGCGGCGGCGACGGCGCCGGTCAGGACTCGGGTGCGCAGCGACATCTTCTTCATGGTGGGCTCCTCGGGTGTTCTCGGCTCGGGCTCGAACCGTTCGGCTTCCGCTATCGATCCTCCGGCCGGATCCGGGCCCGTACCGTCGGCGTACCGGATGCAAGCGGCACCCACGTCGGCCGACCGCTCCGTCAGCCGATCGGTTGATGCGGAGGTGGCCCCGAGGGGTGACCATGAGGTGTCCGCGCAGGTCAGCAGCGGCGTCTTACGGCAGCAGGTCAACGGTCGAGGGAGCGCGGGGTACGAGGTGCGGCGGAACGGAACCGGGCCGGACCCGGAGCGGCCCGCGTCGGCGGACGGGCCGGGGACGACGGGCCGCCGGAGCCCCACGGGCGAGCCGGGGGCCGCGGACGCCCGCACCACCGACGACGGGCCGGGCACCACGGACGCCCTCGGTGCCGACGACGGGCCGGGCGTCACGGAGCCGACGTCGCGTGCGGACGGGGCGGGCGCGACCGGCGACCCCGACGCCCGGTGGCTGGCCCTCCTCATGCACGCCGCGTTCTTCCTGCTGCTCGGTGCCTCGCTCGCGCGCTTCCTGATGCGCCATCCCGGCGAGACCCGCACGCCCTGGATCATCGCGCTGTCGGCCGTGCTCGCCGTGCTCTACCTCCTCGGCCCGGTGCTCGGCTCCCGTCCGACACCACGCAGGCTGACCTGGCTCGGTGTCCTGGTCGTGGTGTGGATGGTCCTGGTCGTCCTGGCTCCGAGCTTCGCGTGGTGCGCCGTCCCGCTCTTCTACACGGGCCTGCGGATCCTGCCGCCGCGCGCCGCCCTGGCACTCGTCGCCCTGCTCACCCTGTTCGTCGTCGCCGCGCAGCTGCGGCTCGCCTCGGGCTTCGACCCGAATCTCGTCCTGGCCCCGCCCGCGGTCGCCGCCGTCGCCACCGCCGTGTTCGTCCACATGCAGCGCCAGACCGTACGCCAACGGGACCTGGCCGCACGCCAGCGCGAGCTGATCGACGACCTGCTGCGCACCCGGCGGGAACTGGCCGCCACCGAACGCCGGGAAGGCACCCTCGCCGAACGCCAGCGGCTGTCCATGGAGATCCACGACACCCTGGCCCAGGGCCTGTCCAGCCAGCAGATGCTGCTCCAGGCGGCCGACCGCTCCTGGGACACCGATCCGGCCACCGCCCGCCGCCACGTCCTGACCGCGACCGGCATCGCCGAGCGGAATCTCGCCGAGGCCCGCCGCTTCGTGCACGATCTCGCCCCCGCCGACCTGGCGGAGGGCGGCGGGCTGGAGGCGGCACTGCACGCGCTCGCCGACCGGGAGACGGCCCAGGCACGCGGCGGCCTCACCGTCCGCTGCCATGTGGAGGGCGTCCCTGCCGCGCCCCTGCCCGACCGGGTGCAGTCGGCGCTGCTGCGGATCGCCCAGGGCGCCCTCGCGAACGTCACCGAGCATGCGGAGGCCACCGTCGCCGCGCTGACCCTGACCCACCTCGACGACCGGGTCGTCCTCGACATCGCCGACAACGGCCGGGGCTTCGGCCCGGGCCGGCCCGCGCCCCGCCCGCCCGAGGGCGTGCGCGGCCACGGACTGCCGGCGATGCGGGCACGGCTCCAGCAGCTCGGCGGCACCCTGACCGTCGAATCCGCACCGGGCGAGGGCACGGTCCTGTCCGCCGCCGTCCCCCTGTCCCACACCGCCGCCCCACCCGCCCTGGAGGAACGCGCATGACTCCGCCCGTACGGATCCTGCTCTGCGACGACCACGCCGTCGTACGGGCCGGGCTGCTCGCCCTCCTCGGCGGCGAGCCCGACATCGAGGTCGTCGGCGAGGCGGGCAGCGGCGAGGAGGCCGTCGCCCTGGCCGCCCGGCTGGCCCCCGACGTCGTCCTGATGGATCTCCAGCTGGGCCCCGGGATCGACGGCGTCGAAGCCACCCGCCGCATCGCCTCGGCCGGGACCGGCAGCGTCAACGTCCTCGTCCTCACCACGTACGACACCGACGCCGACATCACCCGGGCCATCGAGGCGGGAGCCACCGGCTACCTGCTGAAGGCCGAACGCCCGGAGGAGCTCTTCGGCGCGATCCGGGCCGCCGCCCAGGGCCGCACCACGCTCTCCCCGCCCGTCGCCAGCCGTGTCATGGCCCGGATGCGCAGCCCCAGGCCCACCCTGACCGAACGCGAACTCGACATCCTGGGCCAGCTGTCACAGGGGCTCGGCAACCGGGACATCGCCCGCGCCCTCTTCATCAGCGAGGCGACCGTCAAGACCCACCTGGGCCGGATCTACGAGAAGCTCGGCGTGGACACCCGGGCGGGAGCGGTCGCCGTCGCCAACGAACAACGGCTCCTCCCGTAGCCGACGGCCGCCCCGCCACCGCTCGGGGCGGCGGACGCCCACCGCCATCCGGCGCCGGGCCCTCGCGGGGCATGACACCATCGAACCGTGCTCGACATCGGCTACTCCCTCTCCCGGCGTTTCCCGGACCCCCCGCAGACCGACTACCGCCGCGCGGACGTCCGCGCCCTGCGGCACGACCTGTTCTCCGGGGACGTCTACCTCGCCGACACCAAGGCCGACCGCGAAGTGTCCACAGCCTGGGGATGGGTCCCCGTGCTCGACTTCGCCTGGGCGCTCTGCGACATCGTCGAGCAGATCGACCGCGACCCCCGGGGCAACCGCTCGCACCGCCAGCAGTTCGCCGAGCTCGACTTCACCGAATCGTCGGACCGCATGCTCTTCGAGCGCCGCTTCGGCTGGGTGGACGTCGAGGCCGACTGGATGCCCGGCGACGAGCCCCCGCTCACCTTCAGCCACTCCCTGCTCCGCCGCGAGGCACGCGACTTCCTGCACGACCTGATCGCCGACCTGGCCGACATGCACGAAGGCCTCGCCGACAACCCGGTCGTCTGGGACCTCCAGGCCCGCTTCCCCCGCCTCTGACGGCGCCCGGATCCGGGGTCACACCTCCACCCGCACCCCGATCTGCGCGGCGAAGGCCGGAGCCAGCTCCATCAGCTGCGACGGGCTGATCACCGCACCCGCCAGCCGCTCCACGCCCCGCGCGATGTCGAGCTCGGCGACCGTCCGCAGGTCGACGGAGTCCATCCGCACGGCACTGAAGTCGGCCCGCTTCAGCACACAGTCCCGGAACTCCACCCGGACCAGCTGCGCCTCCCCGAAATCCGGCTCCGAGAGCACACAGCCCTCGAACACGACGTCCTTCAGCCGCGCCTTGCGGAGATTCAGGTAATCGATCTTCCCGCCCCGCACGAGCACCCGCTCCAGCACCGCACCGTGCAGCTGCACACCGCCCAGCCGTGCGTCCACGATCTCCACGTCGCGCAGCGACGCCCCCGCGAGATCGGTGCCCACACCGCGCACGCCCGTCAGCACCGAGTCGATGAATCTGGACCGCACCAGCTCCGCGCGGTCCAGCGCACACCCGCGCAGCTCGCAGTCCATGAAGCGCGCGCCGGGGCCCGACGCGTCGGCGAGGTCCGTCCCCTCGAACCGCACACCGTCGTAGTCCCCGTCCGGCTCCAGGCCCTCCGCGTCGTACTCCACCAGCGGCGGAAGCCGGACCTCCGGACGCCGCGCCCGGGCCACCCCGTCCTTCGCGCCCGCGCCCCTGCCGCTCCTGTTGCCTGTACGTGCCATGCCCCCCATCGTGACGCACGCCACTGACATCGCCGCGGACCGGTGTCACAGAACGGGCCCGCCGAACCGTCCACCGTGCAGAAGCGCCCACCGCGAGGAGACCCAGCCATGCAGCAGATCCACGTCGTCGGCGGCGGCCTCGCCGGACTGACCGCCGCCATCACCGCCGCCGAGTCCCGGGCCCGGGTCACGCTCCACGAGGCCCACCACACCCTCGGCGGACGGGCCAGGACCTCGGAAGGGCGTTACCTCACCAACGAGGGACCGCACGCCCTGTACCGCCGCGGCCCGCACTGGACCTGGCTCGAACAGCGCGGGCTCCTCGGCCCGTTCGCCTCCGTGCCGCCCCTCGAAGGCACCCGCTTCCTCTTCCACCGCGGCGGCGCCCTGCGCAGGACACCGCCCCTCGCCCTGCTGCGCCTCGCCGGGCGCAGCCCCCGCCGGGCACCCGTCGACACCGACTTCCGGAGCTGGGCCACCGGCCAGGTGGGCGCGGCGGGCGCCCGCGCGGCGGCGCACTACATGGGTGTGGCCCTCTTCCACCATGACGCCGGATCGCTCTCCGCCGCCTTCGTCCAGGAACGGCTGCGCCGCGCCACCGCACTGCCGCCCGAGGCCCGCTACCCCGTCGGCGGCTGGGCACGGCTCGTCGACCGGATGGCCTCCCGGGCCTGGGACCTCGGCGTACGCATCAGAACCGGCGCCCGCGTCGGCCCGCGCGACCTGGCCGGCCTCCGGGCGGACGGGCCGGTGATCGTGGCCACCCATCTGGACGCGGCCCGCACTCTCCTGGAGGACCCGGCGCTGACCTGGGACAGCGGCAGGACCGCCCTGCTCGACCTGGCTCTGCGGACCCGACGCGGCGACCCGTTCGTCGTCTCCGACCTCGACGCCCCGGGCTGGATCGAACGCTTCACCGCCCAGGACCCGACGCTCGCCCCCTCGGGCGAGCAGCTCGTCCAGGCCCAGATCCCCCTCGCCCCCGGCACCCCTCGCGCCGACGCGGTCCGCCGCGCCGAGCACCTTCTCGACCTCGGCTTCCCCGGCTGGCGCGACCGCACCACCTGGCGCCGCGAAGCCCTCGCATCCGGCCGCACCGGCGCCGTCGACAAGCCCGGCACGACCTGGCGCGACCGGCCCGCCGTCGACCGCGGCGAAGGGATCCTGCTCGCGGGCGACCAGGTCGCCGCCCCCGGCCTCCTCAGCGAGGTCGCGTTCAACAGCGGCATCGAAGCGGCGGTCCTCGCGGTGAAGCTCCTCGGCGGGACCCCGCGGACCGCTCCCCGCACGACAGGGGCCCCTTGACCTCAAGTGCGCCTGAGGTCGCAGGGTGGGGAGCACCGGCCGGCACGTCTTCCCGCCGGCCGGAGCCACGGCCGCCCACCGCCCTGGAGACCCGGGGCACGATGGGCAGGGTCGTCCTCGTCCCGTGACGGAAGTCCTAGGGCAGCCTTCCCAGGCCGCCTCCTCGGGCAGCCGCCTCAGACCGCCCCGAGCTCCGCCAGCGCCCCGTCCGTCAGCCGGTACACCGTCCACTCGTCCTGGGGCCGCGCGCCCAGCGACTCGTAGAACGCGATGGACGGGGCGTTCCAGTCCAGCACCGACCACTCCAGGCGCCCGTAACCGCGCTCCACACAGATCCGCGCCAGCTCCGTCAGCAGCGCCTTCCCGTGACCGCCGCCACGCCGTTCCGGGCGCACGTACAGGTCCTCCAGGTACACACCGTGCACCCCGCGCCACGTCGAGAAGTTGAGGAACCACAGCGCGAACCCGACCACTTCGCCGTCGTCGTCCGACACCGCGATGTGCGCGTACGCGGCCGGCCGTTCGCCGAACAGGGCCTCGTGCAGCTGCTTCTCGGTGGCGTTCGCCTCGTCGAGCGCCTTCTCGTACTCGGCGAGCTCTCGCACCATGGCGTGGACGGCGGGAACATCTTCAGGGGTGGCTACGCGAATCATGGGGGCAGCCTAGACAGCAGGGCCGGCCCCCCGCCGCTCAGTACCGCCCCAGCAACCGCCGGGCGATCTCCGCGTGGTGCGGAGCCAGCCGCCATCCGCCCCGGACCCCCCACAGACCGTTCTGCAGGACCCGGCCCAGTGTCCAGGCGCGCGCCCGCTCCCGGTCCAGCCCCAGCACCCCGGACAGCAGATCGAACCTCCACAGCACCTCGGCAGCGTCGAACCTGTTGTCCAGGGCGGGGAACAGCTCGAACCCGGGGTCGCCGGCGAGCGGCTTCGGATCCAGCACCACCCACTCGTCCGCCCGGCCCTCCTCCGCGCGCCCGGCCAGGATGTTGTCGTAGTGGAGGTCCCAGTGCAGCAGCCGGTCGCCCGGTTCCCCCGCCACCTCCCGCACCGCCGCGGCACAGTCCAGCAGCAGTCGCCGCTCCCCCTCGTCCGCCACTCCCGGGGCCACCGCGGGCGCCGCCTCCAGCATCCGCGCGGCCGTGTCCCCCAGGCTCCGCATCCCCGGCGGAGCGGGCACTCCCCCCAGTCGGGCGAGCGAATCCGCCAGCACCCGCACCGCCGCCCGCGCATCCAGGACCCCGGTCAACGGCCGCCGCTCGTCGAGCCGTTCCAGCAGCATCGCCCCGGTCGTCGCGTCATGCTCCAGCAGGGCCACCGTCCCGGCTCCGGCCGCGCCCCAGATCCGCAGCGCGACGGGCTCCCCCGCCGTCTCCTCGTCCACCATCTGAAGCTTCAGCGCCGCCCGGCGGCCGTCGGTCTCCCGCACCACCGGAAGCACCAGCGCGCACATCCCGGACATCGCGTCCCCGTCCGGGCGCAGCCCCCACTCCTCCAGGAACCCCCCGGCCAGCCCGGGCAACGCGCGTGCGAACGCGTCCCCCGCAGCGCCGCCGTGCGCCCTCAGATTCACCGTCAGGTCGTCCGGTACGTCGATCACACCGCGAGCCTAGGGGTACCGTCCCTCCAGCGACTGGGCTGCACACGGACAAGCAGGGGACACATGAACACCGTCAACGGCGGCATTTCGTTCTGGTACGCGAACGAGGGCACCCCCGCCCCACGCGAACCCCTGCCCGGCGACGCCTCGGCCGACGTGTGCATCGTCGGCGGCGGCTACACCGGGCTCTGGACGGCGTACTACCTCAAGAAGGCCGTCCCCTTCCTCAACATCACCGTGCTGGAAGCCAAGTTCTGCGGGTACGGCGCCTCCGGCCGCAACGGCGGCTGGCTGTACAACGGCATCGCGGGCCGCGACCGCTACGCCAAGCTGCACGGCCACGACGCCGCCGTCCGTCTCCAGCAGGCCATGAACGACACCGTCGGCGAGGTCATCCGTGTCGCCGGCGAGGAGGGCATCGACGCCGACATCCACCACGGCGGCGTCCTGGAGGTCGCCCACACCCCTTCCCAGCTCGCCCGCCTCAAGGACTACCACTCCGTCGAGATCGCCTTCGGCGAGACCGACCGCGTCCTGCGCGGCGCCCGCGAGACGGCCGAACGCGTCCGCGTCAGCGGAGCCGTCGGCTCCAGCTGGACCCCGCACGGCGCGCGCCTCCACCCGGCCAAGCTGGTCAAGGGGCTCGCCGACACCGTAGAAGCCCTCGGCGTCACGATCCACGAGTCGACCCCCGTCACCGAGATCAAGCCCAAGCACGCCGTCACCCCGTACGGCACGGTCCGCGCCCCCTACGTGCTGCGCTGCACCGAGGGCTTCACCGCGGGCCTCAAGGGCCACCGCCGCACCTGGCTCCCGATGAACTCCTCCATGATCGTCACCGAGCCCCTGCCCAAGGCCCTCTGGGACACCATCGGCTGGGACGGCCGCGAGACCCTCGGCGACATGGCCCACGCCTACATGTACGCCCAGCGCACCGCCGACGACCGCATCGCCCTCGGCGGCCGCGGCGCCCCCTACCGGTACGGCTCGGGGACCGACAACGACGGACGCACCCGGCCGGAGACCGTCGAGGCCCTGCGCGACCTGCTCGTCCGCTTCTTCCCCACCACCGCGGGCACCCGCATCGACCACGCCTGGTCCGGAGTGCTCGGCGTCCCCCGCGACTGGTGCGCCACCGTCACCCTGGACCGCAGCACCGGCCTCGGCTGGGCCGGCGGCTACGTCGGCTCGGGCGTCGCCACCGCCAACCTCGCGGCCCGTACCCTGCGCGACCTGATCCAGCAGGACTCCGGCCAGGCCGGTCCCACGGACCTGACCGCACTCCCCTGGGTCGGCCACCGGGTCCGCCGCTGGGAGCCCGAACCCTTCCGCTGGCTGGGCGTCCACACCCTCTACGCCGCCTACCGCGCAGCCGACCGCCGCGAGGCCGCCTCGCCACACCTCGCCACCGACCGCATCGCGGAGGTGGCGGACCGCATCTCGGGACGCCACTGACGGACCTCGTCCCGGGACTCCACGGACGCGGGGCGCGGCGCCGGGCCCCGCTCCCTGATCCGGCACGGTCCGAAACGAGAGGCCCTAGCCCAATCAGGAGAAAAGGCGACTCCGTGCGGGTGACGGCGCGCAACCCTGCCTTCGCGTGTGCTCCCACTCCCCATTGACTGACGGTCACCACACCACGGCGACCCTCTCCCGGGGCGCCTTCGCGCGACCTCGACGCCCGTGTGCCGACTCCGGCCGGTGCGGGCAATGAGAAGGGACCGACTTTCTATGCGGGTGCTGCGGAACATCGCCTGGAGCGCGATCGCCTCGCTCCTCCTCCTCGTCGGCCCGGTGCCGGCCGCCCACGCCGACACCGGTGGCACGGTCCGGCCCGGCGCCCACTGCCCGACCGACGGCCGGACGAGGGGGACGAGCGGAGCGCCCAACCCGGCGCTGGAGCAGTACTACCTCGACGACTGGCGGCTCGGCCCCCGGGTCCTGCCGAGGACCGGTGCCATCGGCGCGATGCTGCGCGGCTACGACCGTACGGGCCCGACCTCGGCGTACTGGTTCCTCGGGTGCTACTGGCAGACCAACCCCGTGACGGCCGAGTCCGGTTGGTGGTACCCGGACAACGACGGCTTCGTCCTCGACCGCGCGGGCAACCCCGTGAAGAAGTCGCTGACGCTCAGGGTGGGGCAGCTGGTCGACCTGTTCGGCAGCGGGCGCGGCAACTTCCTCGCCCCCGCCGGAACGCCGTACGCCAAGCGGGCCATCCCGCCGAGCAACCTCGACAGGTACACCGACGACTACCCGTACAGCTACCGCCTGTACCGGGTCAAGGAAGCGTTCACCGTGCAGGCCGGACGCATCCGGCCCTGGTTCGGGCAGCCCGGTCTGGGCATCCAGTACAAGACGGACCCGCGGGTCTCCGAACTGGTCACCGCCCAGAAGCTCGAAGCCCTGAACTGATCTCGGCCGCACTCTCCCGGGCGGGTTCCGGCACTGCCGGGGCCCGCCCGGACGCATGCACGGCCGGGGCCCGCCCGGACGCCGTACACACAGGGGGAACCCGGGCGATGGACACGACCGAGCTCACCGAGCGCCTCCGCCGCGAGGGCGTCCCGGACGCGCTGTACGAGATTCCGGGCGTCCACCCCGTGGCGCTCCAGCTGGACGCCTACTACGTCCTGCGCCGGGAGGGGGATGCGTGGCCGGTTCTCCTGCGCCAGCGGGGCACGGACGAGGTGATCGCGCGCTTCGACACCGAGGCGGAGGCCTGCCGCTACCTGTACGACACCCTCACCGACGCACCGCCCGCCGTCCCAGGAGGCCCCGAACGGGTCGACCGGCTCCTGGCCGACGCCGACGAGATCCAGCGCCGGGCCGAGGAGGACTTCGACGGGGCACCCGGCCGGGACGCCGACGCGCCACCGAGCACCTGAGCCCGGGTGCCGGCGCCCCGGATGTCAGGGGGCGGCAGGCAGTCCGGACGTACGGTCGTCAGGCGTACGAGCATCGGACGTACGAGCGTCAGACGTACGGTCTTCGGCCGGCGGTTCACCCGCGACGATCACGTGGCCACCGGCGGACCGGCGGCGGCGCAGTCCGGAACCGCTGACGAGCGTCGCGAGCAGAGCCGCGACGAGGGGCACCCAGAGCGCCGCCCGGTATCCGTCGAGCAACGCGCCGGGTGAATCCGACGCGGTGGCGGCGACGTTGACGGTCGCGGCCGCCGAGAGGCCCAGCGCCGCACCGAACTGGAACGAGGTGTAGAGCAGCCCGCCGGCCAGGCCCTGTTCCTCCTCCTTCACGCCCTCGGTGGCGACGATCGTGAGCGGACCGTAGGCCAGCGAGAAGGCGACGCCGAGCAGCAGCAGGCTCGGGACCATGGCCGCATACGTCCAGTCGGCGCCGACGGGCACGAAGAGGGCGTACGACAGGGACGCGAGGAGCAGCCCGCCGACGATCAGCCTGGCGTTGCCGAAGCGGGCGACCAGCCCGGGCACGAGGACCGGAGAGAGGATCGCGTCGATCCCGATGACGATCATCGCGAAGCTGGTCTCCAGCGCGGACCAGCCGCGCAGCTCCTGGAGATAGAGGACGACCAGGAACTGGAAGCCGAAGAAGCCCGCCGCGAAGAGCAGTCCGACCACGTTGGCGCGGACCAGAGCACCGCTGCGGAAGATGCCGAGGCGTACCAGGGGGGCCGGTGAGCGGCGTTCGATCACGACGAACGCGGCGAGGGCGGCGAGACCCGCCACGACTGTGCCGAGGGTCCAGGCGAGCGACGTGTGACCGGCGCGTTCG
The DNA here is from genome assembly GCF_042667905.1 of Streptomyces sp. NPDC057287. Lineage (NCBI taxonomy): Bacteria > Bacillati > Actinomycetota > Actinomycetes > Kitasatosporales > Streptomycetaceae > Streptomyces > Streptomyces sp. NPDC057287. The sequence continues at coordinate 25,607 of NZ_JBHUYV010000006.1, read as the reverse complement.
ACGCCGACGACCAGCAGCAGGATCGCCGCGGTGATGGTGAGGCCGCCGGCGAGGTCGAGGCGCCCGCCGGCACGGTCGGGCCGCGGGGATTCGGGTACGAGGACGAGCGCGGCGAGCAGGATCAGGGCCGAGAGCACGACCGGGGCGAAGAACACCCAGCGCCAGTCGACGGAGGCGAGCAGGCCTCCCACGACCAGCCCGATCGAGAATCCGCCCGCCGCGGTGCCGGAGTAGACGAGCAGGGCCTTGTTGCGGCGCGGGCCCTCCTCGAAGCCGGTGGTGATGATGGAGAGACCGGCCGGGGTCATGAAGGCGGCCGCGACTCCCGTGACGAACCGGGCCGTGATGAGCATCCATCCCTCGGTGGCGAATCCGCCGAGCCCGGAGAAGACCAGGAAGACGGCGAGCCAGAGGACGAACATCCGGCGCCGCCCGAAGAGGTCGGCGGCCCGCCCGCCGACCAGCATGAAGCCGCCGTATCCGAGGACGTACGCGCTCATGACCCACTGCAACGAGCCGGTGGACAGGCCGAGATCGGCGCGGATGGAGGGCAGGGCCACATTGAGCATGGCCACATCGATGCCTTCCAGGAAGATCGCGCCGCACAGGACGAGCAGCACGCCCCAGTCACGGGCACCGAGCGGGGTGACGACCGCTGCTTTCTGCTCACTCATGTCGGTTCAGCTCCAAGGGAGAACGGGGTGGTGGAAGGGGTGCTGCCGCCGGTGCCGAGGGCCTCCGGCGGGGGCTCCTCCACCATCGGCCAGGGCACCTGAGCGGAACAACGGCGAAGATCTGCACGTTCGTTCAGTCAGGCTTACCGATCCGGTTCATCTGGGGGATCTGATGGAACGCGACGAGATCGAGTGCTTCCTGCTGCTCGCCGACGAGCTGCACTTCGGCCGCACGGCCGACCGGATGCGGCTCTCCCGCGCGCGGGTGAGCCAGCTGGTGCAGCGCCTGGAACGGCGCGTCGGCGCGCCGTTGTTCGTACGCACCAGCCGCCGCGTCGCCCTCACCTCCCTGGGCGCACAACTGCGCGCGGACCTCGAACCGCACCACCGCGCGATGGAAGCCGCCCTCGCCCGTGCCGTCGCCACCGCGCGCGGCATCGACACCGTGCTGCACGTCGGGTTCTCCAACCCGCTGACCGGCGAGATCGCGCTCAAGGCGGCGGAAGCCCTGCGGGTCAGCCACCCCGGCCTCGCCGTGGAGATCTGCGAGGTCCCGCTGACCGATCCGTTCGGACAACTGCGCAGCGGCGCGTTCGACATCCAGCTCCAGGAGTACCCGGTGCGCGAGGGCGACCTCAGCGGCGGCCCGGCGCTCCTCGCGGAGGAACGCGTCCTCGCCGTCTCCTCGGCGCACCCGCTCGCCGCGCGGGACTCGGTGTCGATGGAGGACCTCGCCCGCGTACCTCTGCTCACGATCGAGGGCGAGCTGCCGGACTACTGGCTGGAGCAGCACGTCCCCACACACACGCCAGGAGGACGGCCGATCGAACGCGGGCCGGCCGTGACCCAGATGCAGGAGGCGCTGATGCTGGTCGCGGGCGGCAGGGGCGCCCTGCTCACGGCCGCGCACACGAGGACGTACTACACGCGCCCGGGCATCGTGTACCTGCCCTTCGTCGACGCGGAGCCCGTCGGATACGGCCTGGTGTGGCGGGCCGGGAGCGCCACCCGCGCCCTGCACGTCTTCGCCGGAGCGACCCGCAGGGCGGCGGGCGAGGTGACGCAGGGCGCCCCACGGACGACCCTGCCGACCTGACGCCACTCAGGGGCACGACGCCGCGGGCGGCCTCTTGTCCCCGAACAGAAAACCCCAGGTCACGGCAGTCGTGACCTGGGGTTTCGTGGAGCCCCCGCCGGATTCGAACCGACGACCTACGCATGACACGTTGTCGGATCGTGTGAGCGCTCCGCACCTGACCTGTGGCGTCGTCCGGGCAATACGGGCGGTACGGGCATGGGGGGTCTGCCATCCGTATGGCGTGTCAGATCACCCAGAGCAGCCCGTTGCCGCCCAGGAGGGTGGCGCTTTGCTGGGTGAGGCCGACGGAGGACGCGGTGAACATGCGGCTGCCCGCGGCTGTCGGTCCGGAGGTGCCGCCGGGGAGGACCCAAACGGCGCCCGTGGAGTTGTTCTCGCCGGCAGCTCCGACGAACAACTCGGCTTTGCCGTCCTTGTTCACGTCACCTGCGGCGACCGTCGTGCCGAAGAAGTCGTCGACCTCTGAGCCGCCGGGGACACCTGCTGTGTCCTGGGTGAATGCGTACGCCCCGGTGCCGAGGGCGCCCGTGCGCCGTCCGGGGACGACGGTCACCTGCCCGGCCCGGCCGACCGTGCCGATGGATTCGTACGGCGCCCCGACCACGATGTCGGCGAGCCCGTCACGGTTGAGGTCGGCAACCGCCAAAGCGCCGCCGAAGGCGTCGTACTTCTCACCTCCGCCGGGGACGCCGGCGGTGTCCTGCGTGATCTGGACGGGTGCCGCGTCGGCCGCGATGCCGAGCGCCGAGCCGTACCAGACCAGGATGCGACCGCCCAGCACACCGTCGACCCCGGCGACTTCGGGTTCGTCCGGGTCGCCGACCACGAGATCGGCGAATCCATCGCCGTTGAGGTCGCCGGTTGCGGAGATGAGACCGTTGCCCTTCCGGAGACCGGGTGACACACCGGGCTTGTACACGTGGTTCTCGGAGTTCACGAAGACCACGCCACCGGAGAGGCCACCGTAGCGATAGGTAACGTTCACATGGTCCTGGGCTCCGTCCCCGTTGAGGTCGCCGAGCGCCACTGACTCGCCCGAGGACATGTCCGCCGGCACGGCCGCGTTGCCGAACGATCCGGTGCGACTGAAGGGGCCGGCGAAGCGGACGGTCCCGTGCCAGCCGCCCACCAGGACTTCGGTCTTCACTCCCGGGCCGGCGCTGACAGCAGCCAGGTCCAGGCCGTAGTACAGCGGATCGCTCTCCGGTGTCGGCAGGTTGGTGCCTGTAGTGAGACCGGCGCTGCTCCCCCACAGCACCGTCACTGCCCCGGCATCGATCCCCTGGACCGTGCCCTCGTAGGGCGACGAGACGATCAGGTCCGTGTAACCGTCGCGGTTCAGGTCCGCCGTGGCGGTGGCGGCACCGAACCGGTCGTACGCCTCGGCGGTACCCGGCACGCCGGCGGTGTTCTGCGTAATGATCTTCCGCGAGGTCGTCGACAGTCCCGACTTCGCCCCGTACATCACGACGACCGCACCAGCCGCCTCCTTGCCCGCCACGTCGGCGCCGGGGGCGGGCAGGACGGCGTCACGGTAGCCGTCGCCGTTGAAGTCACCGGGTACCGCCCCGTGCACGGCGGCCGCTGGAGTGGCCGGCAGCAACGTGCCGCCGATCAGACCGGCGACCAGAAGGGCAGCGGCTCTCCATCTGCGCCCGGTCAGAGCACGGTTCGTTCTCATGTCGAGTCCCCCTCCACCCCGGGCACACCTCCCGTGCACCCGAACGACGCGACGGATTGTAAAGGCGTGCGAGGCGCTGTGGCCGGGTGGGGACACTGCAGAAGCCTTTTGGGACGATCGAAGCAGCGGTCGGAGGTACTGAAGCGAGGCGCGTTCGCCCTGGACCTCGCGTCGCGGCTGTCACGCAGTTGGACAGCAGCAGAAAACCCCAGGTCAGAAGCCGTCTGACCTGGGGTTTCGTGGAGCCTCCTGTCGGATTCGAACCGACGACCTACGCATTACAAGTGCGTTGCTCTGGCCGGACTGAGCTAAGGAGGCGTGCTGGAGCAGTCTAACCGGAGCCGGGCCGGATCCTGCCCGATATTCGGGGCCTCGGACCTACTGACAGATCCGAAAACGCCAGGTAGCGTCACCTCAGGTTCACTCCAGTGGACCACACCACTCCCTTACTCGGATCGTCCGGCACGTTCCTGCCGGTGGAGGAGAAGAATCGCCATGGCCAGTGTCACGTTCGACAAGGCGTCCCGCGTCTACCCCGGCTCCACGAAGCCGGCTGTGGACCAGCTCGAGATCGACATCGAGGACGGCGAGTTCCTCGTCCTCGTCGGTCCTTCCGGTTGTGGCAAGTCGACCTCCCTGCGCATGCTCGCGGGTCTCGAGGACGTCAACGGCGGCGCCATCCGCATCGGTGACCGCGACGTCACGCACCTGCCCCCGAAGGACCGGGACATCGCCATGGTGTTCCAGAACTACGCGCTCTACCCGCACATGTCCGTCGCGGACAACATGGGCTTCGCACTGAAGATCGCCGGGATCAACAAGACGGAGATCCGGGCGAAGGTCGAAGAGGCCGCCAAGATGCTGGACCTCACCGACTACCTGGACCGCAAGCCGAAGGCGCTCTCCGGTGGTCAGCGCCAGCGTGTGGCGATGGGCCGCGCCATCGTGCGTGAGCCGCAGGTCTTCCTCATGGACGAGCCGCTGTCGAACCTCGACGCCAAGCTCCGCGTGTCGACGCGTACGCAGATCGCCTCGCTGCAGCGCCGCCTCGGCATCACCACCGTGTACGTCACCCACGACCAGGTCGAGGCCCTCACCATGGGTGACCGCGTCGCGGTCCTCAAGGACGGCCTCCTCCAGCAGGTCGACTCGCCGCGCAACATGTACGACCGCCCGGCGAACCTCTTCGTCGCCGGCTTCATCGGCTCCCCGGCGATGAACCTGATCGAGGTCCCGATCACCGACGGCGGCGTGAAGTTCGGCAACAGCGTCGTCCCGGTCTCCCGCGAGGCGCTCTCCGCCGCCGCCGACCGCGGTGACCGCACCGTCACCGTCGGCATCCGCCCCGAGCACTTCGACATCGTCGAGCACGGCGGCGCCGCCGCGACCGGCCTGTCCAAGGCCTCCTCCGACGCCCCGGCCGGCCTGGCCGTCTCCGTCAACGTCGTCGAGGAGCTCGGCGCCGACGGCTTCGTCTACGGTGCCGCGCAGGTCGGTGGCGAGCACAAGGACCTGGTCGTCCGCGTCGGTGGCCGCGCCGTCCCGGAGAAGGGCACCGAGCTGCACGTCGTGCCGCGCCCGGACGAGCTGCACGTCTTCGCGACGTCGACCGGTGAGCGCCTGACCGGCTGATCGCCCAGCCTGTCGGATCCACCTGATCCCGCCGCCACGGCCCCGCGTCCCCTGGACGCGGGGCCGTTCGCGTGTCGCGGGCAGGATCGGGTTTCGGATCCTGCGGGCGTCAAATACCCTGGCACTCCGGTCAATTCGCCCCGGCGCGTCAACGCCCGATTCGAAAAGGCCACTCGAACCATCCCCCGCAGGGGTGACGAAATGTCGCCGAGCGGTCACTGCCCGCTACGCTCGCCTGCGTGACCCACACCGCGCGCCGCATCGGCCGAACCCTCGCCCTCGTACTGCCCGTCGTCATGGTGCTGTCCGGGACCCTCGCGGTCACCCGCGTGCAGTGGTCGGGGCAGGACACAGAGACCCAGTTGCTGACCGCCGCCTCGGAGACCGTCTCCAAGCAGGCGAAGGCCCGGGCCCCCCAGGACGTCCTGCGTGACAAGCTCATGCTGGAGCTCCGCGAGAAGGACCCGGGTGTCGCACTGACGAGCCTCCAGCGCACCGTCGAGGGACGCCCCTCGCTGGCGAAGCACTGCATGTCGATCGCCAGGGCGCTCGGCAAGGCCGCCGTCGACCAGTACGGGCCGACCCGCGCCCACCGCTTCTCCCGGCCGGTCTGCGACACCTCGTTCGCCTCGGGCGTCGCACAGTTCAGCTGAGCCGGGTGCGTCCGGGCACGGCATATCGTGCCTGGCATGCATACGTATCCGACGCAGGCCGTGATCCTGGCGGGTGGTCAGGGCTCACGGCTGCGCCCGTACACCGATGACCGCCCCAAGCCGATGGTCGAGATCCCGGGGACCGGGACCCCGATCATCGGCCATCAGCTGTCCTGGCTGGCCGCCGAGGGCGTCACCGACGCCGTGATCTCGTGCGGCCATCTTGCCGATGTGCTGCAGGAGTGGCTGGACTCGGCCGATCTTCCGTTGCGCGTCACGACCGTCGTCGAGACCGAGCCTCTGGGCCGGGGCGGCGGTCTCAAGCATGCCGCGACGCGGCTGCCCGAGCCGTCGGAGCCCTGGTACGCGACCAACGGCGACATCTGGACCCGCTTCTCGCTGCGGGAGATGGCCGCCTTCCACGCCGAGCGGGACGCCACGGCGACACTTGCGCTGGCCCGGCCGCGGATCCCGTGGGGCGCGGTGGAGACGGACGCGTTCGGGCACATCACCGACTTCATCGAGTCGCCGCCGTCGCCGTATCTGATCAACGCGGGCGTGTACGTCTTCGCGCCCGCGTTCACCACGATGCTGCCGGACCGCGGCGACCACGAGCGGACCACGTTCCCCCGGCTGGCCCGCGAGCGCCGGCTGGCCGGCTTCCCGCTGCCGCACGGGGCGTACTGGCGGGCGATCGACACCGCGAAGGACCTCACGGAGGCGGCGAAGGAGCTGGGCGCCCACGCGGGCGGCTGAGCCGGCTCACGCACGTACGCGAGGGCGGCCACCGGATGTCCGGTGGCCGCCCTCGCGGTGTGAGGCGGCTGCGTCAGCCCAGCAGGCCGCCGATGGGGTTCTGTCCGGCTCCGCCGGAGGACGAACCACCGTCCGAGCCGCCACTGGAACCGCCGCCGTCCGACCCGCCGGTGGTGCCGCCCGAGCCCTCGGAACCGGACGAGCTGGGGCCCGTGTCGCCGGACGGGGGCTCCTGCGGGGCCGGCTCCTGCGGGGGTGCCTGGCCGGTGCCCTGGGTCTGGCTGGGCGCGCCCGTGCTCGCCCCTGCCGTCGGGCCGGAGTCGCGTGAGGACTCGGAGCCGGGGGTGGACTCCTCGGCCGACGGGGTGCCGGGGGCACTGGAGGGGGACGTCTCGGGCGTGCGGTTCTCCGGAGTCATGGAGGGCTTGCGCTTCTTGCCCTTCGTCTCGCCGGGGAGCGGGGAACCGGGCAGCTGGTTGGTCGGATAGCTGTCGGGGCCCGGCACGGTGACGACCTCGGTGGAGCGGACGGCCCCGCCGAGCATGGAGCCGACCAGCAGGGTCAGACCGACGACGACCGTGGCGACCACGGTCCCGCGGCGCAGCACCCGGCGGCGGAGGTCCCAGATCTCGGAGCGCGGCCCGAGCGTGCGCCAGGCCTCACCCGCGAGGCGTCCGTCGAGGGAGTAGACGGGGGCGCCCGCGATGACGAGAGGGCTCCACGCGGCCAGCAGGATGATGTCCGGGGTGTTGTAGGCGGCGGCGGTGCGCCAGCTGACCGTCACCAGGATGGCGGCGGAGAGCAGGACACCGAAGGCCGCGGCGACCCGCTGCCACAGGCCGAGGACGGTGAGGACGCCGACGACGATCTGGAGGAAGGCGACGGAGAGACCGGCGGCCACGGGGTGCGAGAGCGCGAAGTCGCGCAGGGGCTCGGCGGCGGCCCAGGGGTGCAGCGAGGTCAGCCACTTGACCATGGAGCCGCGGTCGCCGCCGTCGAAGTAGGCGGGGTCGCAGAGCTTGCCCATGCCGGCGTAGATGGAGAGGAAGCCGAGGATCACGCGGAGCGGGAGCAGGACGACGCCGAGGTTCATCCGGCGGCCGGGGTAGTAGGCGTGCCGGACGGTGTCGTTGGCGTGGCGCCGCTCTCCGCCGGAGGCGCCGCTCTGCTCCTCGGCGCCGTGATCGTCGTAGGTGAGGTCGTGCGCGTGGGCCGGGGGCTCGGAGGAGTCGTAGGCGCCGACGGCCTGCCGCATGGGCGGCAGCAGCGGCCCGGAGCGCCCGCCTCCTGGCCGTTGCGGGGCGACGAGCACGGGGTTGGGCTGGGTCTCGTCGAGGCGCGGGATGACCTGGGTGCCGCCGCCCCCGTCGTCGTAGCCCGAACCGAAGTCGCCACCGGGGCGCGCGTCGAGATGGCCGGCGGTGGAGTTCCGTACGGCCTGCAGGAGTCCGGTCGCTCCGGGGTCCCCGGGCTCGGACCTGCCGCTCCAGACGACGGGAGCCCGCCTGCGGCCCCCCGCTCCGCCCATGGCGGGGATCCTGAGCGGTCCGGCGGAGCCCACGGGGCGCAGACGGGTGCGCTGGCCCGGGGCGAGCTGCACCCGGAAGCTGGCGTGGCTGACGATGACCTGCGCGGGGTCGCTGTCCACCTTCGTCATGCTCAGGGCGGGTTGGTCGTCGAACCGAGGCGTTCTGGTGTCCACACTCATCTAACCGAGTGATGTGTGATTAGGACACTGCCTTGACGCGTCCGAAGTGTCCGAGACCCGTCAACATCCCTCCACACCGGGCGAGTCCGTGTACTCCGGGCATGCTGACGGAGGCGGCCGGCGGGGTTCTACGGGGCCGGGAAGGCGTTGCGCCGGGGCCCCGGAGGTCCGAGGGGGACCCGGCCGGCCTTCGGTTCCGCGCCGTCGGTGTCCCCTCGGGCATGAGCGGGTGCGGAGGCCGGGTGCCGCATCGCGTACGGCACCCCGCAGACAGGTGACGTACGCCGCCCGGCCGGTGCGGCACTCCGCCGGGCGGATCCCGCGCAGCGGGCGCGCCGGGGGGGGGGCGGCCCCGGGAGAAGGGCACGCCGGTCGTGCGCTCCCGCGGGTCGGCGCAGGGACCCGGGGCTCCGGGTCCCTACGGTCTCAGGGGGTTCACGCCCTGCGGCGGGCCACCTCGTAGAGGACGATGCCCGCGGCGACGCCCGCGTTCAGCGATTCGGCGCCGCCCGGCATGGAGATCCGGACCCGGTAGTCGCAGGTCTCGCCGACGAGGCGGCCCAGGCCCTTGCCCTCACTGCCGATGACGATGACGACGGGGCCCGCGAGCTCCTGCAGGTCCTCGACGGTGTGCTCGCCGTCGGCGGCGAGGCCGACCACGGTGAGGCCGGCCTTCTGGTAGCCCTCCAGGGCCCGGGTCAGGTTCGTGACACGGGAGACGGGCGTACGCGCGGCGGTGCCCGCCGAGGACTTCCACGCTCCGGCTGTCATACCCGCCGCCCGGCGCTCCGGGACGACCACGCCGTGGCCGCCGAAGGCGGATACGGAACGGACGATCGCACCGAGGTTGCGGGGGTCCGTGACGCCGTCGAGGGCGACGATCAGCGGGTCCTCGTTGTTGTCGTACGCGGCGGCCGTCAGGTCCTCCGGGTGCGCGTACTCGTACGGCGGGACCTGGAGGACGAGACCCTGGTGGTTCAGGCCGTTCGTCATCCGGTCGAGCTCGGGGCGCGGCGCCTCCATCAGGTTGATGTTGCCGCGCTCGCCGGCGAGCTGGAGGGCCTCGCGGACCCGCTCGTCGTTGTCGATGTACTGCTGGACGTAGAGGGTGGTGGCGGGCACGCCGTCACGCAGTGCCTCGAAGACCGGGTTACGGCCCACGACCATCTCCGACGTGCCCTTGGCGCCACCGCGGCGCGGGGCGGGGCGGCGGGACAGGGCCTGCTTGGCCTGTGCGTTCGCCACCCTGTTCTTCTTGTGTCCCTTGCGGGCGGAGGCGGGCGGCGTCGGTCCCTTGCCTTCGAGAGCACGGCGTCGGTTACCGCCGCTGCCGACCTGCATGCCCTTCTTGTTGGACGTGCGGCGGTTCCTGCGCTGGCTGTTCCCGGCCATGACCTACCTGTTTCGTTGCTTCAGAAAAACGTCGTCAAGTGAAAGTGTGCCGCCCGGACGGCCGGGCGGCACATTTGCGCTGCTCACGCATGGTGCGAAGTCCGCTCAGCGCGGTCCGAGCGTCCACCGGGGTCCGCTGGGGCTGTCCTCGATGACGAGGCCGGACTGGTTGAGCTGGTCGCGGATGGCGTCGGCGGCGGGCCAGTCCTTGCGCGCCCGGGCCGACTGGCGCTGGTCGAGCACGAGCCGCACGAGGGTGTCGACGACCCCGTGCAGGTCCTCGCCGCGGTCGCCCTCGCCGGCCCAGTGCGGGTCGAGCGGGTCCAGGCCGAGGACGCCGAGCATCGCGCGGACCTCGGCGAGGCGGGCGACGGCGGCTTCCTTGTCGTCGGCGGCCAGGGCGGAATTGCCCTGCCGGACCGTGGTGTGGACGATCGCCAGCGCCTGCGGGACACCGAGGTCGTCGTCCATGGCCTCGGCGAACGCGGGCGGCACCTCGGCGGCGGCCTCGACCGGCCCCCCGGTCTTCTCCACGACACGCTGGACGAAGCCCTCGATCCGCGCGAACGCGGACTCGGCCTCGCGCAGGGCGTCCTCGCTGTACTCGATCATCGACCGGTAGTGCGGGGTGCCCAGGTAGTAGCGCAGGACGATCGGGCGCCAGGCCTTGACCATCTCGCTGACCAGCACGGAGTTGCCGAGGGACTTCGACATCTTCTCGCCGGACATGGTGACCCAGCCGTTGTGCACCCAGTACTTCGCGAACTCGTCGCCGAAGGCCTTGGCCTGGGCGATCTCGTTCTCGTGGTGCGGGAAGATCAGGTCGATCCCGCCGCCGTGGATGTCGAAGGCGGTGCCGAGGTACTTGTGCGCCATCGCGGAGCACTCCAGGTGCCAGCCGGGACGGCCGCGGCCCCACGGGGTCTCCCAGCTGGGCTCACCGGGCTTCACCGACTTCCACATGGCGAAGTCACGCTTGTCGCGCTTGCCGGTCTCGTTGTCGCCGGAGGGCTGGCGCAGGTCGTCGAGGTCCTGGTTGGAGAGCTCCAGATATCCCTCGTACGAGCGGACGTCGAAGTAGACGTTGCCGTCGGCCTCGTAGGCGTGGCCGCGCTCGATGAGGCCGCGCATCATCTCGATCATCTCGGTGATGTGGCCGGTGGCCCGCGGCTCGTACGTGGGCGGGAGGCATCCCAGGGCGTCGTAGCCCGCGTTGAACGCGCGCTCGTTCTCGTAGCCGATGGCCCACCAGGGGCGGCCCTGCTCGGCGGACTTCTTGATGATCTTGTCGTCGATGTCGGTGACATTCCGGATGAACGTCACGTCGTAGCCGCGGTGCTCGAACCAGCGGCGCATGATGTCGAAGTTCAGACCGGACCTGATGTGCCCGATGTGCGGGGCGGCCTGGACAGTCGCGCCACAGAGGTAGATCGAGACACAACCCGCTGTGAGCGGGACGAAGTCACGGATCTGCCGGGCGTCGGTGTCGTACAGGCGAATAGTCACGCCTCAAGGGTAGTGGGCCCGCACCAGTGCCCAGCGCCCCCTGTGGAAAACGTGTCACAACTAATCGGTGACGGTGGTGGCGGGCTCCGGCGTGCGCTGTCCGCCGGCCAGGGTGAGGGCGAGCGCCGCGCCGGCCAGAGGGACGGCGGCGAGCACCGTCCACAGGACGGGGCCGGGCGTGTCGAGGAGGGTTCCGGTGGCGGCGCTGCCCACGAGGACGGCGAGACCGGAGACCGAGGAGAGCGCACCGGTGGCGAGCCCCAGCCGCTGATCGTCCACCAGGTCCGGTACGAGCCCCCGGACGGCAGGGACCAGCAGCATCTGGCCCAGCGTGAGCAGCACGACGAGGGAGGCGGCCGGGAGCAGGCCGGCGGGCCCGTCCGGTGCGAGGGGCACTGCGGCGAAGCCGGCGGAGACGACGGCGAGGCCCGTGACGAGGGCGGTCCGGGGCGCGATGCGCCGGGCGGACCAGCGCGTCAGCGGCAGCTGGGCGACGACGACGAGGAGGGAGGAGAGAGCGAAGAGCCCGCCGAGCGCGCCCTGCGAGCCGGTGGCCCGCTCCACCTCCTCCGGGAGGGCGAGATAGAGCTGGTTGTAGGAGACGAGGTAGGTGCTGAAGACGAGGCAGAGCACGAGGAACGGCCTGTTGGCGAAGAGGCGCGCGGGGCGGTCGGTGCCCGCCTTCGCGGGCCTGACGCGGCGCGGCCGGTGGGGCATGAGGCGGGCGTGTCCCGCGAGTACGCCGACGAAGACCACGGCCCCGGCGAGGCACGCCGTCCGGAAGCCGCCGCCCAGGAGCAGCAGCACGCTCCCCAGCAGGGGGCCGAGGAACGCCCCGGCCTGGCCGGCGGCGGAGAACACGGCGAGCACCTGGGCGCGCGGCGTCCCCGTCCCCCTCTCGTGAGCGACGGCGGTCCTGGCGGTCTCGGATTCGACGGCGGGCGAGAAGAGGGCGGCGGCGAAGCCGATGAGGAGGACGGCGCCGATGACGGTGGCGGTGGAGCCCGCCACGGCGAGCCAGCAGAAGCCGGCGATACGCAGGACGCAGCCGGCGAGGACGACCGGCCGGGGGCCGTAGCGGTCGGTGAGGGCGCCGCCGACGACGAAGAGGCCCTGCTGACTGAAGGTGCGCAGGCCGAGCACGAGCCCGACGAGCCACCCCGCCATCCCGAGTCCGTCGCCGAGGTGGGCCGCGAGGTAGGGCAGGACCGCGTAGAAACCGGTGTTGAAGGCGAACTGGGTGACTGTCAGGAGGCGGAGGTAGGGCTTGAGGTCCGGGGCGGCGCCGGGCCTGGTGCCCGCCCGGGCCGTCGTCACCCGCGCCCCCTGCCGCGTACGGCCGCCGAGGTGAGCACCGCGAGGGCGCCGAGGGCCGCCAGTGCTGCGGCGGGGGCGAGGACGGCCCAGGGGGCGCGCTCGGCGTAGGGCATGTTCTCCGACAGCATGCGCCCCCACTCCGGCGCGGGGGCGGGGGTCCCGAGGCCGAGAAAGCCCAGGGAGGCGAGCGCCAGGGCGATGGCCGGGATGCGCAGGACCGCGTGGCGGACCACCGGTGGTACGACGCCCGGCAGGACGTGGCGGCGCATCCGGTGCCAGGACCCGGCGCCGAGGGCGCGGGCGACGGCGACGTGCGGGGCGGACCGTTCCTGGGAGTACAGCGCCGAGGTGTGGGCGGCGAGCGGGGCCCAGGCGACGGCCGCGACGGCCGCCGCGGCACTCCAGGGGCCGGGGCCCACGACGCCCGCGACGACGAGGCCGGCCAGTACGGCGGGCAGGGCGTTGGCGGTCTCGGTGAGGGCCCCGGCGCGGGCCGCCCCGGCGAGCAGTCCGAGGAGCAGGGTGACGGCGCCGACGCCGACCGCCGTGACGGCGGTGGTGGCCGCCCCGTGGCCGAGCCGGGCGAGCACGTCGCGGCCCAGCGAGTCGGTGCCCAGCGGATGGGTCGCCGAGGGCGGCACGAGGCGGGCGGCGGCGTCGGCGTGCAGCGGGTCGCGCAGCAGCCCCGCGACGGTGACGGCGAGGAGGAGCGCCGCCAGGAGCACGGCGGCGACGGCCACCGCGCGCCGGACGGGAAGGGAGGGCGCGACGAGCGGGGGCAGCGCGCCGTCGGTGCGGGCGGGGCCGAGCAGGGCCCTGGACGCGAGCCGGGCCGCGAGTCCGGCGGCGACTCCGAGGAGCAGCAGGAGCAGCACGCAGGCCTGGAGTACGGGCAGGTCCTGGGCGACGGCGGCGGCCAGGGCGGTTCCACCGAGCCCGGGTACGGCGTAGAGCGCCTCGACGGCGACCGCGCCACCGGTCAGCCCGACGACGACGAGGCCGAGCTGCGGCAGCAGTGCGGGCAGGGCGCGGCCGAGGGCGTGGGCCGCGATCCGGCGGGCGGGCATCCCGTGCGCGGTGGCGGCGCGCGCCCAGGGTTCGGCGAACGCGGCGGGGAGGGCGTCGTCGAGCAGCCGCCCGAGCAGCGCGCCAGCCGGGAGGCCCATGGCCAGGGCGGGGAGGACGGCCTGGCCGGCCTCGCCCCAGCCGAGCGCGGGGAACCAGCCCAGCTGCACGGAGAGGACCGTCGCCAGGACCGCGGCGAGGAGGAACTCCGGCAGCGCGGCGAGCACGGCCGCGCCGACGCCCGCCCGGGTGGTGACAAGCCTCCGCCCGGCACCCCGCCGGAGGGTGCCGGCGACGAGCGCGAGCGCCAGGAGGACGGCGACGGCGAGCGAGGCCCCCATGAGGGTGAGGGAGACACCGAGCGCGGACGTCACGTCGGGGCCGACCGGCTGCCCGGAGACCCAGGACTCCCCCAGGTCGCCGCGCGGGAGTCCGGAGGCCCAGGCGCCGAGGACGTGCAGCGCCCCGCCGTCGAGCCCGGTCTCGGCTCGGATCGCGTCGAGCACGGCCGGGGTGGGCGGACGGTCGGCGTAGCGGGCGTGCAGGATCGTCAGGGCCGGGTCGGTGCGGGTCAGCCCGGGCAGCAGGCCGATGACGGCGACGACGGCCAGGAGCGCGCCGAGCCGTCCGGCCAGGTACTTCACGCGGTCACCCGACGCGGGTGTCGGCGGTGACGAGGGTGCGCTCCATCGGGTCGAGTGCGACGCCTTCGACGCGGGCGTCGTCGTAGCCCTGCACGAAGCGCTCGTGGACGAGCGGCACGAGGGCGTCGGCACCGAGGACGGCGGCCTCGGCGGTCATCTCGGCGCCGTGGCGGGCATCGGTGGCACGCAGGGAGGCGGCCTTGTCCACGGCCGCGTCGACGTTCCTGTCGCACAGCTGGGAGATGTTGAAGCTGCCGTCGCAGGTGAAGTCGGAGGAGAGGTACGAGACGGGGTCGGCGGTGTCCAGCAGGGTGTTGCGGGCCTGTATGAACGCGTCGTACTTCCCGGCGAGGGCGTCGGCCTCCATCTGCGCGTAGTCGCGGACCACCTGCTTGACGGTGAAGCCTCGCTTCTGGAGCTGCTGCTGGACGAGCGTCGCCACCTCGGGGAGCTCGGGCCGGTTGGTGTAGGTGGCGAGGACGATCTCCTTCGTCTTGGCCACCTCCGCGCGACTCGCGGCGGGGGTGCGTCCGGTGGGCGCCGTGCGCTTCTCGGCGGCCCACGGGATGCCGGGCCCGAGAAGCCCCTTCGCGGTGTCCGCCCGGCCCTCGTACACCCCGTCGACCAGAGCCCCGGAGTCGATGGCCTCGCGGGCGGCGGCGCGCATGGCCGGGTCGGCGAAGACGCCGTGTCCGGTGTTGAGCGAAAGGCCGTTCGTCCGGGCGGAGGGGAACTCATGGACGAACGAGTCGCCGAGCAGGGAGGCCTGGGAGATCGGTACGTACTCCGCGACGTCCACGGCCCCGGTCCGCAGCGCGTTGGCGCGGGCGGTGCCGTCCGCGGCGAACGTGACGTCGACGCCCGGGGCCTTCGCCCTGTCACCCCAGTAGTCGGCGTTGCGCTGGAGGGTGGCGGCGACCGCGCCCTTGACGTCGGTCAGGGTGAACGGGCCGGTGGCGTGCCCCGCGGGGTTCACCTTGCCGTTCCTGTAGGCGCCGGCGGACAGGATCGCGAGCGAGGGGTTGGCGAGCCGCTGCGGCAGCAGCGGGTCCGCCGCCCCGGTGACGATGCGTACAGCGTCCGCGCGCCCGCCCGTCACCGCTGTCGCCTTCAGGGTCGTGTCCGACAGGACCCGGGGCAGCGGGGACGCCTTGCCCGCCGCGGTGAGCGACCGGACGACAGCGGCGGCGTCGACCTTCGCACCGTCCTGGAACACGGTCTTGCGGAGGGTGAACGTCCAGGTGGTGGGGTTTTCCTGCTTCCAGGACGCGGCGAGCGCGGGCTCGGCGGCGCCGTTCCTGTCCAGGGTGGTGAGGCCCTCGATGACGGAGAGCCTGCTCAGGGTGACCGCGTCGTCCCCGTACGGCGACATGGCCTGGGCGGGCGGGAAGGCCATGACGACCCGGAGCCGCTGCGCGTCGCCGGACGCTCCGGAGCCGCTCGACGAGGAACAGGCGGCGAGCGGGAGCAGCAGGGCGGCGGCGACGACCGGCAGCGAGGAGCGGCGGGTTCGGGACGTAGGCATGACGGAGACCCTATATGAAAACGATTATCATCTGATATTCGGGGTGGAGGATCCGGGGAGAGCAGGCATCGGCAGCTCGAAGTGGACGATGCCCTGGCCACCGTCCGGCAGCGCACGCTCGTCGCAGACCTCATGGGCGAGCGAACGCCAGAACGGCTCGGCGCCCGGCACGGCCGGATCGGTGTGCAGGTAGAGCGAGGTGTAGCCGCCCGCCCCTGCGGCGAAGTCCCCGAGCTCCCGTACCAACGCGCGGGCCAGGCCGTGACGACGGTGCGCGGGACGTACGTAGATCCGGCACAGCTGGGCCGTCGAGCCGGAGGGGAAGCGGTCCGCGACCCACTGCGGATTGGGTGGCGCCTGCGGACCCCGGTCCCGCACCGCGCCCGTCGCCACGACCTCGTCACCGAGCACGACGACCAGGAGCGTGCAGCGCGCGGGGCGCAGGTAGGCACCCTCGAGGTCGATGATGTCGGCGTGCCAGCGGGGCACGTAGCCCGAGCGCAGGTCGTGGTAGACGGTGTCCAGCATGACGGCCCGGGCGCCCCCGACGTCCTCCGCGGTGGCGGTCCGCAGGACGTACCCGTCGGCACCGGCCGGCGCGTCCGGCATCCTCGTCGCCCCGGCGGTCGCGCTCACCACTGACACTCACCCTCGCCCTCGGCCCCGTACGGCACACCACTTGCCACATCAGCGTACGTGCGAGTGATGTGCAATAAGGCGGCGGGGCTCCGTACGGCCGCCCGCCGGGACGGCGCTGCCGCTCCCCGGCGGGCGGGCCCGCGCGTCAGCCGGAGACGCGGTGGACCAGCGCGGTCGCGATGCCCGCGATGCCCTCGCCCCGGCCGGTGAACCCGAGCCCGTCCGAGGTGGCGGCGGAGAGCGAGACCGGCGCGCCGACCGCGTCGGACAACACCTTCTGTGCCTCGTCGCGCCGCTTGCCGATCTTCGGCCGCAGACCGACGACTTGCACGGCGACGTTGCCGACCTCGTACCCCGCGGCCCGTACGATCCGGGCGGCCTCGGTCAGCAGAGTCACACCGGAGGCGCCCGACCACTCCGGGCGGCCGGTACCGAAGTGCTGCCCCAGGTCACCGAGCCCGGCGGCCGAGAACAACGCGTTGCAGGCGGCGTGGGCCACCACGTCCGCGTCGGAGTGCCCGGCCAGGCCGGGGCCCTCGCCCTCCCACAGCAGCCCGGCGCACCAGAGCTCCCGGCCCTCCTCGAAGGCGTGGATGTCGGTCCCGATGCCGACGAGCGGAATCACGGGAGCCGGCCGCTGCTCGACTGCCTCAGAATCCATCGTTGGCCCTCCGCCGTGCGAGAACTGCCTCTGCCAGCACCAGGTCCAGGGGCCGGGTCACCTTGAACGCTTCTTCGTGTCCGGGCACGACGACGACCGGCGATCCCAGCCGTTCGACCATGCCCGCGTCGTCCGTCGCACCCTCACCGTCGACGGCCACGCTCTCGTGCGCCCGCACGAGCGTGTCCCGGTCGAAGCCCTGCGGCGTCTGCACCGCCCGCAGCCGCGCCCGTACGGGAGTCGAGAGGACCGGCTCCGGTACGCCCGGCCCGCCCGGCTCCACCTCCTTGACCGTGTCGGCGAGAGGGAGCGCGGGGACGACGGCGGGAGCCCCGCCCCGTACGGCTTCGATGACGGCGTCCACGGTGTCGACCGGCACCAGGGGCCGTGCCGCGTCGTGGACGAGCACGACGGTGATGTCGTCCGGCAGGGCGTCGAGGCCGAGGCTCACGGACTCCTGGCGTGTCGCACCGCCGGGGACGACCACGTAGTCGGTGCGCTCGGGCAGCGCGTGACCGTCGATGAGGTTCTTCACCTCGGGCGCGCCGTCCGGGGGCGCGACCACGACGACGAGGGAGACGGCGCGGGACGCGGCCATGGCCCGTACGGCGTGGATCAGCATGGGAGTACCGCCGAGCGCGCGCAGCGCCTTCGGGGTACCGGGGCCGAGCCGGACACCGCGGCCCGCTGCGGGGATCACCGCCGCGGTGCGGGAGGGGCTCGGTTCAGCAGGCGTCGGTGACATCGATGACATCCGTAGCACTCCGAAGCTTCGGCAGGTTTGTTTCCACGGCCGACATGGGTATGGCCTGGGCGTGCCCCCGACCGTGGCTCGGGGGAGGGCCGGGCGCGACGCCTTGACCTGACCGGGACCCCTTCCGTGACCCCCGGTCGGCCAAGCCGCAGGGCTCGGTGGAGGTTGCCGCAGAAGAGGGCACAGGTGTGTGCCGGATCGCTTTCCGGGCGGACCCATGCGCGGATCCGAACATGCCGCAGCGCCCGACGACTCACCGTCGAGACGGTTGGTCAGCGGGCACCGCGGCACATTTCGTACGACCGGATTCAGTTCGCCGGCGTCATCCGGTCAACCGGTGTCGTCCGGTTTCAGGACGCGAGAACCTCGTCGAGCAGGGCCTCGGCCTTGTCCTCGTTCGTGTTCTCCGCGAGAGCGAGCTCGCTCACCAGGATCTGGCGGGCCTTGGCGAGCATGCGCTTCTCACCTGCGGAGAGTCCACGCTCGCGCTCACGACGCCACAGGTCACGCACCACTTCGGCGACCTTGATGACATCGCCGGAGGCGAGCTTCTCGAGATTTGCCTTGTAGCGACGGGACCAGTTCGTCGGCTCTTCGGCGTACGGCGCGCGCAGCACCTCGAAGACCCGGTCCAGCCCCTCCTGCCCGACTACGTCGCGCACACCGACGAACTCCGCATTGTCCGCCGGTACACGAACCGTCAAGTCGCCCTGGGCGACCTTGAGCACCAAGTAGGTCTTGTCCACGCCTTTGATCTGGCGAGTTTCGATAGCCTCGATCAGCGCGGCCCCGTGATGGGGATAGACCACGGTGTCGCCAACCTTGAACGTCATGTGACAGGTACCCCTTCCGTGGCTATCCAGAGTAACACGAGAACGGCATCTCCTGAATGGCGTTTTCGCAGGTCAGGGCATATCTCGGGGCTTGACAACTGCAACACGAACGTGCTGCGAGAGCCTTCCGGAAGGCGATATTCGCAGGTCGGAGCAGGCGTACGGCCGAGCTGAAACACACGCGTCACACATGCCGGAAGCCCTCCAGAAGGGGCCGAAAGTCCCGTTTTGCCGGTTTCAGGATGGTGAACTTTCCGTACTCCGTTCGGATCTCGATCACCCGTACGGCTCTTAGTGTCGATGGTCATTGAAATTGATCAACGGCTCGTGACCCGGTGGATTATGCGCGGGAAATGCGCCGGCGCCGGGAAATCGATCACCAGCCGATCAACGGCACAGCTCACCGCGTGTTTCGTGAACACCGTGCGAATCGTCGAGGCCGCGGAGACGGCTGCGACGCGGCCGGAGGACATCGGCGCCCCGACGGGGGCGTACCGGCCCGCGGCCGGCTCACAGGTCGGCCCGCCCGAGGGGCGGGTCGGGTGCGGGCCCGCGACGACGGCTCGGTAACCTGAGGCCGCTGACACACACTTAGGGCGGCTTTACGGCCGCTCGGGCCTTCCTGTCCGCAGAGTCCGAAGTCCGCAGTCCGAACGTTCAAGGAGTTGCCGCCGCCGTGAGCCGCAGCCTTCGACACGGCGCCCTCGCCGCCACTGCCCTCGTGTTCTCGATCGCCGCCCTGTCCGCGTGCAGTGCCGGCAACGACGCACAGACGCTTCAGGTCCGGCCGGACAACGCAGCCACCGCTGTCGACTCCATCAAGATCCAGAACCTCAACATCATCACCCAGCCCGAGCCGGACGCCGAGGGCCCGGCGGTCATCGCCGCCACCCTCTTCAACGACGGCGCGAAGCCGGAGACCGTCGAGAAGATCGCCCTGCCGGGCACCGGCACGACCGTGGAGCTGAAGGCCGCCAAGGGCAAGGGACCGCTCGTGGTCCCGGCCGGCGGGCGGGTCATCATCGGCGGGAAGAACAACGCCTCGGCCGTGATCGAGGACGGCCGCCGCGCAGGGACGAACGGCGACGTGCAGACCGTCGCCTTCACGTTCAGCGAGACGGGCGACATCGAGCTCGGTGCCGCCATCGTCCCGGCGACCAGCTTCTTCGAGAAGTTCGGCCCGAGCGCGCTGCCGTCGGCCGAGCCCAAGGCCACACCGTCGGGCTCCGCGTCCGAGACTCCGGGCTCCGCGTCCGAGACGCCGGGCGAGTCGGGCAGCCCCTCGGCCACGCCGAGCGGCTCCGCCACGCCCTCGGACGACGCGGCCGCCGAACACTGAGCGCGTGGGGGGCGCCTCCGGCGGAGACGCCCCCCACGCAGCCGGCAGCTCTCGGTTTACGGCTCGAACTTGTAGCCCAGGCCCCGCACCGTCACCAGGTAGCGCGGCGCTCCGGGGTCGGGCTCGATCTTGGCCCGGAGCCGCTTGACGTGGACGTCCAGGGTCTTGGTGTCGCCGACGTAGTCCGCGCCCCAGACCCGGTCGATCAGCTGCATGCGCGTCAGCACGCGCCCCGCGTTGCGCAGGAGCATCTCGAGGAGGTCGAACTCCTTCAGCGGGAGGTCGACCTTGCCGCCGGAGACCGTGACGACGTGGCGGTCCACGTCCATCCGCACCGGACCGGCCTCCAGCGCGGCCGGGGTGACCTCCTCCGGTTCGCCGCGGCGGCGCAGGACCGCGCGGATGCGGGCCACCAGCTCCCGCGAGGAGAAGGGCTTGGTCACATAGTCGTCGGCTCCTATTTCCAGGCCCACGACCTTGTCGATCTCGCTGTCCTTGGCGGTGACCATGATCACCGGGACGTTGGAGCGGACGCGCAGCTGGCGGCAGACCTCCGTGCCGGGCAGGCCCGGCAGCATCAGGTCGAGCAGCACGAGGTCGGCGCCGTTGCGCTCGAATTCGTCGAGGCCGTCGGGGCCGGTGGCCGCGATGGCCACCTCGAAGCCTTCCTTGCGGAGCATGTAGGACAGGGCGTCGCTGAAGGATTCCTCATCCTCGACGACAAGCACTCGGGTCACGGAAGGGCCTCCGGGGCAGGAAATGGTTCAAAAGAATCGGTCCCGAAGGGCCCGTCGTCGTCAACAGCACCGTTGACGACGAGAGGTCCGCCGGTGGTACGACCCCGTACGACGCCCGACTCGGGCAGTCGCAGGGTGAACGTGGAGCCCTGTCCCTCCGAGCTCCATACGGTGACCTCCCCGCCGTGCGAGGCGGCCACGTGCTTGACGATGGCGAGACCGAGACCGGTGCCGCCTGTGGCCCGTGAGCGGGCCGGGTCGACGCGGTAGAACCGCTCGAAGACGCGCTCGCGGTCCTTCTCGGAGATACCGAAGCCCTGGTCGGTCACGGCTATCTCGATCAGGTCCCCGCCGGGCGCGGCCATCTTCCGGGCGGCGATGCCGACGCGGGTGCGCGCCGGACTGTAGTTGACGGCGTTCTCCACGAGGTTGCCGAGGGCGGCCGCGAGCTGGCTCCGGTTCCCCCAGACGAAGAGGTCCGCGGCGCCGCCCGAAGCCATGGTGATCTGCTTCGATCCGGCCTGCTGGCGGCACCGGTCGATGGCCTCGACGACCAGCTCCTCGACCCGCACCGGCTCGGCGTCCTCCAGCGGGTCGTCGTTCTGCACCCGGGAGAGGTCGATGAGCTCCTGGACGAGATTGGTCAGCCGGGTCGCCTCGATCTCCATGCGGCCGGCGAACCGCTGCACCGCCTCCGGATCGTCGGAGGCGTCCATGACGGCCTCGGAGAGCAGGGAGAGCGCGCCGACCGGGGTCTTGAGCTCATGGCTGACGTTGGCGACGAAGTCGCGCCGTACCGCTTCTATGCGGCGGGCCTCCGTGAGGTCCTCGACCAGCAGCAGCACCAGGCGCGACCCCAGCGGTGCGACCCGGGCGGAGACGGCGAGCGCCTCGCCGCGGCCCGTGCCGCGGCGCGGCAGATCCAGCTCGACCTGTCGTATCTCACCGTCACGCCGGGTGTCCCTGGCCATGTGGAGCATCGGCTCGACCGACAGGCGTCCGCCCCTGACCAGGCCCAGCGCGTAGGCGGCGGAGCTGGCCTTGACCACACTGTCGCTCTCGTCGAGCACGACGGCGGACGAGCTGAGCACGGAGAGGACCGTGTCCACCCCAGGGGGGAGCGCGGCGTTGCCGTCGGGCCGCAGGGACGTACGCGTGGGGCGCTTCTGCTCGCGTTCGCTCCAGCGGAACGCCAGCATGGCGATCACACCGGTGCACAACCCGGCAATCGCTGCAGCTGCGGCGACAGCCGCGTTCACGTCCATGCCTCAAGGTTATGCGGGCGCGCCGACACTCTCCCAGCCATCCGGGTGCCATCTCGAACACTCGTCGCCCAGAGTTCACCAAGGGGAAAGTGCCGGTTCACTTCGGGGGACGAATCCCGACGCGTTGGGACCGCACCGTGGCAGCGTGGGGGTCGGCACCGGACCCCGGCCTCAGTAAGGATCTGGAGAGGGACTTCCATGCGCGACGCTTATCACGAGGAACTCGACTCGATCGGCGAAGACCTGGTCGAGATGGCCAGGCTGGTCGGCTCGGCGATCGGCCGGGCCACGACCTCCATGCTCGACGCCGATCTCAAGCTCGCCGAGAGCGTGATCGCCGCCGACCAGAAGGTCGACGACCTCCAGCACAACCTGGAGGCCCGCGCCATCGCGCTGCTCGCCCGCCAGCAGCCGGTCGCCACCGATCTCCGGATCGTGGTCACCTCGCTCCGGATGAGCGCCGACCTGGAGCGATCCGGCGACCTCGCCCAGCACGTCGCCAAGCTGGCACGGCTGCGCTTCCCCGAGTCGGCGGTGCCTCACGACCTGCACGCCACCATCCTGGAGATGGGGCAGCTCGCCCAGCGGCTCATGGCGAAGGCCGCGGAGGTGATCATCACTAAGGACGTCGACCTGGCGCTCCAGCTGGAGCAGGACGACGACGAGATGGACCTGCTGCACCGGACGCTGTTCCAGCACCTGATGGACGACCGCTGGAAGCACGGCATCGAGACCGCCGTAGACGTCACCCTGCTCGGCCGCTACTACGAGCGCTTCGCCGACCACGCCGTGTCGGTCGCCAAGCGCGTCGTCTACCTGGTCACGGGTGAGCACGCGGACGAGATCCAGGCGGCGGCATCGGTGGAGGGGGCGTAACGCCGTCATCGGCCGGGGGCGCGGAAGGGCGCGCTTGCCGCAACCGTCGTACATCCGTTCCCGCACTCGTGCGCCGTTGATGCGCCCTCCCGGGTGGGCATGCAATGGGTGCGGGGGCGACACGCCATGCCCGTACGCCCCCCGCCGTCGGCTGTGCGCTCCACGCATGTGCCGTACGCCGTCGAGTCGTACCCCCCTGAGGAGGGACCATGGCCGATTCCCCCGTGACCGAACCCCAGCAGGAGACCCCGACCGAAGTGGTGCATCTGCCCTTGCTGGGGGCCTGCGGCTGCGGCTCGGGCTGCGGGTGCGGCTGCCAGTCCGGTGCGCCCTGCCAGTGCGGTGGCTGAACCGGGCCGACTGCCGCCCCGGGGGTGCCCCGCGCCGGACATCTGTCCGGCGCGGGGCACCCCTGTTGTGTCCGGGGCACCTTCGGCGCGTCCGGGGGCACCTTCGGTATGTCCTGGGCACTACGGCACGTCCTGAGGGGACCCCCGGACCGCCGGACCGCCGACGTGCGTGTCCTCTCAGAGCGCGGGCTCGGCCACCGTCCGGTCCACGGGCGTCGGCACCGGGATCGGAGCCGCCTTCGGCTCCGACAGGTCCAGGTTCCGCATGAGAAGCCAGTAGCCGAGCGCCGCCACCGTGCCGAGGACCGCACAGGTCCCCCACAGCCAGGCGGCGCCGTAGCGGTCGATCACGAAGCCCGACATCAGCGGGGCGACGAGCCCCGCCACCGACCAGGACATCGTGTACATGCCCTGGTAGCGGCCGCGGCCGTGCGCCGGGGACAGCTGCACGACGATGCCCGTCTGCGTCGGCGCGTTGACGATCTCGGCCAGGGTCCAGACGCACACCGTCAGCGCGTACACCCCGACCGATCCCGCGAAGGCGGTCAGCCCGAAGCCGTACCCCGCGACCAGCGACGAGAGGACCAGCAGCCGGCGCGGATCGCGGTGCTGGATGTACCGGGTCACGGGGATCTGCAGGGCCACGATCAGCACACCGTTGACCGCTATGGCCGTTCCGAAGTCGGAGCTGGACAGCCCGTCCGCCCCCATGGCCACCGGCAGGCCCACGTACCCCTGCTGGAAGATCAGCGCGACCAGGAACGACAGCCCGACGACACCCATGTAGCGCCCGTCGCGCAGCACGGTGCTCAGCCGCACGTCGTCCGGGGCGGGAGCCCCGGCTGCCCGGGGCGCCTCCTGCGGCCGCGACTCGGGCACCCTGAGGAACACGACGACGGCGCAGAGCAGCGTCAGTGCGGCCTCGCCCATGAAGCCGGCCAGGTAGCTGTACTCGGCGATGAACCCCGCTCCGGCCGACGAGACGGCGAAACCCAGGTTGATGGCCCAGTAGTTGAGCGAGAACGCGCGGACGCGGTCCTCCGGCCGGACGATGTCGGCCATCATCGCCTGGACGGCGGGCCGCGACGCGTTGCTGGCCATGCCCACGACGAAGGCCACGCCCGCGATCGCCAGCGGATGGACCATGAAGCCGAGCACGGCCACGGACACGGCTGTGGAGAGCTGGGCGATCAGCATGGTCGGCCGTCGGCCGAGCCGGTCGGTCATCACCCCCGCCCCCAGCGACGACACGACCCCGCCGAGCCCGTGGAGGGAGGCGACGAGACCGGCGTACGAGGCCGAGTAGCCCCGGTCCAGGGTCAGGTAGAGAGCCATGAAGGTGGCGACGAAGGCCCCGAGACGGTTGACCAGTGTGCTGGTCCACAGCCACCAGAACTCCCTGGGGAGACCGGCGACCGTCTCGTGTGCCGCCTTTCTGAGACCGGCGACAGACATAGGAAGTTCCCCCCGGGGCGTACGCGTACGGATTCGGCGCGCCCGGGCCATGTAAGCGGCCCGACCACTGTCCGAACATTACGAAAGCGGAATCGCCGACCGCCACTCGATTGACGCCGCCCGTCAATCGTCGGTTCGCCTCCCCGCCCCGTGTCCGCCCTGTGACCGAGCGCGCAAAGGCCGCACGGGTTCGATTACGCTCGGACCCATGGCCGACGCACCGTACAAGCTGATCCTCCTCCGCCACGGCGAGAGCGAATGGAACGCGAAGAACCTGTTCACCGGATGGGTGGACGTAGACCTCACCGACAAGGGCGAGAAGGAGGCGGTCCGCGGCGGTGAGCTGCTCAAGGACGCCGGCCTGCTCCCCGACGTCGTGCACACCTCCCTCCAGAAGCGCGCGATCCGCACCGCCCAGCTCGGGCTGGAAGCCGCGGACCGCCACTGGATCCCCGTGCACCGCTCCTGGCGGCTGAACGAGCGCCACTACGGCGCCCTCCAGGGCAAGGACAAGGCCCAGACGCTCGCCGAGTTCGGCGAGGAGCAGTTCATGCTCTGGCGCCGTTCGTACGACACCCCGCCGCCCGCACTCGAGGACGGCACCGAGTTCTCGCAGAGCGCCGACCCGCGCTACGCGACGATCCCGCCGGAGCTGCGCCCGCGCACGGAGTGCCTCAAGGACGTCGTCGAGCGCATGCTGCCGTACTGGTACGACGGCATCGTCCCGGACCTCCTCGACGGCAAGACCGTCCTGGTCGCCGCCCACGGCAACAGCCTCCGCGGCCTGGTGAAGCACCTGGACGGCATCTCCGACGACGCCATCTCGGGCCTCAACATCCCGACCGGCATCCCGCTCGCCTACGAGCTGGACGCCGACTTCCGCCCCCTGAAGCCGGGCGGCACCTACCTCGACCCGGACGCGGCCAAGGCGGCTATCGAGGCAGTGAAGAACCAGGGCAAGAAGAAGTAGTTCGACCAAAACAAGCCCCCTACCTGCGGTTTCTCCGCGAGTAGGGGGCTCGTTTTTACCCTGGGGCCGTGGCTGG